>CACZFF010000016.1 GCA_902780385.1 uncultured Lachnospiraceae bacterium
CCCACCACTGTGCGGGAAGTGAGCACACCCTGCGCTCCCTCCATCAGCGATTCGAGAACCTGACTGAAATTGTTCTGCTTTGAGCCGTTCAGCTTCAGTCCGTTTCCGTTGCCATTGCCGTTCTTCCTCTCTTCCATCTTTATCCGATCCTTTCCTGAAAATATCCCGATGTTCCCGACTGTTTCGGCTTCATGCCTGTAAGGCATTGAGCTTTACTGCCTCAACATCTATACCTGTTCTTCCTGTTCTGTTCTTCCTGTTCTGTTTTCTCTGTTTCTGTATAAATTCTACTGAAATAATCTCTCTTGTTAAATTGAGTGTTTTTTATTGATTGTTTAAACAGAGCATTTTAGTTATATTGAACGCCTTTGTCCGACTTCATGCCGTATCAGCATATAATCAGCCCTTCTTTTCCCCGTTTTTACTGCCGTTTCCGTACCTGTGGCCGGATGAGGGTCCGCGGCGGATCCTGCTTATCACACGGCGCACATCTTTACAGAGCAGAATCCGTATTCCGCCGTACAGGAAGGGGAAGAGCTGCACTGCTCCCCGTGCGGCGCCGCGCAGGTCATAGCGGTACAGTTCATAATCCGTTCCCACTGCGACATGTCCGGCAGTGACCGGATAAAGGAAACCCTGTACTGCAAAGACTTTGGCACTGCGGGCCGGATCACCCAGTCCGATGACACCGGTCATTCCCCATTCGGAGGGGAGCACGCTTTCGATCATATGCAGGATGCGGGACAAGACCACACTTTTGGCCCGCTCACCGTATTGCGAGTGAAGGACATTGAGCACATCCTCCATTTTGAGATACAGCTTTTCCACACGCCTCAGGACAGCCTCAATCTTTTCCTCCAGTGACTTCTTTTCTCCGGGTGTCCCGGTTTCCTCTTTCTTTTCTTCCTCATCTTCATGTTCTGCACGTTTCAAAAACTGATCGACAGGAACCCGCTTTCCGAAGATGCGGAGATCCATGCGGACCAGACCGGTCTGATCATCACCTCCGCCCACAGCCGTTGTAAAATGAAATGCTCCCAGGAGCCATCGCACCTCGCCGGCTGCGGATATATCTTTTTTCGGGTCCAGGTGGAAAACACGGGTGCTTCCCTCCGGGTCATCGATCGCACCTGAAAACGAGTAGCGGAAAGGAACGAAAAGAACGCACAGCATCAGGATGATGAGCACTGCCAGCAGCACCAGGAACACGATCCCCAGCACTTTCAGTACAGTCAACAAAACTGCCATCAATCACTTCTCTCCTATTGATCCCAACTACTTTCTAAACCATACATGCGGCCATGGTCTCGCGACTGCGAACATGTATGATGAAAACTACGGGCCGGATACGCAAATATCCGTCACCCCTCAAAACCGGCCCTGGATGCCAGGTATTCTGCGGCATTCCACTGTCCGGTCATGTTAAAAGATTCTGTTGTGAGGGCATCCACCATATCCACGGCATCGGCCTTGCCCTCTGCGATTCCCACGATAAAGGGCTCGTGCACCCGATAATACTGTGTCTGTAGATTTGCACAGTGCATGATCTCCAGCTGCGGCCTGCCCTCGGGTCCTTTTGCGAGCAGAAGGACATAGATTGACAGATGGCCCTTGCCGCGCAGCAGGTCCTTTTTGATCTGCCGCGGTTTGCGGATCCTGGGACTCACATACAAATTGTCATAAAAAACCATGGAAGCTCTCCTCCTGCACACAAAACGCAGGACTCACGCAGACAAATCAGTCAAAAAAACAATCATTAATATCATACATCTATTTTTCTTTGGGGGAAAGCCTTTTCTTTTGTCCGCACCCATAATGCGGTCAATTGGTTAACTGTACAGACCCGCCTGAAACGCGAGATACACGACGGATCAATGCAGAAAAAAAGCACAAACTCACCCTCTCTTTATGTGGTTTCCGGACAGCCGAAAATCAATAACTCCAAACAGACGAATCTTATTCCCTGCAGCCAGTTAGCATTTATTAACCACGTGTCAATGTGATATCATATCAATGAAACATCCAACACTGTTACCGTATAAGATCCTTGAACTCAGGGATCTTACACGCAACGCTTTCATAATACGTTTTTTTGTAAAGGAGGCTACTATGGCAACTGATTACTATGCATCTCTCGGAAAAAACCTGATCGGAACCAAGACTTTCGACAATCTTATGGAAGCTTTTGCAGGCGAGTCCATGGCCAGAAACAAATATACCTATTTTGCTTCCAAGGCCAAAAAAGACGGCTATGAGCAGATCGCCAAGCTTTTCCTGCAGACCGCCGATAATGAGAAAGAGCACGCCAAGATCTGGTACAAGATTCTTGAAGGCGTACACGGCACTGCTGATAATCTCGAGATCGCAGCTGAAGGCGAGCACGAGGAATGGACCGAGATGTATCCCGGTTTCGCAAAGGACGCCCGCGAGGAAGGCTTCAACGAGATCGCTGATCTGTTCGAGATGGTCGCGGCCATTGAAAAAGAGCATGAAGCACGCTATCGCAAGCTGCTTGAGAACGTCAAGGGCGGCCTTGTCTTCTCCAAAGACGGCGACCGTATCTGGGAATGCGGCAACTGCGGCCACATCGTAGTCGGCCCCTCCGCTCCCGATGTCTGTCCTGTCTGCAACCATCCTCAGGCTTACTTCGAGATCCACGCCGAAAACTTCTGACCGGCAGTCGGGCATAGCCTGAACAATATGGGTCAGCGCCCCGCCTGTAATCGGATACAGCCTGATCACCGGCTGGTAAAGAATGACCGGAAACAAGGCATAGCCTGACCGGGGATTGATTTCTGAAAACACAAAAAACCCTGCAGCCATCTGTTTGATATGCAAATCTCACAGATAGGCTGCAGGGCTTTTTTATTCCTTGCAGTCAGGTATTTTATCCCCTTTGACTCTTACTTGCAGTATGCATTCATCAGCCCAGTTCGCTGATCATTCGGATCAGATCGAGATCCTCGGCAGTAACCCGGAAGTTGGTGGTCATATCCTCTCCGTCAGGTCTTGTGATCTTCACTTCCAGAACGGAATTTTCAGGAACGCCTTTCTTCCTGACCGCACGGACAAAAGCGGCAAATCCCGGATGGCGTTTCCGGAAATCGTTGAGCTGTGATCTGAACTTGACAAGCTGCATGGGATTAATGGCCATTTCTCTTTCCTTTCTCTAAATCATCTATAGTATGATGTTGAGGTCAAAAGGTGGTTAAGTGAACACCGTCTCGTCAAGCTGCACAAACGCCTTGGGCACGCTCTCGCTCTACCCTCGCTGGCAGCGGTATACCGGCCGCTCGCCAAGGCCCTTCGGCTGTTTGTGCAGCTTGACGAAACTCAGAGCCATTGGATACCTTTTGACCTTTACATCATAGTATCTCTATTATCTTAAAAAAATATAACTTCCAAAAGCTGTATCTTTAAAAAACCGTTTCGCATTATCTATCATCTCAATACAAGATCAAAAGACATCGATCAGCTCCGCCAAAGAACTGACGGGAATCAGGCGCATGCCCTGGGGTACCTGCAGGCGGCGCATATTGCTACGGGGAAGGACGCAGGCGGTAAAGCCCATCTTGGCCGCCTCCTGCACGCGCATCTGAGCCATGGATACTGCGCGCACCTCACCGCTGAGGCCGACTTCTCCGAAAACGATCATGTGGTCGTCCACAGGCAGGTTCCGGAAACTGGACATAATGGCCATCACGATCCCCAGGTCCAGAGCAGGTTCTGTCTGCCGGATGCCTCCGGCGAGGTTTATATAGGCATCATGCTGGGACATGGGTATGCCCAGCCGCTTCTCGATGACAGCCATGAGAAGGCTCACGCGGTTAAAATCCGTGCCGGTGGACTGGCGCTTGGGGTAGCCGTAATTGGTGTGGCAGACCAGTGCCTGTACCTCCAGGAGCAGCGGCCTGGTCCCCTCCATAGAGCAGGTGACAACGCTCCCGCCCACATCGTGGGGGCGTCCGCTGAGCAGAAATTCCGACGGATTGAGCACTTCCGAAAGTCCGTCGCCCCGCATCTCGAAAATACCGATCTCGTTGGTGGACCCGAAACGGTTCTTGACGCTCCGCAGAATGCGGTAGGAAGCATAGCGGTCGCCCTCAAAATAGAGAACTGCGTCCACCATGTGTTCGAGCACCCTTGGGCCGGCCACATTTCCGTCCTTTGTCACATGCCCCACCAGGAAAAATGTGATGCCGGTCTCTTTTGCCAGGCGCAGCAGAATTCCGGTGGTCTCACGGATCTGGGCGATACTTCCCGGGGATGCCTGCACCTGGGCGCTGTACATGGTCTGGATCGAGTCGATGATCGCCAGGCCCGGTTTCTCCTCCTGGAGCGTTGCGGTAATGGAATCCAGATCTGTCTCACACAGAAAACGCAGACGGTCGGAAATATCTCCGATCCTTTTTCCTCTCATTTTGATCTGGTGCAGGGATTCTTCACCGGAAATATAGATGATGTCGATGCCGGAAGCCGCCAGATTTCTGGCGGCCTGCAGCAGGATGGTGGATTTGCCTATGCCGGGGTCGCCGCCCAAAAGAACCATGGAACCGGCGACCAGGCCGCCTCCCAGCACCCGGTCAAGCTCGGTAAAGCCGGTGGAAAAGCGCTCCTCCCCCGTCTCTTCGACCGCGGAGAGAGGCACAGGTTTCCGGCGGATCCCCGTGTGTGCCGCAGACAAGGCTGCAGCAGAAGCCCCCGCCGTCTTTGCCGGCGCGGGGGCTTCCACCATTGTATTCCACTCTTTGCAGGCGGGACACTGACCAAGCCATTTGGCTGACTCATGTCCGCAGCTGCTGCAGAAAAAAACTGTCTTGATCTTCTTTGCCATTTTTCATTATCTTTACTGAGACAGCAGCTCAGGCTTCCTTTTTCTCTTCCTCGGTTTCTTCCCTTTGCTCCTGCCCCTTGTCTTCTTCTACCGTTTCTTTTCCGCTTTTCTTCCTCGAGCCGGTAAAGGTCACCTGGCCCCCGCGGTAACCTGCAGTGACTGTGCAGCCCGCAGTGAACTCTTCCGCCAGGATCTTCTCGGAGAGCGGGTCCTCGATGACAGACTGGATCGCGCGCTTGAGAGGACGGGCGCCCATCTTGTCGTCGGAGTATTTATCTACGATATGATTTCGCAGGGCCGCTGTGATCTTGAGATCGATGCCGAGCTGAGACTTAGCCCGTTTGATGAGGTCGGAAGCAAGGAGCATGGTGATCTGCCCCATCTCCTCATGGCTCAGAGCATGGAACACCCTGATTTCATCGATACGGTTGATAAACTCAGGCCGGAAGATCTTTTTGACCTCGTCCATGACGCCTTTTTTCATGCGCTCATAGTCCTGCTCTTTGGTAGGCTTGTCCGCAAATCCCAGCGTCTTGGGAGCTATGATCCTCTGGGCTCCGACATTGGAGGTCATGATGATCACGGTATTCTTGAAATTGACCTTGTGGCCCTGGGAATCCGTGATATGACCCTCGTCCAGAATCTGCAGCAGGATATTGAAGACATCAGGATGGGCTTTTTCGATCTCGTCAAACAGTACGACCGAATAGGGGTGGCGGCGGACTTTTTCCGAGAGCTGGCCGCCCTCTTCATAGCCCACATAGCCGGGTGCGGAACCGATGATCTTGGAGACCGCATACTGCTCCATATATTCAGACATATCTATGCGGATCAGATCCTTGTCCGAGCCGAACATGACCTCGGCCAGCGCCTTGGAGAGTTCGGTCTTGCCCACACCGGTGGGACCAAGGAAGAGGAAGGATCCGATCGGCCGATCCGGATTCTGCAGTCCGACACGTCCTCGCCGGATGGCGCGGGAAACGGCGTCCACAGCATCTTCCTGCCCGATGACACGCTTGTGCAGCTCATCCTCCAGGCGCAGGAGCCTTGAACTCTCCCGCTCTGTCAGACGGGTGACAGGCACTTTTGCCCAGATGGAGATAACGGAAGCGACATCCTCTGCCGTAACAGGAACCGCCTTTCCGCTCTGTCCGCGTTCCTTTCTGTTTTTGAGACTGTCCAGCTTTTTGACTAAAGCATCCTGTTCTTTGCGCAGAGAGCGCGCTTCATTCAGGTCGCCCTCCATAAAGGCTTTGGCCAGAAGGGCATCCGTATCGCGGATCTTCTCCTCCAGAGCGATCATTTTATTCCCGCTGTCCCCGGAACTGAGCCGGACTGCCGCACAGGCCTCGTCGATCACATCGATCGCCTTATCAGGCAGATTGCGGTCATTGATATAGCGGACAGAGAGATCGACCGCCGTCTGCAGAGCATCTTCCTCCACCTTTACTCCGTGGTGGTCCTCATAAATGTGGACAATGCCCTTGAGGATCTCAACCGTCTGTTCCGGCGTCGGTTCCTCGATCTGGACCGGCTGGAAACGGCGCTCGAGCGCGGCATCCTTTTCCACATATTTTCGGTATTCCGTGATCGTCGTAGCACCGATCAGCTGTACCTCACCGCGGGAGAGCGAGGGCTTGAGAATATTGGAAGCATCCAGAGAGCCTTCGGCGCCGCCTGCTCCGATCAGAGTGTGCAGCTCATCAATAAACAATATGATATTTTTATCCGCTGTCACCTCCTCGATGACGCGTTTGATCCTCTCTTCGAACTCACCCCGGTACTTGGTGCCCGCGACCATTCCGGAGAGGTCCAGTGTCAGCAGGCGCTTATCGCGCACAGAAGCCGGCACGTCACCGGACACGATCCTGCGGGCAAGTCCCTCGACGACCGCGGTCTTGCCGACGCCGGGCTCACCGATCAGGACCGGATTGTTTTTGGTCCTCCGGCTCAGGATCTGGATCACGCGGCGGATCTCATCCTCACGTCCGATCACAGGATCAAGCCTGCCGTCATAGGCCATCTGAGTGAGGTCGCGGCTGAACTGCTCGAGAATACCGCGCTGCTCGGGAGAACCGGCCCCGCCCTGCAGGTCATCCCTGTGCGCAGCAGGATCCTCTCCCATGGCCGCCAGAATCTCAAAATAGATCTTGGAGATATTGATCCCCATGGCCTCCAGAATCTTCAGGGCAACATTCTCCCTTTCAAGAATGATGGCCAGGAGAATATGCTCGGTTCCCGTCTGGTCAGAGCGGTACCTGTCCGCCTGAACGCGTGCCATATGCAGCACTTTCTGACAGCGGGGAGAATATCCTTCGTGGTCAAGAAGCGCGAGGCTGCCCGGGTGAATATTCAACTGGGTGATCATTTCTTCCAGCCGCTTCTGCGTCACGCCGTTCTCAGCGAGAATCCTGGATGCCACACCGTCCGGCTCCTGCGCCAGGCCCAGAATAAGATGCTCTGTTCCGACATAATTCTGATTGGCCTTTTTTGAAGCGCTCTTGGCCGCCCTGAGTGCAGCAAGTGCATTTTTTGTATAATTATCCTTCATGAAATCGTTTTCTTCCTCTGTCCTGCAGTATTGTTCTCTGCGTTATACTTCTCATTCATAGTCGTCGTAAATACTGTCCACCATTCGATGAAGCTCCATCCTGGTCATATTGCGGCACCTTGCCTGTGCCAGCAGTTTTCGAAGGTCCTTTTCCAGCTGCGTCCGCGCCCGCATAGCGTCCACATCGACTGAGATCACAGCCCCGCGTCTGCGGTCCATTTTGACAAAGCCCTCCTGTCTCAAAATCGAATAGGCCTTGTTGACTGTATGCATATTAATGCCGATCTCATCCGCCATCTGCCGGACCGAGGGAAGCGCCTGTCCTTCCTCCAGAGCCGCAGTCGCAATCCCCAGAATGATCTGGTTGCACAGCTGCTGGTAAATCGCTTCATCACTGCTAAAGTCGATCTTGATTAGCATAGCATATCCCTCCATTTTCTTCCACATGCTCTGAAGCGAAACCCGGCACAGCATCCTTATCGCCGCTTTTGCCTGCTGTCGGCGGCCTGCGCAGGTATGATGGTAAAACCGCAGTCTGCAGAGCAAAGTCTGCCCGCCTTCAGGCAATAAAACAGAGCATGTACTGTTATATGTATAATATAACACGTGACATGCTCTGTCAAGATGCATCATTACCGGTCACAGACCGACCGGATCATATGAAATGACGGCGTGAACTTACTTGCGTGAACCGCGCCTGGATGAGCTGTTGAGGAAGGAATATTCCATGTCGTCATCGTCGTCCGCGAAAAACTCTTCATCGTCATCATCGACAGTCTCTTCAACGGGCTGTCTGCGGGGAGCTTTCTGAGCAGCTGCCTTTTTGGGAGCTGCGGCCTCAACTGCCTCTTCAGCAGCTTTTCCGGCAGTCTCTGCAGCTGCAGAATCTGCTTCCTTCTTCCAGCCGCCTGCAGGGATCAGATCCACATCCTCGGGATAGTCTGCCTCTTCGTCGAATTCGATCTTGCGGGCGGGACGGGTCCTGCGGCGGGTTGATGAACCGGTCTTCGCGGAGGAGGCCTGAGGCTTTCTGCGCTGTTTTCTCACAGGAGGAGCTTCTTCTTCTTCCTCTTCCTCTTCATCGTCATCTTCCTCGTCTTCGTAATCGTCCTCGTCATCCTCGAAGTCGTCGTCTTCGTCGTCTTCCTCGTCTTCATCATCTTCATCATCTTCATCTTCGTCATAATCATCATCCAGATCATCCGAAGCGAACATGTTTCTCAGCATGCTGAAGAATCCGCCTTTGCGAGGAGTCTCTTCCTCGTCATCATCATCTTCGTAATCGTCCTCGTCGTCTTCTTCGTCTTCCTCGTCTTCGTCATCCTCATCATAGGAATCATCATCGTAGGACTCTTCTTCCTCATCCTCAATGTCATAGGAATCTTCTTCGTCCTCATCGACTTCAGCTTTGGAAGGAGCAGCTTCGTCCTCATCGGAGGAAGAATCATCCTCATCCTCCCAGTCAGACATGTCATCGTCCTCGTCATCATCGTCATCGCGGGCTGCTCTTGTCTGTCTGCGGTTTCTTCTGGAAGGAGCAGGGTCCCCGGAATTTCTGCGAAGAACAATGTAAAGAAAAACAAGCAATGCGATCAGGAGAATCAGAAGGATACAGGCAATCGTGCGCCACCTGCCGGCAGAAGCCGCACTCTTCTGTGCCGCATTCTGAGCGTCGCTGAGCTTTTCCAGATCACCCATGCGGATGCGCTTGTCAGTGTCATAGTTGTATACATACCAGGCACCGGTTCCGTCTTCTTCAGTCATGTAATTGATAACATACTGCGCATTGGGATCCGTGTAAGGATCATAGGCCTGGCCGTTGTCAACAGCAGGCGTATCCTGATCTTCCGCGACAGAATCTTCAGCGGCAGCTGCTGCATCATTTTCTGAAGCAGGGGTGCCCGCTGCTGTATCTTCCTCAGTCCAGTCGTCATCAAGAAGGTCTTCCTCATCGATGATATCTTCTTCATCGACTTCCTGCTCATCGGTTTCCGGTTCGGCAGCTTCCTGTTCAGCGGCCTCCTGTGCCGGAGCGGATTCCTCTTCCGGAACACCTGCTCCGTCATTGCTGACCCACTGCGCTTTTACATAGCCCTTGTTTCCGTTCTCAAGCTCAATATAGAACCACTCGATCCCGGACGCATCCGTTGTCCTGGACAGAACAGTTACCTGATCTCCCTCGTTCAAAACGCCGATGGCATTAGAATAATCAGATTTGTCCTCGGCGGTATTACGAATCGTAACATCCGTGGCATTGATCGTAGCGGCTGCAGCAGGCATCACTGCCAGAATAAAGGCTGCCGCAAGTGCCACAGCTGCCGCTGTAAGTCTGCCGGCATTTCTGCGTCCCAGTTTCGTGTTTTTCATTATCTCCCTCCAGGGCCGGAGCTGATGACTCCGGCGGTGCTGTTCACAGTAACTATACCCTGTCCGGGTCATACCGGCAGTCCGGGATCATATGATTCCTGTCCTGCATGCGGTCTGATCCGGCAGTTTAAGGGTTCCGGTCTTATCCTCCCCGGGGACAGTCTGTCCCCTGCGATAACACCAACTATCATTATAACACCAGATACGCTTTTATGGAAATATTTCTCGCACTTATTGATTAAGCTTACCGGCGTTTTTTTAATATTCCTGTTCAGATATTACTGATCAGACTGCCCCTGACAGGGTATATACAGATACCTTCAGACAGCATCGATCGCTTTGCCGATATCGCTGCGCATGTACATCTTGTCAAAGTGCACATTTTTGACTGCCTCGTATGCGTTTGCACGGGCCTCTTTGAGTGTGCCGCCGATGGCAACAACGCCCAGCACTCTGCCGCCGCTGGTCACGGTATTTCCGTCCTTGTCAAAGGCGGTCCCTGCATGGTAGCAGCGATACTGTGTCTGGCCGTCAAATTTCTCGAGACCGGTGATGATCTTGCCCTTCTCATAGCTCTCGGGATAGCCGCCGGAAGCGATGACGACGCAGACAGCCGCGTTGTCATAGAACTCAAGATCGATCTGGTCCAGAGTGCCGTCGATGCAGGCTTCCATCACATCGATGATGTCTGTCTTCATGCGGGGCAGGACAACCTGGGTCTCGGGATCGCCGAAACGTGTATTGTACTCGAGAACGCGGGGGCCGTCAGGTGTCATCATAAGGCCGAAATAGAGGACACCGCGGAAAGGCCGTCCCTCCGCAGCCATGGCTGCGACGGTCTTGTCGTAAATGTTCTCACGGCACCAGGCATCGATCTCAGGTGTATAGAAGGGGCTGGGAGAAAATGTTCCCATGCCGCCGGTATTGAGGCCGGTGTCACCGTCTCCCTGGCGCTTGTGGTCCTGTGAGGAAGTCATCAGCTGATAATGCTTTCCGTCAACAAAAGCAAGCACGGAGACCTCCCGGCCGGTCATGAACTGTTCGATGACAACGCTGTTTCCGGCATCGCCGAACTTCTTGTCCATCATCAGTTCGCGGATCCCGTCCTTTGCGGATGCCAGATCTTCGCAGATCAGGACGCCCTTGCCCAGGGCAAGTCCGGAAGCTTTGAGAACGATGGGAAAAGAAGCTGTCTCAAGATAGGCCAGCGCCTTGTCCGCGTCATCGAAGGTCTCATAGGCCGCGGTCGGAATGCCGTATTTTTTCATCAGATCCTTGGAAAAAGCTTTGCTTCCTTCGATGATAGCGGCGTTTGCGGGCGTGCCGAAAATACGCAGTCCCTCTGCTTCAAAAGCATCCACAATACCTGCGCAGAGCGGATCGTCCATGCTGCAGACAGTGAGATCGATCTCTTTCTCTTTTGCAAAAGCCGTCAGTGCTGCGAAATCCATGGTCCCGATCGGAACGCACTCGGCAATACGTGCAATGCCGGCGTTGCCGGGAGCGCAATACAGCTTCGCCACACGGCTGCTGCGCAGGATCGCATCCGCGATCGCATGTTCTCTGCCGCCTCCGCCGACGAGCAGTACCTTCATGTCCATTTTCTTCTCTGCCAAGTCTTTTTCCTCCTGCAAAAAAACTGATTCTTTATCTCACTATATCAGGAAATCCGGGTCCTGCGGCCTTCTATTCTGACCCTGCCGGCCGCGATCAGGTCGATGGCACGGGGCAGGATCACCCACTCCGCCTGCTCCATGACGCGGCGCTGCAGTGTCTCGGGCGTATCGTCTTCCATAATGTCGACCGCCTTCTGCAGGATGATCGGTCCCGTATCGAGATTCTCGTCCACAAAGTGCACTGTTGCGCCGGTCACCTTAACGCCGCGCTCCAGGGCCTTCTCATGGACGTGCAGGCCGTAATGACCCTTTCCGCAGAAGGAAGGGATCAGGGCCGGATGGATATTGATGATCTTTCCGGCATAAGCCGCGCAGATCTGCTTAGGGACAGCGACCATAAAGCCCGCCAGAACGATGAGATCCGGGGATACTTCGTTGATCTTAGCCAACAGAGCCTCGTTAAAGGCCTCGCGGTCCGGATAATCCTTGGGGGATACACAGCAGCCGGGAATGCCTGCCTTTGCGGCACGCTCCAGCGCATAGGCACCCGCATTGTTGCTGATCACCTGGACGATCTGCGCATTGCGGATCGTTCCGTCCTGGATACGGTCGATGATCGCCTGCAGGTTTGTCCCGCCGCCGGAAACACAGACTGTTACTCTCAGCATACGTCGACTCCTTTTTCTCCCGCGGAAATGCTGCCGATCAGGTAAGCTTTCTCGCCTGCCGCCTCGAGGGCGCTGATGGCCTTGTCCGCATCCTCAGCCTTCATTGCAAGGACCATGCCGATTCCCATATTGAAGGTATTGTACATCATGTGTTCCTCGATCCCGCCGCGCTTCTGCAGCAGCTTAAAGATCGCAGGAACCTCATAGCTGTCCTTTTTCACACAGGCACGCACACCGTCGGGGAGCATTCTGGGAATATTCTCATAAAAACCGCCGCCGGTCACATGGCTGCAGCCCTTGATCGTGACACCCGCCTGGCGGACACTGCGGAGCGCGCGCACATAAATCTTTGTGGGACGAAGAAGCGCATCACCCAGGGTCTCGCCCAGTTCCGGATAAAATTCGCGCAGATTCTCTTCGTTGACGTCAAAAACCTTGCGCACCAGGGAGAAGCCGTTGGAATGGACGCCGGAGGAAGCAATGCCGACCAGGACATCGCCGGGACAGATCTCCGCACCGGTGATCAGGTCCTTTTTGTCTGCCGCACCCACTGCGAAGCCTGCCAGGTCATACTCGTCCACAGGATAAAAACCGGGCATTTCCGCTGTCTCGCCGCCGATCAGGGCAGCTCCCGCCTGCTCGCAGCCGTCACAGACACCCTTGACGATCTGCGCGATCTTCTCGGGGACATTCTTGCCGCAGGCAATATAGTCAAGGAAAAAGAGGGGCTCTCCGCCCGCGCACGCCACGTCATTGACACACATGGCGACACAGTCGATACCGACCGTATCATGCCGGTCCATCAGGAAAGCAAGTTTGAGCTTTGTTCCGACGCCGTCAGTTCCGGACAGCAGGATCGGTTCTTCCATCTCTTTGATCTTTGCCAGAGAGAAGGCGCCCGAAAATCCTCCGAGTCCTCCCATTACTTCCGGACGCATGGTCTTTGCGACATACGCCTTCATCAGTTCTACACTGCGATATCCGGCTTCGATATCAACGCCGGCACTCTTATAATCCATCATGTTATGCGGGTCTCCTTATGTTCGCTTTGGTAATGATCATGTTCTTCATCATGTTATACCCCGGCAGGTGTCTTGTCTGTCCGCCGGGATTCACCGTCGTAAAAATTTCAAAATTCCAGTTTTTCGAATTATTGTGGTTTGGGGCGGGACGCAATGTTCCAGTTTTTCGAACTGTTGTGGATTCGGTCGGGACGTAATGATCCTCAATAATTGCGGAATCCGGCTTCCTGCAGATGCGCATCCTTCTTCTGCACTTCCTCAAGCTGGCGCTGTGAGAAATCTTTCAGTCTCTGCAGAAGCGCCTCATCCGAGATCGCCAGCATTTTTGCCGCCAGGATACCTGCGTTCTTTGCGCCGCCGATGGCGACAGTCGCAACGGGGATGCCGCTGGGCATCTGGACGATCGAGTACAGAGAATCGCGGCCGCCCAGGGATGTGGTGTGCATGGGAACACCGATGACCGGGAGCGGGAACAATGCCGCGCACATGCCCGGCAGATGAGCCGCCATGCCTGCGCCGGCGATGATGACCTTGGTGCCGGCCGCCTCGGCTCCCTTGGCATACTCAAAAAACACATCGGGCTCGCGATGCGCGGATATGATCCTCATGTCATAGCTTACCCCGAGCTCATCCAGAACTTCTGCTGCCTTTTTCATTACGGACAGATCCGAATCACTGCCCATCACAATTCCAACTTGTGCCATTTATGCTACCTTTCCTTTCTGATATTGTGCAGAAAAACATAATACATTACATACTGCATGATTGCAAATATCCTGCACCTCTTTTCAGCTGTTTTTCAGCTCATTTTTCCGGATTCTCTGCAAAGCATCCCGGATCCCGGGGCAGTCTGCAGATAACATTTTACACATATGCACTGCCTGTAGTTTAATCAAAAAATGCTTTCTATGCAAGTAACTATTGCCGCGGCAGAATAATGATGTAAAGGTCAAAATGTACCTGTTGGCTCTGAGTCTCGTCAAGCTGCACAAACAGCTGAAGGGCCTTGGCGAGCGGCCGGTACTTGGCCGCTGATTTTTAGCGGCCTTAGTACCGCTGCCAGCGAGGGTAGAGCGAGAGCGTGCCCAAGGCGTTTGATGTGTACTTGTAAGGCGGCGCGGGACAGAAACTTTACAGAGAAGGCACTTTTTCAGCAAAGGGCAGATTCAGGATATCCGTTCCCTCCAGGACGAACTTTCCGTCCCGGATCAGGGGGATCTGCCTGCCGTCCGCACGCACTGCGGCCAGAAGTCCGACCTCTTCATAAGGAATCGTAATGTCAGTATGGCACCCGAAATAAGCCCGCTCAGGATCTGTTTCCCGCATGAGAGAATATTCATTCTCCTTGGCAAAGATCTCTTTTCCGTCCGGATTGTAGACGCGGTTTTCTTCTTCGTGGCTGTAACAGGTGTCACCCACGGCAAAGTGCGGTCCTGTCTTCTCGGCTATGAGTATGGGCAGCCTCTCCAGAAATCCCAGCTTTTCGGCCAGGACACTGGCCGTGGTATTGGTTCCGATCGCGCACTCGCCCATGGGCAGTGTCTCGTGGTGGAAAAGGATATTTTCCTCGATATATTTCCTGCCCTCCTCAGGCGTCGGAAAACCTCCGCAGCTGTAATCCGCGATCCGTCCCTTCTCAAAGCGGATGGCAAGGTCCTCGAAAAGCAGGCCGTTCAGATAGACCCTTGTCACATGCAGAAGGCCCTCGGTCCCCTCCAGGGCAGGTGTTGTAAACACTTCGCCCACGGGGATATTGACATCCGCCACACAGTTCTCAAAGATCGTCTGTTTCTGCGGGTCTTCAGGCATCTGCAGACGGACTCTCAGGTCTGTCCTGTTCTCACCCGCTCCCAGAACATGGATACTCTGCGCGGTATCCAGCACGTCGATGATGTGCGCCTGCACATCCCGATAAGTCATATAGTCCAGAGTGTTTATCTCAATGACAGCGTGGAAGATCTCATCAAAAGAAGCCTTCAGATCCCCGTCCGCATACCCCTTTGTGATCTCCGGTATCGGGAAGGCTATGATGGTAAAGCTCCTCTCCCGCCCGATCACTGCCCGGTCATAGAGAAGATCCGCCTCCTGCCTGCAGCGGGCGATCTTTTTTTGCTGCGCCTTTGAAAAGCGGGCATATCCCTCGTGCATGACGGGAGAAAAAGGCTTTTCGCCGAAGGTCTCCATCACAAGAGGGCCGGCGTACAGGACAATCTCTTTCTCCAGTTCCTTATAAGCCTGCTGCAGGGCATGCGAACGTCTGCTCCTCAGGACATCGTTGAAAAAGAGTGCCAGATCCTCCCTGTGATCATAGCCGTACTGCCGGTTGGCCGGAGTTGTCGAATATCCTCCTCCGCCGCGCCCCAGATGCTGGGTGAAAAGATTTCCCTGCATCCCGGGAATCACCGCTTCAAGACCGATCTTCTTCAGATTTTCGACCGCCCGCTTCACGACCCGCTCGAAACCTATATGATACAAGAGGCCCGCTCTTTTGCGGATCGACAGATCCTTGCCGGTCACTTCAAATCCGATCCTGAAGCCCTCCGTCCAGGTGTCCGCCATCCGGGCGATCGTCTCGTCATCCAGATTCTCCAGGTAAGTGAAGACCCCCTTTTCATTCTCCGACACATAGGCGCCGTACCGGTACAGACACCTCATATCCCCGGGAAGGTACCACTCTCCGATGATGCGCTCCGGGACGCTGCCGCCCACAAGGTTCCTCTGCACGCGTACCAGAGTCTCATCCCGGGCATAATCCTCCAGAAACTGACGGATCTTCTCACGGATGTGTTCCGCCGGCGGCATTGCATCCGCCCGGGCCCTGTTCCGGGCCCTGTTTCCGCCAATCATCTGGTCATTTCCAGATGATTCCTCCCTGTCCTCTGCCTCTGCCTTATACTCGCTGTAAACCGTCACAAAAGCAAAATATATCTCCAGAAGAAGCTCCATGCGGATCAAAAAGCGCTCAGCATCCCCCTCATAGACAAGAGAGATCATACTCCTGAGTTCCATCATAAAAGCCGAGATCACCGGGCCCATCTCACTGCCCAGCTGCTCAATGGCAAATCCCGGATTCGCCCAGCTGTGCCCATAATTTTCCGGAAAGATATCCTCATACAGAGCACGGTTCTTCTCCTCCAGCCCGGAAATCTCCATCTCGTTGAAAGACCCGTCCTCCAGCATGCGGCGGTGATCCAGCAGCATCAGCACCCAGCCCGCTGCGTAACGGAAAAAGGGCACACTTGCCGGAGCCGCGCACTCCTCTTCACACATGGTTTCGATCCGCTCGAGAGAAAGCCGGAAGCGCTCTCCGTCCAGTGACTGGCTGCACTGCAGAGCACCCTCGCCCAGATCCGCAAAAAAATTCATACCCATCAGCTATCTGCTCCATGCCAAAAAAACCAAAAAGCCAAAAATACTAAAAATGAAAACCGCCTGGCCGCATTTCAGCAGCCGGGCGGCCGTTTTTCTTTTTCTTCCGTGATTATTTCACACCGTACTCATCGTAATATTTGTCCAGGGCGCCCTTGATCTTGTCATCAATGATAACCTTGCCGTCAACCGGACGATTGTAAAGGTATTCGGTAACCTCTTTCATCGTGACGATGGCGCTTGTCGGGAAACCGTATTTGCGCTTGATCTCCTGAAGAGCGCTGATGGTACCTTCCTGTCCTACTTCCATACGGTCCAGGGAGACCATGAGGCCGACGATATCGCAGTCCGCCTGGGCTTTGATGATCGGAACGGTCTCGGCGATGGAAGCACCGGAGGTGGTGACATCCTCAATGATCATGACACGGTCATCTTCGCGGATCTTGGAGCCCAGGAGAATTCCCTTGTCGCCATGGTCCTTGATCTCCTTGCGGTTTGCGCAGTAGCGGATATCACGGCCGTAGAGCTTACTGATTCCCATGACAGTCGCGACAGTGAGGGGAATACCCTTGTAAGCGGGTCCGAACAGGACGTCGAAATCAAGTCCGTAGCGGTCATGGATCGCTCTGGCATAAAATTCGCCGAGCTTGATCAGCTGAGATCCGCTCTTGTAAGCGCCTGCATTCATAAAGAACGGAGATTTGCGCCCGCTCTTGAGTGTGAATTCGCCGAACTTCAGGACGTGCGAGTCAACCATAAATTCAATAAACTCTTTTTTGTATTCTTCCATCAGCATCCCCTTCCTGATCTTGTTTATTTTGTAAAAATGAAAGACTATGTTGTGTGTTTTTTTATAGCCGGATATATCAGCGGTCTGCTCAGCGTTCCGCGATCGCCCGGCGAAGATCCTCGATCATGTCGATCGATGCGGCGCGAGCCGCCTGTGCAAATTCCTCAGGGCCGAACTCGCGATAGACATCTTTGGTATGCGCTGCGATGATGCCTCTGGAGGAGTTGACGATCGCACCCGCTCCTTCCTCATCAAAGAATGCGGAGAGGTCCTTGGCGGTCGCGCCCTGTGCACCGTAACCGGGTGCCAGGATAAATGTAGTCGGCATGAGCTTTCTGAGCTTCTCACCCTGCTCGGGATAGGTTGCTCCGACCACAGCACCCACATTGCTGTAGCGGCCGTCCATAGACTTCTCACCCCATTCGCGGACCTTTTGTCCTACCAGTTCATACATGGGGACACCGCTCTGAGTGAGGATATCCT
The DNA here is from genome assembly GCA_902780385.1 of uncultured Lachnospiraceae bacterium. Classification (GTDB taxonomy): domain Bacteria; phylum Bacillota; class Clostridia; order Lachnospirales; family Lachnospiraceae; genus CAG-791. Next base: position 17,701 of record CACZFF010000016.1, read on the forward strand.
GGAATTCACCGCTGGAAGGATTGGATGTCTTGACCAGGACGAAGATGCCCTTGTCGCATGCATTGCAGACATCCACGAAAGGCTCAACGCCGTCGGATCCCAGATAGGGATTGACTGTCGCGAAATCGACATCGAAGACAGGGATCTCTTTTCCGGCGATCCCGATCCTGCCGATATGCGCTTTCGCGTAGGAAGCGGATGTAGAACCGATATCACCGCGCTTCACATCACCGATGATGATAAGACCCTTCTCCCTGCAGTATTTCACCGTCTTGTCATAGGCTTCAAGTCCCGGAAGGCCGAACTGCTCGTACATGGCGATCTGCGGCTTCACTGCGGGAATAATATCATATACTGCATCCACGATGCCCTTGTTGAACTGCCAGACAGCCTCTGCCGCAGCCTTCAGTGCAAGCTCGTCGCCTGTAGCTCCCTCGCCCGATACCTTGTCCCATGCAGCATCCTGCAGATGTTTGGGCACAAACGAAAGGTTGGGATCAAGTCCTACAACAACAGGCGCATTCTTGATTTTGATCTCATCCATCAGTTTTTGAATCATATGTTAACTCCATTTTCCATAGCTTTATACCGCACCGGCGCAGGCCTGCGGGACATCCCCTATGACGGAAATCCTTTCCTCTGCAGGTTCCCGGTTCAGTTCTCCGGCTTTATCGTCAATTTGCACAGTAAAGAGTGCACTTTAAAAGTCTTTTTAAACATAATGATTATATCCGTGTTCGTCAAGCTAAAAATGAAAAAATATCGCCCGAAGGCGATATTTTAAATCATGTTGATGCACATCAAGAGTACGAACCGTACCTCGTGTCCCGCCGGATCATCTGGACTGAAGAAACTGATTCTCGCGGTTCATGCGCTCATCATTGGGGTATTTGTCGGAATATTCCGCAGCCAGTTCTTTTGCACGCTTGAAATCACGGAGGTTTTCCACCGCCGCGATCCGGTTGAACAGGATGCTGCGCTGAAGGGCAGTCCCTCCCTGAGAGAGAGGAAGCGCCTGCTCAAAACAGGCGAGCGCCTCTTTATACTTTCCAAGGCCGCACAGGGCAGTCCCCTTGAGATTGAGCATCTCGGGGCTGCTGCTGATCTCCTCGGAATAATCGGCGATCAGTTCGAGTGCTTCCTTGTGTTCTCCGGTATATTCCTTGCAGCAGGCCAGAAGAAAGCATGTCTGCATATCCGGATTCTCGACTGAGTCCAGAATCGCGGAGGCTTCTTTATAACGTCCGAGAAAACAAAGTGCCTGACCGCGTGTCAGATCATCGATTTCTTCATCGTGCTCCGCCAGAAGATTCTCAAAATATTTCAAACCCGTATCGTTATTGCCGTATTCGCGCAGCGTCATGGCAGCTGTATAGACACGGGAATAATTGGTCGGATCAATAGCAATGGCTGTATCGAACAGTTCGACAGCTTCCTCCATCTGCCCCTGCGCCGCATAAACCGTAGCGCGGGAAACCATCAGCGACGGATCCCTTGGATGGATCCTCAGCAGCCTGTCATAGATCGATGCCGCCGCGTCGATCTCTCCAAGGCGGAAGTCGCAGATCGCCGTATACTTGTAGAGATCTTCTTCCATGGAATCGTCTGAAAAATATCTGGTGATCTGGTCTTCATATTGCTGAGCCTCGGCAAACTGATCTCTGGCGAGGCGGTAATTGCCCTGCTCCATCAATGAGAGTCCCTTGGACAAAAGCTTTGTTTCGCGGTTTCCGCGAAAACGGAAGTAGCCGAACAGCACAGCCGCCCCGATTGCCGCGATGCAGATGATGGTCAGCAGAAGATTTCTGATAAAGCGCATAAGCGAATTTGTACTCCTGTGTAACTACATGTCTGAAGACAATTCTTCTTCAAATAAAACTAATCTTCGTCAAATCTTACGGTGACATAAAACCCGCTTTCAAGTTCCCGGATCGCGGTCACCACGCCCTCCCTGGCCAGAAGTCTCTGATTAAAGGGAAAATTACCGCTCATGGCAAGAGAAGGATCGATCGTATAATAATAATTGCTGGGAAGGACACCTTCTGTGATCCTGACCTTTTGGCCTGCCTCCAGAAGCCCCTCCCTTTCCATCTTGAATTCCATTTCACGCATGATGAACCTCACTGTTCCGAAGATGCCGTCTCAGCAGAACCCGGAATGACAATGGCATTTTTCCGCAGGAATCTGTGCCAGCGCTCACAGGAAGCTGCCTTCAGATGGATGCCGTCGCCGGTAAACTCCTCCTTGAGGTCTCCGTTTTCATCACACAGATCGGCATTCATATCGATATAAAAAATATTGCGTCCGTTTGCCAGTGTGGCGATCGCCTTATTGCGCTGCACGATCGCCCTGTTGTTATAGACGCGGTCTGTGCTGCTCATATTCTTTGAGACATGCATGATGCCCTGAATATAAATAAGGGCATCCGGCTGCAGTTTATTGATCTTTGTGACAACCTTGCGGAATTCTTCGTAATAATCCTTTGTATCGGGGACGCCCAGTTCATTGACGCCCACTGAAATATAGATCTTTTTGAATTTTGCTTTGGACAGAAGGTCCTTGAGGGTGCGCCGGGTGGTCTCTTTGCCTTTGGGTGTGTAGTCCAGCTTCTCGTCGTCATCGAACAGATCGTAGATCGAAGCCGATTCACGCGCCATGAAAGAGGTCACGTTCGCCATATCCCCATATTCATACAGACCCACTGTGCGGGAATCCCCGATCATGAGGGCGTCCGCAAAATAGCTGTCGTCCACTTCCTGCAGACTGTAATATGTCCCGTTCGGCGCAAAAAGTCCTTCCTTGTCCGTGTTGTAGACAGTGTCATCGGGCGACAGATAGGACTCATCCGCGACACCGTAATCTTTGGCACTGACAACCTTGCTGCAGGAAGATGCCGGGATCTCCATGGATACTTCCGCGGACTTCTCCGGATTCTCCGTCTTCCCGTCCTGCTTCTGGCCCTGCTTTGAGTCTGTATCTGCCTCAATGCCTTCTATTTTTCCGGCCTCAGTCCCGCTATTACCATCCTGCTCCCCCACAGCGCCGCTGCCGGAATCGCCTTTGAGACCTGCCCCGGATCCTCCGCCTTCATCTGCTTCGATATCTTCATCCGCATCCGCTGACGAAGAGGCTGCCTTGTCCCCGGACCAGGGATATACATGGTCGTGAATCCCGCGCATGACGATCGAAAGGCCGGGAAGCCTTCCGTGTTCTGTGGAATAATTTTTATATGCCCTGCCCCGTCCGACGAGAGACAGGACCGTGAGTACAAGCCAGATAAAAAGGATCAAGGCCAGAAGGGGTGCCCTTCGCAAGACCCTGCGCAAAAATATCAACATTTTATTGTCCCTGATAAATCAGATTATTGGTAACTGTACAGACCCGCCTGAAATTCGAGGCCTTTTTCGCGGTTTTGCCGCAAAAACCCGCTCCGTCCTCAGAAGCTGAAATACATGAACGGATTGCCTGCTGAAATCGAAGAAAAATACACGCTGCACCAGAAAACGACAGCTAAAAGCACAATGACAATGGGGTTTCTCCGTTTCCAGATCACCAGATTGTAAAAAACAGGTACACAGAGCAGGATGCCTGCTGTCAGAAACGGCCAGTAAATGCCCATATATTTGGCGAAATCACCCGGATTCACAGCAGTTCCTGTTCCAAAAAAAGGAAACAGCCGTGTGAAATAGATCCCCAGCTCTTTGAGGTCGCTGATCGCGAAGATCACCCAGGTCAGAGGGATGAGGACGATCACATGAAGATGTCCTATGAGAGGAACTCTCCTGATCAGACCCTTCACGACAAATTTCTCCCAGACGATCAAAAGCCCCAGGACCAGGCCCCAGATCACGAAGTTGAGTGTTCCTCCGTGCCAGAAACCGGTCAGAAGCCAGACGATCATGAGATTGCGGATGACTGCAAAAGTCCCGCAGCGGCTGCCGCCCAGCGGGATATAGACATAGTCGCGGAACCAGCTTCCCAGCGTCGCGTGCCAGCGCCGGTAGAAATCCGCGATCCCGCAGGCAGCGTAGGGATGGATAAAGTTCTGTACAAAGCGGAAACCCAGCATCAGTCCGATGCCGGCCGCCATCAGGGAATATCCCCAGAAATCAAAATAGAGCTCGAGGGAATATCCCACCGCCCCCAGCCAGGCCAGCGGTGTGGAAATGCTCTCGAAGCCGATCTTGATGATCTCATTCCACAGTATGCCCAGTCTGTCGGCGATCAGGATCTTCATTCCCAGGCCCATGGCAAAAAAGCAGATGCCGTCCTCAACTTTGGCAAGTGAGACGCTCCTCTCAATATATACCGTCTGCCGTCTTACATTGGTCGGTTTCTCGATCCAGCCCTGCGAAAAGCGCATGATCGGACCCTGTGCGATCTGCGGAAACATTGTGAAATATGCCGCCGCCTGCATAAAGGAGGGTCTTCTGCGCATCCTGCCCAGGTAGAGATCCGCCTGATAAGAGATCATCTTGAAAATATAAAAACTCAGTCCCAGGGGAAGAAGCGATGCCTTCACTTTCAGAGCAAGAATTTTGAAAACGATCAGGACGATCACGTCGACCGTCACAATCGTCACAAGCATCTGCCGCTGCTGCACCTTCCTTCGCCTTCCCGGCATCACCCAGACCATCTCGCCCAGTACGTAGTTCACCAGTACCAGCAGAAAAAGCAGAATCACAAAAAGCTTCGCGCCAAAAGCATAGAAGACAAGACTTCCGACAAAGAGCAGGGCGTCTCTGTATCTTGACGGGATGATCCAGTATATGATCAGAAAAACAGGCAGAAAACGGAAAATGAATTCCAGACCCGAAAAGTTAACCATTGCTTACTCCGTGATGTAACATGTTCCCCTGTCAGAGCTTCGGCAGGACAAAAAAACACAGTTTTACGGTAACCGTCCTGAACATCATGGGTTCCGGACAGTTACCGTCAGGAACTGTCACGCCAGATTAATCCATGACAGTTCCTGACTGCAGAAAACTGATTGATCTGAAGCTGCAGACCGGGCAGATCAGAGTGCGGAAAGCTCCTCCAGCTCGCGGAGGACACCGGCCATCTGCTGCTCATATTTCTGCTGCTTTTCTTTCTCCGCCGCGATCTTATCGGCGGGTGCCTTGGAGAGGAACTTCTCATTGCGCAGCATGCCCGCGCTTCTCTTCAGTTCGCCCTCAAGACGCTTTTTCTCCTTTGTGAGCCTTGCGATCTCTGCCTGTACATCCAGAAGATCTGCCAGCGGGATGAAGGCAGTCGCGAAAGGAAGAACGATGGAGACTGTGCCCTCGCCGATCCCTTCCTTGTCAGCCTGCAGGACGAGCTCGGAAGCGGAAGCCAGACGCTCGAAGAAGAGCCTGTCCTCTTCAAAGATCTGACGGACCTTTTCGTCTTCGGAGACAACGATGACCTTGGCCTTGCGGGAAGGAGCAACACCGCGCTCATTGCGGGCGGTGCGGATGGCACGGACTGCCTCTTTGATGGTCTCGATGGCCTGCTCTTCAGCCGGGAAGTCATACTCTTCCTTCCAGACAGGCCAGTCAGAGATCATGATAGAGGGCTCTTTGTCCTGGATCGTGCAGAAGATCTCTTCTGTCACGAAAGGCATATAAGGGTGCAGGAGCTTGAGGCTTCCCTGCAGGACAGTCTGCAGTGTCCAGAGGGCCGCCATGTGGCTCTGTGTGTCCTCAGTCTCATAGAGTCTGGGCTTGACCATCTCAATGTACCAGTCGCAGAACTCGTCCCAGATAAAGTCGTGGACCTTCTGGACGGCGATGCCCAGCTCGAAGCGGTCCATGTTATCCGTGACATCCCTGACGACATTATTGAATCCGGACAGGATCCACTTGTCCTCGGGCAGCAGGCCTGCAGGCATTTCCGCAGGAATCTCCCCGTCCTCGGGCATATTCATCATGATGAAGCGGCTGGCGTTCCAGACCTTGTTGGCAAAATTGCGGCTGGCCTCGACACGGCTGTTGGAGAAGCGCATGTCGTTGCCGGGCGCGTTGCCGGTGACCAGGGTCAGACGCAGGGCGTCTGCGCCGTAATTTTTGATGACCTCCAGGGGATCGATGCCGTTGCCCAGGGACTTGGACATCTTCCTGCCCAGCTCGTCGCGGACCAGTCCGTGGAAGAGCACGGTCTTGAAGGGCTTCTCTCCCATCTGCTCGAAACCGGAGAAGATCATGCGGATGACCCAGAAGAAAATGATGTCATAGCCGGTGACCAGGACGTCTGTGGGATAGAAATACTTCAGATCCTCGGTCTGCTCGGGCCAGCCGAGAGTGGAGAAAGGCCACAGAGCGGAGGAGAACCAGGTGTCCAGAGTATCGGGATCCTGGGTGAAGTGGGTCTCGCCGCAGACAGGGCACTTTTCGGGCATGGCGGGCGCAACGACAACTTCTCCGCACTTGTCGCAGTAATAGGCGGGGATACGGTGGCCCCACCAGAGCTGGCGGCTGATGCACCAGTCGCGGATATTGTCGGTCCAGTTGAAATAGATCTTCTCCATCCTCTTGGGGATGAGCTGGATATCACCCTCTTTGACAGCCTTGACGGCGGGCTTGATCAGCTCGTCCATCTTGACGAACCACTGTTTTTTGATCAGGGGCTCGACAGTCGTGCCGCAGCGGTCATGGGTTCCGACATTGTGGGTATAGTCCTCGATACGGACCAGAAGGCCCATCTCTTCCAGTTCTTTGACGATCTGCTTTCTGGCCTCATAGCGGTCCATGCCTTCGAACTTGGCGCCGTTTTTGTTGATGGTGGCGTCGTCGTTCATGATATTGATCTCGGGCAGGCCATGGCGCTTTCCGACCTCAAAGTCGTTGGGGTCGTGGGCGGGAGTGATCTTGACCACGCCGGTACCAAACTCACGGTCGACATAGGTATCCGCAACGATCGGGATCTGGCGGTCAACGAAAGGAAGCCAGACCTTTTTGCCGATCAGATCCGCATAGCGCTCATCCTCGGGGTGAACCGCCACAGCAGTATCGCCAAGCATGGTCTCGGGACGGGTCGTCGCAAACTCCAGGAAACGGGTCGTGGAGATGCTGCCGTCCTCTTCGATCAGAGGATATTTGATATGCCAGAAATGGCCGTTCTGCTCTTCGTACTGCACTTCCGCGTCGGAAATGGAGGTCTTGCAGATCGGGCACCAGTTGATGATGCGGCTTCCCTTATAGATCCAGCCCTTCTTGTGCATCTTGCAGAAGACTTCCGTGACGGCCTTGTTGCAGCCCTCGTCCATGGTGAAGCGCTCGCGGTCCCAGTCACAGGAGGAGCCGAGCTTCTTGAGCTGGTTCACGATGCGGCCGCCGTACTCTTTGCGCCAATCCCAGCACTTCTCAAGGAAACCCTCGCGGCCCAGGTCAGCCTTCTCGATGCCCTGCTCGCGGAGAGCGTCGATGACCTTGACTTCGGTGGCGATGCTGGCATGGTCGGTTCCGGGCTGCCAGAGAGCATTGTAGCCCTGCATCCTCTTATAGCGGATCAGAATATCCTGCAGTGTGTTGTCCAGGGCGTGGCCCATGTGAAGCTGGCCGGTGATATTGGGCGGCGGGATCACGATGGTAAAGGGTGTTTTGGAGTGATCCACTTCCGCATGGAAGTATTTCTTTTGCTCCCAGTTTTTGTAGATCCGGTCCTCGATTCCCTGAGGATCGTAGGTCTTTGCAAGTTCTCTCTGCATATGAAAAATCTCCTTTAAATGATGTATTTTCTAAAACGACATTTTTCTTATATAAACTGATTGCGCTCGGGATCGTAGGAATACTCCTCGGCCTCGAGCTTCTGTACGATTTCCTCTTTGTCTACGCCGAGGTCTTCGCACAGCGCATCAAGCGTCGGATAAAAATCACGGAGCTTCAGATTCAGAAAACTTGCCAGCATATGAGGATCTTTCGGCAACATTTCTTTTCCCCCTTTGGAATCTATGTGTTATAATGAGTTCTTGTCAGCTAAAAGTGTTTTCGTGACAGCAAACGGGATGCCCGCAGCGGTGTCCGCGGCATTTTTGCCATAGTCAAAGCCTGCGTTTTTTGAGTGCCTCACATCTCCGATTCCTGTCTCAGCGCTGAACAATTAGCTATTTTACCATAAATAATTCAAAATGGGTACTGCACTTATGGAAAACAGTTCATCTATTGAAAATACTTTTGTCCAAAACACATCAGGCCATGGATATCCCTCCACGAGAAAAGGCTGGGTCCTCCGCGGTCTGCGTGACGGATTTCCGATCTGTATGGGATATTTCGCTGTCGCCTTTGCTCTGGGCATCGAGGCAAGGCGGGTCGGTCTGTCGGCTTTTCAGTCCTTTCTGATGTCGACCGGCATGGTGGCATCGGCAGGCGAATTCGCCGCCCTGATGCTGATCGAGTCCCACGCAGGTGTCATCGAGATGATCTCGACCTGCATCATCGTAAACCTGCGCTATTTTCTCATGAGCTGCTCACTCTCACAGAAGCTCAAGAGCAGCCTGCCCTCCATCCACCGTTTCGGTGTGGCCTACTGTATCACGGACGAGATCTTCGGTCTTTCCAGCGCAGTGCCGGGATATCTTGAACCCCTTTACAGCTATGCGATCACCTTTATCTCGGTTGCCGGCTGGTCCGGGGGAACTGTCATGGGAGTCCTGGTCGGCAACATCCTGCCGGCATCGGCCGTCAATGCGCTGAGCGTCTCCCTCTACGGTATGTTCCTGGCGATCATCATCCCGCCCGCAAAACAGAACCGTTTTATCGGAGGTCTGGTAGCGGTCTCCATGGCCGTCAGCTGGGTCTTCAGCATCCTTCCGCTTACAATGGGCATTTCCTCCGGTTTCAAGGTCATTATCCTGACCATCCTGCTCGCAGGCGCGGCTGCAGTGATCAAGCCCATCGATGTCGAAAACGAAACATGAGGTTGCAGCTATGACAAATAATATTTATTTTTCCCTGCTGATCATGTGCCTGACTGTCTACATGATCCGCCTTCTTCCGCTCCTCTTTCTCAGAAAGCCGATCACCAACCGGTTTATTCGTTCTTTCCTATATTATGTCCCCTACGTCACCCTGGCGGTCATGACTTTCCCCGCGATCATCACTGTCACGGATAATATGTGGTCAGGGGCTGCGGCTCTGGCAGTGGGCCTCATTGTGGCCTGGGTCAACGGAGACCTGTTCGTAGTCGCGATCAGCTGCTGCGCGACCGTCTTCCTGACAGGATTCATCTTCTAGGCTGCTTATTCATAGATTTTTAATGATTTTTTGCATTCAGTTCATTGTATTTGACGTGTAATACCCTAAAATTTATGTGGTAACGCCTATTTACAGTTATTCGGTATTCTTCCGAACTCAAGATCAGATTCATCTCCGTGTCCTTCCCGCGGTCACAGAGCTCCTGATATGATCATTTCCGGAACAGGATGAAAAAATATGTTTAAAAACCTTCGATACCGCCTGGCGCTTTTTATGCAGGGAAGATACGGAACAGACCAGCTCTCCCGTTTTCTTTCCCTCATAGTGATCATTCTCATCGTACTGGATATGCTCGCCAATGCCTTTCTGGCATTTCCGGGCGTGCGGCATTTTGTACATTTTTCAGGTATCGCGTACCCGATCCTGCTCTTCATTATTTATTTTCGGACCTTTTCCCGCAATATTCCCAGGCGGTATGCAGAAAATCAGAAATTCCTTGCATTCAAGAGCAGGATTTCTTCCTTCTTCGGGAAATCGGGGCATAACGCCAGCCAGAGGATCGAGTATCATATATACAAATGTCCCCAGTGCGGGCAGAAGATCCGCATTCCCCGCGGAAAAGGCCGGATCATGGTGCGCTGCCCCAAGTGCAGCACAGAGTTTATGAAACAGAGCTGACAGAAAATATTGATTTTTTTGAAACAGAGCAGGTTTTATGTTTGGATATGTTGTGATCAATGAACCGGAGCTGCGGATACGGGAATATGACCTGTACCGCAGCTATTATTGTGGCTTGTGTGAGGATCTGAGGGAACACTATGGAAGGTTCGGTCAGCTCACGCTCAATTATGACACCACTTTTCTGGGGCTGTTGCTGTCCTGTCTGTACGAGCCCGAAGATGAGACCTTTGTCAAGTCTTCCTGCATTGTACATCCCTTCAGCAAACGGCCCAAGCGCAGAAACAAATATACACGGTATGCCGCGGACGTCACGATTCTCCTCTCCTGGTATTCCATGCGCGACAATTGGGAGGACGAACAGCAGATCCGGGGGCTTGCCATGTCCGGCATTCTGCACGGTGCTTTCAACAGGGCAAAAGAACGTTATCCGGAAAAAGCGCAGGTCATTGCCGACTGCCTGGAGCGCCTGCATGCTTTGGAAAAACAGGCTTCCGACAGCTCCCGGTCCGAGCAGGTGCAGGAGGTCTCTCCCGACCAGGCCGGTGCCTGCTTCGGAGATCTGATGGCAGAGCTCTTCGCCTGTCAGCATGATGAATGGGAGGCGCCCCTACGCCGTATGGGTTTTTTCCTGGGCAAATTCATCTATCTTCTCGATGCCTATGACGATCTTGAAGACGACGCAGAATCCGGAAGTTTCAACCCTCTCCTGCCCGTGCGGGCAAGGATGCAGGAGAAGGGCGCAGACTTCGACGGCTATATGCGCACTCTTCTGACCATGCTCATGGCCTCCTGTACGCGGGCATTTGAGATATTGCCCATTGTAGAAAATATTGATATACTTCGGAATATACTTTATGCCGGCGTATGGACGAAATTTGAAGAAATCTATGCGAAGCGCACCGGCACGGGTTCTGAAAACAATATCATCGATAATATCAATGAAAATATCACCGATGATAACCGCGAAAATATCCACGAAAATATCAGTGAAAATATCAGCGATAATATAAGTGATAATATAAGCGATAATATCAGCGAAACAGACAGAGAAAGAATTTAAACTATGTCCGATCCATATAAGATTCTCGGGATTTCCCGGGACGCTACCGACGAAGAAGTCAAAAAAGCATACCGGCAGCTGAGCCGCAAATATCATCCCGACGCCAATGTCAACAATCCCAATAAGGATAAGGCTGAGGAAATGTTCAAACTGGTACAGCAGGCCTACCAGCAGGTCATGTATGAGCGCCAGCACCCCTACTCCAGCTCCGGCTACGGAACTTCCGGATACGGAAGACCCCAGGGAAGCCCCCGTCCGGGCGGCAGTCCCTACAGTTCCCAGCAGAGCTCCGGCCAGACCTGGCAGGATGAAAACGGCAATACCTACACCTACTACGGCAACTTCGAGGATTTCTCCGAATTCTGGAACGATTTTTTCAGCAGTTTCGGTTTCGGGACTCAGGGCGCCTACCAGCAGGATAACAGCGAGGAGGCGATCCATCTCCGCGCTGCGGCAAGCTACATCAACCACGGAATGTTCCAGGAAGCTCTCAACGTCCTCGACGCCATGGAGGAGCGCAGCGCCCAGTGGTACTACTACAGTGCAGCCGCCAACAGCGGCATAGGCAATGACGCCGTGGCCCTCGAGCACGCCCAGCAGGCTGTTTCCATGGAGCCGGACAATCAGATCTACCAGAACATGCTCCAGCAGCTCCAGTCCGGCAACAACTGGTATTCCTCCAGACAGCAGTCCTATGGAAGCCCTGCCGCTGCAGGCGGCCAGTGCATGCGCATCTGCGCCACCTACCTGTGCCTGAACGCTCTGTGCAACATCTGCTGCTGCGGAGGCGGCAGAAGCTGCTGACTAATCCAGATATAAAAGCAGGATCAAAAAAAGGACGGCTCTGTCTGATCCATCCGTTCAGGATGAGTCGGACTGAACCGTCCCTTATTATTTCACTAATATTCATTAATACTTCATGGGATGATTGGTACAGGCAGAACCGTCCCTCGTGTCCCAACAGCGGCAGCCTTGTCATAGGAAGTTAATTGTTGTCAAAGGAACCGTCCCCCTGACAATCGATCAGGCTTCGAAGCGGTTTGCACCGTTTCTGCCGTGGCACTTTTTGTACTTCTTGCCGGAGCCGCAGGGGCAGGGATCATTGGGGTAGATCTTTTTGCTCTTCTTGACGGTGCCGGACTGTTTCTGCTCGGTGTAGAGGCGCTTCTGGGTCTCTTCGTCAAAGATGTCATTCCACTCGGGAAGGCCGTACAGCCAGTCTGCGCCGGCAGCGACCATGTTCTTGAAGAGTCTCTCATTGTCGAAGTCAAGGCTGACTTCCGTGTCCTCTTCCATCTCTTCAATGGGGTTGGGGGTGACCAGGGAATCGTTGATACCGTCGAGGAATCCCACCATGGTCATCAGATCGATATTATACTTGTCGGCAAGTCCTTTGACTGTGCCCTTGACCGCTTCTTCAGGCTTCTTGAGAAGCTCTGCGTAGATATTCTTTTCCTTTTCAAAATAGTCCGCCCACAGTCTCTGCAGGTCGCCCTTATTTGCAGATTCATCATAGGCCTTGTCGCGCCACTGCTTGAGTAAGCTCATAGTTGTAAACCGCCTTTCCTTCTGCAGATCCCTGTCTGCAGAAACACATAATGATCTTTCCTGTTTTCGGGAAATGATTCCAGTTTTTAAAAATAATGAGAACCGGCCGGCTGCTGCGGCCGTAATCTCACAAACGCTAATACCTTATCATTTTGAAGCGCCTTTGTCCATCGGTCAGGGCGTATTTTTAATAAAACTGTCACAGAAACAGGTTGCAGTCAAACGGCAAAATGAATATAATAGATACTGTTTTGTATTTCACTATATGCAAAACCATTTATTTTATTCAGGTTGATGCATGGTATAGTGCAGATTATACATATATTTTTCTGTGCACATGGATCTGCCTAAAAATCAGGAGGAAAAAAGATATGAAGAAGTATGCAGCTATTCTACTGGCCGGCATGATGGCACTGTCTCTGGCAGCCTGCGGCGGTTCCGGTTCCGGGAACTCCAACAAGGAAGAGGCAGCTCCCGCCGAGACCGAGACTGTCACAGAGGAGACTGGTACTGACGCCGCTGAGGCAGCTACAGACGCAGCAGCCGGGACAGCAGCTGAGTTTACCACTGTTTCCGAAGGCGAGCTTCACATGGCTACCAACGCCGCTTTCCCGCCCTACGAGATGACCTCTGACGGCGAAGGCTATGCGACCGATGCAGCCGGAAGCGTCCACTTTGAAGGAATCGACGTCGAAGTCGCAGCCATGATCGCTGAAAAGCTCGGTCTCAAGCTCGTCATTGACGACATGGAGTTCGGCTCTGTCATCACTTCTGTCCAGAGCGGCAAGGCTGACATGGCTATGGCCGGTCTGACTGTCACTGAAGATCGCAAGCAGAACGTTGATTTCACTGATTCCTATGCAACAGGTGTCCAGGTCGTCATCGTTCCCGAAGATTCCGACATCGCAACTGTTGACGATCTTGCAAAAGACAAGATGATCGGCGTTCAGGATGGCACCACCGGTTACATCTACTGCTCCGATACCGTTGAGAACGGCGGTTACGGCGAAGATCACGTCACTTCCTACACCAACGGCGCTATGGCAATCGAAGCCCTCAAGGCCGGCAAGGTCGACGCAGTCGTCATCGACAACGAGCCCGCAAAGCAGTTCGTAGCTGTTAACGAAGGTCTGAAGATCCTTGATACCGAGTACATCGTCGAGAACTATGCCATCGGCATCTCCAAGGACAACCCCGCTCTCTGCGCAGCAGTCAACAATGCTCTGAACGAGCTCATCGCTGACGGCACTGTCCAGCAGATCGTCGACAAGTACATCAACGCAGGTGAATAATCACCGGCAAAAACACATCTGCTCCAGAGTTCTTTTCAGATACTCCGGCTGATGGAAAACAAGTAATAAACGGGGAAACCGGTGACGGAGCGCCTCCGGTTTTCCCGTTTTTTTTATGACACGGCCTGCAAAAGGAACTTTTTGCCTGATGCGGACGCGGGCCGGTCGGGGCAGAGAGCAGCAGAACTGTCTCTACCCTCTTGTATCACAGATAGGAAAGTCATCAAACTGGATTTCCTTGAGGATTTTCCTATCTATGCTACTGAATCATTTTTAAAGGACGCTCCGGAAATTGGAGGACATTGTGGGAACACTTTTTGAAGATCTGGGAGCCCAGTTTCACCAGAGTTTTATCGAAGCTGACAGATGGCAGCGCTACCTGGACGGCATCAAGATTTCGTTTCTGGTCACATTGGGTGCACTTTGCATCGGTATCATACTCGGAATCCTTGTTGCGATCATACGTACACTGCATGATCAGCAGAAGGGAAGTGAGAGAAACTTTCTGCTGAACCTGTTCAATTCCATTTGCAAGGCCTATACGACTATCATCCGCGGCACGCCTATGATGGTCCAGCTCCTGATCATGGGCTTTGTCGTCTTCAAGACCAGCCGCAATCTGGTCGGCGTAGCGATCCTGTCCCTGGGCATCAACTCCGGAGCCTACACAGCTGAGATCATCCGAAGCGGCATCATGTCCATCGATCCCGGACAGATGGAAGCCGGCCGAAGCCTCGGCATGGATTACATCACCGTCATGAAAGATATCATCATCCCTCAGGCGATCAAAAACATCCTGCCCGCCCTCGGAAACGAGCTGATCACTCTGTTCAAGGATACTTCCCTTGTCACTGTCATCGGTCTGACCGACCTGACCAAGGCTGCCCAGCAGATCCAGGCCAAAACCTACCAGGCCTTCATGCCTTACATCGGTATTGCGATCATGTACCTGGTTGTTGTCATGATTCTGACAAAGCTTCTGGGTATTCTGGAAAAGCGCCTGCGCCAAAGCGACCGAAGGTAAATCTTCTGAAACCGAAGGTAAATCTTCTGAATAGGAAAGGATCTCTACATGAGTACAAATACAGCCAATCCCTCGACCGGTGAAGTTCTGATCCGTGTTGAGAATCTCAAAAAATCATTCGGCGACAATCATGTCCTCAACGGCATCAGCCAGGACATTCACCGCGGCGAAAAGGTCGTTATCATCGGCCCCTCCGGCTCCGGTAAATCCACCTTCCTGCGCTGCCTCAATCTCCTTGAAGAGCCTACCGAAGGCCACATTTTCTTCGAGGGAACGGATATCACCGCAAAGGGAACAGATATCAATGCCATCCGACGCAAGATGGGCATGGTCTTCCAGCACTTTAATCTCTTCCCCAATATGACCGTGCGCCGCAACATCACACTTGCTCCCGTCCGCACCGGCTTCATGAAGCAGGAAGAAGCGGACAAGAGGGCGGATGAACTCCTTGCACGCGTAGGCCTTTCGGACAAGGCGGAAGCATATCCTGCCAGCCTGTCCGGCGGCCAGAAACAGCGTATCGCGATCGTGCGCGCCCTCGCCATGAACCCCGACGTCCTCCTCTTTGACGAACCCACTTCCGCCCTCGATCCCGAAATGGTCGGCGAAGTTCTCGAAGTTATGAAGGAGCTCGCGGAAGACGGCATGACCATGGCCGTTGTCACCCACGAAATGGGCTTTGCCCGCGAAGTCGGCACCCGTGTCCTCTTCATCGACGAGGGCATCGTCAAGGAAGAAAACGAGCCCCGGGAATTCTTTGCCAATCCCCAGAACCCCCGCCTGCAGGACTTCCTGTCCAAGGTACTGTAAGCAAAAGCAAATATTATAAACGAGTCATTCGAATTTGCATTCATTCGTATTTGCATTCGTAATTAAAAAATCTAAAAAAGACTGCCGTCCGCAGCTGACCAGCCGCAGACAGCAGTCTTTTTTTATTTTAATAAGGTTCGATAAAATTCATTCGTGCAGGGAGATAATTATTCCGCGACGAAAGGAACGACGCCCTTGACAGCTTCCTTGGGGCAGATCAGGCAATCGTCATTGTCCACATCGATCAGGATATAGCGGTCATTGCCCATGCCCAGTTCCTTCATGTAGGAGAGCTGGCGCAGGCCGTGACGGCTGGTCATGCGCTTGACCAGATCCGCGTGATCTTCGTCATTGAGGGCAAAGACCAGATCGACGGATGCGGAGTCAGCTGCAAGGATATCTGTGGAAGCCACAATACCGATGTTGGGCGTTACAACGGGCTGTGCGGCAGTGCCTTCGCAGTCACAGGAGACGGACATATTACGCAGCACGTTGACAAATGTGATCTTCTTTCCGAAGTGGTCGACCGTGCCCTTGGAGGACTCTGCCATGCGCTCCATCAGTTCTTCCTTGGCAATGTCCCAGTTATTGAATTTGCCGGTTTTGGTGTGGATCTGCGCCTTGCCGACATTTGCGTCCGCGCAGCCGATGCCGATGTTCTTGTTGGAGCCGCCGAAGCCGCCCATGACGTGGCCCTTGAAGTGGGTCAGGACAAACATGGAGTCATAGTTCAGCATGTGGCTTCCGACAGAGATCTCGGGGATCCACTTGGCGCCCTTTACGGGAAGCATAGCTGTGCCTTCCTCATCCATGATATCAACCGGGCAGAAGGTCCAGCCGTTGTGGGCGATGGTCTCGCGGTGCTTCTCTGTCGAGTCGCGGTCACCGGGATAGAATGTATTGGTGTCGACGATCACGGCGTCCTTGAGTTCAGGCTGGTTCTCGACCAGATATTTGACCCAGGGTCTGGGAATGATGTTGGGGCCGTCTTTTTCGCCGGTGTGAAGCTTGATTGCCACCTTGCCGTCGATATTGCCGTTTACCTTCTTGTAAATCTTCTGCAGGCCTTCCGGGGAAAGATCCCGTGTAAAATAAACGATGGACTGGTTTCCGGTCCTCTCCTCCATAGGAATATACTTATTTCCGTCTGTTCCGGGTACTGCATTGGGAACCATTTTCATTTCTGCCATAGAGGAACCTCCTGTAAATGTCAATGTAAAAACTGTTAATAAAAAGCGGTTCAAATTACCGCTAACAATATTTTATCATAAATCCCCCCCTGGGGGAAAGGTCTTTCGAATTATCCGGGATGGCTGCCTGGATACTGCCTGGATACGAAAAGGACTGCCGCATTCAGAGAAAGAACTCTAAAACGGCAGTCCCGCCATACAAAAAGCAGATTAAGCAGTTCAAATGGAAATCGTTCCCTCAAAGACGGTCGTCGCAGGGCCTGTCATCCAGACAAGGTTCTTCTCCCGGTCCCACTCGATGAGAAGTGCGCCGCCCAGAACCCGGACCTCCAGCCGGGGTTCTGTAAAGCCGTTGAGGACGCCCGCCACGCAGACTGCGCAGCAGCCGGTTCCGCAGGCCAGGGTCTCGCCCGAGCCGCGCTCCCAGACACGCATTTTCACATGCTCCCGGTCAATGATCTCGACGAATTCTGTATTTGTGCGGTTGGGGAAACGTTCGTGATTTTCAAAAAGAGGCCCTATTTTCTCAATTTCCAGATCATCTGTGCTGTCAATATACACGACAGCGTGGGGATTGCCCATGGAGACACAGGTCATCTTATAGTCCCCGCCGGATCCCTCGTGATCCCCGGTCTTCTGCAGCGGGATATGAATGGCTTCCGCCACGACAGGAGAAGATCCCGCTATGACCGGAACATCTTTTGCCTCGAGAATGGGCTCTCCCATGTTGACGCGGACTGAAGTGACCGCTTCTTTGCCGTCAGCTTCATCTGTATAGAGAGTCAGATATTTGACCTTGCCGAAGCTCTCGACAGTGATCTCCTTTTTATCTGTCATACCGCTGTCATAGACGAATTTTCCCACGCAGCGGATGCCGTTGCCGCACATCTCACCGCGCGTGCCGTCCGCGTTCCACATTTCCATCTCAAAATCCGCGATTTCGGAGGGGTTGATAAAGATCACGCCGTCGCCGCCGATGCCGAAATGGCGGTCACTGAGCTTCTGCACGATCTCCGGCTTCTTCTCCGGATCCAGCCTGAAGTCAAACCCGCTGATATAAACATAGTCGTTGCCGCATCCTTCCATCTTGGTAAAACGGACATCCATTCCTCTTCCCTCTTCTTTCGTGGCTGTATTGCAGTAGTAAATGGTTTTCTATTTATTAAAAAGGTTTCCGCACGGCCGCCATGGCTCTTTCCGTCTGACCGTCCACATCCTGTCCGGTCACGGTGTCCTGCATGGCAAGCCAGATAAGGCCGGCTTTCTCAGCCGCAGCGCGCAGCTGATCGGGGGTATATCCCCGCTGTTGATGCACTTCGTCAAACCTGCGGTACAGGCTGCCATCCGGACCTTCCTCCTGAACGAAAACGGCCAGGTCATATTCATTGATACAGGTCTCCGGGTCGTAATAATTGTCCCAGATAAAGGCACAATCACCCCGGTCCTCTGCAATCGTACTCTCTCCGATCACATCCCGGTAAAGGTGTATGGTCTTGAAATCGAAAACAAAGACGCCTCCGGGGAGAAGTCCGCGTTCCACGCATCTGAACATGGCCTCCAGGTCTCCGTCCCCGATCAGATAGTTGATGCTGTCACCTACGCTCACCATGGCGCCGGCAGCCCCGTAGAGCTCGAAATCACGCATGTCCTGTAGGGTGTAGAGAATGTCCCTGCCGGACTCGATCTTGCGCTCCTGGGCGATGGAAAGCATATCCTCGGACAGGTCGATACCGATCATGTCATAGCCCCGGTCCGCCAGGATCTGGGTCAGCTTCCCTGTGCCGCATCCCAGATCTACAACAATATTCTCCTCGCTCCCGCTCTTTTCCGAACGCGGAAGGCCGTATTCTGCCAGATAAGCACACACACGGTCCGCCCATTCGTCATAGGGTTCCTGGTCCATGAATGTGTCGTAAACATAGGAAAAACTGGTGTAACTATCCAAAATGCGCTGTCTCCTTAAGCTCCTTAGGCTTCTGTGTGTTCCAAAATATGCCGCCTCATGGGACCACCCTCATAGGACCAGGGCGGTTTCCGCAGTCATGCCGCCTGCAGGCGCTGCAGCTTATTTCCCGATAATCTCTTATTTCCCGAGAATCTCTTATTTTCCGAGAATCTCTTATTTCCCGAGAATCTCTTATTTCCCGAGGATCTCTTTGAGGGCCTCAACGACCTTTTCCATCTGTTGGTCGGTGCCTATTGTGATGCGCAGATAGTCGCAGATAGCAGGCTTGCTGAAGCGGCGGACGATGATTTTGCGGGCGCGGAGGGCTGCCTGCAGGTCGGCGCCGGAAAAGTCGGGGTGTTTTGCAAAAACAAAGTTGGATCTGGAATCAGGAAAGACAAAGCCGAGGGCTCTGAGATCTTCCTTGAAACGCTCGCGGGTCGCGACGATCCTGCCGGTCGTCTCCTTAAACCAGTCGACATCCTCCGCCGAGGCTGTGCCGATACGGATGGAAGGCAGGTTCATGGTGTAGGAATTGAAGGAGAACTTGACGTCCTTGAGGTAGCCGATCAGCTTTTTGCTGCCGATGGCAAAGCCCACACGGGCACCCGCCATTGCGCGGGATTTGGAGAAGGTCTGCACCACGAGCAGATTGTCATATTTTTCCAGAAGGGGCAGGGCCGACTGAGCGCCGAAATCAACGTAGGCCTCGTCCACGATCACGATGCTGTCGGGGTTGCCCGCTATGATCTTCTCCACATCCGCCTGCGGCAGCTCAAGACCTGTCGGCGCATTGGGATTGGGGAAAATAATACCGCAGTTTTTCTTTCCGGTCACCGCCGGCAGATAGTCTTCGGGATTGATGGAAAAGTCCTCCCGCAGCGGTACCTGGCGGAAAGGGATCCGGTAGAGATTTGCCCAGACATCGTAGAAGGAATAGGTGATGTCGGGGAAAAGCAGGGGCTCCTCCTCACTTCCGGCGGAAAAGAAGGTCAGAAAGCAGAGCGCCAGAACATCGTCGGAACCAACGCCGACGAAGATCTGATCGGGGTCCACCTTGTACTGAGCCGCGAGGGCATTTACAAGAGGGGTCGCATCCATATCGGGATACAGGCGCAGAGCACTGCTGTCCCCGGCCAGTCTGCGGACTGCCTCTTCCACTCCCGGTGCCGGCGGGTAAGGGCATTCATTGGTGTTCAGCTTGATGATGTTTTTTTCCTTGGGCTGCTCGCCCGCCACATAGGGTTCCACCTTGCGGATTTTATCTTCCCAGGACATGTTTTTTTCCTCTTTTTTATGTATTTAAGCTTGTCTGTTCCATCGTGTATTTTTTCAATCGTGTGAAAATCTATCACGTATTTTCTATCGCGCAAATTCAATTCACTAAGTGTCCGGCCTGTATTCTGTCGCGTAAATCCAATTCACCAGGCATAAAATCTCAGATGCATTCTACACCCTGGAGTCACCGCGTGCCTGAACAACGTGATAGCCGATCTTTTCCATTCGGAGCTCCATACAGCGCCTGCACTCCGCGGCTTCGTCGCCGGTGCAGATCTTGCCGTCGTATAGCATGTATTTGTCACGGACACCGGTCGGTGACAGATTGGGCATGACGACATTGGCGCCCGCCTGAATGCCCATCTCCCGCCCCAGCGGATGGATGGTGCCGAGGGCAGTTGTTGCAGGCAGCAGGACGCGCGGGTTCATAAGCCGGATAATGGCCAGCAGATGGAGTGTGTCCTCCAGCGTGCCGCTCTCCCGGTCGCAGAAAGGTGTATCCCCATGAGGGATAAAGGGACCGATGCCGATCATATGAGGCTTGAATTCCGCCATAAAGTACAGGTCGTCCAGCAGATAGTCCACAGTCTGATAAGGACTGCCCACCATCATGCCGCATCCCACCTGGAATCCGATCTCCCGCAGGTCCTTCAGGCATCGCACGCGGTTCTCGATCGTAAGCTCCCGGGGATGGAGCAGGCTGTAATGGACAGGATTGATGGTCTCGTGACGCAGAAGATACCGGTCAGCTCCCGCTGCAAAAAAAGCCTCGTAGCTCTCCCTGGGCCGCTCACCGATGGACAGCGTGACCGCACAGTCCGGATGCCTTTTTTTGATCTCGGACACGAGTGAGCAGATTTTTTCATCCGTGAAAAAAAGATCCTCGCCGCCCTGCAGGACAATCGTTCGAAATCCCAGCAAATATCCTTTGTCACTGCAGTCGAGGATCTCTTCTGTGGTCAGCCTGTAGCGCCGGGCATTCCGGTTGGAACGCCGGATCCCGCAGTACAGGCAGTCATTTCTGCAATAATTGGTAAATTCGATCAGACCGCGCAGGTATACATCCGTGCCATAATGCTCTCTGCGCACCTCGTCGGCATTTTTGCAGAGCCAGGCTTCTTCCTCTTTTGTCAGCGTCGTAAGGAGAAGACGCATTTCCTCCCTGGGAAGCGTGCGGTCCTTGCGGAGCCGGTCGATCCGGCTGATATTCTCTGTTATTTTTTCCATACAAAACGACCTGTGAAAAGTACTTAAACTCTATCCAACATGCCGCCCGCCTGAGCACATTCGGGCACAGGCACCGGCTTATCTCTTCTTTGCTTCAGCCTCGTCGATCGATTTCTGACTGAAAGTATGATAGCGGATGATCACTTCCGTATCCGCAGGAACCTTGACACCGGAATCGTATTCAATATCACCCCCGACAGAGATCTGTTCCACTTCTCCGTTCCGAAAAGACCTGCCGAAAACCAGATCTTCAATGGTCTCTGTCCGGATATTGGTAAAACCCTTGTCTTCGAAATCTTCAATGACTTCCTTATAGTTCCTGCCGCGTTCCAGATGGATGCTGGCAGGTGTCTCCACCATCTCTGCGCTCCTGCCGCATGCAGTCAAAAAAACCGAGAGCATGATAATTGCAATGATCCGTCCTGCCTTTGTCAACATGACCTTTCCTCCACATACCAGAGCCGCTGCGGGCAGTTCCCGCCGGGACCTCTTTCATATACTTAAGCAGTTGTTCCTTCAGCTGCCAATGCAGCAGTTCCTGAAGCGGACAGCTGCCTGTTTTCACAATAAAGACCATCGTAATACATTCAGGCCTTTGTGCTCGTAATCATGCAAAAATTCCTGAATCCCAAGGCATTCTGCACAGTAACCATAATAGTCTATTTATTGAAAAAAGCAAGCGCGACGGCCCCGGGACCGGCATAGGTTCCCACGGTGGCACCGACCGGAATAACAGGAATGTCCCTGATCGCCTCTTTATATCTTGATGCATGGTCCTCAACATATTTCGTCAGAACTTCCCCGGAAAAACCGGTATAGCCGAGACAGTAGGGCATCTGATAGTCCACACCTCCGACACGTTCGATGAATTCCATCAGCATGTTGTTTGCCTTTTTGGATCCGCGTGCTTTGCCGATGACTTCCACAACACCATTATTGATCGTGATCACAGGTTTGATGGAGAGAATATTTCCTGCCATGGCAGCTGCTGCAGAGATCCTTCCGCCCAGCTTCAAGTATTCCAGTGTCGCAAACACCGAGATGACATGAACCCGCTTTTTGGCTTCCTCAACTGCCGCGGCAGTTTCCTCCAGTGTCTTTCCGGCATCTCGCAGCTGACACGCATATACGACCAGGACATAAAGGGAAATGCAGAACTGCCTGCTGTCGATCACGATGACCTTGTCCCCAAAGTCCGCAGCAGCCGCACAGGCACTTTGATAAGTGCCGGAAACGCCTGCAGACATGGTAATGCACAGCACACTTTCGCCCCCGGATACCCATTTCTCAAATTCCTCTTCAAACTCAAAGGGCGTGATCTGGGATGTTCTGGGGATCTCATCGGTCTCTACCAGCTTTTCAAAAAACTCCCTGGGCTTAAGCGTGACGCCGTCAAGATACTCTTCCTCACCAAAACGTGTGTGGATGGGCATCACGGTCACGCCCAGTTCTGCTGCAGTCTCCTGCGGCATATCACTCGCGGAATCCGTAATAATCCTAAATCCCATGGATAAATCTCTCCTGTTTGAATCAATAACGATCTTCTTGTCTGTTCGTCCGGACAGTAACGATCGTTCAGTTCTCTTTATATGATGCGATATGATGCGGCTTCAGAATAACATTTCATTTTGTCAGGCCTTTCCCGTCAAAGTGCCGTTTAAAACCTTCCGGCCTCAACACATTGTACCACACTGACACTTTACTCCGCCACAGCGCTCCGTATATTCATAACCAGCATCTGCAGGCGGTTCTCGACGTTGACAAAGCTGACGTCGGGATCATAGTCGAGGGGCAGCAGCTGTATATCCGGGAACATCTCTTTGAGGCGTCTGGAAATACCGCGGCCCACGACATGGTTGGGGATGCAGCCGAAGGGCTGCAGGATGACGAAGGCGCGGCAGCCTTCGCGGGCACGCTCGATGATCTCGGCCGGGATCAGGATGCCCTCGCCGGAGTCATAGGCACGGGGAATGATCGGGTCACTGGCCTTGGCGACATCTGTCAGCTTGGCGGCCGGCTCAAACAGAGGATGCTGCTTTGCAACAGAGGCCACAAAGTCGTGGGAAGTATTGAAGATCTGCTCGACCAGATCAAGATATCCTCTCTCTACAATGGATTTTTTGACGCCGTAATCCTTTGCCTGCTCGCGGCGCACAAAGTAGGTCTTCTGTATGACATCCGCCATCTTGGCCTCGATGATCTCAAAGCCGTTTTTCTCCAGATAGGCCTCTATATCGTGGTTTGCGCCCGGATGGAAATTGAGCAGATACTCACCGACGATCAGGACAGTCGGCCTGGGATTGGACCGGTCATAGGGCACTTTCTTCATCAGGCGGATAGCCTTCTCAAAGCCCTTCTTCATCTTTCCGACACCGCCGTGCTCGATGGAATCCATCAGCACGTCCAGTGCTTTTTCGAAGGTTTTGTCAGCGATTCCCTCCACGGTCTCATAGGGACGCATTTTGCGCAGGAGGTCCTCCAGCGCATCGATCATGGGAAGGGCAAAGGAAATCTTGATCATGGCCTGGAGATTGAGTTTGAATCCGGGATGAAGGTTGTGGTAGTCGACGTCATCGTTGGTGATGATCGGCACATCCGTGTGTCCCGCGTCGTCCAGGGCTTTGCGGAGCAGGGCCCCGTAATGGGTCAGCCGGCAGCAGCCGATATATTTGCCCATCATAACCGCTTTCTTCTTTCCCGCATATTTGGGATCCTCGATGGCCTGCAGGGCTTCGCCGATGACCACCTGGGCCGGGAAACAGATATCATTGTGGACATAGCGTTTTCCCAGCTCGATCGCCCGCTCACGCCCTATGGGAAGCGGAACAGTGTGAACCTTCTGGGCCGCGAAAACAGCTGCCATCAGACGGCTGAAGGCATGAGAAGTATTGGGCACAAAGACGACTGAATCTTCAATGTCTTCCTTCTGGAATTTCTGCGGATAGGGGTCTGTGAGGTCCCTGACCTCTCCGGGGCGGAAAGGCCTGGGGGCAGGCGCACCTTTTTTCAATTCGGAAATATCCTGCTTCTGCGCAGGGAATACAGGCACCTCATCCGGATTCTCCTTCTGCTTCGCGGCAGAGATCATCTGGATCTGCAGGGCTTTCCTGCGCTTCATCCTGACGGAGGAGTCAAAGGAGCGGATGCGGATGGAAAGAGGTCCCCGGATATCACTCTCGTCAACCTTGAGGATCAGGGGAGTCTTGCCCGAGATCTCCTTCATCATTCGGATGATCTCATCGGAGAGATAGGCGTCATGTCCGCATCCGAAACTGACGACCTGGACATACTCCAGATTGGGGTGCTGAGCCGCGTAGATCGCGGAACCCAGCATCCTGGCGTGGTAATTGTTGACCACATCGAGGCGGCTCTTTGACAGATCGATCTTATCGAGTCCGGGAATGGAATCCGCTGTCAGCACGCTGATCCCCTGCTCGATAAACATCCCGGGAATATTGTGATTGACCAGGTCATCATTCTGGTAGGGCCGGGCGGCGAGGACCACTGCGCCGGGTTCTTCCGCAGGAGCGGTCCGGATCCCGTCAAGCACCTTCTGTCCCTGCTCGAGAAGCTTTTCGCGGTAGGTATCCTGGGCGGACTGACCCTCCCGGATCGCCTTGCGGACAGTCTTTGCAGGGATCCCGAAGGTGTCTTTCATGAATTTCGACAGCTGACGCTCCCGGTCTGTGTCCGTGTACCAGAAAAAGACAGGCACATCGTATTTGACGTCCCCGCGTTCCTCGGGATTATCGGAGTTTTTGATGACAAGAGGGAATCCTTTGACGATTCCGCACATGGAGACACTGGTGCTCTCCGTGTTCTCGGATTTTCTTGTTGAGATCGACGGGAAAAAGATCCTGTCCGCCCCGTTCTGTTCCAGCCAGCGTATATGTCCGTGCACCAGTTTTGCCGGGAAGCACTCGGTGTCAGACGTCACCGCGTGCAGACCTTTTTCATAGATCGGTCTTGTGCTCTCGGGAGATACCAGGACATCAAATCCCAGCGAGCTCCAGAAGGTCTTCCAGAAGGGAAGGGTCTCCCAGTATGCCAGAACGAGCGGAAGCCCGATCGTCACATCCTTCCTGCCGTCAACCCGGGTGAAAGGATAATCGCGCAGCAGGAAGGTCTTACGGACCTTGAAAAGGTCCGTTCCCCTCTTCTTTTTCTTCGGTGCGCTGCCGGCCGCAGATACGGCTGTATCCTTCCCGGCATCCTTTGTATCCTGTTCCAGAACCGACTTTTTGACGCCCGAGGCGGCTGCGGCCGTGTTTTTCACAACGGCTGTGACTCTGTCCGCAGCTGACGCAGCCGTGTCCTTGATGGGTGCAGGGACTTTGTCCGCGGCTGATGCGGCAGTCTCCTTCACCGTGGCAGTCACTTTATCCGCGGCCGAAACCGCAGTTTCTTTCACCGTGGCAGTCACTTTGTCCGCAGCCGATGCCGCGGTCTCCTTCACTGTGGCAGTCACTTTGTCGGCCGCCGAAACCGCAGTTTCTTTCACTGTGGCGGTCACTTTGTCTGCAGCCGATGCCGCGGTATCTGCCGCAGTGGCTGCTGTATCCACCACTTTGGTCGCAACGATAGCCGCTGCAGTTGCAGCTGTATCCGCCACTGCAGATGTAACTCTGTCTGCAGCAGTAGCTGCTGTATCCTTCACTGCAGATGTAACTCTGTCTGCAGCAGTAGCTGCTGTATCCTTCACTGCAAGAGTCACTTTGTCCAGAACAGAGTCGGATGTCTTATGATCTGTTTCCACCTTTTCCTGTCTCTGCGTAGAATCGGAAACTTCCGTTTTCACAGCATCGGATCTGTTCTCTTCATTTGCTGCACTTACTGCACTCTGTCTGGGGATCGTTCTCTGAGCGGGAACAGTCCTCTGCGTGAGCTTTTCCTCCTGTGCCTGATCCTGAGAGGCAAGGAAAGTTTCGAGTTCACCCGGCTTGAGCATACTTCCGCGCTCGCACCTGTTCCCGGTGATCCAGGTATCGCCGGTAGAGAAAGTGACCACACTGCGGCGGCAGTGGTTCTGGCAGCCATTGCAGACCAGTCCGTTGACCTGGGTAAAAGTAAAATCATGCAGAGCTTCAAATCCGATGAAGGTGGTAGGCGCGCCGGACCTGCGGGCTTTCTCCATGGCTGTATGCGCGGCGCCGATTGCTCCCATAAGGCCCGGATAGGGCGCACGGACAACTTCCCTGCCTATATACTGTTCGATCGCGCAGAGTACCGCGTCATTGCAGAAAGTACCGCCCTGAACGACGATCCTGTCCCCCAGGGAATCCAGGCTGCTGATGCGGATGACCTTTGTAAAAACATTCTCAATGATGGAGCGGCAAAGTCCGGCCAGAATATCGTTGACCTCCCGGCCGTTTTTCTGCTCGGTGATAATACGGCTGTTCATAAAGACCGTGCAGCGGCTTCCCAGCACAGCGGGGTGCTCCGCGGCAAAGGCGCGCTCCGCGATCTCCGTCGTGGCAACGCCCATGTTTTTGGCAAAATTTTCCAGGAAGGAACCGCAGCCTGCGGAGCAGGCCTCGTTGACCACGATGTCCGTTATGATGCCGTCGTCGATCCAGATCGCCTTCATGTCCTGGCCGCCGATATCCAGGATAAAAGTGGCATCCTCCAGATACTTGGCGCTGGACCGGGCGTGGGCAACCGTCTCAACAATGTGCGTATCGGCGCGGAAGGCCTTGGCTGCCAGCAGTTCGCCGTAGCCGGTCGTCGCCATACCTCTGACATGGAGCCTGATGCCCTCTGCCGCGAACTTTTCCTCCATCTCGATCAGGCCCTTTCTCAGGACCGAAATGGGATCACCGCCGTTGTTGGCATAGAAGGAATACAAAATCCTCTCTTTTTCATCGAGAAGGACAAACTTGGTCGTTGTGGAACCGCAGTCGACACCGAGATAGCAGCCTGCATTTGTGCCCGTGTCAAGCTTGCGGAAAATATGCTTGTCTTCGTACAGGGGATGACGCCTGAGGAAAGCCTGATAGTCCGCTTCCGTCGCAAAAAAGGGGCCGGATTTGGAAGTCTCCTCCTCAACATCCCTGCGCCCGATCAGGGCGCGGATCCTGTAAATGCACTTGTCGAGATCGAAGTGATCGGATGCACCTGCAGGAGTGCCCGCATAAAGGGAAGCGCCGAGCGCAACCATGAGCTCAGGCTGCTCAGGGATCAGAATATCCTCATCCTTCAGCTCCAGCTTTTCCCGGAAGGCCTGGACCAGGGTCGGATGGAAGCAGAGAGGGCCGCCCTCGAAAATAATAGGCGGCGCCATGATCAGACCCTGGGCAAGACCGCCTATGGTCTGTTTGGAAATGGCATGCAGCGCCGACAGGGCGATATCTTCTTTGCTCACGCCCTGGTTCAGCAGAGGCTGGATATCTGTTTTTGCATAGACGCCGCAGCGGCCTGAAATGTCATAGAGCTGTGTGCCGCGCTCCGCCAGAGACTCATACTCCTCCGGCTTCACCTGCAGCAGAGCCGCGATCTCGTCGATGAAGGCCCCCGTGCCGCCGGCACAGCTTCCGTTCATGCGCATGTCCGAGACTTCCAGTCTTCCTGTCGTTTTGTTCCGGCGGAAAAAAATCACCTTTGCGTCCTGACCGCCCAGCTCAATGGCAGTCCTGGCAGACGGATAATATTTCATGACAGCAAGAGAATTCGCCACGACCTCCTGCACAAAAGGTACGCCGGCTGCATCGGCCAGGGGCTTTGAGCCCGAACCTGTAAAAGCAATCTGCAGACTGCTGCCCGCAGGAATACGTTCCTTCCCGTGCTCCAGCAGGGTACAGACACTTCTTGCCAGCTCGGCGTGGTGCCTCGCGTATTCACTATAGACTATTTTTTCATCTGCTTTCCGTAAAACGACAATCTTTGTGGTCGTAGAACCCACATCTATGCCGATCAGATATTCCTGATTCTGATTCATAAGTGAATACCTTCCTGCCTGTCAGACACATTTCTATTCGCCAAAAACAGGAACCGCGGGCGGTCCCTGTCTGATAGTTTATCGATTACCAAAATGTAATGATATTGGGGTGATATTATGATGTTGAGGTCAAAAGGTGGTTAAGGGAACACCGTCTCGTCAAGTTGCACAAACGCCTTGGGCACGCTCTCGCTCTACCCTCGCTGGCAGCTTGTGCAACTTGTCGAGACTCAGAGCCATTGGATACCTTTTGACCTTTACATCATATTATTATGACTGATTTGAAACAGATAGTCAAAAAAATTCTCAGCTTTTTGCGACAGACGCCCTTGGTTAGTATCACAGTCCCTTCGGGGGCGCAGCAAAGCTTCGCATTGCTAAAGCTTCGCATTGCTGAAGCTTCGCATTGCCAAAGCTTCGCAATGCTTTGAGGCCGCGCGCGGAGTCCCCGCATTTCAGGAGGACCCGGGCAGCGTGGAAACACTTTCTATATTCAGCGGTCTCTCGTACAGAAAAGCTGTTCCGCAGTAAGAGCAGCGTTTTGCCTGCAGATCGATACTTGCCCCGCAGAAGGGGCATTTTACCAGGTTCAGGCCCGCTTTCTGATGAAGTCCTGCGTGGCCGCTCTTTCTGAGCCGGATGCGCTTTACGGTCTCATCCGACCAGACCTTGTCCTTTTCTCCGCTGACAAGCCTGATCGATACATCTGTCGTGACATAGACTTTTCCATCCTGAGCAGTCAGATTCTGGCCCCTGTAATCCAGCACATCAAAATCAATTATATTCCTGGTCTCATCAGTATCCGAACCGAAATAATAGTCGCGCAGGCCCAGGTTGAGATTGTTGACGAACATGCCCATGCTCAGACCGTTTGCCTGAAGATCTCTCAGAAAACGTTCCATCACAATGTCCTGCTCGTGTTTCTTTTTCACCTCTTTCGAAGTCAGGGAAGCCCGATACTTCATCCCGCTGTAAATCAGATAGATGACTCCTCCTGCTATCCCGCCGATCAGAGCCCCCTTGCCGTAGTCGAACACTGTGGAAGTGCGTCCTGTAGTGACCGTTATGATCATTCCTGCCACTATACAGACCGCCATGATCAGCACCAGAGGGAGAAGAAGGCCCTTGCGCTCCTGCACCACATAGTCACTGTGATCCCGGCCGCCCGGCAGTTCCTTCTGATAATCCATGTTATAAAAAGCTCCGCAGTATGGACAGCCGTCCGAAAACAGGGCATCTTCACCTATGCCGCCGCAGTTGGGGCACTGGACGCGGCCGTCCTCAGTTGCCGGAAAGATAAAGGAATAGAGCATGCCGGGATTGAACTCCGTCTCCTGGTGCATCAGTTTCCCATGCATGTAATATTTTTTCGCCAGGATCACACCGGAGTTGACATCATCTGTTTTGGTGTGATCACTTCTGCGGATCCTGACTGCCCCTCTGTCATAATAATCAGTTTCAATCAATGCGTCCTTCTTGTGAAGCCGCTGTTCATGGACCTTATCGCTGATCATTTACGCATGCGCCCCCTGCCGTCAGTTATTATTATTATTGTTGTTATTATTGTTATTACTGCCGGATCCGCCGGAGGAGGAGGATGCCGCCCTCTGGGCTGCCAGATAAGCTGCTGTGTATCGAATGGACATTCCTGTTGCCGTAACTGCCACAGCCTCCATAATATCGGGGACATGACTGTTTGTTTTGATCTCCTCTACCGTTCCGTTTGTCAGCTGATTGAGAATTGTTCCGTCAGGTTTTCCGACCACACTAAGACTTTTCTTCGTACGCATTGACTCGTACAGGGATTCCAGCTGATCATCAGTCAGGTCAAAATATTGGCGGAATTGATCGATGCCGATCCAGACAAACATTTCATTATAGGTGGACGGATATACCATTTATTTTTCCTCCATTGTCACATAGTAGAATTCGAGATTCTGAAAGGGCAGATCGACTGCCTGTATATGGTAAAACGCATTGTTTTTCTGCTTGGAATAATGATAATCCCGAAGCGCCGCAGTGGTAAAGAATATATTGTTTGCCTGCACAGCTGAAAGATATCTGCCGTATCGCCCCAAAAAATGTGTAAGGTCGACCCGCATGTAGCCTTTCCGGTCCGAACTGTCTGCCTCAGCCACCTGCTTATAGATCATTTCATTGGCGATATGCCTCTGCTTGGTCCGACCTTCATCCCCATAGACAATAGTATCTCCTGTCAAAAGCTGTATATATAAAGCATTGTTCTCAGGATAGGAGCTCAAAACCTCAAAAATCCCTTCCCGGACATAAAGGATCACTCTGCTCTGCGGGGTAATAAAGGTAAAGACACGATTCTGTTTAATGATCTGGGATTCGAGAGAAAAATCATTTCCGTCAATGTTCAGTATAAACAGATCGGGATCGTAGATATAATGCAGGTTGGTATCCTGACGGATCAGGCTCCTCAGATCGGTGATCTGCCCGGGAAGCTTTGCCAGCGCATACTCTCCTATCAGATCGGGATGCATTTGGCAGACATAATCCAGTGCATCAGGTCTGGGGTAAGCATGTCCCGGAATATTCCAGAGTTCATACAGTTCTTTCTGCAGAAGGCAGGTGTAGCTCCGCGCGCGTTTCTGCTGCCGCTTCACGAAGGGACATCCTGTCCTGCACAGATACAGATATTGGCAGTTTCCGCAGGCTTCATCAAAGCCGCAGGATGCATGAACCTCCCGGATCTTCTGCGCCCCGGTCTCCATGATGCTGCGCATACTGTCCTGGTAGATATTCCCGTAATAGAAATCGGGATTCTTCTGTCCCCGGACACAGGAATAGATATCTCCGTTCCTCTCCAGAAGATAGAATTTCTCCCCGCAGTTGACACAGTTGGTACAGTAGTCCGGCCCGAACTCTCTAAACCAGGCGCCCTTCAGCCCTTCCTCCAGTTCAGTCCCCTCAAATGCATCCCGGATCCCGCGGAAAAACTGCAGCTGCTCCTCTTCTGTGAGAGCATGCAGAAGGCTGCTGCTGTTTTCAAAGCCGATCATGAAGTTGAAATCCAGCATATCCAGACAGGTATTGCGATGCAGATACCAGATATCTTCAATCACCTCATCGATCCGCTCGAGATGCTCCCGGAAGATCGTTGCGGAAACTTTTTTATGGCTGGGCAGATCAGCCAGAAGAGCCACATTGGAGAGGATCTGATCCAGCGTGTCCTTACCGTCCTTTCCGACCCTGTATTGTCTGTGCAGGGACAAAGGCAGATCAATGCTGCCGCTCACCGAGACCCCGTATTCACGGACAGCGTCCATATGCCGGTCCAGGGCCAGGAGATTTGTCTTTATGTGAGGCTGACCGACCCGAAAGCCTGCGCCGGTCAAAAGGCCTCTGTTTTTCTCAT
Organism: uncultured Lachnospiraceae bacterium; assembly: GCA_902780385.1. GTDB lineage: Bacteria > Bacillota > Clostridia > Lachnospirales > Lachnospiraceae > CAG-791. The sequence continues at coordinate 49,245 of CACZFF010000016.1, forward strand.
AATATTCTGAAATATATGCAATTATGTCCCTAAAGTCCCCGGCATCCAGACAGGTCACTTCGCCGCCGTGCAGAGAAATATTAAAAGGAATAATGTCCTCCTGCCTGCACTTGTCCACTGCATAGACGAGAGTTTCCAGGGCAGAGTGTCCGGTCCGCAGATCTTTTGTCTCATCCTCCAGATAGCAGTAGCTGCAGGCCATATTGCATGCCATGGTAGGAACATAAAGCAAATGTATATAAGTATTCATGCTTTATCCCTATCAATAAAAGACCACTTTTGTAGGGCTTTCCTTGAAGGCCTTTTCGTTTATCTGAGTACCTAAGCGTATTCTGACTGTTCTCAAGCAGTAACACCGGCGGAAAGCAGAGCTTCCGATGGAATTGACTGTACTGGGAATCGTCACTTGCTGCAGACTTTCACAGTCACAGAAAGCATGTCCGCCGATTCTGTAGACGCCCTCAGGGATATCGATCTCCTCAAGGTTCCTGCATCTCTCAAACGTGGAGCCGCGGATCTCTGTGATCCCGGTAGGAAGGGTGATATGCTTAAGGCTGTTCATATCCATGAACACATTTCCGCGGATCGCGGTAACCGCCTGCCCCTTATATGTTTCGGGTATGACAACCGTATCATCCGGAATAAGTGCCATGGTATAATAGCGGAGCGCATATCCCTGATCTGATGCCTTTTCAAAAATCATGTGCGGCCGCATAAACAGCAGACAGGAAACCACTGCGACCGCCAGCAGGGGCGACACCGCAAACAGGAGATTTCTCAGTCCTTTTTTCGCTCCGCTCACCTGACTGATCAGAATATTATCCAGGTTATCGTCCGGCCGCTTAATGACCTCACGGACCAGATACCTCTGCAGATTCTGTCTGTGGAAAAAGATCAGATAGAACAGGATCTCTCCAGCAATTAAAATGAATATATAGAAATTATGATAGAGGGCGAAAAATACGATCTCAAGGAAAGCAGCTGCCGCAAGTACAAAAGATGCAGCCAGTTTTCTTTTTGATATTTCACTGGTTTCATAACCCTGCAAATGATTCTTTGAGAGAAAGACCTCTACATACCGGGTGAGCAGCTTTAACCCTGTCGCATCAGCTCGTATATTTTCAAATATTTCCTGCTTCTCCTCCTCATCCAAAGGGGCTGCAAGTACTGGTTCATTCATATTCATTGTCCTCCGACCACTTTATATAATCTATAAAAATCCAAATATCCAGGGTAAAGCATTGATTATATGCCGCACCTGTTTCATCAATAACGACATTGTATCATAAAAATCAAAAAATATACAATTTCCAGCTCTGCATGCTCTACATGCTCTGCAAATTGCCACAATCTGCATGTTCTGCAAACCGTCCACACTCTGCATGCTCTGCAAACCGGCCATACCCTGCATGTTCTGCAAACCGGCCATCCCCTGCATGTTCTGCAAACCGTCCACACTCTGCATGCTCTGCAAACCGGCCACACCCTGCATGCTCTGCAAACCGGCCACACCCTGCATGCTCTGCAAACCAGCCACACCCTGTATGCTCTCCAAACTCGGGAGCTGAAGAAGGCTTACCGGGCAGCTGATCAGCTGAAATGACCTTCTCAGCTAATGCAAAGGTTTCACATTACATACTCTTTCTTTGGGCAGAAACGGAAATCTGTGGTATAATTCTCAAAAAATATCCATTCAGAAAGGCAATACAACATGAACAAATATCGCGATTACGACAACTATCTGAAGGAATATCCCTCTCAGGACGGATACTTTGGCAAATACGGCGGCAATTATCTTGACGACCCGGAACTGATCAAGGCTTTCAATGAGTATGCAGAGGCTTATAACACGATCGCCCAGTCCGCGCAGTTTATCGCGGAGCTCCGCCGCATCCGCAAAGATTTCCAGGGCCGTCCCACACCGGTCTACCACTGCCAGAATCTTTCCAACCTGCTAGGCAGAACTCAGATCTATCTTAAGCGTGAAGATCTCAACCACACGGGTGCCCATAAGCTCAACCACTGCATGGGCGAAGGTCTCCTTGCAAAATATATGGGCAAAAAGAAACTCATCGCCGAGACCGGGGCAGGCCAGCACGGCGTTGCACTTGCAACTGCAGCTGCCTATTTCGGACTTGAGTGCGACATCTATATGGGCGAAGTCGATATCGCCAAACAGGCTCCCAATGTGACACGTATGAAGCTCCTCGGCGCAAACGTCGTTCCGGTCAGCTTCGGGCTCAAGACCCTCAAAGAGGCAGTTGACGCCGCATTCATGGCTTATTCCAAAGAATACAAAGACGCTGTCTACTGCATCGGCACTGCCGCAGGCCCCCACCCCTTCCCGCTGATGGTCCGCGACTTCCAGTACTGCATCGGAGAAGAAGCCAGGGCTCAGTTTATCGAACAGACCGGACATCTTCCGGACCAGGTGGCAGCCTGTGTCGGCGGCGGTTCCAACTCCATCGGTATGTTCACACCCTTCCTGGCAGATCCTGTCGAGCTCATCGGCGTTGAGCCTCTGGGCCGCGGCCCCAGGCTGGGCGACAATGCCGCTTCCATCACCTACGGCACAGAAGGCATCATGCACGGCTTCAAGAGCATCATGCTGGCCGATGAAAACGGCGATCCCGCCCCGGTCTATTCCAATGCCAGCGGCCTCGATTATCCCGCCGCAGGCCCCGAACACGCACTGCTGCACGAGATGGACCGCGTCAAATATACAACCGTCGATGACGAGGACGCCATTGAGGCCCTCTTCCTTCTCTCAAGACACGAGGGAATCATCCCCGCGATCGAGAGCTCTCACGCCCTGGCCTACGCTATCCGTGTCGCCAGGACCGGTGTCACCGGTTCCGTTCTCGTCAACCTCTCCGGCCGAGGCGACAAAGACCTCGACTTCGTCGTTCAACAGTACGGCTACGGCAACGAATTCCTTGAGAAACTGGCTGCCAAACGCGCTGGGAAATAAACGCATGGAAGCCGCAAAAGGAGACGGCAAACGTGCCGGGGATTAAACGCATAGAAGCCACAGAAGGAGACGGCAAACGTGCTGGGAAATAAAGTATAAAAGCATGCTCCAGTGCTGTAGCCAAACCTGAGAAATATAAAGAAGCGCACACCCGATGAAACGCCAGGTATGCGCTTCTTTTTTTCTGTCACAATAAAACGAGGCTGTTTCATTAATGCGTGACCTTGCACTTCCAGATCCGATATGTCGCTTCGTTTTTTCGCGGCATGCGTGACCTTTTACTTGCCACCGCCTCCGGTCGCTTCACTCCCTCTGCCACAGTAGTGATCTTTTATTATTTCGACGCCAATGTCGCTTCGTTTTTTCGCGGCATGCGTGACCTTTTTCCTGCCACTGCATCCGGTCGCTTTGCTCCCTCTGCCACAGTAGTGATCTTTTATTATTTCGACGCCAATGTCGCTTCGTTTTTTCGCGGCATGCGTGACCTTTTTCCTGCCACCGCCTCCGGTCGCTTCACTCCCTCTGCCACAGTGGTGATCTTTTACTATCTCGACGCATATGTCGCTTCCTTTCTTCGCGGCATGCGTGACCTTTTTCTTGCCACCGCCTCCGGTCGCTTTGCTCCCTCTGCCACAGTAGTGATCTTTTATTATTTCGACTCCTCTGTCGCTTCAATTCTTCGCGGCATGCGTGACCTTTTTCCAACCACGGCCTCCGGTCGCTTTGCTCCCTCTGCCACAGTAGTGATCTTTTACCATTTCGACTCCTATGTCGCTTCCTTTCTTCGCGGCACGCGTGACCTTTTTCTTGCCACCGCCTCAGGTCGCTTTGCTCCCTCTTCTACAGTGGTGATCTTTTACTATTTCGACGACTATGTCGCTTCAATTCTTCGCCGCATGCGTGACCTTGGGCTTCCGGATCTGGAATATCGCCTCTCTTTCCACGGCATGCATGCAATCGAAAGCTATCTGTTAAGGTGCACACAAAATCCGAAAAAGAACGGGATGACAGCATACGCTGTCATCCCGCGCTCCAAAAACCATATTTTAAGGGGATACTGATCAGCAGACCTACCAGAAAATGCAGTATCTACATTTTTACATATATTTCATGTATATATGTTTCCATAAATATTCATTTGAACAAAATCTGAATAAGATTGGCAAAATAGACTACAGTTCGCGCATCCATTCGGGACGGTAGCGGTGTCTGGCTTTGGCATCCTCGAGCTGCTCCAGCATCTCAGGAATATCATCATTGAAGACGCCGGCCAGGGACACATAATTGGAGGCGTGATTGGAGCGGAAAATGGTGCCCGGGGAATCGATCGCGTTCAGGAAAATCTCTGTCTCCTCCACAGTCTGGTCCGCTGTCAGCAGCCTTCTCTCACCGCGCAGAACTTCCTGGGCCATGGGAGAATCCTCGCGCAACTGCAGGGAAAGGATCGCGGCATATTCCGGATTCATCTCGTTGATCAGCTTAGCGCTCCCCAGGGCGTGCTTTTCCATGCCCTCGGGTCCGCCCAGGCCTGAGATCAGGGTCACGGATGTCTTGATCCCGCAGCGCTTGAGCTTGCGGCCTGCCTCGATCAGCTCCTCGGCGGTCTGCCCTTTCTTGATCTGGAGCAGGATCTCGTCATCACCGGACTCCGCGCCCAGATAGACCATCTCCAGGCCCGCCTGCGCAAGCGCCTTCAGTTCCTCTTCAGACTTGCGGAGCACGTCCGAAGCAGTTCCATAGGCCGTCACGCGTTCCACATTGGGAAAATGGTCTTTCACATAAGCCAGAAGTTCCAAGAGAAGCGGTGTCTTTACGATCAGGGCATCTCCGTCCGCAAAAAAGACCCTGCGCACATATTTGCCGTACTCAATGCTGCATTCCTCAAGATCCGCAAGGATCTCTTCTCTCTTTCTGATGCGGAACTGCTTGCCCGTATACATGTGGCAGAAAGTACATGTATTGTGCGAACACCCAATCGTAACCTGTATGATCAGACTCCTTGCCTCGCTTGGCGGTCTGTAAACATCTCCCTCGTACTGCATTCTCTAGTCACTTCCTCTTTCTGAGATTTATTCTGAAAAACGATTTATGGTTTGTTTACGGACGCAGCAGACCGCAAGCGGTCTGCATCAAATGTCCGCAAATGTCCGCAAATGCCCGGGCGGGCCCGGTATTTGATGAACTGCTTCGCAGTTTATTGCCGCTTTGACTCACTGTTTATTCGTACCTCTCGTCGATGACGCGTTTGGTCTTCTTTTCACTTCTGGGCAGGACGCCGATCTCAACGACCTTGACGAGCGGTGTGAAGCCAATCACGGATTTGACCTTCCTGGCGATGCTGTCCGCGAGCTTGAGGAACTCTACGTCGCCGGTGGTCTCGACGTAGATACGCATGGTATCCTTGCCGTCCAGATGAGAGATACGGATCTGGTATTCGCTGGAGACCTCGGGGAACTGGTGGAGCACTTCCTCGATCTGGGCAGGGAATACATTGACGCCCTTGATCTTCATCATGTCATCGGTGCGGCCCTTGATGATATCGATGCGGGGCCAGCAGCGTCCGCAGGTGCACTTCTCGGGAATGATCCTGGAGAGGTCATGAGTCCTGTAACGGATCAGGGGAGCGCCCTCCTTGACCAGGGTCGTGATGACGATCTCGCCCCACTCTCCGTCCGGAAGCGGCTTGAGGGTAACGGGATCAATGATCTCCAGATAGAGATAATCATCCCAGTAGTGCATGTACTCGCTCTCGCTGCAGTTGATGCCGATGCCGGGGCCGTAAATTTCGGTCAGACCATAGATATCATAGAGCTCGATTCCCAGGATACTGCTGATACGTTCGCGCATGGCCTTGCCCCAGCGCTCGGATCCGATGACGCCCTTTTTGAGCATGATCTTGTCCCTGATACCGCGCTTTTCAATCTCCTCTGCCAGAAGAAGGGCATAGGAGGATGTGGAGCAGAGGACGGTGGACTTCATGTCCTGCATCATCTGGATCTGCTTGTTGGTATTTCCGGGGCCCATAGGGATGGCCATGGCGCCCAGCTTCTCACAGCCGTTCTGGAAGCCGATGCCGGCAGTCCACAGACCATAGCCGGGCGTGATCTGGATGCGGTCTTTGTTGGTGATGCCCGCCACTTCGTAGCAGCGCTTGAACATCTCACCCCAGTCGTCGACGTCCTTGGCGGTGTAAGGAATAATGACGGGAAGGCCTGTTGTTCCTGATGAAGAGTGGATCCTGACGATCTCCTCCTCGGGCGCTGTCATCAGTCCCAGCGGGTAAGCATCGCGCAGGTCGCTTTTTTCGGAAAAAGGAAGATTCTCAAACTCTTCCGCTGAATGGACGCTGGTAATGTTCTTTTCCATCAGCTTTTTGCCGTAAAAGCTTCCTGCGTTTACGAGCGCATTGATCCTGTCGTTTACCTGAGCCAACTGTTTTTCATTAATTTTCATACATAATCCCCTCTACAGCACGGGAAAACATTCAAAAACGCATTTTGAAATACATTTGGAAATACATTCGAAAATGCTTTCCTCCGCTGTCAGAAAAATAAATCCGGCTCAGCCTGTCTCAGTTCAGTTATTTACTAAAAAAGAAAAATACAGCAGGTGAAACTTAAATAAATGATGGACCGGCCATAAGCCATAGCTGTAAGTCAAAGCAGTAAATCAAAGCTGTAAGCAGTGAATCCTCTGACTGATCTGCAGATTGATCTACTGACTGATCTACTGACTGATCTGCAGCCTTACCGGGCCTGATAAAAGCCGAAGGCCTTCAGATTCATTTCCATGAAGGCCGGTTTGATCAGGCGGTCCATGGCTTTTTTGATGTCGTCTTCCGTAAGTCCGATCTCTCCTGTGCGGATGGCAGCTCCCAGAAGGACCATGTTCAGGATCCTGGGGGAGCCAAGCTCGTCGATAGCGGCTTGTCCGTCGACAACAAGGAGCTTTTCAGGGGCAAGGTTTTCCCTGAGGTAGGCGATCATTTCAGTCCCGTCGTAGGAGGAGCCGGTCAGGGTCGCGGTAGTGGGTTTGACCGGCCTGCAGTTTGTGATCACAGTTCCGCCGGGCTTGAGGTAGTGCAGCATGCGGACGGTCTCGCCGGGCTCAAAGCCCAGGATCACATCTGCCTGCCCGCTGCGCAGCAGGGGCGCGTGCATGGAATCTCCGATCCGCAGATTACTGAAAACGTTTCCGCCGCGCTGAGCCATGCCGATGGTCTCGGCACTCATGACACGCAGGCCTTTTTCCATGGCAGCCGCCGCGATCAGCTTGGAGGCGAGGACGGTACCCTGTCCGCCGACGCCGCAGAGAACGATATTTTTATTGATAGAATTACTCATTTGCCGTCACCTCCCATCGCGCCGATGGCCTTGACCGGACAGAGCTGGGCACAGAGACCGCAGCCGGTGCAGAGACCGGGGTCGATGCAGACTTTGCCGTCGTTGATCACGATGCCGGGGCAGCCAATCTCCCTGATGCAGCGCTTGCAGCCGATGCACTTGTCCTGATCGATCGTGAGCGCCTTGTCAGGCTTTACGATGGCAATACAGGGTGACTTGAAGATGACAGCCTTGACACCCTTCTGCTCAGAAGCCCGCTTCACTGTGTCGACAGCTTTTTCCAGGTCCAGAGGGTTGACAGTCTCGACAAATTCCAGGCCGATCCCCTTGAGGATCGCCTCGATGGAGACCTTGCTGACCACCTCTCCCATCATGGTCCGGCCCGTGCCGGGATGGGGCTGATGACCGGTCATAGCCGTTGTGGAATTGTCCAGGATAACAACGGTCATCTCCGCCTGGTTGTAGACTGCATTCACGATGCCCGTGATGGCGGAGGCGAAAAAGGTGGAATCACCGACAAAAGCGAAGGCACTGGTATCCGGCTCGGTGCGGAAAACACCCTGAGCGATGTTGATGCCGGCTCCCATGCAGAGGCAGGTGTCGCACATATCCAGAGGCATGGCATTGCCCAGCGTATAGCAGCCGATATCGCCGCAGAAAATGGTCTTTTTGCCCTTCATGGCCGTCTTGACTGCATAGAAGGAGGCTCTGTGGGGACATCCCGCGCACAGGACCGGAGGCCTGACAGGAATGGGAGGCGGCGCAGGCAGATCTGCTTTTCCGGCCGGTGTCCTTGCCAGGAACCTGTCCAGATATCCCGCCACCAGGTTGGGAGAATTTTCACCCGCAGTCTCTGTGTCGCCTGTCATCTTGCCCTTGACTGTGACATTCAGATGATACTTGCCCGCGACGTAGACCAACTCTTTTTCAATGACAGGATCCAGTTCCTCGATGACCAGGACCTCATCCAGGCCCTCCAGGAAACGGACAGCCAGCTGCTCGGGGAAGGGGTGAGGCGTCGCTACTTTCAGGATCCGGGGAGTGTCGGCAGCGTCGCTGAGGTTGTCCAGGGTCAGCGCCAGGCTGATGCCGCCAGCCGCGATGCCCTTCTTAACGTCCTGGTCCTCTTTGGCAAAACTGCCCTTTTCCGCAATCACAGCGTTCCTGCTGTATTCGGAAAAAACACCGGACAGTTCGACATTTCTGGCCTCGATCTTTTTATGATTGGCATAAGACAGACGGGGGAAAATGACCCAGCGGGAGGTATCTTTTATAAATCCGTCTGCCCTGTGATGAACATATTCGTCCTCATCTTTGACCTCGATCGATGCATAGGCATGGCAGATCCTGGTCGTGGGACGGAAAAATACAGGAGTGCCGTACTTTTCGGAAAAGTCAAAAGCCTCCTGGATCATTTCGTAGGCTTCCTGGACAGAGGAAGGATCAAAACAGGGGAGCTTGCTGAAATAGGAATAGTGACGGGTATCCTGTTCTGTCTGTGAAGAAATCGGACCGGGGTCGTCGGCGACCAGGATGACCATTCCGCCTTTGACGCCCACATATTCAAGGCTCATCAGCGGATCCGAGGCGACATTGAGGCCCACCTGTTTCATGGTGACGAGGGCTCTGGCTCCCGAATAGGCTGCGCCGGCCGCCACTTCCATGGCAGATTTCTCATTGACGGACCACTCGACATAAGTATCCTGCGTGCGGTACCTGGCGACAGTCTCCAGCGCCTCTGTGGATGGCGTACCGGGATAGCCGGCAACCAGGTTCACACCTGCCGCGATGGCACCGCGGGCGATTGCCGCATTTCCCATGAGGAACTCTGTGTGCATGTTTACTTCCTTTCCCGGCCCCGGCAGCACAAAAAAAGAACTGCTGTCCGGAGCAAAACCATTGATTATAGACTCAAATACAGATAGTCTCTGCTGCCGGATCGGTTATTGAGGCCGATCTGTATTTTACTTTCATGTGCGATATCAGGTTATTAAACAAGACTTGATGCATTTTTAGAGAAGATAAACACTTTATCGCAGAAAAGCATAGGCTTAGTATACTCCCTTGTCATAAGCCATGCAATCAAAAAAGGCATATCGCGGAAATGCGATATGCCCGAAAGTTGATGTTCCAAAATAATGATAAACGTTCCTGACTCTAAACCTGCTCTCATTAATGAAAACAATAATCCAGTCATTAATGAAAACAATCATCCGGCAGATTTCTCTGATCCTGATTTTTCGGCAGATTTATCTGATCCTGATCTTTCGGCAGATTTATCTGATATTGATCTTTCGGCAGATTTATCTGATCCCGGTCTTTCGGCCTTATTTCCTGCTGATCCTCTTCCGGCTGGAAGTGATCGCGCGCTGAGGACATACGAGGACGCAGAGGTGGCAGCCGACGCACTTTCTGCCGTCCAGAAGGGGTCTCCGATCCTCTCCCATGGTGATTGCCTGGTGTCCGCCGTCCGCGCAGGATATGGAGCATCTGCCGCAGCCAATACATTTGTCGCGGTGGAACTTGGGGAAAACCACTGAATCACGCTCCAGCACATCCGTCGTGTTGCTGACGTAATCCAGGGCAAGGCCTCTGACCTGGCTGACACTGTCCAGGCCTTTTTCTGCCAGATAATAGTTCAGGCCGGCTTTCAGATCATCAATGATCCGGTAGCCGAACTGCATGACCGCCGTCGTGACCTGCACGGTCCCGGCACCCAGCATGATGTATTCCAGGGCATCAGACCAGTTTTCAATGCCGCCCATAGCGCTGATCTGCATAGCGGACAGGATAGGGTTCTGTCCCAGCTCGGCGATGAAACGAAGCGCGATCGGCTTGACCGCGTTGCCGCTGTAGCCGCCGACCGCGGACATTCCGTGTACGGCAGGTGCTGAGATATAGGTATGGCGGTTGATATCAATGATGCTCTTGATCGTATTGATGGCGGCAATACCGTTGGCACCGCCCCTCATGGCGGCTTCCGCCGCAGGACTCATTTTATCTACATTGGGTGTGAGCTTGGCAAGAATCGGAATCTTGGTCCCCCGCCTGGCGGCGGCTGTAAAGCGCTGCACAAAGTCCGGATTCTGTCCAATATCAGATCCCAGTCCTTTCTCCATCATGTTGGGGCAGGAGAAATTGAGCTCGATTGCATCTGCTCCGTTCTCCTCACACTGGCGCGCCAGACTTTCCCATTCGTAATCATTCTTTCCCATGATGGAAGCCAGAATGAACTTTGAGGGATAATTCTTTTTCAGCTTTCGGAAAATTTCCATATCCTCAGCCACACTGTGGTCAGAGAGCTGCTCAATATTTTTAAATCCGATGATATTTCCCTCGGCACCCGTTATTGCGGAATAGCGCGGAGATGCCTCATGGATGTCCAGGGAACATACTGTCTTGAAGGAAACACCTGCCCAGCCCGCCTCAAAAGCCCTGGCGCACATATCATAAGTGCTTGAAACTACCGAGGACGAAATCAAAAAAGGATTCTCCAGAGGGATTCCGCAGAATTCGGTGCGGAGACGCTCTTCATCTGCCGGCACGGAAATCTCCAGCTCCTGCTTTACTTCTTCATGCAGCCTGGTAATCAAAGCCCTGATCGGAACCTCATGCGCGCGGACGCAGGCCGACTCACAGGGCGCGGGACATTGTCCGCAGGGATTCTGTGCCGGCAGGCTGTCTGCAGCACAAAGTTCATTATCAAACCAGATGCTTCTCAGAAGCCTGGCCGGATCAATTTTCCCGCATGCTTTTGTACAGGGGGCATCTTTACATAAGACACATCGCACCATATCTGATCGAAAGAGTTTTTTCTCAAACATATTTCCCTCCTTCTTCCAAAAATGAATAAGCTTATATCATGAATACCGGGGATAGTTTCCGGATATCTCAATGGTGTCCCATTCATGCTGTTACATCAGAGGCGCTGCGAGGCGCAGGAGCATCTGGCCGAAGCGCATGAAGGCGCCGCGGCCTGTCACGTAATAGTCGGTCACTTCCCTGCACTGTGCAAATGTTTCTTCAAAGTCGTGTTTGATGTCCATGACGGCATCGCAGTCCGCAAGCAGGCATCCGTTTTCAAAGTGATGGTAGAGGCTGCGGTAGTCCATGTTGATGGTGCCGCAGGTGGCAACCAGGTCGTCAGAGACGGACATCTTGGCGTGGCAGAAGCCGGGTGTGAATTCAAAGATGCGCACGCCGTGGCGGGCGAGACCGTTGTAGTAGGATCGTGTCAGGCTGTAGACCATCTTTTTGTCCGGAATGCCGGGAGTGATGATCCTGACATCGACCCCGCGCATGGCTGCCAGGGACAGGACATGGTTCATTTCATCCGTGATGATCAGGTAAGGCGTAATGTACCATGCGTATTCCGTCGCGCCCTCCGCGATGCTCATGTACACATCTTCACCGACAGCGATACCATCCATGGGGGAATCCGCATAGGGCTGGACAAAGCCCTTTCCCTCCGGCGAGGGAGGGGAGGTAAGAAACTGTCTGAAGTCCTTATCATCCACATCATATTTGCTGATGGCGTTCCACATCTCCAGGAAAATGACCGTCAGACTCTGTACCGCATCGCCTTCAAGCTTCACGCCCGTATCCTTCCAGAAGCCGTAGGGTTCTGTCCTGTGGAAATATTCGTTGGCCAGATTGTAGCCGCCTGTGAATCCGACCCTGCCGTCAATGACCGTGATCTTGCGGTGGTCGCGGTTATTGAGGAAAAAATTAAAGCCGGGAGCAAAGGGATTAAAGACACGGCACTTGAGGCCGAGGGACTCCATCTTCTTCACAAAGTTCGTGTTGATAAAGCCGATACTGCCCATGTCATCATAAAAGATACGGACTTCCACGCCTGCCTTTGCGCGCTCAACGAGGACCTTCTGGATCTCGTGCCAGCTCTCGGCGTCCTCAATGGCATGGTATTCCATGAAAATAAAGCGCTCTGCCTTTGCCAGTTCCTCCAGCTGGGCATTCAGACCCTTCAGCCCATCGTCATAATAGGTGACCTTAGTATTCTCATAGACGGGAAAACCGGCATTTTTTTTGAGATAAGCAGAGATGCCTGAAAGCCTTCCCGACTTCTCCCTGACATGTCGGCTCACTTCTTCATTGGGAGGAAGAAGGGGCAGAAGGATCTTGTCCAGTTCCGAATAGCGTTTACGCATCTGCAGTGTGTGCCAGTTCAGACCGATGATCAGAAACAGCACTGTGCCCACGATCGGCACCAGCATGATCAACATGATCCAGGTCATCCTGACGGAAGCGGTCTTATGACTTCCGTAGATCACAAGGACCAGAATGATCGACAGGATATGAAGGACGGAATAGACCCAGCCCGCCTTAGATCCCAAATAGTGGAGCAGCAGGAAGATCACGACAACTTCCAGCAGAATCGACAGAAGGACCAGGACCATACGGACGATGCCGTTTTTTACTGCGGACTTTTTCTCCACTGTTTTTTCTGACGAATCACTGTTATTATTGTCAGCTTTTCCCACTTCCTGTGCCGGATCCAGCATCTCTTCCCCGGCCTTCTTTTTTTCTCTGGTATCTTTTGCCATCTGCCACCCTCCCTCTCAGGACCTGCCTTAGTTTGAGAATTTACAAGTTTCCTTTTTTACCGGGTCAGCCGTCAAAATTTGTGGAATACCATTTCTTTTGTGGCGATATACTTGTCCGCCATACACACAAGGGCCGCTTCTTTGGAGCGGGGCGGCGTCCGCAGTGTCAAAGGCCACATATGAGACCGTATAATGTTCTCCTCCTTCTGGGTCAGACCGAAATCCTCTTCCGCCTTCTGTGCGGCGATTGCGGGATGTCTGGTTCCGTGTCTGTAGGGAGTGAGCCCTTCTTTCTTGATCTCATACTGGTAATAATCATGCAGAATCGCGCCCCTGGCCAGTTCCTTCTCATCAATATCCCAGCCAAGACGCTCTGCAAGGTCAAAACTCGTCTTCGCGACTCTGATCACATGCCTGAGTGTCGTGGTCCCGTTGTGCTGGGAAAAATTGTTGAGGTTCCGCACTCTCTGGTCTGCCAGCAGCCTGTCCAGTTCCTCATAAAAAGCTTTTTTATCGTTTTTCGCCATGGTCAAAACGCTCCGGTTCATCTGATTGGTCAGGTATTTACCCAAATACATCAGAAATTAATTCTGCTTCGTCAGATATTTATCCAAATCCATCAGGTATTTATTCTGATCGGTCAGGTATTTATAATACGCCTGAGTTCCTTCAAAACACCCAGCTCGCTGTAGGATGCCGCGATCAGGTCCGCCTTTTCCTTTACTTCCTGGCGGGCATTGGCAACCGTGGCGGCGATACCGGCCACGGCAAAAGCGGGCAGGTCGTTCATGTTGTCGCCAAAGTACATTGTCTCCTCTTTGGTGACCCCAAGATAGTCCTGTAAAAAAGCGAGAGCTGCTCCCTTCCCCGCATCAGGCGAGCAGATATCGATCCACTGTGTCCCCGACGCAGCCATCTTCAGCTCCCTGCCCCAGTGGGACCCCATGAAGTCTGCACAGACCACTTCGGCATTCTCGCAGTAGATCGTGACTTTCAAAACATTCTCGTGAGGCAGTGCCATAAGATCAGGGACATTTTCGATCGCGTACCGGTAGCTGTCCCGCAAAAATGTAAAAGCCCTGCTTTCCTCACCGCTTTCCACATAGGAGACTTCGGGGAAAGAGACAACAGCGGATGCTCCTTCAATGGCACGTATGTCCTCCAGGAGGGGGATATACTGGTCGGGATCAACCGCCCAGCGATGCAGGATCCTGTCTTTTGTCCGGACCAGTGTCCCGTTTTCAGTAATGAAAAAAATATCATCTGTGACCGGCGCAAGAAGCTGCTCCATACTGTGAAACTGGCGGCCGCTGCAGGCGCAGAAGGTGATGCCTTTTTTCTTTAATTCCCGGACTGCGTCATAATACCCGGGATGAATATAGTCAGAGCTGTCCGGAACCATCGTGCCGTCAATATCACTGGCAATCAATCTGATCATATAACCTGTCTTTCCATTCACTTAGTTAAGGTCTGTTTCTCCGTATCCAGGGTGCGGTTGATGACAGCATTTCCTTTGTCATCCAGTTCTCTCTCGATATATTCATGCAGAAAGGCCAGCCTGGTCATCGAGCCGGTGACCGGCGCATAGCAGTCCATGGCAGAAATCGCGCTGAACCGAGCATCCAATACCGCCAGTTCCTCTTCGCTCATGGATGAAATATCATTTTGATCCATGATATCCTGACGGGTCTGCTGAACCTTAAATCCAAGCGCCTGCACCCCTTCATCTCTTGCCTTCAGAAATTTCTCATCCTTTTCATCGTCCGTACTCACCACATCTGTCCAGAATGTTTCCTCTGAGGGGAACATGTTTGACAGATAGTTCAGTGCGTCTGCCGAAAGCGGTTTCATACACCGGACACCCTTTTCGGAATACCAGTAACCGAAACGGATTCCGTCTTCATTCGTGAACTTGTTTCCATTGTAACGAAGGCGTACCATTGCTGTATCCGAAGGATGATCCTGCTGACTGATAAATGTCTCTGCAAAAATATCTGTAAACTGATCTGTCTCATGCAGAAAAACAGTGATGCTCTTGAAATTGATGGACCAGTTGAGGACATCGTAGACACAGATAGAATGACTTGCGGAAAGCTTAGGTTTGTTGTCCGCCAATTCGTACATCTCAAAAATATACTTGTACATGTCCGACTCAAACGATGTGCCCTCCTCCATCAGACTTCCTGTATCCCTGATCCTGCGCAGGGTCAGGAGCTCCTGGGCCCCGTCGAGATCATAGTCGCGGATATCTGAAAATATCATTCCGCCGTCTTTAGCTGCATCAAAAGGCGGCTTCATGTCGGAATAGAATTCCCCGGCATCTGCCTTTATCTGCTGTGTCCCCGCCTGCATGACACCGTATTTCCTGACCAGCTGATCCGACTCTTTACGGAAAAGTGCAGCTGCATCCGTCCCGGATATCGAAGACTCTGCCTTTGCTTTGTCATTCTGCTGCGCTTTCTGCGCCCCGAAAACTGCGGCCTGCATAGTACATGCGACCAGCATCATGACCAGCAAAAAACTGCACGTTCCTTTTACCCTTTTCATTTTTCAAATCCCCCTGTAAACAGTCCGCTTCAGCTTTCGCGGACATAAGTTTCTGACATAAACTCAGCAGAACAGGCACTGCCCGCCTCTCTGTTTATATATCTAATAATGCACTAATTACGTACTCTTTTCAACAAAAAACCGGGCCTGCCGTCAAAGCACGGCAGGACCGTATTACAGTCCCGATTTTCGCCTGGAACTCAGCTGAAACTCTTTCTCTGGAGGAGACACAGAACCGTCCCCTGTCTCCTCCCCTGTCTCCTCTTTTAGCGCTTCAGGTATTGTGACGACACCGGGAAATCAAAATAAACATCCGGGTAGGGCTCGTCTTTCAGGGTAAAATGCCACCACTCGCAGTCGATCGGAACAAAGCCGTTCCTTACCATGACATTCTGAAGTAACATCCGGTTCTCATACTGTTCCTCTGTGATCCCCCTGTAATCCGGGTGTGATGTTTCGCTGAAGTAATCAAAGGGACTTCCCATATCAAGTTCTTTGCCTGTCCTCATGTCAAGCAGAGTCAGGTCGACGGTGCTGCCCCGGCTGTGGCTTGACTGGCTTGCGATATATCCTTTGGCAAAGAGCTCCTGCTTCTCCAGTTCCGGATAAAAATAAGGCTTCATACGCAGATCCAGGTCTTCAATTCCCCAGAAAACAAAGTGTTTGACCGCCCTGGCCGGCCGGTAGGTATCATAGATTTTCAGACGATATCCCTGCACATTCATCTCGTTGCTCACGCTCTTCAGTGCACGGGCCGCCTCCCTGGTCAAAAGCGCGCAGGGCTCCTCATAGCCGTCGATCCTGTCACCTACGAAATTATAAGTCGTGTAATACCTGATCTCCTGAATGATCCCTGGCACATAGTCTGCCAGCAGCACAAAATCAGACGAATCCATGACCACTTTCTGTTCATACTCAGATCTCATTTCAATTCTCCACTTTACTGTTACTTTTATAAGCTGCCGGAATGAGAAGACTGTTTTGTCATGCCTGCCTTATACCTGTCTCGTGCCTGTCTCAGGCCGGTCTCATTTTGGTTCAACGCACATGGTATTTACGGTATTTACGGGATACCCCGGAGATTTATGCCTGCAGGAGTTCACTGATGTAGACCTGCAGCTCATCGAAGCTTCCGTTGGGGTACCTGGAAATATCCTCACCGCTTTTGTTGATCAGGCAGTCCGTGAGAAGGAAGACCTTCATCCCCAGCTGTGCGGCCACCATATCCTCTCCCACATCGTTGCCGACCATGAGGCAGTCCTCTCCTTTCAGCCCTGTCCTTCGCAGTACTTCCCGGTAGTAATCAAGATTGGGTTTGCACCAGCCGATATTTTCGTAAGTAGTAAAGAACTCAAACTCCTCCGGTTCCAGTCCTGTCCATCGGATGCGGGTCTGAGTTGCGACCGTTGGAAAGAGGGGGTTGGTTGCCAGCGTAGTACGAAGCCCCTTGTCCTTGATCCAGCGCACCGTTTCCGCCGCCTTTGGATTATATCCGCAGAACTGCTTCGCATCCTGGAATTCATTTGCGTAGAATTCGTCGAAGATCCATTTATCCTTTTTGGCCTGCTCTCCGAAGGTCGCCACAAAATCCTCCCAGAAGGCATCCTCATTTTTGCAGTGTCCATCATTTTTGACCATGTGCGCCACACCGTGCCAGATTGCCTTGACCAGCGATTTCAATTCATATCCGCAGGGCGCGGCTTTTGCTGCCAGCATTTTAAAATATCCGCTTGTGAACTCATCCATGTCCATGGGGAGCAGCGTTCCGTCCAGATCAAACATTACCATTTTTATTGACATAATAAACTCCTGTCAAATTAGTTGATAAAACCTTTATCTATCTTCCGTTTATCAAAATATCTTGAAATAACAGGTGCAATAGCAGGTGCAATAAATGCCGGGTATTACTCGAACGGCATTTCCCCTTTCTCATTTTCCTATTTTTTCATCTGCTCATCCGCCCACTGATAAACCGATTCCAGTGCAGGGATCAGGGTCCTGCCCCTCTCCGCAAGGGAGTACTCCACTGTCGGGGGAATCGTACTGTACTGCTTCCGGGTGATGAACCGGTCCTGCTCCAGTTCCCGAAGACATTTGGTCAGCATAGTCGCGGTGATACCTACGACCTTTCTCTCAAGTTCCTTGTAACGGAGCGTCTGATTTTCCGCATCCGCAATGTACCACAGGATCGGAAGCTTCCATTTCTGGCCGATCAGGTTCATTGCATACAGGATCGGACACTCTGTCTCATAGATATTCTCTTCTTTCGGCAGCGCTTTTACAGCCATCAAAAACCTCCGTGACTATCCATTACTATATTTTTTATAGTGGCAAAGAATAATCTTGCTTCTTGTTTTTTCTTTTCTGCTCATTATAATTGGGCATACCTGATTTGTAAAGGTGTGGATGAGTCGCAGGGGACGGTTCTGATTGACTCATTGCGCGCAATGAGTCAATCAGAACCGTCCCCGAAAACACTCAGATGAAAAATCAGAAAGTGGCCGATGATATCCTTCACCAGTTGCAGGAATGGAGGTCTGCCTGATGCCTTTTATCAAAGTAAAAACAAGCTGCCCCATTACTGAGAAACAGGAAGCCGCCATAAAGTCCCGCATTGGAAAAGCGATCGAACTTGTGCCCGGAAAGAGCGAAGCATATCTGCTTCTGGAATTTGAGGACAACTGCCGTCTCTGGCTTCGAGGACACAATGATGAACCAATCGCCTACATCGAAGCAGCAGTCTTCGCGAGTGAATCCCACTGCGGTCATAACGCTTTAACATCTGAACTGACAAAAATATTCGAAGAAATACTGAATTTACAGAAGGACCATATATACATCAAATATGAAGACATCATTGCCTGGGGGGTACAGGGCATGTTAATTGACAGAAATCAATATTGGTGATTCATTCCCGTTTTTTTACCCTCCTGCAAAAATATGCATTATAATATGATGATATGATAATAACCGGCAATCATCTTTACAGGAGGTTCATATACAATCATGTTCAAACGCTATCAAAGAGCTGTTTCCACAGCTCTGGTCTGTATCCTGCTATGCATGTCAGCTTCAGGATGTACAGGAAAAAATGTTAACCCTTCAGCCGATCAGGCAGCTGATTCGCAAACCGGTCTGCAAACAAATCCTCAGTCAGATCTGCAAGCCGGGAATAAAGCGGAAAAGGGCGTGAAAGTCGCTGTTCAGGAAATTCAGCCCTCAACAGGCCAGTCCGCAGCGGAGGGAGAAACCGGCATGGAAAATGCCTCAGAATACGATACAAAATCCGGTGCGGAGGCAGCCGGCCTGGGAAAAACATTCGCAGCGGAGGCGGCCGGCCTGGGAGAAACATCTGCAGCAGAGACGCAGCCGCCTGCAGCAAATGAGACAACAGAGGAACAGTGGCAGGGGAAAGTCACTTTCCCGGACTGGAAGGGATATACGGACGATACTCTCGCCATGAATCATATGTACAGCTTTTACGGCTATCACGGGCAGGGTTCGCTCCGCATCTGTCCTGCCGCAAAAGTCACAGGATTCAACCTGTATGTCAACGATGTGCTTGTCGATACCTCAGAACTGACCGGTGGCAGACAATACGATCTGGACATCTCCTCACTGACCATAGACGGAATGAACACCATCCAGATCTCGGAAATCGACCCCTATGATCTGGCTGAGGCCGTGACCGTCTGCGTTCCCTATCCGGAGATCCTGCCCGGCTCAGCACAAGACGAGGGCATCTCTGCCCAGGCGCTGGAAATGATCTCGGACCTGATCAGCACGGACATCAGCCACGGCTTCACCAGCGCCCAGCTGGCTGTCATCAAAAACGGCAGACTGGTCTATGAGAATGCCTGGGGAAAGACCAACTCCTATCTTCCTGACGGCAAGGTCAACGAATCCAGCCCGCAAGTGACGACAGACACGCTCTATGATCTGGCTTCCCTGACCAAGATGTTTTCCGTCAACTATGCACTGCAGAAACTTGTGACGGACGATCAGATCAGTCTGGACGCCAGGATCGTGGATTATCTGGGTAAAGGCTTTGCCGAGGACACGATTATCGTACCCAACGAAAAAGGGGAAACTCCGGAAGCGGATCTGGACCAAATAAAGGAGTGGAAAGCGGAAGTGACGATCAGAGATCTGCTGCGTCACCAGGGCGGATTCCCCGCGGATCCCAAATACAGTGCACCCTACCTTTACAAAGATGAGCTGGAAGAAGGAGAAGACTACCCGGAAAACCTGCTTTTCGCGGGCAACACCCCCGGCGAAAAGACCAGAAAGGCAACGATCGACATGATCTGCAAAACTCCTCTCTGGTACGAGCCCGGAACAAAGACCGTCTATTCCGATGCGGACTACATGATCCTCGGCCTCGTGGTTGAACAGGTCACCGGGGAAGACCTGAACTCCTGGCTCCGCAAGACCTTTTGGGAGCCTATGGGCCTGACACATATCACCTACAATACACTGAAAAACGGCTTTACCAAAGAAGACTGTGCAGCAACCGAGCTGAACGGAAACACCCGGGACAATCTGCTGGAATTCCCCGGCTACAGAACTTATACCCTGCAGGGAGAAGTCCATGACGAAAAGGCATTTTACAGCATGGACGGGATATCCGGTCATGCCGGCCTGTTCGGCAACGCTTCTGATGTGGCGAAGCTTGCTTCCGTCATGTTCTGCGGAGGATACGGCAGTCACCGCTTTTTCTCACAGAACGTGATCGATATCTTCACAGCCCCTAAGATGGAGAACGCCGCCAACTGGGCACTTGGCTGGTGGCGCCAGGGGGACGGCCAGAGAATATGGTATTTCGGCTCTCAGGCCGGCTCGGACACGATCGGACACCAGGGCTGGACCGGCACCCTGGTCATGGCAGATCCCCAGCGAAATCTGGTGATCGCTTACCTGACCAATAAGATCAACAGCCGCGTCACAAATGTCAAAAAAAATGCCAACTCCTTTGACGGAGGCTGGTATACCTCTTCCACCCTGGGCTTCGTGCCCCAGATCCTCTCCATAGGAATGGATTCGGACGCAGACATCAGCGGACAGCTCCTGGACCTCTCAGCAGAAATGGCCCTGGACAGCCTTAAGCTGATCCCGGAAGACCTGGATGCGAAAGCGCGGCAGGCCGGCAGGCATCCCGCCGTCAGGAACGCACAGAGCAAATTCGAACTGTTTGAACATATGGCCGGCAAGTGCGACGACCAGGCAGCTGTTGCCTCCCTCAGTGAAAGGCTCCGGACCGCCTTTGAGAAAGCACACATAGTGCTTCCGTAATTACTTCCATCAATTTCTCCCATCATTTCACATACCTCTTCCAGCAATGTCGAGAGGCGTCAAATACGACTATATCTCTTTTCACGCTTTTCATAAACGTTTTAATAATCCGGCTTCGGCCGGATTATTTTAATTATAAAGCTCCAAACTTCCAGGTGGGTGACCTCGGGATCAAGACTCTAAAATGTCGCTTTACTCTTTCGTGGCATGCGTGACTTTTCTTTTTTTCGACGGCTCTGTCGCTTTATTTTTTCGCATCATGCGTGACCTTTTGCCCGACAAGGCCTCCGGTCGCTTCGCCCCCTCTGCTGCAGTAGTGATCTTTTACTATTTCGACATCTCTGTCGCTTCGCTTTTTCAAGACATGCGTGACCTTTTGTCCGCCAACGCCTCCGGTCGCTTTGCTCCCTCTGCCTTAGTAGTGATCTTTTACTTTTTTGACGTCCCCGTCGCTTCGCTTTTTCAAGACATGCGTGACCTTTTGCCCGAAACGGGCTCCGGTCGCTTTGCTCCCTCTGCCGCAGTAGTGATCTTTTACTATTTCGACGTCCCCGTGCCTTCATTTTTTCGCAGCATGCGTGACCTTTCTCTTTTTCGACGGCTCTGTCGCTTCACTTTTTCAAGGCATGCGTGACCTTTCTCTTTTTCGGCATCTCTGTCGCTTCGCTTTTTCAAGACATGCGTGACCTTTTGCCCGACAAGGCCTCCGGTCGCTTCGCCCCCTCTGCCACAGTAGTGATCTTTTTCTATTTCGACATCTCTGTCGCTTCGCTTTTTAATGGTATGGTGCAGTCAAAAACCAGGGTTGTCTTAAAAGCGAAAAAAAATCAAACGATAGCCTCACTACAAGCATTTAAAAAGCGGGATGTCAGCATTTGCCGGCATCCCGCACCTCAAAAGTCATGTTTTAAGGGCTTTGATTAGCTAAATGAACTGACAGCTAACGCAACAGTCCTGTCTATGAAGGTATTCCATAAATATCATGGCACTTCAGGAAGTAAAATGTCTCCATTCTTGTTGACGATGATGTCACGGCTGCCTGAATTATTGCCTTGCTATTGCCTTGCGGTAAATCGGTTCTGTCTGAGGATCCCTGCCGGCTGCCCCAATACTGCCCCAATACTGTCCCAAAACTGTCCCCATCAAAACACCCGCTGGACCAGGACCATGTAAATGATGGTGCCGCCCAGAATGCTGACCAGAGAATTCCGTCTCCAGACCTGCAATGCGATGACACAGACGGTCGAAATCAGCTCCGGAAGGCCGAAAGGCGCTGCTGCAGGATTCACATCCTTCAGGCAGTAGATCACAAGCATTCCTATGATTGCCGGCGGCAGGACTCTTCCCAGATAAGCGATATAGGGGGGAGTTTCTTTTCGTATTGCCAGAAAGGGCAGAAAGCGCAGAAGGATGGTCACAACTGCCATTACTGCAACCAGAACAGCCTCTCTCATACTGCCTCCTTTCTGCCGCGAAGCAGCGTGAGTATCAGCGTAATCAGCAGCATAGCCGGGATCAGAAAACGTCCCGGGCCGAAAATAACCAGACAGACGAGTGTGCTCAAAAGTCCCGTCAAAGCGGGGATATGATCGTCTGAAGTCAGCCACTGCCCGGTAAATGAAGCAATGAAGAGCGCCGTCATGGAAAACTCGATTCCTTCCGTGGAAAAAGGCAGAACTGTACCCAGCAGGCTCCCCAGTACACTCCCGCTCACCCAATAGCTCTGATTGAAAGCAGTCACCAGAAGCCGGTAGAGATTGGGATCTGAGCCCTCCGGTGTTTTCCCGTCACAGAGAAGAGAATAGGTCTCATCTGTAAGGCCGAAGATCATATAAGGTTTGCCTTTTCCTGCATCCTTGTAGCGGTCCACCATGGAAATACTATAAAACAGGTGTCTGGCATTGACCATGAATGTCGTTACGGCCGTGGTGATGACCGAGGCTCCTCCCGAAAGGAGACTTACGCCGACATACTGCATAGATCCGGCATAGATAAAGAGGCTCATGGAAAAAGCCCACAGGACCCCGTATCCCGCATTTCGCATCAGGATCCCGAATCCCATTCCGAGAACAACATAGCCTGCCATCACCGGCAGTGTGTTAAAAAACGCCTGTTTTACTGTGTTTTGATGATTCTTTTGCTGGTTCTTTTGCTGATTCTTTTGCTGGTTCTTTTGCTGATTCTTTTGCTGATTCTTTTGCTGGTTCTTTTGCTGATTCTTTTGCTGGTTCTTTTGCTGGTTCTTTTGCTGGTTCTTTTGCTGGTTCTTTTGCTGGTTCTTTTGCTGATTCTTTTGCTGGTTCATATCAGTGAACACTACCTCATTTTTACAAATAACTTATCTTCCTCGCATGCAGGACCGATACCCGGTTCCATTTCATATATAGCTGCCTTGATCCTTTTTTGCGGGCTCATTCACTGCTTGTTTTCATAAGTGTGACGATGCGTCTCAAAGCATCTTCTCTGCCCATTCCTCTTCTTTGAAGCCGGTCAATACAAATCCGTCACCGACCACCAGGGGCCGCTTTACCAGCATACCATCCGTCGCCAGAAGCGCAAGCTGCTCATCCTCACTCATCAACGGCAGCTTTTTCGAGAGGCCCTTCTCGCGATAGGGAATCCCGCTGGTATTGAAAAAGCGCTTGAGCGGAAGACCGCTCATGGCAAAGTATTTTCGCAAAGTCTCCTCGTCGGGATGATCTGCCTTGATATCAATAACCTCATGCTCAATTCCCTTTTCATCCAGCCATTTCAGGGCTTTTTTGCAAGTAGAGCATCTGCTGTAGCAATAAACCTTCATCATCTTCTTCCTCCTGCATTGATACATTATCTGTTAGGGGATCAAAAACTTTTACTTTTGCAATAGTCCAAAGAAGAAACGTTTCAGCTTGTCGTCTGTGATCACATGAACGGGCTTGATCTGATTAGGGGAAGCTCCGCCCATTACTTTAAAGTCCCTGTAAAGGGCATAGGTCTGGGGCTGGACGAACTTTACTTCCAGGGGAAGCATCGTCTTCTGCTGAATCTTTTTTCCATAGGATTCGTGGGCCTCGCACAGCCTGCGGTTGAGGATTTCTGAATAGCGGTCCCATGACTCAGGCCCGATCTCCCTGTCGCTTTCCATCAACACAACGTAATGGCCCGGGTCGGTCCCGGTATCCGCGTATACACTGTATTCGAGGATCATGGTGCCGGATTCCGCCTCCATGGCCTTGACCGCTGTATGCAGAGCGGTCTCCGTCACCTTTTCGCCGTACATGCTGATCAGCTGCTTTTTACGATAGGAAAAAATGATAATCGGGCACTTGTTGTGATAGCCGGTGACCCGGACCACATCTCCCAGGCGATAGCGATAGAAGCCGGAAAGATTGGTGATGATCAGTTCATACTCCCTGCCCGCCTCCAGCTGGTCCATGAGCAGGGGTGTATCCGGCATACCGTCCTCCATAGGAATGAACTCATAGAAGCCGCCGAATGGCAGCATCATATATTCGTGCGCTCCTTCGTGCAGCGGTGCCCCGATGACAGCCTCCGAGCAGACATATCCCAGGCAGTCCACGGCAATTTCAGACCCCATCGACGTGCGTATTTTGTCTATATACGGTGCAAAGGCAGCAGTGCCGACAGTGGCAATCCGCTTCATATCGGGCCAGAGGAGGGGAATAAAAGCGCCGTCAGCATTGTCTGACATGATATTCCGGATTTCCATTGCCCTCTCCGGATCGGGAGACAGCTTTGCTTCCAGCGTTTTCCGCAGCTGCGGATCTACGATAATCTCAGAGTTGATCGTCCCGGCTTCAATGTCGTCACACAGGATCCGCCAATGTCTGTGCAGATAGGTGATCATGTCATACATGGTCGACGAAAAGGTAGACATCATGTAGCTGAGATGCCGCTGGCGCAGCGCAAACAGCATTTTCACATGCCGCCGGTCAAACTCCGCTTCCGGATATATTAATTCCTCAGGCAGTGCATTATAAAAAGAACTGTCCCCGGCGCGGTTCAGTGTCTCGGAAATAGCGCCATGGGGAACCCCGCAGGGAGTCCTGCCGATCCGGGATTCCATGAGATTGATCCCCATACAGGCCGGCATGCCCTCACCGGTGCTTCTCCTGCAGCTCTCCTCATACTGACCG
The DNA here is from genome assembly GCA_902780385.1 of uncultured Lachnospiraceae bacterium. Classification (GTDB taxonomy): domain Bacteria; phylum Bacillota; class Clostridia; order Lachnospirales; family Lachnospiraceae; genus CAG-791. The sequence goes on from CACZFF010000016.1 coordinate 74,098, forward strand.
AAGACCCGCTCAAACACCGTACCGAACAGGATATCAAGAGTCCGTCTGGTACATGGGATCATCTTTGAAGCACCTGTAGTGCCGGATGTATGAGCATAATACACAACCTCATCGGCTGTAATCAGGTTCTTCTGGCCGTATCTGAGCATTCTGTCGATGTAGGGCTCATAATCCTCATAAGAGGAAAACGGCACCTTTGCAGCATAATCGGCATAGGAATGAATCTCCCGAAAGCCATATTTCCGTCCGTATTCGGTATCCTGATTGTCCCGGATCAGGCGCATCAGCAGTTCCTGGCTGATCTCGTTTCCGCGCCTGCTGCTTTCCGCCATGTGCTCCAGAGCCCGGATCCCTTCAGCTATATACCTTTGTATAACATCGTTGCTCATTTCATCTCACCAGAAATCATTCACTCCACAGCTTCGCTACAGTATTCGTATTCTCTCCAGAGATCATCCTCATCATGGCTTTGCTCCAGTATTCGAATCCTCACTGGAAATCATCCACTCCACGGCTTCGTTGTAGTAATCGCAGAAACGCCCGACAATGGCCGGGGAATACAGTTCAGAGTCGTAATTAATGTAAAAAGGGATTGCGGCATCCTGATCGGAGCCGGAAAAAATGATGATCTGGAACCGTGTGAACACACCGTTCAGTTTGTCATAGGCATATGTAATTTCCGTTCCAGGGGGAAGGAAGGTGTTTATGTCGAAGCCGGATTCGTAGACCACGATCAGTCTGTCCCGCTCCCCCGGTGTCACTCCGTTGTTGCCCAGGGACAGATCCGCATACCGCATTCCAAGGGCGTTCTGCTCGTCGATCACCTGAAGGATATCCCGCGGGGAATTGATGTCCGCCATATCTGCCGCAACAGGCACGGAGGCAATCGTCATACCGATCAAATCTTTTTTCCAATTCTCGTCCCGGCCGTTAAAAGTCCATTCCACGGTGACTTTCTGCTGTCCGCTCAATTTACTCAGAGCAGACAGCGCGGCGGCCACAAACAGCTTGTTCAGGCTTGTCTTCAAGGCCTCGCAGCCCTTTCGGAGCTCTCCCGAGGTACAGGTCGTCCGGCTCATGAACCGTCCGTTTCCGGTGTGCCGGGAGACCAGATCAGGCCGGGGATTGCACAAATATTCCTCCCGGCTGAACCGCTTCATCAGCAGCATGGCATCCGCATCGTGTTCCAGTTCCTTCTGCCGCCGATGCTGATTATCAAGATACCAGTAATAGTGATCCTGCCTGAGAGCCTCGCCCTGGTAAGCCGCAAACAGTTCCGACATAAAATTAGCCATGCCCGAACCATCGCTGATCAGATGGTGACTGTCCAGATCCAAAAATACATACTCCCGGGTCACATAGATCGTACATCGGTATAATAACTCGTCATTCAGACGGTAAGGCTGGATCATCTGTGTCAGCATGTCATCCGTGTGTTCATCGACCTCACGGATCTCGGGGTGGACAATCCTGCCGGGAATGCGGCGCATCACAGGCACACCTTCGTCGTCATGGGAAAGCACGGTACTGAAGACGGCATAGTTTAAAAATACGGCTTCCAGAGCTTCCTTGAGGCGGACAGGCTCCACCGCTTCCCCGGGGAAGCGGAAGCTGATGGGATTGTTCAGGTTGGTCTGCATGGGGGAATACAGGGCTGCATCGTAGAAATAGGTCTGGTAGGGCGTCAGGTACTGATCCCGCTCCATGGCCGCACGATTCAGGGCATCCAGATCCCTGATACTTTTTTCAGAAATCCGGCCAGCGATCTCCCCCGGTGTCTTCCATGTATAAATGTCCCTGTAGTCTATCCTGAATTCTTCCAGTTCTGCTGCTGCCAGCGCAGTGGAGATCGAATCCCCTCCCAGCTCAAAGAAGTCGTCATTTACACCGACCCGGTCCACTTGCAGGACTTTTTCAAAGGTCCTGCAGATTGCCTCCTCCAGCGGTGTCCGGGGCACGGCATAGGGTCGAACGAGAGCGCTGACGTCCGGCTCCGGCAGGGCAAAACGGTCCACCTTGCCGTTTTTATTCAGGGGAATTTCCTCCAGCCTGGTAAAAAAAGCCGGGATCATATAATGGGGCAGGCTTTTTTTCAAATGCCTGCGGATGGTCTCTCCGTCCAGGTCACCCCCTGCAACATAGTAAGCGCACAGGAATACCTGCTTGCGTCCGCCCACAAAGTCCCGGACGGCTGCATTAAGAATTCCCGGGATCCGCCGCATCGCCGCCTCGATCTCGCCGGGCTCTACCCGGTTGCCGTTGATCTTCACCATCGTGTTCAGACGGCCGGTCACCGCGATATTTCCATCCGGCAGCCTTCTGCCCATGTCACCTGAATGAAAGATGCCGTCCCTGAGCACCCTGCCGGTCTCCTCCGGCATATTTATATATCCCCGGAAAAAAGGATTGTCGAAGCAGATTTCCCCTTCCTGTCCGTCGGGCACCTCCAGCCCCGACTCATCCAAAAGCCGTATGCAGATGTCCCCGAACACCGGCTTTCCAATCGGAGTGATATCGTACCTCTTGTCTATCTCAAACTGGGCCACATGGAATCCCGCCTCGCTCATACCATAGTTGTTGATGAGCCGGACACCCTCAAACCAGATGCCGTTGGCAGACTCACTGCCGGTGACCAATGTTTTCAGGCTGGAGGCCAGGCCATCGGACACGACGCGAAGGATAGAGGGTGACAGGAAAGCAAGGTTTACCCCGTATCGATAGAACTGCTCCTTCAGCCTCATAGGACTGCTCACAGTTTCCGACGTCAGAATCACCAGATGCATGCCTGAATACAGGGCGTTTAGAAATATCTTCACCGCCGCGATGAAATTGAGGGGCGCCGCCTGAGCCATGCAGGTGTTTTCATCGATCAGGTCTCCGGGCACACGCTCCAGTGAAGCCTGGTTCAGTTTGATCTTTCCATATTCCTGCAGCACACCCTTGGGCGTCCCGGTACTTCCGGAGGTATAAATTGCAAAACAGGCGTCGTGGTCGTCCGCCTGCCGGAAGCCCTGCAATGGTTCCGCAGCCATAATCTCCTGCCACGCTGCTTCGTCGATCACCAATTGGCAGCCGCAGTCTTTCCGGATAGCCTCAATTCGCTCCGGAGCGTAGTTGTCCTCCACAATCGTAAAAGCCGCGCCCGCCTTCCAAACGCCCAACATGGAAATGAAGGGCCGGGCGTCTCTGGGGAACCGGATCAGCACAAAATCCTCCGGACCGATCCCCTTGCTCGAAAGCCATCCGTAGACACGGGACGACAGGACGTCTGCCTGCTGCCGTGAATAGCTGCTGCCGGACACCTCTTCTGTCAAAAAAACCGCATCCGGATCCTTTGCAGACACCTCTGCCCACCGCTGGCACACGTAGGGAATCTTGTTAAGAAAGTCCAGTTTCATGCCAATCATCTCCGTAATCTATCTCTGATTTTCTTTTTCTCGCACTGCCGATACTGATTCTCACCCTGCCAATACCGGTCCATACCCGGGATAATACTTTTTGCATTTAACATGTTTATATTTATCATGTTTTTCATGTGTGATTATCATGATTGTATATCACGCGTGATTACCGGTCTCCCAACACCAGTCCGCTATCTCCGCAATCAGTTCCAGCGGAAGTTGATCAGAGTATGGAATCTGAATGGATCCTTTACTGTATTTAAGACCCGCCTGATCCAGTTTATCAGAAAAAAACTCTACAGCCTCCGGCCCGGGATACAGACCGATATGCTTTTTCTGCGCCGCAAAATGAATGATATTGTGATCTTTCCAATATGTCGGCATTGACCACGAGATCTTTTCTTTTGCGTCCGGCAGTCTGCTGACAAGAACCGTCTGCACCTGCCGGAGCTGGCCGCGGATTCCTTCATCCTGCGCGAGAATATATTCCTCAACCGTTTCCGGAGCCTTTCCGCAGTAATGGCTTTGATTCTCATTCTTGAATGTGCGTCCGCACTTAGGGCACTTCCACATCTTTTCCACGCATTCCTTTCCGAATCATAAAAGTGTTCACCGGCTCATCATATCATGTTTCGTGTGACATTTGTATGATGTTTTGCCTGCTATACTCTTCATGTACAAAACAAACAAGGAAAAAATAAAACTTCTGAAGAGATTATTGCCGTTCCGGTTTGATCCCGGTTTGATCACGCCTTGCTCATCACGGCAACTGCGCAGGGGATCCGCCCGTCTGCCATGGGAATCTCTAATTCTGATCTGAAATAAGATTCATACTGTGCATAATCATCGCTTCGCTTCGATTCCCTTCCCGGAAGGAAAGAAAGATCAGTATGATTCATATCAGTCTTTTTATTATCAGTATTATCAGAGTGTGATTCCGACAGGTAATAGCAGTTCTCTTTTTTCAGTGTGCAGCCAACCTTCCGGTTCTTCCAGAAATAGCAGCCTCTGCAGCTTCGTGGGCGGTCTGCATAGTAGCGGATACCTTCGATCACAATCGTTTCTTTGTTCATGGTTTATCCTCCGTTTCATAGATCGTTCTGCAAAGTCTGTACAACGAAAAAAGCCCGGTCACGATTTCGTATCGCAACAGGGCTATGTAACCAGAGGATTCAGTTTTATTTGAGCTGGGAGAGAATCTCCCCGATATCACCGTTGATACAGATGGATTTTGACTTGATCTCATCAGGAGCATAAGCCTGGCCGTAGTTCAGGCAGGCATAGGTAGCATCCTTCCACTCGTTCGTCATTTGCCAGAAGCTGTACTTCACTATGCCCGGCGTGTTAAAGCCGACGGCTGCTTCCAGAAAAAGAGTTTTCATGTTTTGATGTCTGCGGAGGAAGTCTGAATACCGTCCGGCTGCCATATGCCAGCCTTCGTCCTCGACAAAGCTGTCATCTGCCCGGAGATTCATGCTCATAGGTTCACCACAGACAGGACAGCGAGGAACCAGTTCGGATGGGATTGTCATCCTGAGTTCCGTCCCTTCCGGAATCTCCAGCGTGCTATCGTCTCCGATGGCAAACCACTGGGCCAGGACCATCTTACGAACAGTCTCCTCATTACTGTATGTCTTCTTATGGCATGGCTTACTGCACTGCCACAGGCCATAATCTCCCTGTGTGTAGAAAAGCCTGTGCTTATCGAATCCTGCCTTTTGGAAGCAGTGATCAACATTTGTGGTCAGAACGAAATAGTCCTTATCCTTCACAAGCTCCAGAAGCTCCTCATAAACAGGTTTCGGAGGATCCATATAACGGTTGATGTAGATATAGCGGCTCCAGTATGCCCAGCTTTCTTCCGGGCTGTGATTCATAACATAAAACCCGCCGGAGTACATGTCCCGGATACCGAAGCGTTCCTTGAAATCGAAGAAATACCGGTCGAACCGCTCCCCGCTGTAGGTGAAGCCTGCAGCAGTGGAAAGGCCGGCACCCGCGCCGATCACAATAACGTCGGCCCTTCCAAGCTCATCCTTTAATCGAAGGATGTTCTCCTCCCGGCTGCCTGTATCATCGGTAAGTCCGCCGCGAAGCCCGCGTACATAGGAGATTCCTTTCTGTAATGTCTTCGTATAATCTGCTTTCTGTTTATTTGAAAAGATTCTCATAGATAGCTATGTCCTTGAAGGTATGACTTTGATCACGTTTCCAGATCCCTGTAATCCCACTCGTTTTATATGATATCCTGCGGTTCTCAGTCGTTGCCGAACTCCGCGATCTCCCAGAAGATGTCGGCGGAGGAAAGCCGGGTCATGACGCAGATATAGTCATCATAGGTGTGTTTGGGCTCCAGGCCGTTCCCGTGATCCTCGCCGTCAGTCTCAAAGACGGTGGTCAGCACGATGACCTGCTCGGGGGCAAGGCCTTGGGCATCCGCCTCTGCCTTCACGGCCTGATCGCCGGCGTATCCGACCTTTTTCAAGGTGCAGCCCTCAAAGCCGGCCATGCTCTCAAATTCGGCCATGAACTGCTGGACGGCCTCGTTGTAATCATCACTGTCGATGTACTTGGACGAGAACCCGCCAACCGAAACACCGCCGCAGCCGACGAGACCCAGCAGTAAAATCAGGAATACGGTTAATGCAATGAATCTTTTCATGATGTGATCCTCCTTGATGTTTGAAAAAATAGATGTTAACAGGTACCCGACGGAAGCCGGGTCAAGCTGTTGTATCCGTTCTCTATTCTGTGAATGCGTTTATTTTGGAATATTCCTTTCAGACCAGTCTGGCGTTGCCCTTCATTTTTGGATGGTACTTGATGCGGACCCGCTGGCCCTCTTCGAGGTCCGACCGGGGATTTGAGAGGATCGCTTCGGCTTCAAGCTCTGTTTCCTGCTCAGCGAACCACGCCGCTGTTTCTGCTGGAAATAGGGATCAAACAGTCAATAATATCGTGGTCGTACAAACCACCTCATGTGCAAAGTTCGGAATATATTTTCAGATCCAAATCCTTATATACATTGAAAATCACTTTCATACCGCATCCGGTCTCATCCAGCCAGTTCCGAACCGTCTCCACGGCAATCTCCGCTGCCCTTTGATTCGGGAACATGAAAACGCCTGTAGAGATACAACAGAACGCCAGGCTCTTTAAGCCGTTCTCCGCCGCCAGATTGAGGCAGGAGGTGTAGCAGGAGGCCAGATATCCACTCCTCTCAGCGCAGAAAACTCTTTATTCTATAGCTTCACCAGACAAAGGGTATCATCTTATATCTGACCCGCTGTTTATACTCCCTGTATCCCTCCAGCCCTTCTTCGAGTACCTGCTCTTCATTGCGGATGCGCCTGGAGATGATCGGAATATAGGCCAGCATAATGGCAAATGAAATAACCGATCCGAGTACCAGAGGCATGGCCAGAAACAGAAGCAAAGTGCTCATATACATGGGATGCCGGACGATGCCGTAAAGCCCGGTATCAATAACCTTCTGGTTTTCCTGCACCTCAACTGTCCGTGACAGATATGCATTTTCCCGCATCACTTCTGCATACAGAACATAGGCGAGAAGGAAAACAATTGCAGCCGCAAAGGACACCGCGCCGGGCAGTGCGATCCAGCCAAATCGAAAATTCAATCCCGCCGCAATAAATGCTACCAGAAACATAAGTCCGCTCAGCAGGATGACTGTTTTCTGTTCTGTCTGCTCTTCTTTCGCATTCAGTCTTTTTCGCAGCAGATCAGGACTTTTTTTCATCAAAATCAGTCCCGCAATGAACATGGGGACAAAAAGAATAAAGATCAGCAGCCATGCCTGCCAGAAGGCAAATGTCCCTGCAGGAAGGAAAAGCAATAATCCGACAATCAACAGCCCTGCCAGGAATCTGGTGACTGCCTGCACAAACAGTTTGGTATTCACAGCATTCATAACTCCATCATTTCCCGATCATGTTAAAGGCAGAAACAGGCAGAAATATCCGGAAGCTGTCGGAATCATCCGGGCAGACGGTTTATTTTGTCCGTCTGCGGAGCAGGAGCAGGACAGTCAGACCTGCCGCGCTGATCACTGCCAGACTGATCCAGACCATGACAGAACTTTCATCTCCTGTGCGGGGAGAGGATGCTCTGCTGCCGGATTTGGAAGAGCCGCCGGATTTGGAAGAGCTGCCATGTCTAGCAGAACTGCCAGAGTCCGAAGGGGATCCTTCCTCACTCTTTTCCGGCTTCTCCTGTTCTTTCAGTTTTTCCGTGCTGCGGGTCTGTTTCTCGCCGCAGCGGCTGCAGGTATGTTCTTCCGTGCCTTCCTTGGTCAGTGTGGCCTTCTTCGTGACAGTCCAGGGGCCCCAGTCGTGTCCAAGAGGAGCAGGGGCTTGCACAACCTTCTCCTGCTGGGAGAAAGCTTCATTGCTGAACACGGCAGTATATTTCGTTTCGCCTGCGGCCTCACAGGAAGCAGGCTTTGTGACTTCGGAGCTGGTCGAAACAGTCTCGGTCTCCGTCTCTCCGCAGTCCGCGCAGGTGCGGGAGGCAGTCACAGATGAGAGGTCATCCGCCCAGGTATAGACGGGAGTACCCCAGGTGTGGACATGCTCTTTTTCCGCGGGAAGGGCGTGGAAGATGATGGTCTTCTCATTGCCGTAGACGTCCCGGACCAGGCAGGTATAGTCGGTTTTCTCCGTGATCGTATCCTGCAGACGGGAGGAGTTCTCTTCGATCGAAAGACCGGGGGTTTCATCCACGGCAGGTCCGTAGTACCACAGATAGCGAATCCCGGCGGTGTTGGCTGCTTCGGTGGTGACCTCCAGGTCCACATGCCCGTTTTCATCAGCCCGGACTGTGGTCTCTGTGGTGTTTTCACTGGTTCCCGCCGGATATGCCTTCAGATGATTGTTGATCCGGACCAGGAAGAACAGATTGATCTGGTTTCCATAGGGATCATAGACCATACAGCGCCACTGGGTGTTGGAGGTGCAGTTTTCTAAAGTAACGAAGGAATCGTATTCGGTCTTGTCATAGAAGTAGGAGCCGCTGCGGCCGTCATACCAGCGGTAGCCGATCTCATCAGGTGTATCAGAGTCAGCGGTCACGCGCAGGACAGCGTCTTCTCCGGCCTCGACGTAGACGACGGTGAATATGCCGTCCTCCTCATGTCCCTCGGCTCTGGCTGTAAGGTGGTTGCTTGAGACTTTGAAATAGACATATGTCTCGTTTCCGTAGGTATCTGAGACCAGGCAGCTGTAGGATGTGGGGCGTGTGATGTTCCCGGTCGTCAGTGAATCACTGACCTCGCCTTCGATGGTATCATATTCTGAATCGATCCAGACATAGCTGATTCCCTCCGGGTCATCAGCAGAGACATGGACCTTGAGCTGTGCCGGCTCTCCGTAGGCGACGGATACATCAGCCGTGTCGCTGCCTTCCTTTGCTCCTTCAGGCCAGGCCTTCAGATGGTTGGTGTAGACCAGAAAGTAACAGGATTCTGTGTTGCCATAGCTGTCGCTGACCTCACAGGTGTATGTGGAATTGGTCTTAATGGCAGGAGTGCGGAAGGAGGGACCGTCGGCGCCCGGGATCTCTTCATAATCGTTGTCCAGCCACCGATAGGTCAGAGGGCCTGTCTCCTTAGGGGACACCTTTGCCGCAAGGGTCAGGGACTCACCGGCTTTCACATTATATTCGATGGACCAGTCTCCGGGCTGTCCGCCTTCCGGCCAGACCTGGAGATCCTGGAAAGTGATATAGAAATAGCAGAAGCCCGAATTCCCATAGGGATCCGTGACAATACAGACGATCCCTTCTGCTTCCGTGACCTTCGGAATGGTCCAGGAGCTTTTGTCTGCTCCCTCGATCAGGGTCTCATCAGAAGGGTACTGGCGGTACCAGCGGTAGACCAGGCCTTCCTTGCTGTCCGCGTCGACGGCGACTGACAGGCGGGCAGGATCATCTTTTTTCACGATGAGTGTCCGGGAGGTCTCTGATTTGCGGCAGCCCTCGGGATATACCCGCAGATGGTTGATCCTGGTATTGAAAACAACGGTCCTTTCTCCGCCGTAAGGATCGCTCACGGCGCAGTAATAGTACGAGCTGGGAGATCCTGCAGGAACTGTATAGGTATCTGAGTCAGCTCCTTCGATCGGCTCGTCGCCGTCATCAGTCATCCGATACCACTGGAAGGACAGCTGATCTGTCTCGACAGCGGATACCATGGTCCTGAGTGAGATATCCTTGCCCGGACCTGTGATGATCGTCCGGTTGGGATCATCCTCGTTGTTCCCCTCTGGCCAGGCTTTGAGCTTGTTGTCGATCGAGATCAGGAAGGTGCAGTTATCCCACAGAGACGGATCTTCCTTGTCGATGACTGTGCAGTGCAGGACTCCCGTTCGCTCCACCTTGAAGGTGAATGTCTCCGAATCGGCCCCGGGGATCCCGTCCTGCACACTGCGTGCATAGCTGTCCCAGGTCCAAACATAGGTAAAGGGGGAGTCGGAGTGGGCACTGACAGAGAGGGAGGCCTCTGCGCCGGGTGTGAAAGTGCGATTGCGGTCGCCGACGCGGTAGACCTGCGGCCTGCTGGACTCTTCCTTACTGACACTGACGGTGAAGGAGTCCGGTCCATAGTTGTACTGACGGGCGCGCAGGTAATAATCCCTGCCCGCCTGACAGGGGTATACAATGCCGAAATTGCGGTTGTCTCCTTCAACGATGTCATCACACTCAGCCAGGAGAACTGCTTTGTCGTCATAGAGCTCGCCGTAGGCATCTCCCGTGGTGCCGTCTGTGTAGAAGTAGTACATCCCGGAAGTCTCCGGCCTGAAGCGGAAATAGCGGCAGGGATTGCTGATCGAGATATTGACCGGAATCTGATCCCCTACGTGGAGAGTAATCGCATTCTCAAAATCCGAGGTGGTGACAGCCCTGAGCATGGCAGGAGTCTGTACAGCTTCAGAAGCGGGAGGTGCACTTATCAGGTCGGTCTGACCGGATCCGGCTGTGCCGGCGCCTGCGGTCTCTGCAGGGGGTTCTTTGGCAGGAGCGGCCTTCCAGCCTTGCTCAGCCGCCTTGCCGCTGTCTTTTTCAGGACCCGCACTGCTACTGCTGTCTCCCGTATTAGCGGAGGATTCTTTGTCGGCTGTATCGCTGCTTTCTGTATTGCCGGCGGATTCTTTGTCGGCTGTATCGCTGCCTTCTGTTTTGCCGGCGGATCCTTTGTCGGCTGCATTGCTGTCTTCCGCATTGCCGGCGGATCCTTTGTCGGCTGTATCACTGCCTTCTATATTGCCGGCGGATTCCTTGTCGGCTGTATCGCTGCCTTCTGTTTTGCCGGCGGATTCCTTGTCGGCTGTTTCGCTGCCTTCTGTTTTGCCGGCGGATTCCGTTTCAGCAGTATTACTGCCTTTAGAAGCGGGGGCTGCTTTGTCCCCGTCTGCAGCTTCAGTCTCCTTCTGATCCCGGCTGTCTGCCGGAGTCTGCGCAGCGTGGGTGGCAGCCCCGGTATCTGATCCTGATGATTCTGACTTCGGGGAATCAGTGTTTTTAGAATCTGTCCCGGCAGAAGAAGCCTCTGCGGAGTCTGTCTCAGCGGGAGAAGTCTCTTTGGACATTTTTGCCGTGGAGGCTGCCGACGTCTCTGTGCGGCCAGGCTCTGCGGCGGCAGCAGGGAATGCCGCCTGTGCACTGAGGAGGATCAGGCAAAGAATAAATGCCGTGAGCCGTTTTGCAAGGGCTTTTCCGTTAGAGAATGTGATTCTGTTCATCTGGCTGTGATCATCCATTGGAAATTCTTTCTGCGTGTTTCTGTGAAAGTTGACAGTTACATAGATGTATCATCTTAGGGTATGGATCGTCCCGACAAAGAGTACATGATGAAAACAATGCTCCGGAGATACTGCGCATCTGCGCGCTTTGCTCTTGCTTCTTGTTTTCATCATTTCCATGTTACTATTTTTTGGGGGAAATGCAAATTCAGGAAAACTCATCTGCAGGCATCGGTTCCAGATACCGCACAGCTTTCCCTGTCGCCAGGGCATACTCAATTTCCGACCGGGTACTGGAACCGATATAGCCGCCGACATTGATCACAAATATCTCGTCGGCCAAGTCTATCTTCCGTTTGTGCATGTCATCCAGCATTTCCTTGGTCTTTGTAAGGGTGTCCTCGGACATGCCCTCCCAGACCTCTGTGTCACCGGAATGCCCGAACAGGCCGACACTGATCACAATATTGCCCTCCAGGGTCAGCCGCTTCTGTGCCTCTATAAAAGCCTCTTTAAAACGGGTACTGCCGCAGAGGGTGATCACCTTGTATTTTCCTACCATGGTAGCTTTCCCTTATCATTACCATTATTACCTGAAATATCCATTAAGTTCACTGAATCAACCACTGAAAGCACTGAAAATGCCCCAACTTACAGTTCGGTACTTGCTCCGCTATACGACAGTAAACAGTTCTTACAGGTTAAAGGCTGTCGTATTTGGCCGCAATGCCGCGTGCTTTCTCAACCGGATATTTTTCCTCATTCTGATCCATCTTGCGGTTGACAATCTCGTCCTCATCCAGTCCGAGTTTATCAAGCATATTCCGGCAGTAGACGAGCACATCCGCCAGCTCTTCACTGACGTGGCCAATGTCATACTCCGTATCAGACCATTGAAAGCATTCCAGAAGCTCACATGCCTCAATAGCAATGGATTTTGCAAGATTTGCAGGCGTGTGGAACTGGTCCCAGTCACGGTCTTCGGTGAATTTTCTGATTCGCTCAAGGGTTTGCTGCGTCATTCAAGTGCCTTTCTATTGTTTATGCCCAATTCTGAATATTTTTATTCAGGACTATTTCGCCCCTACACTTTTTTAACAGCGTCAATGTTCAACATATATCAGTTCTTTAACAATCTTGTCCGTCAACTTATGCTTTGTAGCAAAGCTAGTTACTCTAAGCTGCCAGCGCATTGGCATTGACCTGTTCTATCACCCGACGGATTCCCATCCATACAGAAATATCTGTGAACACTTCGATAATATTTCCCTGATCTGTAAATGGCGGTCCCTGTAAAACAGATAAGTCTTTCATCATGCCGTTTTGTACAATATACTCTATTATCTGGTTGACAAAATAAATCTGCCTGCTGTCGAGATTTGTCTCGTTCAGATATTCTGAAAATGCCTCTTTCGCTGCATTCATATCCAAACCGACAATCTCTCGAACGAACTCGCCAAGAGGTTTTTCACCATATTCCGCTTCGTATTCCTGCTTTGTACCGACCTCACTCCACAGAATATTCTCCAAAACTTCCACATCCTCACTGGTGAGCGGTTTATTGTGTTTCAGCTTCGAAATCACAATATTATCCTGATGTTGACGCACGTAGTATTCAGCCTTGGCTTTATAGTTTTTCAGATCATCGCTCTCGAGCTCCGACTCTTTCCAATCCATGGACAGAATCTCGTCATCGAAGTTTGTTTCAAATATACGGCTTATATCAGGAATATACTTGATAAGATCTCTGAGTCTTTCCCTGATGAGTTCGAATTCTTCGATACCGGCATTGTCCAGATAATCCGTATGAAGGATTTTATCTATAAACTCTGCCTGTGCTGAGATCGCCGGAATATTACCAACACTTGCAATCGCAGATACTTTCTTCAGCAGATCATTCTTTCCGCGGCTGTATTTCTTGCCGCTGAGGTAGGCAAGTTCTATACCATACATCAATGCGTCAAAACGCAGCGCCTTGGCATCATCATTTTCCGGTTCAATCAAAGGCGCAAGTTCTTTACGTACATTGATCGTGTCTTCATATGTAAGGACCTGATAATTCTTCTTCTCGGAAAACTGTTCCACATACTTTAGATGCTGATGTACAGCAAAATTATCCCTGTTCAGCTCAAGGACTTTTCCTGACATCTGGTCAATCAGTGCATTCCGGTAAGCAATCAGCCGTTCAGTTTGGAATTGAAGATCCTGAAGCTTAAACGTGATTTCAAACTGTAAGCCGAAAATAGCCCCCTGCAATGCAATCATTGTAGGAGTAGGCTTACCCGGGTTCATACGGAAGAATTCGAAATTGCCGCAAAAGTCAAAGATATAGAACTTTTGCTTATCCATTCCGTCAAGCAGTCCCGGGCAAAGGCGTGTCCCCCTGCCAATCATCTGCCAGAATTTCGCCTTGCTCATGACTTTTTTGAAGAACACAAGGTTCAGTACCTGCGGCACATCAATTCCTGTATCAAGCATATCTACCGAAATTGCAATCTGAGGCAGTTTCCGGGGATCCGAAAATTCATCAATGGCACTCTGCGCATAGTTGATATAATTATCAATAACCTTTGCGTAATCCTTTAAATGGGGATATTCTTTCCCGAATATTTCATATATTTTCTCGGCGTGTTTATGGTTTTTGGCAAATATTATCGTCTTGCCAATCTTATTGCCGTAATCAATCTTCAGTCCGTTCGTCATGAGGATATTCAAGACCTCCCGGATTGTATCCTCATTAAAAAGCCATTCATTCAGTGCAGATGAAGCTATGCTCTCTGGAAGATCGCCGTCCTCATCTTTAAATGTATCCTCATATGCCTGCTTGTCTTCTTCAGATAACTCATCATAAACAATGCCCTGCTGGATAAACTTCAGGACAGTCTCTACTGACATATAATCTACAAGATAGCCATCCTGTACTGCCTGTGCAAGATCGTACCCGTATGTCGGAACACCGTTTTCCAATTCAAAAACGGAGTAAGTATTTTTGTCGATCTCATCCTTGGGAGTTGCAGTCAAACCGACCAGAGGAGCATCGAAGTAATTAAAAATATCTCTGTATTTGTTATAAATCGACCTGTGCGCCTCATCACAGATCACCAGATCAAAATGCCCGCAGGAGAACAGCTTTCCTTCCTCATCCTGCACGGAATCAATGCAATTCATCATTGTCTGGTAAGTGGAAAAAACACCGTGCGCCTGGAAGTTATCCTTCTCCTCACAAAGATTTGTGACAGAGAAATCCGGAAGCAGATTTACAAAACTTCGCTTTGCCTGTGTTACAAGAGAATTACGGTCGGCAAGAAACAGAATATTTTTTATCCATCCATGCTCCAGTAGTACTTTCGTCAAAGCAATAACTGTACGGGTCTTACCGGATCCGGTAGCCATTACCAGCAATGCTTTACGTCTGTTCTTATTGCCAAAGCTGTCGCATACTGCTTTGATAGCAGCTTCCTGATAATATCGGCCTGCTATTGTTTTATCTACAGCAATATAATTCAGTTTGCTGCGCATTCTCTGTAGATTAAACAGCTTCTCCAGATCACGCTTGGAATAGATGGTAGATATTTTCCTCTCCGGATACTGATTATCTACAATACGCGTATCAAATCCATTGGTAAGAAATACAACCGGCCTTGCAGCCTGTTTATTCTGAATCAAATCAGCATAAAGCTTTGCCTGCTGCCTTCCCTTGGAGACATCCACGCAGGTCCGTTTCGCTTCAATCACTGCCAGAACACGGCCGTCATCTCCCATCAGGGCATAATCAGCATATCCCTGTTCCGATTTGTTTGGCATGCCGGGAATATGGTATTCATTGATCCAGTTCTTGCCCTCAACCCATCCGGCATCATCCAGCATAGCGTCTATATAGAGCTTTCTGGTCTCATATTCTGAGATATCTAAAGGCTTTGGAGTGTATGTCTGCTGTTGTTCTTCTCTTCTGGATGTCAACTGCTCACGTAGAGCAGCGTTTTCTTTCATGAGTTCAGACAGCTTCAACTCAGCTTCAGCCACTTTCGCTTCATCAGCAACCTGCTGCGGTTTTTCCGTCTGCTCCAGAAGTCCGGGATCAAATTTTCCTTCAACATAGTGGTCTGCATAGCAATAAGCCACAAAATCCATAAAGTAATACAGATTTTCCAGGCTTAAAACCACCTGTTCTCTGGTTATCTTTTTCCCTGAATGAGCTGCCTTGTTCCCGAGCTTTCGAATATAATCCATTCGCAGAAGCAGATCCGCGTCGACAATGCCCCTGAACTCATCTGTATTCATCAGACTTACCAGCTTATCATCCCAGGGCATCACAAGAGAACTATCAACGGAATACATCCATTTGATAGCAAACTCCATAGCACGACGGCAGGTGAGCGCAGATGATGCATAATCAATCGGCATGATCTTTTCTGCCGAAACAGCGATGTCTGAGAACGCATCGAATTTAGGTTCTGATTTTATGAAGTCAAAATTGGTCATGAAACATCACACCTTTCGCTTCTGCTTAAGTATTTTGTTATCAAGAAAAGTCATTAGGATGCTAACCTATGCATCGTTTTATAGTTCAACTCTCTACGTGATTTGGATTTGTCGACCTGAGCGATGAAATCAACGAACGCCTTCTGAAGGCTCATAGGCGGAAGCATCAGCCGAAGCTTATTATATTTCCCAACATTGAAGTGTTGTTGAGCCGCACCGCCAGTTCCTTCTTCTATCTGTCGTTTACCATGCGGCATATTTGTGTATGTACACAAATAATACGGATTTATTTGCTTGGTATTGGGTCTTGCAATGATAATATCTATAGCATTACAACCTTCATACTGTTTTGGTACAACACACGCTGTTCCTGGCGCACCAGAACGGACTATAAGCAGGTCATTCTCTTTTAGTTGGGATTTTGCGTTCTTATCATTTCCTTCATTAGAGAAGTACACCCAATCACCGTCTTTGATAGTCATCGGACCAATGTTAAGTGATCGGAAAGCTTTTATCCCATGCTCAGCATCTGTATAGTACTGAGCCGGCTTGATGACAACTCCAACAGACACATTAGCAACATCCTCAACACTAATAACAGGCCATTGATACGGGTTTGATTCATCACCAAACATCTCTACAAATCGGGCTTTGATAAGGTTCTCTAACAACCTAAGTTGGTTGTTCCGTAAAGAAATGATTTGCTCAATCTTCCCAAGTCTGTCAACTATAGTAGTTTGAGTATCAATTTTAGGAATATCAATATCGATTTTGAGTAAATCTGTTTTGGTTAGACTAGGAATTGTTACAGCTTTATTTAAACGTTCAAAAT
Organism: uncultured Lachnospiraceae bacterium; assembly: GCA_902780385.1. Taxonomy (GTDB): domain Bacteria; phylum Bacillota; class Clostridia; order Lachnospirales; family Lachnospiraceae; genus CAG-791. Next base: position 90,570 of record CACZFF010000016.1, read on the forward strand.
CATAACGTAGACAAAAATAGTAGAGATATCTCGGAAGAAGTAGCTCTTTCTTAGCTTCAAGTCCAAACGCTGTATCAACATTCCAAAATGGCACATCAACAAAAATTGGCTTGTTAATGTTCCCCTTTCTGCCAATAATTACAGTGTTTGCATTGCAAATATAATTATCGGCATACCCCATTATGCCTCCACTTCCATAAATGGGATACTTTCCGTTTGGATTCTCTACTGCACGTTGGTTTTTTCCATTCTTGATTTCAAGAACATCCTCAAATGTCATCTTTCATCCCCACAAAAACTATTTGTCGACCAGTAATCGACAAATAACAAGATGCAATTTTTCAGGCAATGAATTTCCTGTGGGATGCTTTCACATTATTCTGATTTACAATGGCATAGTGCATGGTTGTATCAATTTGTGAGTGTCCAAGTATTCTCTGTACCTGTTCAATCGGCATACCTTTGTCAATTGCTCTTGTAGCCATTGTTCGACGGAACTTATGGGGATGAATTTTAATCATATTAAGTTTTCTGCCGAGTTTTCTTAGTCGAATCTCCACGCCGCTAATTTTTAGGCGGTCATGGGGTTCATCGAGAGTAACGAACAGAGCAGGATTATTATCTGTTCTGGTTGATAAATAATCTTGAAGATGAAGTTTTGCTTTAGCATCAAAATATACTCGGCGCTCTTTTTCTCCTTTTCCATATACAATACATTCTCGTTCATCAAAATTGATGTCTGAGATATCGAGATTGACCAGTTCTCCGACGCGCATTCCAGTTGAATACAGAAGATCAATTATCGCAATATCACGAACAACATCACAATTGTCACGGAGCTTTTCAATATCCTCATCAGAGATTGTTTCTTTTACTGTGGTTTTCGTTTTAATTTTGTGGATTCTTTTCATCGGACTTTTAAGAATGTGATCCTCTTCTTCCAACCATGAAAAGAAACTGGAAAGATTTCTTCGGATGTTGTCCACGGTTGATTTACCACAATTGTTGATTTTCTGATAATCTGTGAGATATTTCCTTAACTGATCTGTATTCATTTTTCTGACCGGCAGATTCTGATGTGAAAACAAATGCTCGATTGTTGTCCTATAATATTTTAATGTTCTCGGAGAACATCCCTCAATTCGTTTGGCATTGATGAACATTTCCAGATACTCTTCATTTTTAGCAGGATTTGGTTGTTTCTCCTCCTCATCAAAACGCTTTAATAGTACTTCCTGCAGCTTTTTTAACTGGAAAACAGTAAGCTCTTCAGCCATATCGTTCAGTATCTCAAATATAATAATGTTCTTCATTCCAGCTTCCTCCGTTTTTAACCGAGTATAGCAGGAAAAAGCACTCTTCACGATCTTTAACCACTCTGACAGGAAGCTTTTTCCCATGCATTTCCAAGGGATGTTTCATGTAAAGGAGAGTAATGAGTGTATAGCCATTCAGGAGACACAACATCCAGTATTTCCCGGAAAGAAAGACCCTTTTCATATCGGACAAATACATATAATTCTGCCATCCAGTGCATGATTATATGATCCACATCATTTTCGGTCTCTTTAAGATTATTTTCTCGAACAATATCATTGAACACATTAATCGGCTGTTTCAGAACATGATATTCAGAGCCTTCATCTGCACGAATACGGCTGTATGTCCTGCTATAAGCTTCAATCATGTCGAAAGGATCAAATTTTGAATCCGCGAATAAATCAAACAACTGGATCACATGTCTGCGATCCACTTCTCTAATCAGATCATCGTCTCTCATAGTATCCCAACTCTCTGTTATAGGAATATGTATTTGTATTAGCATCAATAACACTAATCTCCGGAACCTGATATCTTTTCGCAATCTGGAGTCGACGCTGTTGTAGGAAATGGAGTACTTCTTTTCTTGCTGCGCTTATCTCTATGCCCGTTTGTTCAGAAGGTTCAGGAGTAAAAGCATCAATGAACTTTATTCGAGCAAATGCTTTCTTGCTTTTCAAAAAATATTGCTCTCCCAGTTCTCCCCTGTAGAAGAGTCTTTGAACCTCTTCGACAGTTATCTCACCTGACATAAATGCCTCAATTACATCCCCGTAGCTATCATCAGCTCTGTACCCTACAATCAAATCCGCATCTGAAGTATTGATTTTGTATCTGTCGACAAATTCCCCAGAAAACTCGCGAGCAATAGCTGAAGTAACACCACGGTTTGAAATAACCTCTGCAACCCAAGCCATAGTGCCATAGGAGTCAAGTTCAATTACATTTAAGTCAGAAATATCTATTTGATAATGGCTCACTCTGGTTGCTTTCGTTCCATACAAAAGTGCCCATTCTGAAGCTCTGTGAATAATACGTGTTGTATAAAATCCGCTGCCATAGTCATTATCTGGCTTTCCTATGCCAAAAGTCGGCAACTCCACGATATGATCTGACCCATGATATAAATCAATAATATTTTGATCGGCAGACATATAACCTCCTGTTGGCGTTATGAAAAAAACGGATTACCACATATTACGTATAAATATTAACCAAAGTATTCCTGCATTAAACTGTTGAAGAGCAATTGAGTTTCATCAAGTGCTTTTTGTACCTGCGCTTTGGATTTGTCGACTTGAGCAACAAAGGCGGCAAACTCATCTTGCAGGCCTTTCGGCGGTAAATAAACAAATATCTGCTTCAATTTTGTAACATTAATACCTGCCATAATCGCTCCTGAGCTCACAATATCAATCTGATGTTGAACATCTCTACTATAATGTAGTTGCCGCATCATAAACTCAGGAACAACCCTCCTATCATCAACTCTAATCCTCAATACATCTGAATGAATGATTCCTTCTTCAAATGTTTCTGGAAATACAGCACATCTCCCCACGTTTCCTTTACGAGACATAGCGATATCTCCTGGCTTAATCGAATAAGCGCTGAGTTCTGCTGCCTTTTCTGTAGTCAAATAATGTGTCGGGGATGTTTTGAATTCCGAATTAATCTGTGGTATTTCCCATACAGCAATCCCTGACGCTGTATATTCATCTTTGCCAAGCTGAGTTCCGAAAGGGCCACATTTTATATCATCTGGGTCAGCACATGATTCAACTAATTTACATTTATCCCATGTACATGCAGGGTTTGCCAGATCCCCGAAGAGCTCCACAAATCGGGCTTTGATGAGGTCGTCATAGGCGTAGAGCTGCTGCTGACGCTTTCCTATTACTTCCATTACCCCATCCAAGATTCTAACGGTTTCTGCTTGTCGCTCAGCAGCTGGGTAATTAATCTGAGTTTCTTTCAACCATTTAAAATGCCGATTGTAGCCAGTATTTGGGATTCTGGTGCTTTTCAGCGCATAATATAAATATCTGTAGTTTGCGTTCTCAAATCTACACCTCAAAACCTTCACTCCGTCAGCGCCGAGAAAAAATGGAGCATCAACATATTTAATAACTCGCGTATGGTCACCAAAAACAATTGCTGGAACATCTACAAACAGGCCATCTTCGCGATTGGTATAACCTGCAATCTGCCCTTGTCCTTGATCAACTATTATATGTGTGCCAGAAAAGCAATACTCATCTGTCTTTACTTTTGTTCCGTATTTGGTCTGATCCTCAAATACTTCCTCAAAGGATTTTTTCATCCCTTCATCCCCACAAATAACAATTATTTAAAGATTTCATCACAGGCAAAACCTGTTTGCTGTCCAGGAAATCCTGTGCGCATTCCATAAGCCGGACAACAGCCTCGAGTTGCTTCAGACAGGTTTCGTTTATTGCATTACCCTGAATCAGATAGTCTTTTAAAATCTTATTTGCCCATACATCTGTCGAAAAATTCGACAGATGTATCTTTTTCTAGTTCTTCAAATATTCTTGAAATATGCTAGGCAATAAAAGATCATGCAGTATCGAACAACTCACTAATACACTCTTGCGTCAGCCTTACAGTTTCTTTATCAAGAGTGACCAGCACTCTCAGAGTAAAATCACCGCTAGTGAAGAATGATAATTCCATAAGGATACCCCCGGAGCTCTCAGATATAATCACTACACAAACAACCTGTATTCGCCGATTATAGAATACTTATCCAAGTTCTAAAGACTCACCTACATACTTCTCGTTGTCTCGGCAAAAAGCACTTTTCCTATTCTGGAAAATATCATTTTTCCTATTCTTGACATTATTTTACTGTATGCTATACTTATTATCTCAAACTTCCCACAAGGCTTTCTAATGAAAAGCCTTATAAACAGTGACTATGTCAGCAGTATAATGTTGACATATACAGGTCTTGACAAAACATATGA
>CACZFF010000017.1 GCA_902780385.1 uncultured Lachnospiraceae bacterium
CGTACTAATAGGTCGGTTGCTTATCCTCAAGTTCAGGCGGAAGTCGGAAGACGTAAACCGCCGGTCTTGATGAAACGCACCGCTCGATCGTGAGATGTGAAATTCTCTTATTCAGTTTTGAAGGTATGAAATACAAAGCCCCGAAGCAAATGCTTCGGGGTTTTTTATGCTGTATTTTTGTTTTTGATTTTTAATTTTAAGAAGAACACACTTCTGCTGCTATGCTGTACAGGATAAATATTTCATTATAAATATAGATGTTCTACGTCGATTTCTCCGCGGTCTCCGATCCGGAGCAGGGAAAAGCTGCAGATCTCATAGTTCCCGTAAGCGCGGATGGAGGCTTTGGGGTCTCCGACCAGGCAGCCTGGGTTGATCAGTCGGATCTTTCCTCTCTGGAATGTAGTGTCCCAGAACTGGTGTGTGTGCCCGAAGATGACAAGATCGGCATCCCAGATTCCTGCGCGCATGGCCAGAAGGGAGATGTCAGGAACCTTGTATTCCTTGCCGTGTGTCATGAGGATGCGGTGAATGGAATCTGCCGGCCGTTTGAAGGTGTGCTGAGGGAAAGAGAGCCCTTTCGGCAGGTCTGCTGTACGGCTGCCGAAAAGTCTGGCAAAGAAGGCGGAAAAGCTGTTCTGCCGGACGGATTCGACACCTTCATCTTTACCGGGAACAGTGTCGTAGCCAAGTTCGGTCACTTTACCGATCACTGGGCCCCCCGGAGAAGCGTCGCTCCCTGTATGGATATTGCCGGTAATATCGATCAACAGCTCCTGGGGGTAGTCCGTGTTGAGATAGTAATCGTTATTCCCGCAGACCATGTAGCATGGGATGTTGCCGACAGCAGAGAGGACGAGATCCTTTTCTGCTTCCAGATCACCGGCGATCAGGACTGCATCGATATGATCCGCCTTACGGATGGCAAGGCGGATGTTGTCCGTGTAAGTATGGACGTCAGAACAGACCAGAAACTGAAGCATGGGAGGCTTTCCTTTCTGCTTACAGCAGTGCCTGCAGGCCAAGGATCAGGTGGGCAGCCGCGAAGGTGTAGGGGCCTGTGCGTGATATTTCTATGTCAGCGGGGATGTAGCAGCTCTCGTTGGCAGCGGGGGAACGGAGATCCTGACTGAGAATCTCCGAGGTGCGGCGATAGACATCATCCATATCGCGGCGGGGCAGGTCTCCGTTTTTGCGTGCGGCAGCAAGAGCCTGCATGGCATAGGCGGAGGCAATGTGCTTCCAGGGCGTGTGGGCGATATAAGTGCCGCCTGCAAAGGTTCCGTCGACACATTCGACTTCCACCTGGCATTTTTCAGTTATGAAACGGTCATAGATAAAATCGGCAGCTGCACGGGGATCATAGTCTCCTGCGATCTCTTCGCGCAGTACACGGGGCAGATCATAGTAGAGAATGAGATACATGGCCGTGACGGTCAGGCGCGGTGCGTCGGAAGGGCTGTAGCCGAAAGTGCCGCCGCGGTTTTTTTCATAAATGGCGGTCAGGAGCTGGCGGAAGGCGTCTCCTTCTTCTGCGCGCTCGAGATAGCCGTACTGATAGAGAGCACGGAGTGCCCACCAGGTGTTGACAAAGCGGCATTCCTTTTTGTCCGCCCGCAGGATCAAAGGCCCCCAGCCGTTTTCTGCGTGGAGGAACCAGAGATTGGCGGCAATCTCGTCGTAGAGATCGAAGGAATCGACGACACCTGTGGGACTCTTTTTTTCCATGGCAATAAGATAAAGCAGCATGGAAGTGTTGATGACAGTGGGCCGGTTTACCGTGCGGCTGGGAAGGCCGGTGGGAACAACTGCTTCAGTGAGTGTCTGAAAAGCACTGCGATAGGATTCGCGCTTTTTTTCAAGGAAGCCGGCGCTGCGGATCGCGAGAAGACCTTCACAGGTGTTGGCATACTGCGGTTCCGAGGCTGTTCCTGTAATACCCCAGTGGGCGGGGCGGGACAGGAGCCAGTTGAGGAGTGACCTCTGCCGGCTCCGGATTTGCCTGCGGATCTTTCTCAGTGTAGATAATTTGAATCGGAGATTTTTCAGAAAGCGGCAGATCGGAGGAGCGATCAGAAACCAGATCAGAAGGAAGAAAACGAGCGCCGCGAGAAGATCAGCAAGTGGAAATGCTGCGATCTTTATGGTTCCGAGATCCACCGGCAGGAACCGCCGTGCGTACACGAGGGCGGCTGTCGGAATAAGGGTGATCAGGATGCGGATCAGTGTGCTCATAAGAATGCTCCTGCGGGCTCATTTCTGCTCAATTGCAGCAATGATAAAAATGAAAAAACACGGTGAAAATGTTTCAAAACGTTTAAAAAAGCGCGATGTTTCGGGTGCAGAATCTGTTATACTGTATGGTGCATCGTAAAAGAGAACATGCGCAGCCAGTGGAAGGGTTATGACTCTGGGAAGGAGATGCTGCCGAAGTCAAACATGTCTCCCATGGTGAAGGTGTGGCCTGCAAATGCGTCGATGACGAGTTTGCGGAGACGGTCAAATGATTTGCTGTCCCGGCTTTCTGCGTAAAGCTTTGAGGTTGTGCGTGCATCCGCGAGTCCGTCGTGTTCACGTCCTGAAAAATCAAGACCTGCCAGAGTGACTGCACGTCCCAGGTTCATTACTTTTTCGAGATGCAGGAGGTTACAGAAATCCTCCTGGAAATCTTTCCAGTGATTGAGCATATAGGACAGACCATCCATGTCCTCAAGGTTTTTTAAACGGGTCTCATTCATGATCTGCCAGATGTCGCTGTCACTCCATGAATAAATCTCGTAGTCTTCACCGCACCATGCAATAAAGCGGGGCAGAACCACTTCCAATGGGCAGGCATCAGCGATGTTTTCGGAGGTGATGCCAGTGAGCTTTCGAAATTTTGTATATATTTTTGTAACAAATGCGGGATGAACAAACTCACAGAAACTGGATATTTCCTCGTTCCGGTCGTTGAGCATGACAGCTCCGATCTCGATGATTTCCTGTGTACAGATTATTCGTTCATCTTTGCAGCTCTGGGGAATAGGGTGCATTTCAAGGTCAATGAAAACTTTATTCATAAACGCATGATCTCCTTAGGTCGTGCCGAAGAATACCGGAATGGTACTGTGGTGCCGGGATGCTGCGGCGTGACAGGAATTGCGGCGATGGAACGCACGGTATTGCACACAGCATAAAATGATTGTACCATACTTCTGTTTTACGTGCTATGGGAACAAATCATAATTGATATTCACAAAATAAATGAATTATCAGTTCACTCCCGAAAAGTGCACAAACATGTATGGCGAAAACAGGTGGTCATGCAGCAGCAAATGCCGGACATGGTCGATTATCAGCAGGCATCAGCCCAAGGCAATAAAAGGTAATTGCGATGACATTAAATGACAGGAGCAAAAAAATGAAGAAAACAGGTGTCTCTACATCAGGTGTTTTTACAATAAAGGAATATTTACTGGAGGAGGGCAATGGTATTCCTGAGCTGATCAGGAGTCTGGAAGCAGGTCCCGGAACGATACAGGAGATTATTTCCTACGTATTTGAGGGGGATGACCCTCTGGAGCTGGATGCCAGATCTTTCAGTCTGGAAAGCTTTCTGGAACTCTATCCCAGGATGGGGGCATATGGCTCCGGACTGGCATTTGATGTAGTCATCCGCACGGAGGGACAGCCAGTGACTGTAGAGCTGACGAACGGCGAGCCGATCGTCTGCACGAATTCTCTTGACAAGGAGATTGAACTGGAGGAACTGCTGGGAATTCCGGAGGATGCAGGTGCTGTATCTGAACATAAAAGTGCTGTTTCTGAGCAGGCAGAAAAAAAACCTGCAGAGTCGGTTGATTCCGCTAAGAAGCCGGACCCGGAGCAGGAGGACTTACAGGCACAGGGGCAGGACATGACGCCGCAGGAGCTGCTGGATATACTGGCAGTCGCGGAGCGTGTCAAGTGCACGACACGCCATTGTGATACATCGAGCGGAAGGCGGGAGAGCGTGGCGGAGCACAGCTGGCGAACCGCTCTTCTGGCAATGCTTCTGTCAGGAGTCAGTGAGTATAAGGATTATGACATGGACCGCGTGATCCGCATGTGCCTGATTCATGATCTGGGGGAGGCCTTTACAGGCGATATTCCGACCTTTGAGAAGACGGCAGCCGATGAGGATAAGGAAGTGTCTGCACTCATGGACTGGGTCGGAGGGTTTCCCGAGGCACAGCGAAGAGAGTTCTCTGCCCTGTTTTCCGAGATGGAAAAACTCGAAACACGGGAGGCCAGGCTCTATAAAGCTATTGACAAAATCGAGGCGGTCATTCAACATAATGAATCGGACATCCGCACCTGGCTGCCCCTCGAATATGACCTGCAGCTGACATACGGCCAAAAAGAGGCTGCTTTTTCCCCCTGGCTCAGCGCCCTGCGCGGGCAGGTGGATCAGTGGACCCGGGAAAAAATAGAGTCTGCACAGAATTCTCTATAAGGCTGAATTAAGGTTTGGCCTATATGATAATAGTGTTGAATGAATCACGAGGTGAGTTACGAGGGACGGTTCTGAAAAACTCATTGCGTGCAATGAGTTTTTCAGAACCGTCCCCGAAGACGTTACTATTCACAGTCCCTTCGGAACTGTGATAGTAACTTGCGTTTGCCCATTCCAAATGCTCTTCGAGCATGGGCAAACGCCATTTTACTCGGGTTTTTGCATGAAAAAACACATGCAAAAACACCTCGAACGCGGAGACTGTGAATAGTAACCCGAAGACTCATATTTTCAGGGAACAATGGGAAAAAGAATCCATGTTTCTGTGAGATATGTGGTACAATATTCATAGTTATGTAGTAATAACTGAATCGTATGAAACTCTGAACTGAATTGAAATCCGAGTCGAATGAAAATCCGAATCGAATGAAAATCCGGCTTGAATTGAAACCGGTCCGGAATAAGTGGTTCAGGAATCAGAAGAATCAAAAAGATCAAAAGATAAAAAGGATCAAAAAGAATAAAGGATCAAAAGGATACAGAAAGGAAATCAGTGTGGCAAAAAGGATAGCCGAGCCCAAGTTCCGGCATGAGCTGAAATATCTCTGCTCTGCAGCCGAGCTCAAGATGCTGGAAGTAAGGCTGCAGGATGTGATGAGACCGGATCCGCATACAGATGATACCGGGTGTTATCTGATTCGGAGCACATATTTTGATGATCTGTATGACCGGTGTCTGAATGAAAACGAGAGCGGCGTGAGTCCGCGTGAAAAATGGCGTGTGCGTATCTACAACTGCAGCGACCGGAGGATCTCGCTGGAGTGCAAGCGCAAGGAATACGGCATGATCCAGAAAAAGAGCTGCCGGATCACACGCGATCAATATGAAAAAATGATCAGGCTGGAGCCGATTCCCATTACGGCGGAGAATCCTCCTCTCCTGAACCGCATGCTCCTGCAGCAGCGAACGCAGCTGATGCAGCCCAAGGTGATCGTGCAGTATCTGCGCAGACCATTTGTCTGCGATGAGGGCAATGTACGCGTGACCTTTGATATGAATATCACCTCTTCACCGTCATTTGACCAGTTTTTCAGCAAAGATATTCCGGAGAGGCCGGTGCTCCCCAAGGGACAGCACCTGCTGGAGGTGAAATTCGACGAATATCTCCCGGATTACATCTATCATGCGATCCAGATGACGAACATGCGTCTGGAAACATTTTCAAAATACTATCTCTGCAGGACCTACAATCTCCAGGGGTATATGCTCTGAGGGGATTCGGATCGTCTGGAAACATGCATGTTTGCAAAGGCAGGACAATGGCCGCAGATATGCATATGTAAGTATATGAATATACAATAGGAAAGAGAGGAAGAGTAATGTCATTTTCTGATATCTTTAAAAAATCATTTCTGGAAGGATATTCCACAATAGAACTGGGAACGAAAGGGATCATTGTTGCCCTTTGCTTCTCGCTCGTATTGGGTATATATATTTTCTTCTGCTACAGACTTCTGACCCGGCGCACCTTCTATTCAAAGAACTTCAATATTTCGCTGGTCTGCATGTCTCTGATCACAACGGCGATCATCCTGACCATCCAGTCCAGCGTCGTTGTCTCCCTCGGTATGGTCGGTGCACTGTCCATCGTCCGTTTCCGTACGGCTATCAAAGAGCCTATGGATCTGGTCTTTTTGTACTGGTCGATCAGTGTGGGTATCATCTGCGGAGCAGGCCTGTCGGAAATCGCAATCATTCTCTCGGTTGTAGTCACTTTGGCAGTCCTGATCCTGAGCCGTATCCCGCTCGGACGCGCTCCTATGATCCTGGTCATCAATTCGGACAACGACAAGGAGACCAATAAGGCGATCCGCCAGATCGTGCGCAAATACAGCCGTTTCTACACCGAGAAATCCAGAAATATTTCCGGCGGGCAGCTGAATCTTGTGATTGAGCTGGCTGTAAACAAGGGCGATGAACTGGCAGGAGAACTCTCCTCCATGCGTTCGGTCCACTCAGTATCTCTTCTGTCCCATGACGGAGAGGTGACCTTCTGATATCAGCTGAACGCGGCTGAGAAACTGTTTTTGCGTCGTTCTCAGCATGGAGCCGCCGCGCAGGAGCGGCGGCATGTCCGGAAAGAGAGAAAGTAAAGAGAGAAAGTAATGATCATTTCTCAGTATGATTATCAAATGTATCAGGATGAGATTGCGGAGCTGCGTGAGGAAATGACGCAGCTCCTCATCTCTATGGAACTGTACCATCAGACGCATTCCCTGGAGGACTTCAACCGCTGGTGGGACGGAGAGGGGCGTCAGCAGAGATACTTCTCCTGTAAGGGCAGGATCGAGCAGATCCAGAATTTCCTGGCAGTCGCACAGGTTGTGGAAGAGGAGCACCCCAAGATGCGGGGAGGAAGTATAATACAGAAGCGTTATGACGCAGGAGAAAACGGGTGACAGGAAACTGTCACCTTTTTTTCTATAAAAGCGGTGTCGTCAGCGGTATGAAAATGATAGAATAATGTAGATGGGTTTAGAAAAATATCGATGAATTTTGATCCCTGAGAACGGAGTAATCTGCATGATTAAAATGATAGTGACAGACATCGACGGAACGCTTCTTCCCGAAGCAACACCTGTGCCGCCCCGGGAGGTGACAGAGGTGATCGGAAGGCTCCTGGATCAGGGTGTGCGGGTCGTCCTAGCAAGCGGAAGGCCCTATTCCAGCCTGCGGAATCTTTTTCCGGAGCTGAGGGAGCGGCTGACCTATCTGTGCTCGAACGGGAGCGTAGTCGTAGAGGGCGAAAAGCTGCTGGAGGCTGTGCCCATCGGAAGCCGGGAAGAGATTTCCTACGCCCTGGATTTCGCCAGAGAAAGGGGCGAAAACTGGCACATTGATTCCTGGTCAAAATCCTATACGGAAAGCACGGATCAGGCCTATCTGGACTTTATCGCGGGCGTCGGCGTTGAGATCGAGAGCGTGGAGGACGTGGAAGCGCTGGGTGTCCCGATCACCAAGCTGAGCCTTGTGTATCCGGACGGACCGGACCGGCATTTTCACGATCCGGAGCTGGATCCTTTCAAGGAGGTCTTTTCCGTTGCGCCCGCGGGTCTGGTATTCATTGATTTTAATAAACAGGATGTCAATAAAGGAAGCGCGGTAAAAAAGCTCTGCGATACCTACGGGATCGGGCAGGAGGAATACATGGTGTTCGGCGATGCCATGAACGATCTGACCATGCTGGCACCTGCCAAAAACAGCTGGTGTTCCGAGCGTTCCGTGGATGAGGTCAAGGCGGCCTGCGCCCATACCTTTGCGCCGCCGGAGGAGGGCAGTGAGGGCACTGTGCTGCAGATCCTGCGGACCCTGGCGGACAGCTGATGAAACCGGAGATGTAAAAGTAAAACCTTGTCGATATAGTTTTTTCGCTTCGGCATGCAGTGAAGAGTGTGAAAAGGAGGATTTGGGAGATGAAACACATCGGATGCTTTGCAACACTGAAGGAAGAAAAGACACATCTGACCCGCCTGAAAGGGGAGGAAAAATACGAGGCACTCAATGAGATGATCGCCGCCTCGAAGCACATCGCCTTTTTCGGTGGTGCCGGTGTTTCCACTGAGAGCGGAATTCCGGATTTCCGCAGTAAAGACGGTCTTTACAATCAGCACGATGTGCGTTTTGATGCCTACCAGCCGGAATACCTGCTCAGCAACCCCTGCCTGGAGCGTGAGCCCAAGGTCTTTTATGAATTCTATCGCCAGAAGATGGATGCCCGCGGCATCATGCCCAACAAGGCGCATTACAAGCTGGCGGAGATGGAGGCAAAGGGAAAGCTTGACGGAGTCATCACCCAGAATATCGACGGACTGCATCAGCTGGCCGGAAGCAAAGTGGTCTATGAGGTACATGGATCCACGCTGCGCAACTATTGTGACCGCTGCGGGAAGACCTATCCTTCGGACGCGATCTATGAGAGCAAGGAGGCAGTCCCGCACTGCAGCTGCGGCGGCAAGATCCGTCCCGACGTCACGCTCTACGGAGAAATGCTTCCTGAGGATGCCTGGGCGGGCGCAGGAAGGCTGATCGCCAGAGCCGATCTTCTCATCGTGGGCGGGACTTCTCTGACCGTCTATCCGGCGTCGTCCCTGGTCAGCTCTTATCGCGGAAAATACCTTGTCATCGTAAACCGTGACAAGACATCACAGGACAGCTACGCGGATCTGGCTTTCCATGACAGCATCGGCGAAGTGTTCTCGCATATCGTGCTGGATTAACACACCGGAACAAGCCGTGCTGGATTAACACACCGGAACAAGCCATGCTGGATTAACGCGCCGGAACAAGCGGTGCGCGGATGAGATCAGCCGATGTGCTGTCGGGACTAGCCGGTGCACGGCAGATCAGCGGAAAGACAAAAAAGACGAAAAAGACGACAAAGACGACAAGGACGGAAAGCGAAACTGAAAAAATGGTAACTATTCAGCTTTCCCCGGCTCGCAATGCACGGCATTGCCCGCTGTGGAAAGTCCGGGGGGCTCCGCCCCCAGGCCTCCACCGGAATTTGTCTCAAACCTGTCCGGTAAGCAAGCTCCCCGTCCCGGTTTTGAGACAAATTCCGGTGAAGCTGAATAGTTACAAAAAATGAAATCGAAAGGATATTGGTTTGAAGGGTATAAAGTGGGAGGCGAAAGATTTAAGAAGAGCAGTAGTAGTGGCAATTGCATCGCTCTTGATGGCTATGAACATTAAGACGTTCGTCCGGACAGGCGGTCTGTATCCGGGCGGGGCAACCGGTCTGACGATTCTGATCCAGCGCATCGCGCTTCAGTATTTTTCACTGGAACTTCCATATTCCATCATTAATATTCTGCTCAACGCATTTCCAGTGTATATAGGATTCCGCTTTATAGGAAAAAAGTTCACGATCTTTTCCTGTGAGATGATCCTGCTGACCAGCTTCCTGACGGATCTGATCCCGGCGCGCCCGATCACCTATGACACGCTTCTGATCAGTATTTTCGGCGGTCTGATCAACGGCTTTGTGATGACAATGTGCCTGCGAGTCAACGCAACGACAGGAGGAACAGATTTTATTTCAATTTATCTGTCTCAGAAACGGGGCGTGGACAGTTTCAATATCATCCTGGGATTCAATGCAGTCATCCTGCTTGCGGCCGGATATTTCTTCGGCTGGGATAAAGCACTGTATTCCATTATTTTCCAATATACATCCACTCAGATCCTGCGCCTGCTCTACCGCAATTATCAGCAGGAGACGCTTTTTATCGTCACGGACAAATGGAATGAGGTCAAAAATGCCATCCACGAGACCACGCACCACGGCTCCACCATCTGGGCCGCAGAGGGCGGCTACAAAGAGGACTGGCGCAATGTCGTCTATTCAGTAGTGGCAAGATCCGACGTAAAGCGTGTCACCGAAGTGATCCAGCAGATCGATCCGGACGCTTTTATCAATGCGATCCCGACCGAAAGGATCCTCGGGCGCTTCCATCAGGAGAAAAAAGATTGATATTACTCTGCACAGACGTGGCAGGAAGGATTGACTGAGAGAGAGTATTTTCCGGAGAAGAAATGAAAGTAGATTTTACCTTTATGTCCAAAGACGGGCGCACACCGGTTCATGCTACGCGCTGGATCCCGGAAGCAGGGAAGTGCAGGGCCGTCCTGCAGATCATACATGGCATGACAGAGTATATTGAACGGTATGAGCCTTTTGCAGAATATCTGGCTGCGAATGGCATTCTTGTCGTCGGGCATGATCACATCGGGCATGGACAATCGGTCCTCTCGCGCAGAGACTGGGGTTATTTTGCCCCCGGAAATCCCGCCGGGATCCTGCTGCAGGATATTCATCACCTGCGGCGGATCATGCAGAAGGAATACAAGGATGTCCCGTATTTTATGCTGGGGCACAGCATGGGATCTTTTCTTCTGCGCAGTTATCTGGCATTTCGCAGTAAGGGCCTGAAGGGTGCGATCATCATGGGGACCGGTTATACGGATCCCCGCATGTCTCATTTGGGGATCAGGCTGACAAATCTTCTCTCGAAGATTTACGGCTGGCGCCACCGAAGCAGCCTCATGACCGGAATCGCCCTGGGCTCCAATAAACGATTTGATATGACCGGCCGGGATCCGGAAAACAGCTGGCTGACAAAGGATGCGGAGATTGCCAGCTGGTATTACAAACAGCCTGCCTGTACGTATACCTTCACCCTGAACGGCTATCACGCTCTGTTTAATACGGTAAAGCACTCCTGTCTGCCGCAAAATGCAGACCGGATCCACAAAAATCTTCCTCTGCTGCTCGTATCCGGTGCGGATGACGGGGTCGGCGACTATGGAAAAGGAGTGAAGAAGGTCTGGGAGATGTATAAAAAGGCAGGCATCAGAGATTTGAAAATGATCCTTTATGAAAATGACCGGCATGAGATTCTCAATGAGGTGGATCGGGATCAGGTCTACGCGGACCTGCTGGACTGGATGGAAAAACGCATGTGAAGCCAAAAAGGAGAACGGGAAAGTGGCAGTATATACAGTGACAAAATCGTATCACACAAAAGGCAACATGGGCATGATCGACGTGACCGGTGATTTTCAGAGCGCGGTCGACGCGGCCTGCAGGGAAAAACATATCCGCAGCGGGATCATTACCGGATTTACGACAGGCGGCGTTGCCGCACTGACGACACTGGAGTTTGAGCCCGGACTCGTGGGACACGATGTGCGGGAGGCCATGCAGGGCATTGCACCTTACCGCGATGAGAACGGCCATGTCCGCTATTATCACCACCACAACACATGGGGAGACGACAACGGATCCTCTCATATCCATTCCCTGCTGCTTTCTCCCTTCATCACGATCCCCTTCGTGGACGGGCGGATCACCATCGGCCCCTGGCAGAACCTTACCCTGGTCGAGTGTGATACCAGAAACCGGGAAAGAGATATTGTCTTCCAGGTGATGGGAGAGTAAGATGGTAAGGAGGCAGAAAACGCAGGAAAAAGTTTTCAGTCTGTGACGCTTTTGTGACAGTTCTTCTGGTATACTTGACAATGTAAACAAAACAAAGAGCCGCGGAAACGCGGCGGCAGGGACGCAGAAAAGCGTATGACAGTTTTGTGACAGAAAGCCTGATATACTGGCAGCATAAACAAAACAAAGAGCCGCGGAAACGCGGCGGCAGGGACGCAGAAAAGCGTATGACAGTTTTGTGACAGAAAGCCTGATATACTGGCAATGTAAACAAAAACACAGAGCCGCGGAAACGCGGCGGCAAAAGAGGGAAGTAAAAAGAAACATTAATCAGTTTCAAAAAGATTGTTTCAAAAAGAAAAGGAGAAAAATCATGGCAAACGAATTCGAGAAAATGAATGATGAAGAGCTTGAGCAGGCAGCAGGCGGAAGGGGCGGAATCACAGGAATCGCTGAAGGCGGCTCCACCCATAAGAAGGTCAAAGGTCTTCAGACCGGATATCTGGCACTGAGAAATGCTCCCGGTTACGATTATCGCAACGAGATCGGCCAGCTCCAGAATGGTGACCTGGTTGATATCACAGGACCGACAGTCGCTGTGAAGAACGACTTCCAGGGAAAGACCACCAATTATACATGGGTTACTGTTAAGAAATCCAAAACCTGCTCCTCCGGAAAGAGCGGCTATGTCAATGCCAGCTACCTTCACCATGCATAATTGCAGGATTATCTGATCGTCTGATTGACTGACAGACAGCAGCTCCTGAAAAGCTGCAGACAATAATCATAAACTTAAAACCGGCACCGCCCATCGCTTCTTATCGATTGTATCGAATGGAAGCAGGGAAGGTGCCGGTTTCTTTTTTGTGATCAGATCTCAGGTTTTTAAACAAACCGCTGCCGGGCGCATCTTATGTAACCTGCAGGAGTGTCTTATGCAAGCTGCTGTTTAAGATTGATTGGAGTCTGGTCAATGTGCCTGCCGGTGCTGTTTTTCATGTCTGTCAGATCTTTATTTTCATGTCTGTCAGATTTCGATCTTTGCTCCCATGAGTTTTGCAAACTCGCGCACGATCGCGGTATCACCGGGCCATGCAGGTGCCGTGACAAGATTGCGGTCGACAACCGCCTGATCGACAGGAACTTCTACATAGGTGCCGCCGGCCAGCGTTACATCCGGTCCGACTGCGGGATAAGCGGTTGCCTGATAGCCTTTGAGGACACCGGCTGCGGCCAGTACCTGAGGCCCGTGGCAGATTGCAGCGACAGGTTTGCCGGCAGCAAAGAATTCACGGACGATTTCCAGGACACGTGCATTCAGACGGATGTATTCCGGAGCGCGGCCGCCGGTAATGAACAGGCCTTCGTACTCCTCTGTTTTTACAGCGTCAAAGTCAGCTGTGAGAGCGAAATTGTGGCCCCGAAGCTCGGTATAGGTCTGCTCGCCCAGGAAATCATGGACGGCAGTGGCGACAGTCTCTCCGGCCTTTTTGTCGGGGCAGACCGCATCCACCTGATAGCCCAGGACGCCGAGCGCCTGGAAGGGAACCATGGTCTCATAATCCTCCGTGAAATCACCGCATAACAATAAAACCTTTTTTGCCATTGTCAGATCCTCCTTGCATGATGGTGGCTGCCATGCATCGCTGCTTCCCGGCTTTTCCGGCTTTTGCCTGTGTCCGCGCAATACAGCATAAGACAGCATGGCATTGAGAATGAAACGGGTTCGGATTTGCTGAGCCGAAAAACCATGTGAAATATCTGAGAAAAAGAAGGCAAGTTCGCGTGGTTCCACAGCTCTTACTGTCAGATTTATTATATCAATGCGATGGGAAATGTACAATCCGGAAGGCAAAACAGGTTGACAAAAGATTAATATAAATGGATAATAACTTTATATATGTAATTCATATATAAGATGTTTGGCAATAAAATGGAACTTAGCAAAATGAAACGGAGCGTATGGAATGTACAGTGCAGTGATGACAGGGGCGGTTCACGGCATCAGCAGCTATCTGCTGAGGGTGGAAACAAATATCTCTAATGGACTGCCTGCCTTCAACATGGTGGGGTTCATGAGCGGGGAAGTGCGGGAAGCGGGAGAGCGTGTACGTGTCGCATTGAAGAACACGGGGATACCGCTGCCGGCAGCGCGGATCACCGTGAACCTGGCTCCGGCGGACATTCCCAAGCGGGGGATCGTGATCGACCTGCCCGTAGCAGTGGGAGAACTGATCTGTATGGAGATGCTGCGGCAGGAGGATTTTGAAGATGTCCTTGTTGCAGGGGAGCTGGGCCTCAATGGAGAGATCCGGCCGGTGCGCGGTGTCCTTCCCATCGTACAGACAGCTAAGGCACAGGGCATCCGCCTGTGTATCCTGCCGGCGGAGAATCTGGAGGAGGGTGCTGTGGTGGAGGGCATCAAGGTGGTCGGAGTCCGCTCCCTGAACGAACTGATCATGTATATGACCGCTTCTCCCCGGAAACGGGACCAGCTGCTGCCCCCGGGAAAGGTGGATCTGAAGGCACTGTTTGAAGAGGTTGCGGCAAAACCTGCGGAAGTGGATCTTTCGGATGTAAGGGGCCAGGCTATAGCCAAAAAGGCGATGGAGATCGCGGCGGCAGGTTTCCACAACATGCTGATGACGGGCCCGCCCGGCACCGGAAAATCCATGCTGGCGAAATGCATGCCCGGCATCATGCCGCCCCTGACCCTTGAAGAGAGCATGGAAGTCTCAGCGGTCTACAGCGTGGCGGGCATGCTGGGACAGGGAGAGCCCCTTGTCCTCCGCCGGCCTTTTCTGGCCCCTCATCATTCGATCACAAGGGCAGCCCTTGTGGGCGGCGGCATGGTCCCTATGCCGGGCCAGATCTCACTTGCCCACAGGGGAGTCCTCTTTCTGGATGAGCTACCGGAATTCGGCCGGGACCAGCTGGACCTGCTGCGTCAGCCTATCGAGGATCACGAAGTGACCATTGTGCGCCAGTCCGGAAGCTACCGCTATCCGTCCCGTTTTATACTGCTCGGGGCCTGCAACCCATGTCCCTGCGGCCACTTTCCGGACCGGAACAGATGCCGGTGCAAGCCCTGGGAGATCAGGAGATATCTGGGCAGGATCTCGGGACCTCTGCTTGACCGGATGGATCTGTGCATCACGGTGCCCAGGGCCAGGATCGAAGATCTGCAGAGATCAGCCGGGGCAGAGGAAGACAGCGCTGCGGTCCGGTCCCGTGTCATGGAGGCCTGTGAGCGGCAGCGCTGCCGCTTCAGGGACAGCGATGGCCTGCGCTTTAATTCGGATATGCGGGCGGCGGACCTGGAGAAATACTGCCCCCTGGGAGAGAGGGAAAAGGGATGCCTTAAGGATCTCTTTGAGTCGGAGGCAATGAGTGTGAGAGCTTATCACAGGATCATACGTGTCGCCAGGACCATTGCGGATCTGGAGGGGGAAGACAGGATCCGGGAGGAGCACATCTATCTGGCATATACCTATCGGCAGGGAGAATCGCTGCAATTCGGGAGATAAGGGAGATGAAGAACACCAATCACAAGTACCTCTGCTGGCTGGCAGAAATCAGGGGGATCGGCAGAAAAAAGAAGTTTTCGCTCATGCAGGCCGCAGGCGGGGCCAGCCTTTTTTCGATGGTGGCAGAGGACGGTATCTTCTCCACAGAGAAAGAAACTGGTTCCTTTTCTTTGGAGGCAGCCGGAGACGAACAGGATCCGGGCCTGGCTGCCAGGCTTTTGTATACTGCGCCCGAGAAAGAGCTGCGCTTTCTCTGGGGAGAAGCGGGTGCAAAAACACCGGGCAGCCGCGAGGAGTGGCAGGCCCTTTTAAATGCCCGCAGGCAGGAACCGGAGCGGATCGAGGAGGAGCTGGCCCGGGCAGGGATCGGGTTTGTATCTGTCCTGGAGGAGGGATTCCCAGAGAAACTCAGGGAGATCCCGGATCCCCCTTTCGGGATTTATTATAAAGGGAGCATGCCTTTGGAAAATGAGCCTGCCGCAGCCATCATCGGAGCCCGCCTTGCGTCCGGTTACGGCAGGGAGCAGGCCCGCCGCTTCGGACGGCGGATCGGTGCCCGCGGGATCTCAGTGATCAGCGGGATGGCAAGAGGCATCGACGGGATCGCGCAGAAGGCAGCGCTGGATGCCGGCGGCAGATCCTATGCCGTGCTGGGCTGCGGAGTGGATATCTGTTATCCGGAGGAAAACCGGGAACTCTACGAGCGCCTGCAGCAGCAGGGCGGAGTCCTGTCGGAATATCCCCCCGGCATGCAGCCGATCGCCAAGCTGTTTCCGCCGAGAAACCGTATCATCAGCGGACTCTCGGATCTGGTCCTGGTGATTGAAGCCAGAAAGAGGTCCGGAACCCTGATCACAGTCGACATGGCGCTGGAGCAGGGACGGGAAGTTTATGCCCTCCCCGGGAGGGTCAGTGATTCCCTCAGCGACGGATGCAACCGCCTGATCCGTCAGGGCGCGGGACCGGCGACCTGCCCGCAGGATATCCTGGAGTACTTTTTCGGAACGGGAAGTGAGGAAGAAGGTATAAAGGGGGAGCGGAAGGCGGCAAAGACGATGAAGAGGGAGCCTGAGCCGTCCGGCAGGATCAAAATAGATCAGGAATCTATAGAAAAAGAGAACCGGGCAGAGGCGTACCCGCAGATAATTGACCGGCAAAATGCGGAAATGAAGGAAGAGGGTTGGCTGGAAACAGGGTTGAAAAACAGGAATCTGCAGAATGCTGAGCAGCAGAAAGAGGATTGGAATAATGCTGAAATGCAGGAAGAAGAATGGGAAGATACAGAGCAGCATCAAGAAAATAATTTGGAGCAAATGACTCCAGAGACTCCAGAGACGCTGGACCGGAGGATCCTGCGGCTGCTCTCTTCAGAAGATGAAAAGCACATAGAGCGGATCCTGGAAGAGGTGAGCGGGCCTGATCCTTTTTCTGACTCTGCAAAAGCGGAAGTCCCGGTTTCTCTGTCGGAACTGGTTTCCTGCCTCATGCGTCTGAAGATTGAGGGCAGAGTGGAGGAATCTTCGGCAGGGTATTATAGAAAAATATGATGAAAACAGCGAGCCAGGCGGCTGCAAATGCCATGCTCGCATGAGCATTTGCAGACATTTGGCGAGCGCCCAAACACGAGGAAGGAGCCATTTTGCATGCCAATCATGCAAAATGAGCGGAATCCGAGTGGTTGGAGCGGGCTGAGAGCGTGTAAGCGCGACAGCACGCGTAGTTTTCATCATATATGTCTGTGAACGCAGGCCATGGTCGCAAATTTTAGAAAATGTCGAAATCTTTTTTGCAGGTACGCAAAAACTATGAAATCGATAAAAAGATGATTCTTCCAAAGGATAGCAGTGAACTCATCTTGAATTAAATATTTCGGAAGTATAATATTTATATATAAAAGAGCGGAAATGACATGACGGTTATTGACAGCATAAAAAACGAAAACGCATCAGAGGAGCAGAAAGAGAGCGCTGCTGCAGGGACACCTTATGACGATGCATTCCGGACAATGACAAACGACTGTCCGGATCTGCTCATTCCTGTGATCAATGAGATCTTTGGAAAAAAGTATCCGAATGATGCAAAGGTCATATTCGGCCAGAACGAGCATTTCATCAATACCATGGACGGGGATCTGGAGAAACGGATCACAGACAGTTCCTTCAAAATCGTTGAGCGTACAGGAAAATGTAGTGGGAAATATCTGATCGAGTGCCAGTCGAAGCCCGACAGTACCATGGTTGTCAGGATATTTGAGTATGCCACACAGATCGCTCTTGACGAGAATGTGATCGTCGGGAACAGGATAATATCAGAGATGTGTCATTCTTGATATGACAAAACTCGTTTCGGGAGCGCTGACAGAAAAGTACAGAATAGTGAAGGAAGGAGTGGAAAAGATTATGCGTGGGAAAGTGATCGAAACAGAAGCGAGCAGGATATACAGAGAAGGTGCTAAAGAAGCTGACCGCAACAGACTGACTCAGGTCGCTAAAGACATGCTGGATGATGGGCTGGAGCCTGAGAGGGTTGCTCGTATTCTGCATATTACTGTTGAGAAGCTGGAAGAATTAGTGGGTCTGGTGACATCCTGATTCTTTTTACAAAGATCCATGAAGGTGGCTGCCTGTTGCTGCGTGTCTGTAGAACAAGATGATCAGGAAGGCTCCATCGCTAATCAGGAAGAACACTACGAGACACTGATTCGGAAAAATCCTGACTACATTCTTGCGGAATCTATAATTACTTTAGTATGGTACCTGTTATTGATACCCTGGGAAGAAACAATGACGGCAATACACCGATTAACCTGGAATCTGAGCGCTTGCAAATAATCTGGAGCATAGGATGTTCTAGATTGTTTGCACGCGCTTTTTTATATATGTGTTGCGTAAATAAAGAGATGATTGGTGATACGAAGACCACATATTTCTGTTACTGGAGGATAGCTGTATGAAAAAAGTAAATGGTATTACTAGGCGCATAGCGGCAGTTCTGCTTGCGGGAGCACTGACGGCGGGGGCGGCAGCAGTTCCTGTGTTTGCGGCAGAAGACAGGGGAAATACTTCTGAGGTTTCTGTTGAGAAAATGGCAAAAGAAGCGGCAGAGGAAGCCGGGGCGGCAAAGGGTGCAGCTGAAGAGGCAGCATCTCAAGCAGAAATGGAAGAAGCATCTGAATCTGATACATCAGCGGCTGAATCTGATGCATCAAAAGAAGCTGCAACTGAAGAAGCAGTGGAAAGTATAAATGGTCAAGGCTTTGAAAAAGAAACAGAGCGCATAACTGACAAAGGTTTTGGTGAAGAAGCAGAGACATCGGGCGAAGAATCCGGAAATACTGCAGATACCATGGAAGCAGCAGGGAATACGGCAACGGATGCTGCGGCAGCGGGTGAGAATGCAGCGGGTGATGTTACAGCGGGTGATACTTCAGTAAGTGATGCCGAAGAAAACACAGCTGACGAAAATACAGATACTGAAGACACTGAACTGGAAGAGGATACTGCTGGAGAGATGGAAGCAGATGATGCTGCGACTGGTCGGGACGGGCAAACAGAGGATTCGGATGATGCAGCCCCATCGGAAACAGATATGGAAAATGGCACCCTTCAGGAGAAAATGATTACTGAGCCGGGTGATCAGGAAACAGTGTTGACGGACGCAATGATGAGTACTGTGGCTTCCGGGAAGTGCGGAACGAATCTGACATGGACTCTGAATGATCAGGGAACCCTGACCATCAGTGGGACGGGGAAGATGAATAATTATAATTATCAAGGCAGTCCCTGGTACACAGAAAGAGAAACAATAAAAACGGTTATAGTGAAAGACGGTGTGACAAGCATAGGAACCAGAGCATTCGATGATTGTGAGAATTTGACGACTATCAAAATAGGAAACGGCTTGAAAAGCATCGGGACATTTGCATTTCATTATTGCCAGAGCCTAAGGAACATCACGATCCCGGACAGCGTGACAAGCATCGGTGGATATGCATTTTATTTTTGCAAGAGTCTTAAGAACATCACGATCCCGAAAAGTGTGACGAGCATCAACGAATGGACATTTTTTTACTGCAAGAGTCTTGAGAGTATCACGATTCCGGACAGCGTAAAATCTTTCGGGCATGACACCTTTAGTCAATGCAGCAGCCTGAAGAGCATCAAAATCCCAAATGGCGTGACAAGTATTAAAAACGGTACATTTGCTATGTGCAGCAGCCTGTCAAACATCACGATTCCTGATAGCGTGACGAGCATTGGCGAGTTTGCGTTTTCTGAATGCAGCAGCTTTACGAGCGTCAAGATTCCGAAGAACGTTAAGGAAATCCAGGGATATGCATTTAATGAGTGCGGTAATTTGAAAAAGATCGAGATTCCGAAGAGTGTGTCGATCATTGGAGAATATGCATTCTACAGATGCAAAAATCTCGCAGAAGTTTATTACACAGGTTCCCAGGCCCAGTGGAATCAGATAGATATTAAAAATGATAATGATCCACTTCTCAATGCAGTGATCCACTACAACTGGAATGTAACCCAGCATTTTAGTGATGCAGTCATTTCGGGTCTCTCAGCCAAAACATACACAGGCAAGGCCCTGACGCCGGTTCCTGTAGTAACAATCGGAGTGACCAGATTGACTCCGAACACGGACTACACGGTCTCTTATTCCAATAATATTAACGCGGGCACGGCGACTGTGACGATCACCGGCAAGGGCAGGTTTTCCGGCACCAAAACTGCCAATTTCAAGATCAACAAGGCGTCCCAGCCGATTACGGTGAAGTCCACTGCTTACACCATTACCGTAGGAAGGACTGCGACGGTCTCGATCACTGGCGCCAGGGGCACGAAGTCATTCAAGTCATCGGATACATCCATCGCCGCCGTCAATGCTGCCACTGGTGTTGTAACGGGGAAGAAGCTCGGTAAGGTGACGATCACGGCAGCATCTGCCGCTACATCGAACTATTATGCGGCATCCAAAACGATTACGATCACAGTTGGTCTGCCTAAGCCCGGCAGCTGCCGCTTCAATAAGTGGAACAATGCGCAGTACAGCAGCTGTCAGATCGCCTGGAACAAGGTGGAAGGCGCTGACGGCTACCAGAGCCTCTTGAGCTGGACTGACGGAAGTCACGCTGTGACGACAAGTCTGAAATCTAATGTCCTCAGTCAGAAATGCACGGTCGCAGTCAACCATGTCAGCCAGTTCAAGGTCAGGGCATATAAAAATATATCGGGCAGCCGCGTGTACGGCGTATGGTCCAACGTGGAATACATCACCCCTTCGCCGACCAAACTCACTACCAAAAACGCGAGTTCCGGATCCACCCTGAAGATGAACATCAACTGGAACATCATCTACGGATGCAACGGTTACAATGTCTTCCTCGCAACAAATCCCAACGGAACCTGGTACTGGAACCAGTCCACTTCCACAAAAGCAGACGCGACCAGTGCTGCCATCACCAAGTTCAGGGGCTCTAATCTCAAGAAGAATACCCGTTATTACGTACGAATTGTCACAAGACGTCAACGTAATGGTGTATTCTGCACTGTGCCCATGCCGGCAAGTAATACCTATATTGGGTCGTTCATCATTAAATAAGGATTTTCGAGCTTTTATATCGGTTCTTGATCGGTATGGTGAAAATGTGGTTGTAACAGAATAAAGGGATTAAAGATTAATCGGCACTTCTTCCTGAGATGGAGGGGGTGCCGGCTTTTTATATACAAACCACCAAAATGTCACTCAATAACGAACGGCTGCAGTGCTTTAATGGTACAATAGTAATGTACTCAGGAGCGGCCTGCGGACTTTTTTTACAGAGTCAAGAAATCAGTATACTGTTGTAAATGATGTAGTAGGAATCATTGATCGTAAACACAGATTTGCAGGAAGATCTTCTTTCTGCGTTTCAGAGGTGTTTCATTTTTGATATGACAAAACTCGTTTCGGGAGCGCTGACAGAAAAGTACAGAATAGTGAAGGAAGTGGAAGTGGAAGAATGAATAGAGGGCGTTGACGAATGCCGCTTCAACAGATAAAGTTGTAAATGAAGAACCACCTTTTTTAACGATTTTTATGTTTTTCCTGATCGCTTCACAGAAGCTTTCAGCGGGAATCTGTGTGGGAGAGGATTGTCATGAATGATCACAAAAAGTATTATCAGATATTAATAGAATTTAAAAAGACACTCGGGGTGGACGATGAGGAGTTTGCAGAGCTGATCAGAATGGAACCGGAGCGTCTGAAGGACTGTGTAGACACATGTCAGAAACCCCTGATCGGAACCTTTGCCTCCACGGCGTCCGGTCTTTTCCGGGCTGTGGATTCGGCAAGAGAAGATGAAGCCGGTGCTCCTGCAGACGCCCTTCATTCTCTTTACAGCCAGCTGATCGAAGAATATGTGCGGCTTAATCCGGACCAGTTTGAACCGGGTTTGAACTCCTATCTGGCTAAATCCCTGGAGGATCTGGCTGACCGGACTGGCAGCCGGGAACTTACAGAGACTGTCAGACAGCTTCTGGGACTGGAAGAGCCTGAAAAGAAGGAAGATGAAGAAATTCCCGATTCCGACCCGGCTGTTACGGGGCGGGGTTCTGATGACCTGGCTGCTCCCAGGGCTGCTTCTGCTCTTTCGGATGATACGGAGTTCTTTTCAGATGATTCGGATATGATGTTCACACAGATCAAAGAGGCATGGAGCAGACTTACCCCTTCCGGCCGGAGAGTTGTATGGAGCCTGGTGCGGGAACTATCTGTGCTGAAAGAATTGCAGAGATAAGGATGGCAGTAGTCACGCGGATAAGACAGAGGACGGATTTGGATTCGTGGGCAAAAACACAAGAAAAGGAGGACGGAAATGAAATGTCAAAAAGTGATAGCCTTGCTGCTATCAACAGCCCTGTCAGTTTCTACCTGCATTCAGCTCGGAAGCATTACTGCTCTGGGGACGGAAACCGCAATCACTGCGGAAGCTGATGCGGTGCAGGAGGAAGCTGTACAATCTGCTGAGGAGGCAGAGGAGCAGGAGGAAATTTCAGACTCCTCAGTGGCGGAATTCACAGAACAGGCTGATACGGAAGAGGAGACCGAATCTGCGGAGGAGGCCGCTGCCGGAGACAGTCAGGAGGAAACCACCGGGGAAACTGACGCAGTAGACACGGAAACTGCAGAATCATCGGGAACAGACTCGACAGAAGCCGAAACAGCCGAAGCCGAAACAGCAGAAACCGAAGAAGCGGGCAGCGCTGCTGACAATGAGGCAGAAGCCAATCTTCCTGCACAGGAGGCTGAGTCATCGGACACTGAAAGCTCTGCACCTGTCCAGGAATCAGAACCTGCTGCTCCGGAAGAAGGGGCGGTCCCTGAAACTGATACGGTAAAAGAGGACAGTCCCGAAAGCAGCACTGTCATAACAGCACCTGCTGAAAAAGACAGTGTGAATACAGATGCTCAGAATTACATTGAGCTCTCCCCGGAGGATGACTTTTCTGCTGCGATTGAGATCAAAGCCGGAGACACCAAAAATGTGAGAATCGCAGATGGAGAAGGGTATGTCCTCTATCGCTTTGTCCCCAAACAAACAAGCGGATATTCTTTCTATTCTTCCAATAACACATTCGTTCCTGACTGCCTTTTATACGATTCGAAGAAACAACAGCTAGGTGAATATGGCAGCAGAGACGAAGACGGCAATTTCCGATTGGCACATATATTTACAGCCGGTAAGACGTATTACTTCCTGGTCTGTTCTTCAGATGACGATGGCGGCACCTGCAAGGTCCATCTGGAAAAAACTGATTTTTGCTGTGAACGCGTAAGTGAATCGGAAATAGCGGTTCCATACAATGGAGAAGCTACATTTCAGGTAAAAGCAGTATCTTCTTCAAATATATATTACCAGTGGTATAACTCCAATGACAGGGCAATCCGAGGGGCAACCTCTGCCACCTATACTTTTACAGCAAGTAAATGCGATTATTATTACTGCAATATCAGCGACGAAGCCGGGAACGAAGAAGATATATACTTCTCGATCAGCATCGAAAATCACCTGACAGTATATCCGGAAGGCGAAGATGAGGAGTCAGATGAAAAGATTATTTATACTGCAGTCAATACATCTGTTGACTTGAAAGTCGTTGTATCCGCCGACAATAAGTCCGGTCTCATTTACACCTGGTATATGGATGAAGAAGAAATAGAAGGCGCTGCTGCCTCTTCATACAAAACGGAACCTATTACAGAGAAACACATATTTAAATGCTATGTTGAAGACTGCTATGGCAATTTTGAAACAGCCGAATTTGTAGTTGACAATCTGAATTATGGTACTGCGCAGACAATCAAAGCCGGGGATAACCGTCAGGTCAGTGTGACCGAAGAACAGCCTTTTGTAATGTTTAAGTTCACGCCGACACAGACATCGGCTTATACATTATATTCTTCTGACAGCACTGTGCAATCTCGTGTAGAAGTCTTGAATGATTCCTATGATATGCTCTTTTACAATGAATACGGTGGTGACGACGGTAATTTCAAATTGACGAAAGAATTTACTGCCGGAACAACATATTATATTCTTGCAAAGGCATGCTATTCCGATGAATACGGAAGCTATACTATACATCTTAAAAAAGAGTCCAAAAAGATTCAGACCATCTCAGCCAGTGATATGACCCTTTCCTGCGGAGCGAGCAAAAAAATCACTGTCAGCGGGGCAAAGGGCGAACTGGGGTTTTACAGCTCAGAAGAGTCAATAGCCGATGTAGACGAGGACGGACTGGTAACCGCTTATAGTCCGGGAACCACAAAAATCTATATCTATGCCTTTGATACCGACGAATATCTTGAATCCGATGAAATCGCAATCAAGATTACTGTCCTGGAAGATCGTATCGATATCAAAACTGCAACAGTGACCGGTATCAGTAATAAGACCTTCAATGGCAGAGCCCAGACGCAGTCACCTGTCGTGAAGATGGGGACTGCAACTCTAAAGGCAGGCACTGACTACACTCTCTCCTACACGAACAATATAAATGCAGGAACAGCCAATGTGACCATAAGCGGCAAGGGGCATTACAAAGGAACAATTACCAGGACATTCACAATCGGCAAAGCTGCCCAGAATTTTACAGTCAAAGCAGCTGCCGCAAGTATTGGTGTCGGCAAGACCACAAAAGTGACAGCCAGCGGTGCCAGGGAAACCACCAATTATACTTTCAAGTCTTCAAACACTAAAGTCGCTGTAGTCAACGCAGCCGGCACTGTCACTGGCAAAGCACTCGGCACTGTTACCATCACAGTCAGCACGGCTGAGACAGCGAACTATAAGGCAGGCTCAAAGACAATAACCATTACTGTCAGAAAAACCCTGAAGAAGCCCGGCAACTGCCGCTTTGTCAAGTGGAACAATTCAAGTTATACCAGCTGCCGGATCGGCTGGAATAAGACCGAAGGTGCAGATGGATACGAGACGCTTCTGTCCTGGACAGACGGATCCCATGCCAGCAGGACCATTGTCAAATCCAGTGTCCTCTATAGGGACTGCACAGTTCATCCCCAGCATGTAAGTCAGATGATGGTCAGGGCCTTCTACATGTCAGGAGGCAAGCGTGTATTCGGCCCCTGGTCCAATGTGGAATACATCACCCCTTCGCCGACCAAGCTCACGACCAAAAACGCGAGTTCCGGATCCAATTTGAAGATGAACATCAACTGGAACATCATCTACGGATGCAATGGTTACAATGTTTTCCTCACAACAAATCCCAACGGTACATGGTACTGGAACCAGTCTACTTCCACAAAAGCAGACGCGACCAGTGCCGTGATCACTGAGTACAGAGGTTCCAGACTCAAAAAGAATACACGATATTATGTCCGCATCGTGACAAGGCGCAAACGAAACGGAGTCTTCTGCACCGTGCCCATGCCGTCCAATAATACCTATATTGGTTCGTTTATCATTAAGTAAGGCTATTAGTAATATCCGGGAGTAAATGATATAATTAGCTGTCTTATTTAATATTTTGCTGATTCATGCAAATCTGCGGCACCTTGCTGCGGAGCTGAGTTAAGGGACGGGATTTCCGAAACAGAGAATGAAATAGAATGGTAGTGAAACGGCAGAAGCCCGGGAAGGGAGTAATTCTATGGCCCGAAAAAAGAAAAAATCACTGGTCTGGAAGGCAGCAGGCCTCGCAGCGCGGGGAGTTTTAAAAAGACGGATTGTTGAAAAAGAACAGGTCCGGGCCGCTGCGCCTGCAAAGAGCGGAAGAGGAATCCTGCCGGCAAAGGCAGGGAAACCGGTAGTGGACACGGCTCTCTATCATGCTCTGGGCGGGAAAGCCTCAAAAGAATCTCTGCAGGAAAAGGCCATGAAGAAGGCTCTGAAGGAAGAAGGAGGGAAAAAAGCCTTGAAAGAGGCGGCGGCTGTTTCTGTGGCTGCAGCGGCCGTGCATAAAAATAAAAAAAGGAAAAGACACAGGCTGGTCCGCCGGGTGCTCGGCGCACCGCTCAAGATCCTCGTCCTGTCGGCCGTGGTCGGGAAGAAAAAGAACAAAAAGAAATAGGTTATCTGTACAGACATCCTGCAAAGCGAATTCGACCGGTCATATATGGAAATCGGGTCTATATAGAAATCAGGCATATATGGAAATCGGGTATACATAGTAATCGAGTATATTCAGGAATCAAATAAGGCAAAAAATAAACCCTTCCTTCAGGCGCGGAATATTCGTATTCCGGAGTCCGGAGGAAGGGATTTATTTTATCAGGTACTCTTAGGTTTTATCTGGTTTTATTGGACTATATCAGCTCTTTCTAAGGCTTTATCAGATTTTCGCAGTTTTATCAGCGTTTTCCTCTCTGCAGCTGTCCCTGATAGGTCTCGATGCCGCCGATGTTTTTTACATCGGTGTAGCCCATTTTTTTCAGCTTTGAAACAGCTTTCCTGCTGCGGGCACCGGACTGGCAGTAGACGAAGAGAGGGGCGGACTTGTCATGCAGAAGGTTCTCTGCATTGTCGATCTTTTCGACGGGGATATTGCGGGCGCCGCCGATGTGCCCCCGGCGGTATTCCTCGTCTGTCCTCACATCCAGTAAAATGGCGCCTTTCGTCGTGCGGCAGCGGTTTACTTCAGTATTTATATCTACAGGCTTTAAATAATCCAGAAGTGACATCGGACCTCCATAAAAATCAAATACTTATATATCTTATATCATAACCAGTGAAGTTTATACCTCTTTGTAGGCAGGTGTGTCGGCTGGAGCATTGAGGAAGCCCTTGAGCTCGTCGTCAAGCTTGAGCAGTGTGACGGAGAAGCCTGCCATATCGAGGGAAGTCATGTAGTTGCCGACAAGAGTTTTGGCGATGGAGATCTTCTTTTCATCCAGGATCTCCTTGACGCGCAGGTTTGCAATGAAGAGCTCGCTCAGAGGGGTCGCGCCCATACCGTTTACCATGACAGCGACTTCGTCGCCTTCTGCGTAGATGCCTTCATCGAGGATCTTTCCTACCAGATGGTCGACCGTGTTGTTGACGGAAGAGATCTTTTCGCGGTGAGTTCCGGGCTCGCCGTGAATGCCGATGCCGATCTCGACTTCGTCATCCGCAAGGTCAAAGCCGGGTTTTCCGACAGCGGGAACCGTGCAGGGGGAGACGGCCATGCCCATGGAACGGACATTGGCGATGACTTTTTCGGCGATACGTTTGACTTCAGGCAGGTCTGCGCCGGTCTCTGCGCAGGCACCCGCGATCTTGTGTACGAAGACTGTGCCTGCGATGCCGCGGCGGCCTGTGGTCCAGGTGGAATTCTCGACTGCGACGTCGTCCGCGACGACGACTTTGTCAACAACAATATCTTCGTCGGCAGCCATGTCGGCAGCCATCTCGAAGTTCATGACGTCTCCGGTGTAGTTTTTGATGATCAGGAGGGCGCCCTTGCCGCACTCTGTCGCCTGAATGGCCTCATAGACCTGGTCGGGTGTGGGGGAGGTGAAGACTGCGCCTGCTACTGCGGCATCCAGCATGCCTTTGCCGACATAGCCGCCGTGGGCGGGCTCATGTCCGCTGCCGCCGCCGCTGATCAGGACGACTTTGTCTGTCTTTTTCGCGCCTGTGCGGGCGACAACATCCGTGCCCGGTACACGCTCGATATACTGCGGAAATGCTGCTGTCATACCGTTGAGCATCTCATCGACTACATTGTCGACACCATTGATCAGTTTTTTCATTTTTTCCCTCCATCATTCTGTTGGTTTTGCAGAAAACAGATTGTTACCAAATATTGTTCCAGATAATATTCCAGCAATTGTTCCGGATAATATTCCGGCTGTTGTTCCGGATAATATCCAGCAATTATACCAGCTTTTTCATGCCGCGGGCCTCTTCAGCGGCCATTATGACCTGCTCCAGGCTGTCTCCTGTGAAAGCAGAGACTGCTGCGCTCACTGCGCCCTCCAGGATCGGCGCGTCCGCGATCCGGACCTGAATGTCTGAATGTTCATCGTCGAATTCGAGCAGTTCGATAGCGGTTTCCGCGCTCATGATACCGCTTCCAAGATCGACCATCAGGCAGACACCGTCCCCGCTGTCTGCCTGGATGATCGCGTTTTGAATCCTGACCGAATCCGTACCGATGCTTCCGTCCTCCATGCCTCCGCAGGCAATGAGCTGCAGGTCGGGGCCGGCCATCTGGGCGGCGAGTTCACGGATTCCTTCGGCGGCAAGTCTGCTGTGAGACACAATGACGATTCCTACCATTTCTGTGATGCTCCTTCATAACCGAAATTGTGACGGGACAAGGATGCTTCTTTATAACAGTCTCAAAATGTGACAGGACAAAGAAACTCCTTTCCAGACGGAAATGTAAAAAGGACAATGATACTTCTTTTCAGACGAAATGTAAAAAAGGACAATGATACTTCTTTTCAGACTGAGAATATAGAAGTACCCTGGTCATCATCTGTTGTCATGCCTCGATGTAATCCCTGATGGCCTCCATAGTCAGCAGAGAAGAGGTGGCGCCGGGATCCTGATGACCGATGCTGCGGTCGCCCAGATAGCTGGCGCGGCCTTTTGTGGCGCGGATAGTCTTGGTAAATTCTGCCCCTTCCTTTGCAGCTGCGCACATGGCGTCGAGGCAGTCTGCCAGACTCTTTCCCTGGTCCATTGCAGCACAATATGCTTCGTAGGCGGGAATGATCGCGTCCAGCATGGTCTTTTCGCCGCGCTCCGCCTTGCCGCGAAGCTTGATGCCGCCGATCACAGCTTCAAAAATGTCCTTTCCGTCCTGTACAGTCAGCTCGGATTTTCCGGCAGCTGCCTTTGCAGCCTTCATATAGGCTGTGCCATAGAGGGGACCGGAAGCTCCTCCGACCTTGGAGAGCAGGACCATGCCTGTCTTTTTCAGTACTGTGCCGATATCCGCCTCATCCTGCGGAAGCTGGCCGAGTGCCTCGGTATAGCCTCTCGCCATATTGATGCCGTGGTCTGCATCCCCGATCTCACGATCCAGCTCAGTGAGATAATCCTTGTTTTCAATAATACTGTCCGCGATCTTGGAGATGCACTCATAGACTTTTGATGCCATTTCCTCAACTCCCTTCTGAATTAACTGAGTAAAAAAGACCGGTATTTACTTATATTTTCATATCTATTATATACCCCTTTCAGGTAAAAATGCACAATAGAATGTGGAAAAACGTGTAATAATTCGGCAAAATTTTAAGCACGGTGTCAGGCGGATCAGCAGGCACAAAGATATTCATATCCTGAAGGTGGAAAAGAAGAGTACCGGACAGCATTGACATTTTTCCTGGTTATAAGAGGAAACGATTCTTTTACGGAAAACACCATTGTTTCACAGTTTTGACACATATTGTGACAAGAATAATGCTATATTATTTTAATATTTAGGATGCTAAATATTTAATCGAACAAATGCTCCATATATTCACCGGCAGCGGTCGTTCATCTTTGTTTCAACATCTGGAAATTGCAACCGGTTGATTAATAATGGTTATTTAAAATCAGAGGTTGAGAAGACATAGGCAATCACTTCTGTTTTTTTTTGTGTGTAAAATAAGTCGATCATCTGAGCTCAGGGGGAACATTTATTAACAGTTCGTATTTCGTGACAGAGTATAAAGATCACTTTATCAAACATTTTTTAATTACATCATTTTATATACAGGAAGGATAATATAGCAGAATGAAGGAATTACTTCGTAAGATCAGGCAGATTTTACAAGACAGAAAGACACGAAGGTTCTTTACTAGAGTGGTATCGTCAGTGGCGGCCATAGTTGTCTTTGTTACCACTTATGCCCTTATCCTGCCGGCGATTACTCTGGAAAAAACAGCTTCATGCGGTATTGAAGAACATCAGCATAGCGACAGCTGTTATGAAGAAAGGCTTGTCTGCGGACAGAAGGAGAGTGACGGGCATCAACACGATGACAGCTGTTATACATCCACGACAGAGCTGACCTGCGGGAGCCAGGAGCATCGGCATTCTTCGGAGAAGGGCTGCTATGATGCTGACGGGAACCTGGTATGTGAATTGCAGGAACACGTTCACGATGACTCCTGCTATGAAGAGGTCAGGGTACTGACTTGCGGCCGGGAGGAATACAAGGGACACCAGCATACAGATGCCTGTTATGAAAAAGTCCTTACCTGCGGAAAGGAAGTACATACACATAGCGGGAAGTGCTATGGAGAAATTGGCAGCACAGATGCTGTTGAAGCTGGTAATTCTGCCGGCAATTCTTACGATTCAGCGGGTTCAGGAGATAATGTGAATACGGGAAATACCTGGAATACTGTGCCCGAAGTTTCAGATTACGAGGCAGTTGCGGGAAAGGTACAGCCCGACAGCTATGTACCAGAGTTAGAGCCGTTGGACATGGAGGCCATGCTCAACGGCCATACTGATTTTTACTATTACCATGCAGGGGAAGGGGAAGAAGTCCCTGCCGACAGTACAGAGATCACAAACTGGAAGAAGGTTGAAGAAGAGACTGTACTTGAACTGACTGATTTGGTCAAGGCGTATCTTGCCTATACGATCCCTGCCGGGAGTCTCAATGAGAGCAACCCATCTGTCAGATATCGCATACCGGAGAACCTCCATCTGTCAGATGAGCAGATCGAAGCCATGAACCGGTATGAAAACGGGATTGCTGCAGGATACAGAGATTCTGATGCTGCAGCAGAAAAGGACGAGAATGGCAAGGACAAAGAAGATAATTATAAGAAATATCTTGGAGCGGAAGCGGTAGAGGGAGACCGCAGACCGGATGAGAAGATAGAGGAAGGCGCGCAGGAGTATATCAGCGCAGTTGTGCGAGCGGAGAATGTCTATGATGATAAAGGAAAATATATGGGTCAGGATCTGATCTTTACATTTGTTCCTTATTCCATAGAAAAGAACCAAGATACCTATGATGCGGATAAAACACTTATTTCAGCCGGCAAAAAGATTACCGGCTGGTTTGCATATGATTTAAGGCTGGATCAGATTGAGTGGGAATCGGAAGAAGACAATAAAGAAAAAGAAAATATCGAAGAGGATAATAAGGGAGAGGAAAATAAGGAAGAGCTTAACAAGGATGAAGGTAATTCAGAAGATATAAATGAAAATATAAATAATGAAAAGAATAATGAAAGCATTGCTGACAGGGAAAGTGCAGAAAAAACTGCCAGAGCAGTTTTTGTCGAGGAAAATCAGAAGAAGGACATCGAAGAGATCAGCCGTGTGCTGAAGATGACAGGGGAAGTTGGAGATGGTGCATCTGCCGGAACACAGAATGAACAGAGCTTTAAAGCCGGAAGCCTGACCGTTGAAGGAGACGATTACAAAATCAATCTGGATTACAGCAAAGAAGCAAAGATTCCTGAGAACGCTTTCCTCTCTGTCTGTGAGATTACAGCCGAGACGGACAAGGAGGCTTATGAAGCGTGCCTTGAACAGGCCGGACAGCAGGTGGCTGCAGACGATAAAACCAGCGTGGACCGTAAGACGTCCCGTTTCTTTGATATCCAAATTCTTGCCAGGTATACAGACAGCGATGGCAGAGAAGAGATTAGAAAGATTGAGCCCTCCGCGCCGGTCATCGTGAATATCCAGATCATTGATAATCAGGCAGCAAATGATAATGTATCCAATGTATCAGCAGATCAGAAAACCGGCCAGGGCGACCCGTCTGTGCTCCACTTTGCAGAAGAAGGCGTGGAACAGCTTGACGCTACAGTCAAAGAAGGCCAGGAACAGGTTGAAGATAAGGACAGGGGTCCGGGAAAAGAATCGGAACTCGCCGGGTCAGCCACCGAGATCAGCTTTGAAGCCGAGTCCTTCTCAGTATATGCAATCGTCTATACAGTGGACTTTGAGTACTCCGTGAACGGCAAAAAATACCAGTTTTCGCTTCCCGGAGGCGGATTTACAAGTTTTACAGACATCGTAGAAATGCTGGGTATACTTGGCGATAGGAACAACGAAAATAATGAGACGGATATAGAGGAAAAAATTGCTGACGGTATACATGCTGTCACTGCGAGCGATGCAGTGAAGAAATTTGTTGCGGATGTAGAATCTGTGAGATTCAGCAGCCCTGAATTAGTGTGGGTAGGAAAGGCAGATGTCGATACTACCGTCGGAGTGCTGAAAAAAGCGAATGGTTTGGAGTGTGTATATAGTGCTGAGCTGACGGAAAAACAGATAGAAAGGATTAATAGTACGGCAGTCGAGTCTGGAGACTGGGCTTTGATCAGTATGCAACCGTTTGACAGCGAAGAGACGATGACTGTCACCATGACGGATGGTGAGATTTTCACGATCCAGGTTACTGACGCGCAGATTCAGACCATGTTCCTCAGTGACAGCGGTGAGCTCTTTGAAGTAACAGTGACGTATGATGAAGCGGCCAAGATTCCGGAAGGTTCCACTCTTCGAGTAACTGAGTTTTCAAAAGAAGATACAGAATACGAATATGCACGTAATTCCGTCCTGGCAGACAAGAAGGCCAGGGGCGAGTGGGTTGATTTAGATAGCTTCGGTCTGGCGGCGTTGGATATCTCCATTCTGGATGCGGATGGTAACAAGATCGAACCCTCTGCCCCGGTCCGGGTGGATATGACGATTAAGGCTCTCCCGAGTGTAGAGAATTTGGATGAAATCGCGGATACACTGGCGATCCAGCATCATTTGGAAGTAGATGATGGTGTGGTAGTGGAGACTGTTTTCAACGGAAACGCAGACGCATCATTCAAGCTTGAAATGAATGAAACTGCAGCGTCAGAGGGCATCGTTGTCGATCCGAATTCCGTGAAAGAGGAAGATTTTGCAGCACCGGTTTCGGAAAAAACGAATGGTCTCAATATAGAGTTTGAAGCTGCGGCTTTTTCCACCTTTACAATTTCGTGGAATAACGCATATGGTAATGGTGTAAAAGTCCACTATGTTGATGAGAATGGTACTGATTTGAATGTTAAGAATTCAACATTCCTATCGAATCTAAATGGCTCTTCCACTTCACCTGCGTACCTGATTTACGATATTGACGGATATGAATATGACCATACGTATCGCAGGTATTACAGTAACAAGAAGTGGCTGACACAGGACATTCTTCCTCAATTAAAGAAACATAATGCTTCTTATTCCTACGGCGATAACTGGAATGGCTGGCAATATACGGATGGATCAACGGACTATTGGGGAAATCATAACTGGTACACGTTGAGCAGTTCTAATGCTGCGAATAAAGACGAAATCTACATTGTCTACAAGAAAAAAGCTGATATTGCACAAGGTGGTACCCCGACGGTGAAACCGTCCGGATCTGTTGATCCGCCGGCCGCGCCCAGGATCAACAAGGAATCCACTCCTAACGGAGATGATACGAATACACTTGCTCTCAGTCTCATCAGCGATACGGCGAAGCTGGAGGTGGAAAAGCTGGCGGACGTAATTGTAGTGTTTGATGTATCTGGGAGTATGAGTACCAAGGATATGGGAAATAACGCCACCCGGCTCGCGGCTGCCAAAACGGCCGTCAAGGATCTGGCAACGCATCTTTCCGAAAAGGTAAACTCTGACGGTGAGCCTTTGGTCCGTATGTCGCTGATCAAATTTTCCACCAAGGCAAGTACCGTACTGGGAATGACAGACTTGACGAAAACCGGAAGCAACAACGGTTTATCTCAGATTAAAAATGCTGTAGATGGGCTGAGCGCCAATGGCGGCACTAACTGGGACCATGCTTTGCAGCTCGCCAATGAAGAGAATGATCTGGATTCGGGACGTGCGACATTTGTGATCTTTGTGACGGACGGTGACCCGACTTTCCGCAATACCAGGATGGATGTTACAGATCTTCAGCTTCAGGGAGAAACGAACGATCAGGCGCTTAACGTATACGGTCAGGAATCGCCTAACCCTTGGTATTTGGAGGATAATGTTTACGGTCCCGGCGACAATGACAAAACTGGAAAGTGTTACGATGCAGCCGTTGGCCAGGGAAATGCAATCGTCTCTGCCGGAAAAAATATCTACACTATCGGCATTTCAAATGATGTGACAAAAGTTAAGACTTTTAATACTGCTATTCATGGAAACGGTGCCTATCTGGCGGGAAATACCAACGCACTCAACCAGGCCTTCGCTGATATCGAGGCTTCCATTTCCGGCGCATCCGGCTGGGGCAACATCAGGATGACGGATGGGATTACGAATCTGACGAACACTGTGCAGAAAACAGGCCTGACAAATGTCGGAGGCGATTTCAGCTATTGGATCGCTCCGGCTCCTGCTGATTGGTCAAGAATGACCGAAGCACAGAAAAAATCTTATACGCCGGATCCTTCCGCTTTTGTCTCCTGGGATCCGAAAGCTGCCGGCGCGGAGCTTGCGGAATATAACACGGCCACAGGCGCAGTCGAGTGGAATATGGGCAGCTCCTTCATGCCGGAGGCCGGCGTGACCTATCAGGTCCGCTTTAAGGTCTGGCCGTCACAGGAGGCGTATGACTATATCGCCAAGCTGAATAACGGAACACTTGACTATGATACATTGCCGGCTGACGTCAGGACGCAGATCATCAAAAGCGGCAATACATATACGCTGAAGACTAACAAGCCGAATGCCAATACAACGTATCAGGCGGCGATAAAGACCGGTAATACGGTCAGCATTTCAGGCGAGGTCCAGACCCTGCAGTTCCCATCGGTAGATGACCTGAATCTCTCTGCCGACAAAATGAAGGTGCAAAAGGAATGGGTGAACTCCCTGGATCCTGATGCAAGATGGAAATCTCCCGTGACGCTTCTTCTTACGGACAGCAATGGAACGCTGTATAAGTCGATCGACCTGAATGAAAGCAATAATTATTCGGCAGAGGATAACTTTATCTCCTGTGGTCTGGCCAAGATCGAAAACGGCGAACTGGTCATTTATGAGCTGGGGCATGATTTCAAGCTGACAGAGCCGGAGGAGTATGCCTATTACTGGGATCTGGATTCTCAGATTTACAGGCCGATGATTATCGACGCTCAGCTGACCATGCTGGTGAAGGTTGACGCTCCATCAGGCATGGGAGACCACACCTATTATGCAGAGCAGGGAGTAAAGTACTACAAGATAGGGGAAGGTACATATAAGACGATCTTTACAGGAGATTCTGCTGCTACAATTACCGCGACGAACATTCGCCGGAGCAACCTGAACCTAACCAAGAAAGTCGTGGATGAGGAGGGCAATCCTGTCATTTCCTATGATACATTTACGTTTACCATAACGGTCAATGACGCGCGGGACGCCAAAGTCTGGTTCTCTGTGCAGACGGATGCGAATGACACGGATACGATCGTGAAAGATATTTCAACCAATGCGACGGCAGAAATGCAGGACGGTGAGAAGACCGGATACTACTATGCGGACAGCGGAAGTCCTATCACGGTTTCGATCGAGCCGGGGTGGAACCTGCGTTTTACAAACCTGCCAAATGGGACAAAGTATACGATCACGGAAAACGCGAAAGAGAATTATACATTTGTGCGCGCTGTAATCGACAACAATGGCACATTCTCGGTGGAAAGCGGCACAACTACTGGAAGCGGAACGATTAACGAGTCCAATACACAGTATACTGTCACATACACCAATAGAGCTGCAACACAGCATGTGATTATCAAAAAAACAAGCCAGGACGGCTCTACGCCTCTTTCCGGTGCGGTATTCTCCTTATACACAGCGAGCGGATATGCTGCTGAGCCAAAGCAGGCAATAAAAACTGATTTGACTTCAGGCGCAGACGGCAAAATTGACATGGGCAAAATGGTGTATGGGACATACTATATGGTAGAAACGTCAGCTCCGGCGGGGTATATCCTGCTTTCAGCACCGGTAGAAATTACGGTTACGGCCTCTGGAGTTACATATAACCAGAGCGACAGTAGTCTTTCGTTAAGCGGCAATGGCATCGCTCACGATACAACGACGGAAACGTATACATTGACTGTTACGAATAATGCCGGTGTCGAGCTTCCTTCCACAGGAGGTCCAGGAACAAAACTCTTTACAATCCTCGGATCAATTCTGATCACATGTGCGGGATTGCTGCTGTTGAGAAGATGTAGATTCGTATAACAGGTCCAATCAAAAGCTGGTGTCGGAAAAAGAGACTGGCATAGAGAAGAGAAGTCGATCACACATATACAGTGACCGGCTTCTCTTTTTATGACATGACCCGAGTAATGTATTTTCTGCCTTACGGCGGACACGGGCTGGTCGGGGGTAAAGGGTGCAGATGAACTGCATCGCAGTACATTGCAAAAAAAACAAATATACCGTGTGAAAATAAAAGAAAATCGGCAAGGCATTTTTTCTAAGCTTTGACGCTTATTGTGACGTGAGTCACGTTATACTGTACATAATATTGTATATTATTAAGATATTACACATTGCATATTTTTGCCGAATAAAATGCATTTTATTTTTGCCGGTATCAGTAAGTCATCCTTGCTTCAACGTCTGAAATACTTGGCAGGATATTGAATACAAGTATCAAACGTCAGAAGCTGAGAAGACATTGTCCATCACTTCTGATTTTTTTACATTTTAGAAAGCAGAACACAAAATATTAAAAGGACATAACATTATGCAGGCATTACTTCGTAAGA
This sequence comes from uncultured Lachnospiraceae bacterium, assembly GCA_902780385.1. Taxonomy (GTDB): domain Bacteria; phylum Bacillota; class Clostridia; order Lachnospirales; family Lachnospiraceae; genus CAG-791. The sequence continues at coordinate 36,201 of CACZFF010000017.1, forward strand.
TCAGACAGATATTAAAAGACAGAAGAATCCGAAGGTTCTTTACAAGAGTAGTATCGTCAGTGGCGGCCATAGTTGTCTTTATCACCACTTATGCGCTGATTCTGCCGGCGATCACGCTGGAAAGAACAGCGGCATGCGGGGTTGAAGAACACCAGCATAACGACAGCTGCTATGAAGACAGACTTGTCTGCGGGCAGGAGGAGAGCGACGGCCACCACCATGATGACAGCTGTTATTCGATTTCATCGGAGCTGATCTGCAGGATACAGGAGCACCAGCACTCTGCGGAGAATGGCTGCTATGATGCGGACGGGAACCTGGTATGCCAGCTGCAGGAACATGTTCATGATGACTCCTGCTATAAGGAAGTCAGGACACTGACCTGCGGCCTTGAGGAGAGCGACGGCCACCAGCATACTAATGCCTGTTATAAAAAAGTCCTCATCTGCGGAAAAGAAGTTCATACTCATAGTGCAGCCTGTTATCAGGATACCGGGGAGAATTCAGATCAGGAATCTGAGTCTGGCAATGCCGCAAATCCAGCTGTATCTGAGAATCCGGGCGCGGACAGCGCAGCTTCAGAAAACAATACCAGTGAATTGACCGATTCAGACAATGCCGCAACGGCAGAAACTGTTCTCCCGGGGCAGGAGGTGACAACTCCGGAGCTGGCTCCTTTGGATTTCACAACAATCCTGAATAAGGATACAGGCATATATTATTACGATGTAAAACCTGAAGAGAAGATAGAAGACAGCTCAAAGATTACAGACTGGACCCGGGCAAAAGACAAAAACGATAACGCGGATGATTTCACAGAGCTGGCTCCTGAAGATCTCATCCGGGTTTATTTGGCGTACACAGTTCCTGCTGGCAGTCTGAACACCACTAACCCGACAGCACGCTATCGCTTACCTGATAGTATCAGATTGTCTGATAAACAAATCGAGGCGATCAACAAGGCAGAGAATGGCATTTCCAGCCAGTACGATGACAAGGACAAACATGATGCCGCTCTTGGAGCAGAGGCGATTGAAGGAACACGACGTCCTGACCAGGATATTGATGAATACCTGAGAAAGAACAGTGAAGATGGGCAGGAGTACATAAACGCAACTGTCAAGGCGGAAAACGTATTCAACGACAAGACTGGGGAATACGAAGGCCAGGACCTGATTTTCACCTTTACACCCTATACTATTGAAAAGAATCAGGTTGTTTACGATACTTCCGGAGAAATGACTAAATCCGGAGAAAATGTACGTGGATGGTTTACCTTTGATATGACTACCGATCAGGTAGAATGGGGAGAAGCTGTCGTTTCCAGCATAAAGACAGGTGAAGAGACCGAAGGCGTGAGCGAAGAAGCTGAAGATATTGAAACTGAGAACGTTGAAGTCGATAATACTGCTGAGCAGGAAAAAACCAGTGCTGAAGAAACAACCACATCAGGTAACAAAGGTTCTTCATCCGTCATCGAACGCAGTGAGCGCTCTGCCGACATCGTGTTTGTAAAGGAAGGGTACGATGTCGACAATAACCGCATCGAAGAGATAGCAACAACACTGAAACTGGTTGAAGAAAAGGAAGTTGAGAACAGCCTGGAGGATGATTCTGATTCTTCCAATGACGATACTGCTTCCGACTTTGCAGCCGGAAAGCTGGAAGCAGCTGGAGACGGCTACAAAATCACAATGGAATACACCGCTGAGGCGCAGGTTCCTGACAACGCTTCCCTTTCTGTACGCGAGATAACAGCGGAAACAGATCCGGAGGCTTATAAAGCGTGCCTTGAACAGGCTGGGAAAAAGATTGCTTCGGATGATTCCGACGATGCAGGCGACAAACGTGCGACCATTGACGAGACTGCATCAAGATTTTTTGATATTGAGATTGTTGTGCCCGAAATCGACGAGAACGGACAGGAAACAAGCCAGAAGATAGAACCGAAGGCAGAAGTATCTGTTAATATTCAGATGACGGATACTGTTAAAAAAGCATCTGATAATTCTGTAGAAAACACAAACGAAAATGACAAAGCTTCCGGATCCGAAAACCAGGGAGCACAGGAACCGACCGTACTTCACTTTACTGACGACGGAGTAGAGAAACTACAGTCTACATTGGTGGATGATAAAAACACTGTATCTGGTGATGAATCCGGGAACAGTGAAAAGAAAGATCCCGAAAATGCCGGGGCTGCCGATTCGAAAAACACTTCCACAGAAATACAGTTCACAACTGATTCCTTCTCAATCTATGGCGTTGTCTACACTGTGGACTTTGAATACAACGGCTACATGGTGAGTATTCCCGGCGATTCTTCCATTCTCCTCTCTAGACTATTGGAAGTGCTGGGACTTGATGAAAACGGGGATGTACCTGCGATCGATCTGCAAAATGTGGAATCCGTGGAATTCAGCAATGACCAGCTGATAAGGATTACAAAAGTTGAACAGGAAGCCACAGTCAACGATATTCTGACAGAATTGGATGAACAGGGAGTTGAAACCTGGCTTGCGGACGGGGCGGTTGTCCGGACTGATGACAAATCAGATGAGGAGGTTCTGGAAGAGGCGGAAGCCATTGAACAGGCGGACAACGATGAGATTGTAAATATCGGTGACTGGCTCCTGACGGCTCTGCAGGCCTTCCACAGCGAAGAAACTCTAACGATTACTATGCTCACGGGAGAAAAGTACGTCATCAATGTGACTGATCTGGACACCAGCCAGAATGGACAGAAGCCTGCGCTCGTTACCGACACAGTGAATACTATTGCCGAAGGCATCAAGATCACGATGTTTGATTATGGTCCGGAAAAACTGGACAATGTGAACAACACATATAACAGCACGGACAACTCGGGTATCAATAAAGGACATACATTGAAGTTTTATTCCTACGGAACAACCGGCAATACAGTCAATAACTTCACCGGTGGCGCCTATGCGATGCAAGGTGTTGTGCGGTCCAGTCTTGGACCAGATGGCTATCCTGTTGTTAACAACGGGAATGAAACTCTCAGATATCTGTTCGACCCGGATTATGCAGTTAATGGAAAAACAGTCGTCACGACAGATGCAAACTACCTCTTCCGGAGAATTCCTGAAAGAGGCATGGAACTGTTTTACGACAGCGATGAAAACTATGCATATCTGGACGGAAACGATTTTAAGATTTACAGCGATACCTATCTTGAAGAGGGCGCGGACTATGAGAATCCGTTCAGGATTGGTTTCTATCCCTACAACGATTACGATAACCGTTATCAGTGTATCCATGGCAATAATTTTAATTGGGGATGTAAAGGCAGCAAAGACTGGCGTGTCCGTGACCAGGTAGGCCACTACAATCATCATTTCGGCATGAAGGTGGAAGGAAACTTCTACATGACTGACGATAAGATGATCACTAATGAGACAAACGGCAATAAAGAAGAAATGAAGTTCAAGTTCAGCGGCGATGATGACATGTGGGTATTCATCGACGGCGTTCTTGTGCTGGACATCGGCGGCATTCATAACCCTGTCGACGGAGAGATCAATTTCACAACGGGACAGGTCACTGTCAGCGCAGTTAAGACTGCAAATGGCGGAAGTGCCTATGCGCTTGGTGCCAATACGACCATTGCACAGGCGTTTGCTAAAGCAGGGAAGACCTGGGATGACAGTCCGCTTTCCCACCATGATATTAAGATTTTCTACATGGAGCGCGGCGGCATGTACTCCAACCTTGCCGTGACCATGAATCTGCCGACTTTCCCTCACACCAAGGAAGTGACCCTGACTAAACAGTCTGCGGACGGGAGTGTCAATCTTGCCGGCGCAACATTTGCGCTTTTTAGCGATGTTGCCTGCACCAAACCTATTAAGAACAAAGAAACAGGGGAGGCGATCACAGTCACATCCTCCGACAATCCATCAACTCTTGGCCAGGTCAAGATTTCCAACCTGATCCCCGGGCAGACATATTACTTCAAAGAGACAACATCCCCGGGCGGCTATAAGCTCTTCGACGGAGTCTTTATGATTACGGTACCTGCCAATGACCATGACCCTGCAGTCGTATATCTGACAGCGGATGGGCAACCGGTGGAAGGCCCAATCACGGAGATTAAGAATACACCTGACGCTTACGGTTCTTTCGATTTCTTCAAAGTTGAAGAAGGGACGTCTACAAAGATTTCAGGTGCAGAGTTTACACTGTATACCGATGCTGACTGCCAGACAATTGCCAAAGACAGAGATCACCATGATCTTGTCTCTACATCGGCGAGTGATAGCGGAAAAGTAAGCTTTGCAAACATCCCGGCCGGCGCTACATATTACATGAAAGAAACACAGGAACCTCAGGATTACTTCCCGTCGTCAAATGTGTACCGCGTGGTAGTCAGCGAGGATGGCAATACCGTGTCTGTGTATAAGGGCAGCAGCACGCCCCCCCTGTTTACGAATACCACCGGAGATACGGACAGGATAATTGAGAACAAGCCAAAGGCTGACAAGACGAGCGTCACTGTGGAAAAACTCTGGAGTGATGGTGCCGCAAACCACACAAACGATACCGTTACCGTGCAGCTGTATGAAACAACAGAAGACCTGAAAGTATCCGGAGGGACTATAAACGTACAGGTAGTTGCGGACAAATGGATTTGGGAAGGAGATACGAACCAGGAAAAGATTAATACTGCGCCGACTGCCGACGGAGCGTCTTTGAGTTATAAGATTTATAAGTACGGGGATGCAAATCAAACAGCAGTCGCTTCAGGAACGCTGAATAATGGAAACGGATGGTCATCAACGCATCAGCTGAATGATATGGCGGAGAGTGAGCATATCAAATATGTCGTTGAGGTTACCGATCAGGATGGAAATGTGATAACAAATGCATCTGTATATGATCCTGAAGACGGATCTGTACAGGGCAGTGATTCAGATACGCCCGGAGCAGTCAAAAAGGTCCATGTTCAGGCGGATGTACAGGATGTTCAGACTCCGAAGATGACAATTTCGGCAAGCAACATCCGGTCAAAATCCATGTATAACAAATGGCGTATCACTTTCCAGGAAGTCCGCCTGATGTATGACCAGAATGGAGGGAATTTCAGCGGATATGTAAATAGCTCGAATCCATTGTGGAGTGAAAATTATTTTACATTTGACGGTAACAATGGTTCGGAAACTAAAGAGATAACGCTTCCTGATTTGAGTTCGGTATCATCCAGTGAGCTTAATAAATACTGGTATAGGATTGCATTTGATGCACAGGAAATTGCGGATGATGAGAATGTACACATAACTGTAAATCCTGGCTACAATTTAGGGTATGAGAATCGTTATACGACAACTAAAGGGTATTATGACTTCCAGGGAAATCGAAGTGATTATCTTTACATTCCGGCCAGTGCAACGAATATAACTATTTCGTTTACCGGAACCAATTCAGGAACTCTCAATATCGATCTCTCCAGGCCTTCTCTGGCTGTCACCGGTCCCCAAGATGCGATGTATGGTTCATTAAACGAGTTAATCAGCTCGGGTATCCTGGGCGGAGAAGAGAATACCGCTTATGCTGATGGCAATAAACATGGCAATCCTGTGGTGCTTTCGAATGGAAACTGGACGCACACCTGGGATAATCTGATCAGCACAGAAACAGTCACGGAAGGCGGTTATACTATTATTAGAACGCATCACTATTATGTGAGGGAAGTCAGCGTTCACTTTGCTGATGACAGCATAGACGAAGATACTGTTCTCGCGGAATATTCCTATATCTTTAACGAGGACGGCGATCCATCTTCCGGTATCAAAAAAGTGGTGATCAATAATACTGTTCCTCCGAAGACCTCCATCACCGTCACAAAGGAATGGAAAAACCAGGACGGCACAACTTACGAGCCGCCGGAAGGACAGCGCACAATTACTTTTGACGTATACCAGAAGGTGGACGGGACCGCATCGGTTTATAAGACCGGACAGCAGATTGAATGCACATACGACACTGCATCACAAAGCTGGAAATGGGGAACAGTGACGATCAGCGGACTTCCGACAAAGGTCAAAGTCGGAGATGAGTTGAAAGATGCTGTATATTACGTGGTCGAGACGTCACCGGCCGCAAGCGATGACCTTACCACATACTATATTGCATCTGATGGAAAGACCTACCCCGATGCGGAGGATGCTGCCGGAGCCTCTTCGGAAACAATCGTGAACGTCAACAGCCGTAAAGAAATCAAGATCACTAAGGCCTGGTATTACAAAAACGGCACGTCGCTGCAGGAAGTTGCTGAGCCGGAAGTAAAGGAGATTTTCTTCAAGCTGAAGAAGGTAGATAAGACTACCGGCGAAGATATTGGTTTCTACACAGCAGGCTCGACTGAAATGCCTGAGAGTGATGTGGAGGGTCAAAGCATTGTCTCATCGCATTCCCCTTCCGATGGAACGATTTTCCGGATTGCCTGCGTCAGCACCTCCACAGAGGTGCCCAATGAATATGGCGGCGGCACCCATACAGAGACTACATGGGCATGGAATACGCTGACGTTCAAGAAACTGCCGACAGATGTGAAATACTACATGGTCGAAACGGATGCGAACGGCAATCCACTGATTCATGATACGGCCAATGGCAGCCTGGAGATTTCCTATGTGGACGCAAACGGAAAGGAAATCACACAGACCAGCCCGATCGATGCCTCCATCCCTGGAGACTATACCATCAAAAATATAGAGAAGAGAACCAGTCTTTATGCCGAAAAGATCTGGAATGCGGCCAATAAAGATAACCTGGTGGGCAATGAACCAATCTGGTTCAGCCTGATGCGGATTCAGACAGACGGAAACGGAACCTACGACCCCAGTACTCTGGAGGAGACACCGGAGATCGGCCGTTTCAACCTTAAGGAAAGTGAGGGATGGACGAGATGCTTCTCGAATATTCCGATTGCGCCGACCGGCCAGACAAACGAGAGTCAGTACAAGTACTATCAGTATTTCGCTGTGGAACTTGGGCTGCTGAAGTCTGGTTCCGATGTATCTGACGAGCAGAAACAGTATGAATTAATCGACGATCTGTTCATCAAGTATCAGTCCAAAGGCGGCGGAACCGGAAGCGCCCCAGACGGCAGTGACGCCCGCGCATATTCCGCCTACAGCGAAGGCGCTGATGCGATGGGAGACCTGCAGACACAGCCGGCGACCGTTCAGCAATGGATCGAGGCGAACAGAGGCAAAGTTATTTCCTGGCTGACTTCGAATGCAGATAAGATCCAGGTCCGCACCTGGGGGGCTAACTATGACGGTAGTGGAACTCTGGGAATCTTCAACTCATCCAATGAGTATGTGGAGCAGCCTATCCATATCATTAAAGAATGGAAGAAGGCAAACGGAGACCCGCTGGATCAGGAAAAGCTGGAGATTATCAATGCGGAAGCTTCCGATACCATGGACAAGTACACTTTGGAGATCCGGCTGATGCAGCGGGCGAAAAACCTTGAGAAAGATGGTACAACGCTCCCGGGGTCCTATGATTCGCAGTACGGTTCTACCGTTCTTCTCGCCAAAGACGAAGTCATCATGCAGTCCGACCTTTTCCATGTGATAAAGGAAGGCAGTCAGCCGCAGGATTATTGGAAATATCAGATACCTCCCACTTATACAAATGCGGACGGTATTGATGTCAACCAGCTGCCTGCGAAAGGTCCTTTTGTACTGGATGGAGTCACATACCAGGCGGATTTTGAGTACTATATCTCGGAGTACCGGGTTTACAACGGGAACGGCGATGACCGCACGCCCCATTGGACCGCAGCCTGCCTGATCAATAAGGACAGCTATACTCTGACCCTGGAGAACTATGAGACAACCGATCTGACAGTCCACAAGACCTGGGAAGAAGTCCCCACTGAAAACAGAAACTTTGTGGATGACAACGTCAAGGCAGTCCTTTACAAAGTGTTCCGTATCCCCGACGGGGAGACCGATGAGAGCAAGAAGGAGGACATCACAGAGCTCATTGGCGCGAACTATGAAGCCTATGACCTTACAGCAGCCAACATTTACGAGACAAGACGTACCGTAAAAATAGTCGGAGGAGAGGAAATTGAGGTAAATCCGGCGACAGAACCTGAGGAAGGTGAAGTTCGAAAGACTTACTATGAGGACTATATCCGGATTGATCAGCCCGACGGTTCCTGGTGGAGAGGCAGTAGCGCGAAGGATGCAGCCCTTAAGATCAGCAATCTTGACACCCATATCCGCGATTATGTCACGGAAGGATCAAAAGATGACTGGAAGAAATATAAGTACTGGATCGTAGAGCAGGAGTACATTGACGGAGCAGGGAAAGAGCATCCGATTAGTGAGCTTCTTCATGGAAATACCACAGTGTACCCCAAATACCAGACCTCTACAGCCGGTACGGGATTGAATACGCCAAACTTTGGAAATGATAAGCCTTCTGTATGCGCGAAGATCGAAATCGGTCCGGAAAATGCGGCTCATCTGGGCGCAATTAATACTGTCAAAGGATCGTCAATCCACCTGCTGAAGGATGATGAGACAGACAGCACCAGGAAACTCAGCGGAGCAAAATTCATCCTGCGCAAAAAGAATGGAAACAATGTATTTGTCCTCTTCGACTATGCGGCAAACATGGACGGCACAGCGCTGACGATCAACAAAGATGACTCGAATGGTCAGTTTGAGATTACGAATGCCGCAAAAGGAGTCACGATAACCGGTCTGATGCCGGGAATCTACGAGCTGCAGGAAAAGAAAGCACCGGACGGCTATATCATAATGGGTGCAGCCATGCAGTTCGAGGTCAAGACGGACGGAACCCTGGTAAAACTTCCACCGACCGGACAAACCGTACCGGAAGAGCAGACGGACAAGGATCCACGCTTCAAACTGGAAGACTCCAGTGCAGCCGGACAGAAGATATCGGAAATGACTGTCCACAATCACCCCGGTTCTTCTCTTCCCTCCACCGGTGGCCCCGGCACATGGCTCTTCACGATCCTTGGCAACATCCTGATCCTTGGGGCGGGAGTACTGCTGTGGAGGAGACGGAGATTGATTTAACACTGGTAAAAAGAGAGGCTGGTCTTCTTAGTGAAGATCAGCTTCTTTTTTGACCAAAGTTAGATTAACCTAACCAAATGATATAAAAATGACGCCCCCTGGGACTGTGCCGGACAGCGTCAATGTAGTTATTTTGCTTCGCTTACTTTCTCCTGATAGAGAACTTCATTAGCCATGCAACACAGACTGCTTCGTCGGTCTCTTTGATCGGCATGCCGTATGCCTGCATGACGGCGCGGTCATTGCTCCGGATTTGCAGCTTGCATTTGTAATAGACGTATCGAGGTCGATGTATTTCCCGGCCGGGCTTACTCAGGCAGATACTTATTCTACGACAACAAATAACTCTTCAAAACCTTCTAAGCCGTTAGTCGATGTTTTTGGTGGCTTGAAGAATCAAAATTATGCTACAAATCATTCGGGTGACCATGATGATGTCTATTATCTGATTGGTGATCCTGAATATACTTCTACAGTATATGCGGTTCGGTATAACACATGAAAATGGAATCAGGTGGGACCAGGCCAGTGAAGTCCAGAAAGCAGAAGGAGGTTTTGTTAAGGACAATGTTGTCTATGATGGCAGAGTCTATTATTGGATGGGAACTGTAGAAGCGGTAGAAATACTTGCCGGTGATGGGAGTACTTACACGGACTATATCTTGTCTAAAAGCCGTTTTCTGGATAGTGATTATACTCAACCGGATGAGGAGACAACCTTCTTCAACTTTTCAAATACCTATGTTCCAGACTTGGGCGGTGTAGAGTTTACGAAGGTAGATGGGACCGGAGAGGGAATACAGGGAGCAGAGTTTGCTTTGTTTACAGATGAAACCTGTCAAACTCCTGCCATCAATATAGATGGGGACAAGCAAGCCTGGACTGCAGCTTCCGATGAAGAAGGGCTGGTTAAATTTGATGGCGTCCGTACAGGAACATATTATATGAAAGAAACCAGGGCACCTGAAAATTATGCGTTGGATAGGACTGTATATAAGGTTGTAATAGAAGATTCAAAAGATACAACAAAAGTATCGAAGATTACAATTAATAATGATGAATCAGGAACTGCAATTTCAACTATTGCTAATACGGAAGAGGGAAAACTCTCTATCATCAAGAAATGGATCAGCCCTTCGGGCGATGAGGAAGATGGAGGAGATAAATCTGCAAAAGTAAAACTATATAGAAAACTTGATAATTCAAATATTCCTGAAGCGTCAGAAGTGACGGTTGTTTATCATAGGGATGGAAAAGGATGGGATCTTGATACCGGGACCGGAAATGTGGTAAATGTTAACGGAGTATCCTCTTTCGATCTGCTATGGCATCTTGGAAATAGCCCTGATCATCAGTTGTATAATATGAAGGTGAATGGTGTCAGCGTCACCACGCAAAATGAGGTCGTTGATCTTGGCTTTGCAAGGGTCAACTGGATTCCATGGGATGGATCCACTTCAAAACTTTGTGTATCCAATATCAAGAAAAATCTGAGAATTGAATATACATCCAATTGTGACTGGTTTAGTGAAAAACCACATGTAGAAAATTTTGTTCCCTTTATTTCTCCTGTGATTGATCCCACTCCCCAGGAAGTAAAAACTATTATTTTAAATTCCGAGAATAATTGGGCTGTAGATCAGAGAATCGGAGGAAAGCTCTCGGATTATGAAGAAAACGGTTATGATCTTCCGGCAACGAATGATGATGGATATGAATATCTATATTATGTGGTTGAATTAGATGCTTCTGGTAATGAGATTGAGGTCGGAGGGAGTCCGGTGGCAGGATACTTTCTTCAAGGTTATTCTGCAAACAATAATGTCGGTGTTGCCAATCAGGGTATTCTTACTATCTATAATAAAGCAGAAGAAGTGCCTGCTTCCATTAAGATCATTAAAGTAATTAAGGGTACGGAGACAGCATTGACAGGGGCTAAATTTACTCTTACAAGGGTCGATAATAACGGTAATGAGCCGACTGATAAAAACGACCGTTGGACGTCAGGAGAACAGGAAGTTGATGAAAATGGTATGCTGACATTTGATAATTTGAAGTCGGGTCGATACAAACTGGAGGAAACAGAAGCTCCGTCTGGCTATATCAAGAAAGAAGGACCTTATTTCATCATAGTCAATCCAGATGGAACAACATCTTTAGATACATCAATACCGCATACGCTTATAACAAAAAGCGAAGATGCGGATGAGTACACTGTTCAGAATGAGCCCGGTGCAGCCCTTCCGAACACTGGCGGCCCCGGCTCCGCGATGATTTACTTCCTGGGCATCATGTTAACAGGACTTGCAGGAGCAGGCCTTGTAATGACAAAGCACAGAAAAACAGCATAAGCAGTATAACGTGATTTACAGAGAAGACCATTCGCCTCGGTGGGTGGTCTTTTCTGTGTCGGATATTTTATCTTTTGGGGGTCTGAGATTCGGATAACTACACCGTTAGCGTCAAATAGTTGGCGCTGTATCCAATGAAAGTGGATTCTCGTAGAATGAAAAAATAATCCTTCTGACGGGGAGAAATATGTGACGCAGGCTGTTGTACGGGAAGCAAATCAGCATGATTTTTTTGACGCTTCTTTTGACATCACAGCATATATAATCGTATCGGTAAATTTTGTAATAATTCAAACGAATATTATGTATAGGACCCCGATTATCCGGCATTGGTCAGTCTTAATTGTAGCAACATCTGAATTATGAGACGGTCATTTAAATGGGGGCCATCACTTCTCAGGAGTTGCGAAGACATTGTCAAGCACTTCTGTTTTTTTGCAGAGAACGTGTTTGATTGACTGACATGGCAGAAGAAGCGGTACGGTTTCTGTTCATAAGAATATGAATGAGAAAGATTCATTACTTTATATAGCATTGTAGATTTTTTCGGAAGGACATAACAGAATGCAGGCATTACTTAGTAAGATCAGGCAGATTTTAAAAGACAGAAGGACACGAAGATTCTTTACAAGGGTAGTATCGTCAGTGGCAGCTATTGTTATCTTTGTTACCACATATGCACTGATCCTGCCGGCGATCACGCTGGAAAAAACAGCTGCCTGCGGTATAGAAGAACATCAGCATAGCGACGGCTGTTATGAAAAGAGGCTTGTCTGCGGGCAGGAGGAGAGTGATGGTCATCATCATGATGACAGCTGCTATTCCTCTGCAACAGAGTTGACCTGCAAGATTCCGGAGCATCTGCATTCTGCGGAGAAGGGTTGCTATGATGCGGACGGGAACCTGATATGCGAACTGCAGGAACATGTTCACGATGATTCCTGTTATGAGACAAAATATGGCGTCCCGCAGGACGCCAGTAAGTCGGGCATCTAAAAGCACCGCATGCTTATCTTAGAATGCCTCACCTTTTGTAATCGGATGGTA
>CACZFF010000018.1 GCA_902780385.1 uncultured Lachnospiraceae bacterium
CATAAACATTTGTAAGACTAAACTCCACCCCCTTATTTGGAAAAAGTAAATTCCACGGAACGGATGTTCCGGGTGGAATTTAATTTTGCAATTGAAGTATAGTATTTTGAAATGAACAATTTTAAAGCAATGGTTGCAGGATAATCAGCTTTCTGTTAGAATCCGAAGAGCTTTTATACAAGCTGAAGACAGCTGCCCCTATGGATGTTTGCTGAATATATCCTGTCGAGGGCGTGAATTTGCAAGGATTTTTCAAAAGGATTTTTTAAATGAAGCAATATCTCATTCCATTTCTCGTTTCCATGGTTCCTCTCATTGAACTGAGAGGGGCGATTCCGATCGCACAGGGTATGGGACTTCCGATCCTGCCCTCTTATATTGTCTGTATTGTCGGAAACATGATCCCGGTCCCATTCATCTATCTTTTTGCCAGAAAGGTGCTCGAGTGGGGAGCAGATAAGCCGGTGATCGGAAAATTCTTTACCTTCTGTCTTGAAAAGGGACAAAAGGGCGGCAGAAAGCTCACTGAGAAAGCCGGGCGCGGAACCTTTGTAGCCCTGCTTTTGTTCGTCGGGATCCCGCTTCCCGGAACCGGTGCGTGGACAGGGACCCTTGCTGCCAGCATTCTGGACATGGATTTTCTTCCGACCATTGCGGCAGTCGTTCTGGGTGTCCTTCTGGCAGGCGTGATCATGATGACCGCGAGTGTTGTCGGCTTCTCCTTCCTGTAAAAGTGGGGCTTGACGATGACCGGACAGGTGGTATCATGTGATAGATATAAAAGAAAGAGTTAATGAATCATTATTTCATCACGAAAGGAAGTGTCTCTTCAATATGAATTCCAGTCAGCCAATCTATGATGCTTCAAAACTTGGATACGGTAAAATGGCGATCCTCGGCATCCAGCATCTGTTCGCCATGTTCGGCGCTACGATCCTGGTGCCGATTCTGGTAAACAGCTATTTTCATGGAGAGGGTCTCTCCATTCAGGTCACGCTGTTTTTTGCGGGCCTGGGAACACTTTTGTTCCATTTCCTGGCTAAATGGAAGGTTCCTGCCTTCCTGGGCTCCTCATTCGCTTTTCTGGGCGGATTTGCCACGGTAGCCGAGCTCAAATCCGGAAAATTTGCTGATATGAGTTACGGGGAAAAGCTCCCCTATGCATGCGGCGGTATTGTGGTCGCGGGACTGCTCTATCTGGTCCTGGCAGTGATCATCCGTGCGGTCGGAGTCAAGAAGGTCATGCGTTTCCTTCCTCCCATCGTCACCGGCCCTATCATTATCTGCATCGGACTTGGACTTGCCCCTTCGGCGATTTCCAATGCCTCCATGAACTGGCCTCTGGCCCTCATTGCCCTGGCTGTTGTCATCATTATCAATATCTGGGGAAAGGGAATGGTCAAGATCATCCCCATCCTTCTGGGTGTTGTCATTTCCTATGCCGCGGCTGTCATCATGAACGCCATGGGTGTCACAAATGTTGACGGCAGCGCCATCCTGAACTTTGCTCCGATCGCAAAGGCGGGGTTTGTAGGACTGCCGCCCTTTATCTTTGCTAAATTTGATCTCACGGCAATTTTTGTCATGGCTCCCATCGCGATCGCTTCCATGATGGAACATGTCGGTGATATCTCCGCTATTTCCGCTACGACAGAACAGAACTTTATCCAGGATCCCGGTCTGCACCGCACACTGGTGGGTGACGGCTTGGCAACTGCTCTGGCCGGTATGTTCGGCGGTCCTGCCAACACGACTTACGGTGAAAACACCGGCGTCCTTGAGCTCAGTAAAGTCTATGATCCCAAGGTCATCCGTCTGGCAGCCTGCTATGCCATTGTCCTGAGCTTTATTCCCAAGATGGCACAGGTCATCGGCACCATGCCTTCCGCCATCATCGGCGGCATCAGTTTCATCCTTTACGGAATGATCTCCGCGATCGGTATCCGCAACATGGTCGAGAATCAGGTGGACTTCACAAAGTCCCGAAATCTCATTATTGCGGCGGTCATCATGGTCTGCGGTCTTGGCCTGGGCGACGGCGTGACATTCAACGTCGGCAGTGTCACCATCACCCTGACTGCTCTTGCCATTGCCTCTATCGTAGGAATTATCCTCAATGCGATCCTGCCCGGCAATGACTATGAGTTCGGTGTGAACCAGCACGGTGACCAGAACAGAGGGATCCACGTTTGATCACACAAGGATATACGTTTGTGAAGCTTTATGAGACGGTGATCCCTTAACCGCCTTTTGACCTCAACATCATAAAAAATAATCATATAATTTTTACAGTCGGGACATTCTTAAATGTTTCCCGACTGTTTTTTTCTGCTATAATAAATACCTGTAATGAGTTTGCTGTGCAGATTGCCTGCTTCAGGAACAGCAGGAGGTTTCTGCTTACTTATACCTGTTTACAAGGTGATCACCATGAGTATTGCCTGAAAAAAACGAAGAGGAAAACAGAGAGGAAAACAGATGAGAAGAATCAAAGTCAGCAGGGTTTTGTGTTTACTCTTAGTGCTTGCATTGGCTTCAGGGGCCCTGACAGGGTGCGGACTGATCGGCAAAAGGAAAAAACCGACTGCTCTGGCAAAGATCGACAAGAATACGACATATGCACAGATTGAGTCTCCGCTCGATACGATCCTGAAATCGGCAGAGAGCAATGCTGCTGGAGACGGCAATGCTGCAAAGGCTCCCGACGACGAGCTGTCGGATGACATGGGCGCTGACCGGTTCAACTTCATCGCCTCACAGGCTGCCAACGGCAGATATTATGTGCTCTATTCCGATCTGGAAAATGCGGACAATGTATTCCTGTGCAGCTTTGATGAAAAGGGCAAAAAGGAGGTGACGATCCCGATCCCCTCCTCGGAAGACGGAGGTGTCACGCATTTCTGTGTCATGCCGGATGACAGCATCATCCTGCTGGATAACCGCTATGTCGCGCAGAAAGATGTCTTTGTACGTCAGATGGGCCGTTATACAGTTGAGAATAAGGACAAGGACAATAAGGACAAGGATAAGGACAAGGACAAGCCTGTACTGAAGGAAGTCTGGAAGGTAACGGTTTCCGACGAGGAGGATTTCTATCCGAACGGCCTGGTGTCGACAGAAAATGATATATATATACTGACAGAGACGGGGGTGATCATCTATGACAGCAAGGACGGGGCTGCAAATCTGAAGTCGGATCTGCCCAAGGACTTTTACGGAAACATCTGCAAAACTCCGGACGGCAAAGTCCTTCTTGCAGCATCAATGTCGCCGAACGCCTTTTCCTATACGATCGATCCCGCAACGGGAAAATATCAGGAGAACAAGTACCAGACACCGGGTTCCTTTTACGGTGACGCTTTTGCCTCCGGTTTCGGAGAATATGATTTTTGCATAGCTGACGCAAGCTGCATCTATGGCTTTAAGATTGGAGAACCTGAACCGGTCAAGCTGTTTGATTTTATAGGTTCAGATCTGGAGATCGAATCCATTATCGGATTTTCTTTCCTTTCTGCTGAAACAGCGGTCCTGATGTATTACAATATGGATTTCGGATCCGAGGCGGCCCTCTTTAAAAAGGCCGCTGACAAGCAGGGCGACAAGGTCGCCCTGTCGATCGCATGTACCTATGCGGACTCGAAACTGAGCAAGGCCATCGTCAATTTTAATAAAAAAAATGACAGGTACAGGGTCGTACTGAAGGAGTACCCTTATGATGACGAGGGCAACAATACCCTGAATATGGAAATCGCAGCGGGCAATATTCCGGATATGCTTTGTGTATCCGAGGATATGCCCGTTGAAAGTTATGCGGCAAAAGGAATGTTCGTCGACCTCGAACCAATGTTTTCAAAAGATGAAGAGATCGCAGCCCGTGACTACCTGGATAACGTAATAAACGCTTCACGGATCGATGGAAAGATGTACTTCATCTCACCGGCTTTCAATGTGATCGGCCTGATTGGAAAGAAGAAGGATTTCGGTGATACAAAAGGCGTGACAACAACCCAGATCGAGAACATGATCAAAGAACGCGGTCTCAGCTACGATACTGCAATGGGTGTTGCAAGCCGGCAGGACATGCTCTCGTGGGTCATGTTCTGTGCCATGGAGGAATATGTTGATTGGGATAAGGGGACTTGCAGCTTTGGCTCGGAGTCCTTTATTAATCTTTTGAAGTTCTGCAATAAATTTCCGAAAAAAGTCAAATATGAAAATGTAGACTGGTCGAAACTTGAGACGGCCATGCGGGAAGGAAAACAGCTGGCCCGGGATGGATATATTTACAATATTGAAAGTTACATGGTGGACCGGTACGGATATGTCGGTGATGAGATCGTATTTATGGGGTATCCCGGAAACGGTGAGAACGGTCCTGTCATAATGAATGAACTGGCGGTTGCGATCATGCACAATTCGGATCACCCGGAGGGCTGCTGGGAATTTCTGCGGGAATTTTATCTGGACGATTATCAGCAGAGTGTCGACAATGCTTTCCCGGTCAGTACAGATGCCCTGCAGATACTTGCTGAAAAGGCTATGAACCCAAAGGTCTATACCTATACGGATGTGAACGGGAAACAGGTGTCGGAGCCGGAGACAGGCTCGATTTTTCTCAATGACAAAGAGATCAAACTCCCTGTCCCCACACAGAAGGATATAGATTTTGTCATGGATATCCTGCGTTCCCTTGAGAATAAGGCAAGCGTCGACAGCAAGATCACCGAGATCATCAATGAGGAATCCGGCGCATATTTTGCCGGACAAAAGGGAGCCGAGGAGACAGCGGATATCATCCAGAGCCGTGTAAAAGTATATATCAGTGAGACAAAATAAGGGATTATCGTAATGACAGGCTGTTCATGACCCTGCAGGGTATGGACAGCCTCTTGTGAATTGGATCCTTTGGTCAGATGGAGAATCTATGAGTTACTTGTTTTGTTTTGGCCCATCCGGGTCTGGTAAAAGCCGGCTGCTGCGGCAGATCATTATTCAGAAGGCAGGGTCTTCCCTGGCATCTATGGGGAGGGACCGCACCAAGTATATTGTCATCGTTCCGGAACAGTACTCCATGCAGACACAGCGGGATCTGGTAGAGGAACATCCGGCACACGTGCTGATGAATATCGACGTGCTCAGTTTCGGCCGTCTGGCCCACCGCGTTTTCGAAGAGACCGGGACGGACAGGCGGACAGTCCTGGATGATATCGGCAAGAGCCTGCTGCTGCGGCGGGTCGCATCGCGCTGTGAAAAGGATCTGCAGATCCTGCACCGGGGTATCCACAGACCCGGAATGATCGATGAAGTAAAATCCGTCTTATCCGAGTTCATGCAGTATGGGATCGGAGAGGAACAGATCGCTGAACTTGCTGACTATGCAGGTGAGCACGGTCAGAATGCCCTGCAGGCCAGGCTCAGGGATATCGGAAAACTCTATACTGAATTCCGCCGTGCGGAAAAGGATACCTATGTCACCGCTGAAGAGACGCTGGATCTGCTGGCCGGAGCCATACCCCGGGCGGAAAGCCTGAGGGGCAGTGTCATTGTCTTTGACGGCTTCACAGGTTTTACGACGGTGCAGTACAAGGTTGTGATGGCCCTTATCCGCTGCGCGGCAGAGGTGATCTTTTCCTTTACGGTATCCCCGGATCAGGGACCCCATATCAGCCTCACTGCGTCCGGCGGTCCTGCCGGCAATGAGGAAAGTCTTTTTTATCTGAGCCGGAAGACGGTATATGACATAATCCGGATGGCCTCGAAGGAGAGACTGGGACGGGGAGAAGATATCTACATGGATCCGGCCCTTCCCAGGTTTTCGGACAGCCGTGTGCTCGCCCATCTGGAGCAGCACCTGTTCCGTTATCCCGAGATCCCCTTTGAGGAAAAAAAGTCCGGCGAGACCTCGGAGAGCCTCGAAGTCTTTGCCGCCTCCTCCCCTCAGGAGGAAGTGCGTCTTATTTTCGGAAAGGTGAGGCGGATGATCGCCCGGACAGGCTGTGCCTATCGGGATTTCGCGATCGTGACAGCGGATCTTGAGACATACGGCGACCTGTTTGCCCAGGAGGCAGAGCGGGCCGGGATCCCTGTTTATATCGACCGGACGAGCGCCGCTTTTCACAATATCCTGATCGAAGGGATCAGGAGCGTCCTTCAGATCTCTTCGGAGAACTTTTCCTATGCCTCTGTGTTCCGCTATCTGAGAAGCGGGATCAGCAGCCTCAGTCCGGAAGAGACAGACCGGCTGGAGAACTATTGCCTTGCCAACGGTGTGCGGGGGAGAAAGAAGTGGACAAGTGCCTTTGATTCCTCCTGTGAGCAGGCAAGGGCCAGATTCCTGGCAGAAGTGGAGCCTGTGACCGGTCTTGCTGTCAGGGTCATCCCTCAAGCCCTGCAGGCAGGCGGGGCTGCGCAGACAGAAACAGAAGCTGCCGGACTATCCGATAAGCCCAGGCGGGCCAGGCCGGCTGCTGTCCGGACCAAGGAACTGCATGATTTCCTTACAGGATGCGGTGCCCAGGCCCGCATGGAAAGGCTTGCAGATGAATTCGGACAGGCGGGAGATGTGGTGCGCGAATTGCAGTACCGCCAGATCTACCGCACAGTCATCGATCTGCTCGATCAGATATATGATCTGGCGGGGACGGAGGTGATGAGCGCCCGCGATTATCTGGAACTTCTTGAGGCCGGCTTCTCTCAGATCCGTCTGGGAACCCTGCCCCAGCGTGTTGACCGGATCCTTGTGGGAGATATCGAGCGCACACGTCTCACCCAGATCAGGCATCTGTTTATTGCCGGCGTCAATGAGGGAAGCATTCCGCGGAGTGCTTCCAGGGGCGGCATTCTGTCTGACATGGACCGCGAATTTCTGGCGGCCGGGGGTGCTGTTCTGGCTCCGACACCGAGACAGCAGATGTTTACACAGCGCCTGTATTTATATCTGAATATGACAAAGCCGTCAGAGACTCTGTCCGTCTCGTTTTCGACGGTGGGCAAAGACGGCAGGAGCCTGCGGCCTTCATATCTGATCTCCATGCTGCAGAGCCTCTTTCCCATGATCAGGACAGAATACCCTGAGCAGGAAGCTGCCCGCAGCAGGATCACCGGAAAGGCGGACGGCCTGAGTCTTCTTGCCGATCATCTCCGGATTTTTGTAGAAGGAACTCCTGCTGATCCGGAGACTTTCTCAAAGGATTTTTCCCTTCTGTACGGTTTTTATACCAGTCCGGAAGTCATGGCGGATGAAAATATGCGCGAGGCGGTCCTCCGTCTTCGAAAAGCTGCTCTTTGCCGCTATCAGCCGCAGGTTCTGCAGAGCGGGATCGCGTCTGCTCTTTACGGCAATATGATCATCGGCGGGATCAGCAGGATGGAGACCGGTGCAAAATGTTTTTTGCGGCAGCATCTGCAATACGGGCTGCATCTGCGTGAGCGCGATCTCTATGAGTTCGCAGCTGTGGACGGAGGCAGCATCCTGCACGAGGCGCTGCAGCGTTTTGATGCACTTCTGCTGCAGGAGGGATTGTCCTGGAAAGATTTCACTGCTAAGGACGCACTCAGGCTCAGTGAACGGGCTCTGCAGGAGGAGGCGGCTGTATACAGGAATCTTCTCCTCTATAAGAGCGCCCGCGATGAGGGCCGTCTGGGACGCTATGCCAAAAGGCTCCTTCGGACGATCGATACGGTACAATATCAGATCCGCCAGGGAGACTTTATGCCTCTGGCATCCGAACTGTCATTCGGCGGCCGGGAAGGCGGCATGCCCGCGATCAGCTTTGATCTGGGAAATGACCGCAGACTCATCCTTATCGGCAGGATCGACCGCGTAGATATGTGCGTGGAGGAGGGACGCCGATACCTGAGGATCATGGATTATAAGACCGGGCAAAATGATCTGGATGAAGATCTGATCCGAAGAGGTCTCCAGCTGCAGCTGATCACCTATATGGAAGCCCTTGTGAATGCGGGCAGCGGACGCCTTGACGCACTGGCAGCAAGATCCCGGGGCACTGATTCCGCAGAGGATACGGGGAACATAACCGGGGACCCGGCGGCGTCAGAAGAGATCATCATCCCCTCTGCCATGCTGTACTACAGGATGTCGGATCCCGTGGTCAGGGTAGACGCCGGACAAGTGGATCCGGAGGCCATTCATTCTGCGCAGCAGGAGGCAGACATGCCGGACCAAAATGAGGGGGATGTGAACAGGGAAACGATCCGCGGAATGCTCTGCCCCACAGGCCTGGTCTATTATGATGAGGAGAGTATTTCTCATCTGGATAAATATTTCAGCAAAAAATCCGACGTCATCCCTGTCACACGCGCTTCCAAGGGAGGCTATACAGCCGCTTCGCGTCTGATGGATGGAGAAAAATTCAGACAACTTGTCGATGAGGCTGGAAAAGCACTCTGTGAAACAGCCGTGCATATCCTGGACGGCGATGTCAGTGCACAGCCTGCAGTTATCGACAAAAAGAGGACTGCATGCGACTACTGTCCGTACAGGGAGGCATGCGGATTTGATCCCAGAATTCCGGGATACAGTTTCAGGAAAAATTGAAAATTATCCGGTGTTTGCGGCTGCAGCTCCAGTTAACGATAAAAAACTACTGCTGCTTCCAACTGCAGCCTCGGAAAGTATAGAATAATATCCGGAGATCCGGCTGCAGCTTCAGACAACAGGCAAATTGATGAATTGATGCAATTGATGATATTCAGATAAGTTCGGGGAGAAAAAATGGCGATACATTTTACGCCTGCCCAGCAGAAGGTGCTGGATGCACGTGATCATAATATATTGGTTTCGGCAGCTGCCGGCAGCGGCAAGACCGCAGTCCTTGTCGAAAGGATCGTGCGGCTGGTGAGTGAAGGAGATCATCCTCTGGACATAGACCGGCTCCTTGTTGTGACCTTTACCAGAGCTGCCGCGGCACAGATGCGGGAGCGCATCGGCAGGGCTCTCTCCGCGCGTATTGCGGAAGACCCGTCCAATGCACACCTGCAGAGGCAGGAAGTGCTGCTCCATAATGCCCAGATCACGACTATGGACAGCTTTTTTACCTTTCTGCTGCGCAATTATTTCAGCGACATTGATCTGGACCCTGGATTCAGGCAGATTGAAGCGACGGAGAGCGGGCTCATAGGGGCAGAGGTCCTGCATGATTTTCTGGAGGAAAAATATGCCGAAAAGGATCCCGCCTTCCTGCGCTGCGCGGAGTATTTCTGTCCCGGTGCGGACGACGGACCGCTCGAGGAGCTGATCCTGGAGCTCTCCAAGCGGGCAGGCAGTCATCCCTCTCCGGAGGCATGGCTCAAAGAGCGCGCCTTTGATTACGATGTTCCTGACGAACAGACGCTTTTTTCCACTGTGTGGATGAGGTCGACAGTCCTTCGCCTTGCGGATTTCCTGATCGAGACCGGATCTCGCTACGATGCTATGCTGGATCTGTGCCGGGAGCCGGGCGGCCCGGATGTCTGCTATGCTTTTCTGAAAGAGGAACAGCAGGGAGTGGTCAGGGAAATTGCCCCCATCCGGCGGGAACTGGCCCTGCTCATGCAGGAGGAAAACGGCCTGGACGGGGAGAATACTGATCAGATTCCTCTTTTGAAAAAGCTCTGGGAGGAGGTCCTTTTGGGCCTTCAGTGGGAGTTCAAGCGCTTTCCCACGATCAGGGGCAAGAAGTATGACTACATAGATCCCGTGATCAAGGATGCCGTCAAATTCATGAGGGATGCCGAAAGAGACCTGATCAGGAAACTGAGCAAGTCTGTCGGCGGACAGACCCCGGAGCTGATCCTCGCCATGATGGAATGCGCGCGGGAGCCCATGCAGACACTATCTGCCCTGACCGCCGAGTATTCCAGGCGCTTTCTGGAAACCAAAAAAGAAAGGCACCTGATCGATTTTGTCGATCTGGAGCATTTTGCCCTCGATATCCTGGCTGAGCGGCAGGAGGACGGAACCTATGTCCCGCGCCGTGCTGCGCGTGCCCTCAGAAGTCATTACGCAGAGATCCTGATCGACGAATATCAGGACAGCAACGAGGTCCAGGAGCTGCTTTTGCAGATCATTTCCGGAGAGGATGACGGACACAATAACCGTTTTATGGTCGGCGATATCAAGCAGAGTATCTACCGCTTCCGTCTGGCCCGTCCCGAGATCTTCATGGACAAGTATGACAGTTACCGGCCGGATGATCCGCTCACAGAGCGCATTGAACTTGACCAGAACTTCCGCAGCCGCGCCCAGGTCCTGGACTTTGTCAATACTCTTTTCATGCGGATCATGAGAAGGGAGGTCGGCGGTGTCGAATACAACGAAAATGTCTCTCTGAAAAAAGGTGCGGTGTTCCCGGATGAAGAGCAGGCAGGATCCCGCAGGGAAAATGCGGAGGAGCCAGATCCCTACTGCGCCGAGCTTTTGCTGCTCGAGACGCTTGCAGACGGAGAACAGGAAGAAGACGGAGCAGCTGGTGAATCCCGGGATGACCCTGATGAAGAGGGGGCTTTCCAGGAAGACGAATACACGGTTCTTTCAGACGAGATCGGGAGCCTCAGTGAAAGACAGAAAGAGGCCCTCCTGATCGCCGGCAAGATCCGGCAGATGGTGGGAAGCCTGCCTGTGCGCGACGAGGAAACAGGAGAGCTCAGGCCTGCCCGCTACGGTGACATAGTGATCCTGCTGCGCAGTACAGTCGGCTGGAACGAAGATCTGCGGGCTGTGTTCGCGCGGGAAGGAATCCCTGCCTACGCGGAATCCAGGACCGGTTATTTTGCGGCACAGGAGATCAGGGACATCATCGAGATGCTGCGGGTCCTCGACAATCCCCGGCAGGATATTCCCCTCTACGGCACTATGCGGGGCTTTTTCGGAGGATTTACACAGGACGAAATCTCCATGATCCGGATCGGGTCAAAGGAAGGAATGCTCTACGATGCCCTGTGTTCCTGTGCGGAAAGTCAGGAAGCTTCTGTCCCTGCGGACCTGGTGCAAAAATGCAGGACCTTCCTCGATTTTGTGAACGGCTGGCGGAGACGCGTGCAATTCAGCCCGGTGTCGGAAATAGTGACAGGGCTCCTGGAAGAGACCGGATATCAGGATTACTGCACGGCACTTCCCGCAGGTGCCCAGAGATCCGCCAATCTCCGTTTTCTCTGCAGTCAGGCAGATGCATTTACAAAGACGGATTTTACCGGTCTTTTCCAGTTCCTCCGCTATCTGGACGGCCTTCATCGTCAGGAAATGGACTATGGCGAGGCCAATACGCTCGATGAGAACGCGGATGTTGTCCGTATTATGAGCATCCACAAGAGTAAAGGTCTGGAGTTTCCCATCTGCTTTGCTGCGGGATTGTCCAAAGATTTTTCCTTCCGCCGCTTTGATACATCCGGCCCCATGCTTTTCGACGGGGACTGGGGTGTCGGCATCAATTATTTTGACCCGGTTTCCAGAGTGAGCACAACGACGCTGCGACGTGAGGAAATTGCGGAGAAGATCCGCCGGGACTGCATGGGAGAGGAACTGCGCGTCCTCTATGTGGCGCTCACCCGCGCCAAAGAAAAGCTGATCATGACCGCGTCCCTGAAAGATGTTGACAAGAAGATAAAAAACTGGAAAGCTGCCATGGCAGGCTTTTTCCATGACCGCAATGAGCAGATGCTGTCGCCCTTCATGATCGCCGGTGCCTCCTCCTTCACGCAGCTGATCTGCCAGGCACTGATGGCCGGGGCGGGGCCGGAATTTGAGATCACAGATCCGGCACAGATGATGGAAGAGGGGCAGTATGCAGACTTACCTGTCCGCATTCAGATCTGCTCTCAGAACGACCTTACCATGCAGGCTGTGGAAGAGCAGTTTGATCTGTCCCGCAGTGAGGAGATCCTGCGGGGGATGGAGGGGCGGTCTCTCGACGCACAGCCGGATCCTGAGGCTGCCGGGGAACTCGCCTACTGGTTCTTTCGCACTTATCCGCATGAGGATTTGCGCAATCTGTACGCGACCACCTCCGTCTCGGAACTCAAGCACAGGGCCATGCGCACACTGCAGACTGCAGAAGAAGGGACAACGGAGTCCGCTGCGGAACTCTTCCCGGACCAGACCTCGGTTCCCTATCTCCCTGCTTTTGCCAGAGAAGATGAAGAAGAACATATGGATATGGATTCGGACCCGGGCAGCGGTGCCAGACGGGGCACAGCTTTCCACCGCGTACTGGAACTCATAGAGTACGAGCATCGTGATGAATGGATCGGCAGCCCGGAAGGGCACATGAAACTGACAGAGTGGCTGAAGGGTCTCCCTGCAGGGGGAAAGATTTCAGAGGAGGATCTTGGCCTTGTCAGTGTTTCCCGCCTCCTGCATTTTCTGCAGTCGCCTCTGGCAGAACGCATGGCACGTGCCGGCCGGTGCGGACAATTATTCCGTGAACAGCCCTTTGTCATGGGGGTTCCCGCCGATCAGGCCGGCCAGGGACTTCCTCACGATGAAATGGTGATGATCCAGGGTATCATCGATGCCTTTATGATAGAGGATGGAAAAATCGTCCTTGTAGATTACAAGACAGACCGTGTCAATGAGGCGGGAGAACTGATCGCCCGCTACAAGACTCAGCTGGACCTTTATGCTAAAGCGCTGCAGAAGGCCTTTGGAATCCCGGCTGCCCAAAAGCTGATCTACTCGACTGCGCTCGGATGCGAGATTTCCCTGTAAGTGTATATTTATTGACAGGGCATTAACCCGGGACCTGACACGGCGCATCGGATAATCGCTGAAATGAGTATTTGGATAATTTTGCCGTATGTATGAAAAAAAGGACACGAGAGATGGGGATTATCCACAAGAAACTGCTGTTCCTATGAAAAAACTATGTAGAAAAAGCACAAAGGATATGTTATAATCCTAACAGACATGCGGAATTATACGCATAATATATCTATTGGTTTATTGTACGGCATTGAAAATGTGTGCAAAAAAAGGAGGTTGGTTTTTATGAATTTCTTTAACGACGAGATCCATCAGGATATGGTAGACATGTATCGTGATTTTGCTCAGAATTCCTGCGCTCCGATCGCAGCAGAGCTCGACGAGCAGGAGAGATTCCCCGAAGAGAATATCCCTGTAATGGCTGAGATGGGCCTTCTGGGAATTCCTTTCCCGGAGGAGTACGGCGGAGCCGGTCTCGACGAAGTGTCCTATGCACAGTGCGTCGAGGAAGTTTCCAAGGTTTGCGCTTCCACAGGTGTCACGATTTCCGCACACACCTCCCTTGGCACATGGCCGATCTACAAATTCGGTACCGAAGAGCAGAAGCAGAAATATCTCCCTGATCTCTGCTCCGGCAAGAAGCTCGGCGCTTTCGGTCTGACTGAGCCCGATGCAGGAACTGATGCTGCAGGCCAGAAGACCACTTTCGAAGACAAGGGCGACTACTATCTGGTAAACGGCTCCAAGATCTTCATCACCAACGCGGGCTATGCGGATGTCTTCATCGTCTTCGGTATGACTGACAAGTCCCAGGGCACAAAGGGCATCTCCTGCCTGATCATGGAGAAGGGCATGGAAGGCTTCACCATCGGCAAGCACGAGCATAAGATGGGTATCCGTGGATCCAGCACCTGCGAGCTCGTATTCGACAACGTCAAGGTTCCGAAGGAGAATCTGCTGGGCGAAGTCGGCAAGGGCTTCAAGATCGCTATGATGACTCTGGACGGCGGCCGTATCGGTATCGCTGCACAGGCTCTTGGTATTGCTGAAGGCGCTATCGAGATCACAAAGCAGTACGTCAAAGAGAGAGCTCAGTTCGGCAAGCCCATCGCTAAGTTCCAGAACACTCAGTTCGAGCTGGCTAAGATGCAGGCTAACACAGACGCTGCAAGACTTCTGGTCTATCAGGCAGCTAACGCTGTTGATGAAGGCAAGCCTTACACCTTCCTGGCTGCAGAGGCTAAGCTCGTTGCTGCCGGCAATGCAAGTGATGTTACACGTCGCTGCCTGCAGCTGTACGGCGGCTATGGCTACACCCGTGACTATCCCATCGAGCGCATGATGCGTGATGCCAAGATCACCGAGATCTATGAAGGCACATCCGAAGTTCAGATGATGGTCATCGGCGGCGCTATGCTGAGATAATCGGGTTCTTCATCCCCGGATTGATGATCCGATTTGATCTGTCCGCTCCGGCGGCAGATCGAAGAAAATGAATTTAAGACTCCGGTGCAGATCCTCTGCACCGGAGTTTTTTCCTTAAGTAAAGACTGCCGTGTGCTTTTTATCGAGGTCCATTTTATCGAGGTTCATTTTTTGAGGCAGTCCGCACCAACAGGTCACAATGAAAAAAGAAACAACATTATCCGTTTTGATCTATATCTTCGGACCCGTGGTCCGCTTCATTATCGTTGAAGAGCTTGTCGCTGCGGCAATGGATTTCGCATGGAATTCTTGTCTGCAGGACATGATACTGCGTAGTGCGGGTTCCGCGCATTCCTTCCGGATTCAGACAATGTGGGCTTTTCTGCGCCTGCTGCTGTCTGCAGGGGCGGGCTGTCTGTCCGTGAGAAAAGAAGCGCTTCTGGAAAGAGATGCTTTTGTCACGGCTCAAAAGCAGAGGCGGCTTCTGCATAAAGGATATGCGGCTTTCGGAGAGACCTTTAAGGCACGCACCATGCCGCTGCTATTGTCTGCCGTGGTCTTATTGGCGCTGGCAATCAATGTGCTGTTTTCCTGCATCATGCCGGACTTAGGCTCACCGCAGTCATTCGGGAATCTTCCGGGGATTGCCGGGATCCTTCTGCAGGCAATGCTCTATTGTTTTTTCATGCCCTATGTGGAAGAGACGGTGTTCCGCGGGATATTCTATCCCCGTCTGCAGAGAGGATATGGAACAAGAACGGCAATTCTGGGTTCGGCCGCTTTTTTCGGCATTTATCACGGAACCCTGTCCCAGGGGATCTACGCCCTTATCATGGGCCTTGTGTTTGCTGCCGCCTATGAGGCAGCAGGCTCTTTCAAAGTGCCGTTTGCCCTGCATGGTGCCTGTAATCTGGCTGTTTTGCTGCTGCAGTGGACAGACACTTACAAAACATTCTGCAAGCCGCTGTGGGCTGCTGTGTTTACAGGGACAGCGGTCTGCGGATTCTTTACGATCAATCTGATCATCAAAAAAACAGCAGAATGAACTGCTGTTTTTTTGATAGCTTTCCCGATACCATGGGCTTAAACACATGCTTTGAGACAGCGACAGGCTCTGGTCAGAAAAAAGGAACGGAGTTACAGATAGGCCCTGAGTCTCGAATCAGGTATGCCCATCTGCTGGCGGTATTTGGCAACGGTCCGGCGGGAGATGCACAAACCTTCCTCCTTCAGGATCTTTGCGATCTTATCATCGCTCATAGGGCGTGTACAGTAACGGATTGGCAGGTATGAACTGTAACGAATCAGCTGCCTGTAGAAAAAAAAACGTGACTATCGGCGTGAATAGATATAGAATGATATTAAGTCGGCGGAGTGCATATTGCGTCCGGCCCAAAAACGCAGCAGTTAGAAAAACTGCAGTTTGTCTGTCTTTTTACAGATAACAATAAAACAGGAGGAATGATATGGCTGATATTGTCAAGACTAAACAGAGAATGAAAGAAGACCCTACTTTGAAAAAGATGGTACTTTTGAGCAGTAAATCAGAGATCATTCTGGATCTGGACGGAGACTGTCTTGCTGATGCCGGGCTTATGGATTCTGTAGGCGACGGGCGTGTGGATACACTTGCCGTAGACCTGACCGGTGACAATGAGTTTAATCTCTATTTTATGGACACAAGGAACAACGACCTTCCGGATGTCGTATTTTATGATGAGAAGAGCAATGGCGATCTTCGTCTTGTCGGTATCGGCGAGGGAATCCAGGGAACACTCCAGGCAGCAGCAGCACGTGTATACCGTACACTGCTGGCAGAATCCTATGAGCCGGAAAAAGTTGAGAAGGCGCTTTGCGAGCTTGACCAGCTTGTCAAAGACGCAAGGACGAAACTTGTCCGCTGATCATCAGGAAACTGACTGGCTTGATTACATCGTACAGGAACCCGGTGGCGCTGTTTTTTTCGCTGCCGGGATTCTTTTTTTCAACAAAAGATATTTGGTTACGGTCCTCGTTCGCAGGCATGAATGAATGGAGTAATAAAATGTTTTCACGAAAAAATACAGGCAGAGCTGCTCTTCGGAAGGGCAGGCTTTTGGCGGTTTTCCTCTTTATCCTGATGTCAATGATCCTGTTTACAGGCTGCGGGGGAACTTCGGATCATTCTGCAGGATCCGCAGATAATTCCGCAGATTCCAAGGCCGGCCGGGAGCCTGCTGCCGGCGGGAATGCGGCCGCGGATACTGCTTCGGACAGCGGCTCCGATCTTCAGAGCGGGCAGGACGAGAGCCTTCTCCAGGCGGTTTTCTTTGATGTCGGGAAGGGGGACTGTATTCTGCTGACCATGGGCCAAGATCATGTCCTTTTGGATGCAGGCTATGAGGAGACCTGGCAGCTGGTCACAAAAGAACTGCTTTCGCGGGGGATCGACTCCCTTGACGCAATGATCATCACCCATTATGACAAGGATCACGTCGGAGGTGCCGCGGAAATTGCGGAGAAGATCCCGGTGGACATTTTTTACCTCCCTGACTACGAGGGAGATGCGGACAAAAGCGGTGACCTCCTCAAATATATTGAGAAGAAGGATCTGAAGAGCGTGCGTGTGGACGAACAGCAGAAGATTGCCCTGGGAGAAGCGGAGATCGAGGTGGATCCTGCGCTCATCCAATATGATCAGCAGGAAAAGAATGATAATGACGCGTCACTGATCGTCAAGATCTTCTATAAAGAGGACGAGTGGCTGCTCCCGGGAGATATAGAAAAGGATGCGATCGAAATCTGGCTCGGCGAAAATACACAGACCTTTGACATCCTCAAAATGCCTCATCACGGCGGCAGGGAAAAAAATACAAAGGAACTGCTGGATAATACGGAGCCGGAGATCGCTGTGATCACGGACAGTGTTCTTGAAGAAGTGCCTGAAAAAGTATTAAAGCAGCTGGAAAAGAGGGACATCGCGGTCTATCGGAGTTCTGTCAACGGTACCATCACCATAACAGGAGACGGTACCGGCACATATGATGTCACATCCGAAAAGTAAAATAAGTGACGCAGGATGCTGGAGTTCGTGTCCGTGAGACGTTGACCGATACGATTAATATTTTCTGATGCTTTGGGCAGTGCTCTTTCTTTTGATGTGCTTTGTGTGTAAAATGGACAGGGGTGTAACCCGGGAGATCTGTTTTGCGTTGATTTTAATAAGAGAATTAAGATGGCGGCAGTTTTTTATTCAGGAGAAGGGTACTTCTGGTACTCCGGAAGAGCCTGCCGCAGGAGTCTGAGATGAGGCTTTATGGACGACAATAAGATTATAGAGTTGTTCTGGGACAGGGACGAGACGGCCATAGAAGAGACTTCAGCTGTCTACGGAAGATACTGTCGTAAGATTGCCTTTAATATCCTCGGCAGCGAGGAGGATGTGGAAGAGTGTCTGAATGATACATGGCTGGGTGCCTGGAACAGCATTCCGCCCGCCCGTCCCGATTGCCTGAGTGCTTTCCTTGGCAGGATCACGAGAAATCTTGCCATATCCCGTTACAGGGCGGGCCATGCCCTTAAGAGGACAGGGGACCGGCTGTCAGAATCCCTCGATGAGCTGGGAGACATTTCGGGCCTGTCATCCAACAATGTAGAGGAGACGGTGGACAGGAAGACACTGGAGGCGGCGATCAACAAGTATCTCGATACCTGTTCCCAAAAACAGCGGAGACTGTTTGTGAGACGATATTTTTATATGGATTCTGTCGCCGAGATCGCACAGATGTATGACCTGGGACAGAGTGATGTGAAGGTGACGCTGCTAAGAATGCGGCGCTCCCTGAAGAAAAAACTGGAAGAAGAGGGCTTGATGTAATGGATAAATTCGATATTCTGGAGGCGATGAGCGGAATCCGGGACGAGTATATAGAGGATGCCGCGGCATTTCCGAATCAGGCCGTACAGAGCGAAGAGCAGAATGTGCCCCTGGAAAACAAGAGAGGAAAGGATCCGAAGCGTCCGAAAATCCTGCGGCTGCAAAGATGGGCGGCGACGGCTGCCGCGCTTTTGTGTGTGTGCGTGATCGCATTTACCATCCGCTCCAGCCAAAGTGAACGCGCTGCAGATTCCGATCTGAAGGATGCTGGTATGCTCTCGATGGCTAAGGAAGAAGTGATCGTTGAGGATGAGATCGCGGAGAATGAGATAAGTACAGAAGACGCGGAAAGAGTTGTTACCGGGGGCGGATCCTCTGCCTTTGATGACGGCGGTGTCTCTATGGCTTCCGAGGCTTCCGGATCAGCGGCTCCGGATTCACTGGTCAGCAGTGATACCGGCCCGGCAGAGACTGAGATGTATGTGGATCAGCCGGAAGGAGAGGATGTTTCCCCTGCTGCAGCTATGGCTAATGCCGGTGTCAGCGGTCAGGTCAGGCAGATGACAGAAGAGACGGTCCGGGTATTTGAAAACTCCCTGGCGGAGGAAACCGGCTACAGTAGTCTCCGTTTTACTCATGAGATCACAACAGATTCCGCAGACTGGTTTTCGCTGAAGATGAAAGCATATACCTGTGCGGCAGACGGGTTCGAGCAGGTGACACATTTTAATATCAATCTGGATTCCTCTGAGTATGTGACTCTGGATACCCTGTTTTCAGAGGACACAGATTATATCACTCCGTTGAGCAATGAAGTCATCCGTCAGATGCGCGAGAGGATGGCCTCGGATCCTGATGCCGAATTCTGGCTCGATTCCGAAGAAGGAAGTGACTATGATTTCACGGAGATCAGCCCTGCTCAGGATTTCTATTTTGATTCTGACGGAAACCTGGTTCTGTGTTTTAACGAGGGCGAGGCGGCCCCCCTGTATATGGGAGAGGTCGAGTTTACAATCCCGCGTGAGATCACGGACAGACTCTTAAAGGATTCAGATAAAACAGAATGACCAATGACCCGGCCGGCAGACTGCGGCTTCATAAGCCCGTAAGGAGAGAACTTCTCCGACGGGCTTTTCTTTATGCCCTTTATCAAATCCAGATCATAAACAAACGGCTGTACATTCTGTGACATTACATCTAAACAGTTTTATATGCATTTTTGGATTATAATCTTAAACTTTTTATCTATTCTGATGAAAAAATAATTATATTGACATAAAAAATATATAAACTGTATAATAAAAAATGTAATTCATGCTCGATTGAGACAGTAACTGTTTTCGACCGGAGTATGAGAAAATATCACAGAAGGGAGTTTTTATAATGGTAGGGATTATCCTTGCAAGTCATGGTGACTTTGCGACAGGCATCTATTCCTCTGCATGCATGGTTTTCGGCGAAGCGGACGACGTGATTCCTGTTACTTTCCACAACGGCGAAACGCCGGATGACCTGCGCGCGAAGATCCAGGAAGCGGTTACGAAGCTGGAAGATCCTGAGAACGTGCTGTTCATGTGCGATCTGTTCGCAGGAACACCGTACAACCAGATTTTCCTGCTGAGCGCTGACCATCCCGGATGGGCGATCGTGACAGGCATGAATCTGCCTATGATCGCAGAAGCGTATGGGGCAAGAGATGATTTTGAGACAGCCGGAGAGGTTGCTACTGCTATTGTCAGTGCAGCAAGAGAGGGAATCGTGACTCATCCCGAGTCCCTGATGCCCGCTGATGCTGCTCCTGCACCTGCAGCTGCCGCTTCCGCAGAGCCCACCGGCGCCATTCCTCCGGGAACGGTCCTGGGCGACGGCCACATCAAATATGTTCTTGCCCGTATTGATTCACGTCTTCTTCATGGACAGGTTGCAACGGCGTGGTCCAAGACCACTCAGCCGACTCGTATCATTGTCTGCTCCGATGGAGTTGCACACGATGATCTGCGTAAGACTCTGATCGAGCAGGCGGCACCGCCCGGAGTCAAGGCCAATGTCGTTCCGATCGACAAGATCATCCAGGTCGCCAAAGATCCCAGATTCGGTGCAACCAAGGCACTGCTTCTGTTTGAAACACCTCAGGATGCGCTCCGCGCTATCAAGGGAGGTGTCGACATCAAGGAGCTCAATGTCGGTTCCATGGCACATTCACTCGGCAAGGTAGCTGTCAACAAAGTTCTTTCCCTCGGCAAAGAAGATGTTGAGACTTTCGATGAGCTCAAGAAGCTCGGCATTACATTTGATGTCCGTAAAGTTCCCACAGATTCAAGGGAAGACATGAACGCTATCATTGAGAAAGCGCGCACAGAGCTTGCCAATGCGTAATTTTTACGATGTGAAGTGTACATGAACTGATTGGAGGTTTATATGAACGTTATATCCATAGTGTTGGTCGTTATCGTAGCTTTTCTGGCAGGCATGGAAGGCATTCTTGATGAGTTCCAGTTCCATCAGCCTCTCGTGGCCTGCACACTGATCGGTATCGTCTGCGGACAGCCCGCAGCAGGAATCATCCTCGGCGGATCTCTTCAGATGATCGCCATGGGCTGGGCGAATATCGGCGCGGCAGTCGCTCCCGACGCAGCTCTGGCATCCGTTGCATCCGCAATCATCCTGATGAAGGGCGGACAGGGTGCGGAAGGTGCTTCCACTGCTATCGCAGTCGCAATCCCTCTGGCAGTCGCCGGTCTGTTCCTGACCATGGTTGCCCGTACTCTGGCAGTCCCGATCGTCCACGGAATGGACGCTGCAGCTGAGAATGCTGATTTCGGCAGGATCGAGATGCTGCAGTGGGCGGCAATCTTCATGCAGGGCCTTCGTATTGCGATCCCCGCAGCCGCTCTTTGTGTCGTTCCCGCAGAAGTGGTTTCCAATCTTCTGAACAGCATGCCCGCATGGCTGACAGACGGTATGTCCATCGGCGGCGGCATGGTCGTTGCAGTCGGTTATGCTCTCGTTATCAACATGATGGCGACTGCAGAAGTGTGGCCTTTCTTCTTCATCGGCTTTGCACTTGCTGCCATTTCCGACCTGACCCTCATCGGCCTTGGTATCGTCGCAGTCGCGATCGCTTTCATCTACCTGAACCTGTCTGAAAAAGGCGGCAGCGCAGCAGGCGGTGCAGCAGCAGGCGGCAGCGGTGACCCTCTCGGCGATATCCTGAACGATTATTGATTAAGGAGGAATACGCAATGGCTGAAAAGAAAGTCGCTTTAACTAAACAGGACAGAATATCTGTCTGCATCCGTTCCACTTTCCTTCAGGGTTCCTGGAACTATGAGCGTATGCAGAACGGCGGTTACTGCTATGCTATGATCCCCGCTATTAAAAGACTCTACACCACAAAAGAAGAGCAGGCGGCAGCACTCAAGCGCCACCTTGAGTTCTTCAATACACAG
Source organism: uncultured Lachnospiraceae bacterium (assembly GCA_902780385.1). Taxonomy (GTDB): domain Bacteria; phylum Bacillota; class Clostridia; order Lachnospirales; family Lachnospiraceae; genus CAG-791. The sequence continues at coordinate 21,428 of CACZFF010000018.1, forward strand.
CCTTACGTTGCTTCTCCTATCCTCGGCGTTACACTGGCGCTTGAGGAGGACCGCGCGAACGGCGCACCGGTCGATGACGCCGCGATCCAGGGCGTTAAAGTCGGTATGATGGGACCTCTCGCAGGTGTCGGCGATCCTATCTTCTGGTTCACCGTACGTCCTATCCTCGGTGCTCTGGCTGCTTCCTTCGCAATGAGCGGAAACATTCTCGGACCCATCCTTTTCTTCGTCCTCTGGAACGTGATCCGTTATGCATTCCTGTGGTATACACAGGAGTTCGGCTACAAAGCCGGTACTGCGATCACCAAGGACCTGTCCGGCGGCCTTCTGCAGAAGGTTACACAGGGTGCTTCCATCCTGGGTATGTTCGTCCTGGGTGCCCTGGTTCAGCGCTGGGTTTCCGTCAGCTTCCCCTTCAAGGTATCTGAAGTCCAGCTGTCCGAAGGCGCTTACATTGACTGGGCAAACCTTCCTGCCGGCGGCGAAGGCATCAAGACTGCCATCAGCCAGTATGCATCCGGTATGTCCCTTGATCCTGTCAAGGTTACTACCATGCAGGACAACCTGAATTCCCTGGTACCCGGACTTGCAGCTCTGCTGCTGACCTTCCTGTGCATGTATCTGCTCAAGAGGAAAGTCTCCCCGATCGTTATCATCCTCGGCCTCTTCGTCGTAGGTATCGTACTCCACGTTCTCGGAATCATGTGATTTTTGATCGTGTGATCGGTGCATTTGCCGGCCTGTCGCTATGATAAAAAACATATACAGACAGGATGACAGGCAGATGGTGAGTACATGTGAATAAGTATTTTGGCGCCCCCGCAGACGGCTTATGCTGCTGCGGGGGCGTTGTATGTCTGTGTGAGTCACGAGTGTGAGTCACGAGGGACGGTTCCGAAAAACTCATTGTGCGCAATGAGTTTTCTGGAACCGTCCCTCGCGACTCATGGAATCCGATTGAAAAAAAAGCCTGTGCGTGATACGATAGTACAGCATGAAATCACGCAAAATGAAGGAGATTCGAAATGGCTGAATCGATGAACAGGACTGTTGAATATGCCTGCAAGGGAACTTCTTTTCTTGGTCTGCAGAATTACGGCAAGATCATGGTCGGCGACAAGTCTTTTGAGTTTTATGATGACCGCAACGTCGAGAATTATATACAGATTCCCTGGGAGGAGATCAACTATATCGTTGCGGATGTTGCCTTCGGCGGGAAATGGATCCCCCGCTTTGAAGTGCAGACCTTTCACAATGGGAATTATCGGTTTTCTGCAGGAAAAGATACCAAGCCCCTGCTCCGTGCCTGTCGGGAGCATGTGCCGGCGGATCATATGACCAGGGCCCTGTCAGCAGGACAGAAGCTCAGCCGGGGCCTGAAGGCACGGCTGGGAAAATAAAAAATATGAGTTTGACCTCAGATTAATTTAAGTACAATAAAAACGACAATCTTAATTTATTATATCAAGACAATCTTATTTATTATATCAATCAGAAAGGAACAAAAAGATGCATATCGTATGTTTGGATCTGGAAGGCGTGCTGGTACCGGAAATCTGGATTGCTTTTTCAGAGGTGACAGGAATCCCTGAGCTCACAAGGACAACCCGCGATGAACCGGATTATGAAAAACTGATGGCTTTCCGCAGGGGCATTCTGCATGAGCACGGTCTGGGGCTTCCCCAGATTCAGGAGACGATTGCCAAGATCGATCCTCTGCCCGGTGCATTGGAGTTCCTCAACGAGCTGCGCAGCATGACGCAGGCGGTCATTATCAGCGACACCTTCACGGAGTTCGCCATGCCTCTGATGAAAAAGCTTGGCTGGCCGACCCTTTTCTGCAATTCTCTGATCGTTGCTCCCGACGGAGAAATCATCGGCCACAAGATGCGTGTCGAGAACTCCAAGTATTCCACTGTCAAAGCCCTTCAGTCCATCGGTTTTGAGACGATCGGCATCGGTGACAGCTATAATGACCTGGCCATGATCCAGGCGGGCAAGGACGGCTTCTTGTTCCGCACGACGGACCAGATCCGCAAGGATCACCCGGAGCTTCCTGTTTTTGATGAATATGATGATCTGCTGGCAGCGATCAAAAAGGTGATCGGTGCATAAGGGAGGGAGACAGTTTGGCAAATATCTTTAGTACGGCTGCGGATTCCATACAGATCGAAGATATTGAGCAGATCGATGCTTCTGACCTGACCGTGTCCAATCTGAAACGTTTTTTTGAAAGCCTGCTCCCGGGCATCCGTTCTCTGGCTTTTGACATCATCGTCTGCATCATCATCTATATAGTGGGAAGGAAGCTGATCAAACTCCTTCACAAGATGCTGAATAAAACCCTGGAAAAAACACAGGCGGATGTGGGTGTCGTAAAGTTCCTGGGATCAGCCCTGGAGATCATCCTCTACGTTTTCCTGTTCTTTATGATCCTGGGACAGCTGGGTGTAAATACAGCCTCGATCATAACAGTACTGGGCACTGCCATGCTGGCGGTCGGCATGTCCCTGCAGGGGAGCCTTTCCAATGTGGCGGGCGGTATCCTGATCCTGTTTACCAAGCCCTTTCGTGTCGGCCACTATATTATCAGTGACCACGGCGAGGGAACAGTCACTATGATCGGCCTGTTCTATACGACGATCACAACAAAGGACAACCGTGTTCTGACCCTGCCCAACAGCCAGATCTCAAACTGCGCAGTGACAAACTGCACACAGAATCCCGTCAGGCGTCTGGACACAGTCGTCGGGATCAGTTATGACTCCGATATTCGTCTGGCCAAGGAAATCATGGAAAAGACCGCCAGGGACTGCCAATATGTCCTGCAGGACCGCGATATCACTGTCTTTGTGGACAGCCTCGGAGACAGTTCCGTCGACATCGGATTGTTCTGTTATGTAAATTCTCCTGATTTTCTGGCGGCCAAATGGCAGATCACTGAAGAGATCAAACTCCGCTATGATGAGGCGGGGATCAGTATTCCCTTCCCCCAGGTCCATGTTCACATGGAAAAGTAAGATTTGGGAAAGCTGCGTTTTCACATCTTTACAATCCACGCCTGTAACTATTGACGCTGCTGCACTTAGGTTTTGTGCGAAAATCCGCGCAAACATCTCGAATTTCAGGTGGGTCTGTACTATAAATTCAGGGGAGACGAAGACCCTTCCCCTGTCTCCCTTATTCACGCCCTATCGAGGGCGTGAATTTGTTTCAGGGCGTGAATTTGTATTAGATATTCTTGTGTAATAAGGTCTTGTCATGCTATAATTTCTGTCAGTTCCGACCGATCAGGGATTGTGTATGGCAATACAATATTTAATTGACAGCGAAAATGTAGGGGATTTCTGGATCCCGCTGCTCGAACTGCCCGCACAGGATACAGAGCTGATTGTTTTTTATACGAGAAACAGTCCGCATATGAGTTATGACAGTCTGATCAGACTCAAGGAATCCGACCGGACAGTGACTTTCATAAAGTGCTACGAGGGGACAAACGCGCTGGATTTCCAGCTGGTTTCCGAGCTGGGATACCGCATCAGCAAAGACGAGGACGGAAGTTTTATTATCGTGACAAACGATACCGGCTTTGATGCAGCGGTCAAGTATTGGAGACGCAGAAAAAAATCGGTCAAACGTATTACAGGCAAGGAGTGCAAAAATATCGAGAGACGGCTGCGGGAAGATTTGTCTGCCGCAAGCCGGGAGGCACATTCTGCTGCAGTGTCAGCCCGTTTTATATCTGATTCCGAGCGGGATGAGGAGAATGAGGCAGGTACAGAGGCTGTTCGTTCGGATGCAGTACCGGACAATGAGGCGAGACCTTCGCGTCCCAATCTCAGGGATGCAGAACGGGCGTCCCAGCCGGATCCGGAGGAGAGCTTCCAGCCGGAAGACACCGATTATCTGACGAATGCGGAAGATTATGATGACGACAGCCAAGATGCAGATCTGTATGAATTTGATTCTGCCGCTGAAGAAGATGATGAAACCGCATACGACAGGGATGAGGACGAACTACTGGATGATGCCGCCTATGATGAACCGGAGGAGACCGGCGACGACGCGGATGAAGATGCCGACGCGGATGAAGATGCCGCCCCGGAAGATCATTTCGATGCGGATGAAGACGAGGAGAGTCCTGCAGACTACCCTGAAGACGCGGAAGATTCTGCTGAGACGGATGAACCGGAACATGAACAGGACAAGCTGTTCTCCGGTGAAAACAGTGCCGCCTGCGATTATTCCGAAAAAGATGCTGATGGCGTGCAGAGCAGCGCAGAAGGCAGATCGGAAGAGAATGGTAATGGCAGCGGCCCTGTATGGGAGCCCGTGACTGACGCGGAAGAGTTGAAAGAGCAGGAATTACAGTTTGAGATTTCTGCCGATCAGACAGAAGCACCTGTCCTTTCCGACAGCCGGGATCATGCCCCTGCGGATGCGGCTTCGGATACAGACCCTGCAGCGGTTTCAGATCTTGCACTTGCAGACACTGCTTCAGCGCCTGAAGACCATGATGTGACAGATCATCAGGAAACGATAGCAGAATCTGTCGCTGCAGACGCAGAGGAAGAGGCAGCTGCTGATGCGGATGATGAGCCTGCTGCTGAGACAGCGCACCGCTCCAAGTCCCGCAGATCCAGATCCCGCAGATCCAAATCCACTTCCAGAAAACAGGACCAGACAGCTGCTGCAGACCCGGAAAAATCCGAGGGCGCAGCTGACGTTTCGCAGACTGGTGAGAATTCCGGTTCTTCAAAGAAAGCTTCTGCTTCTGAAAGTGACGGCAGCAAGAATGATACTGCCAGGAGCAATGCCGGCACTGCAGGTGAAAAATCCTCCGATCCCTTATCTCCCCCCGGAGATGAGGAAATCGCCAGGATCGCAGCCTGTATCGGTCCGGAAAATCTTGCAGAGCTCCACAATCAGCTCGCAACCTTCTACGGCGATCAGGGTAAGGATATTTATCTTTCCATCAAAAACAATACCCGCAGCATACCTGTTTTAAAGCCTGACCTCAAACAGAAATTCGCATACTATTGCGAGATCATTTTCTCCCGCAGTGATTATGCGGGAGAGTACCCTTCGGACATATCTGAATATCTTCTGAGTGTGAGAGAAAAACTCAACAATCTGAATTCTCTTCGCTATGCGCTTCAAAAGCACTATGGCAAAGAAAAGGGCCGCAGGTTCTACTTCCTGCTCAAGCCCTTTGTAAAAACAATGTATCAAATGTAAAGGAAAGTCGGTCGGAACGACGAATTAACAGAGCCGGACGCTGTCTTCACAGTGTCCGGCTCTGTACAAATTGGAGGAGTCAAAGAACATGTTTATCAGAAAAGCAAAAATGGAGGATTTGGATCAGATCACAGCTCTGGAGGCAGTATGCTTTTTGCCGACGGAGGCTGCTGACAGGGAAAGGCTCAAAGGCCGTGTGGAAAATTTTCCGGAGTGCCTTTGGGTGGGATTTGATGATTATATGAGACTGATCTGTTTTGTCGGCGGGCCTGTCACAAAGGAAGCTGATCTGACGGATGATATGTACGGAGATCCCTCTTATCATGACCCCCAGGGCGACTGGCAGATGATTTTTACGGTCTGCACGGCTCCTGATGAGCAGGGCAAGGGATATGCCTCGATCGTCATGCAGCGCATGATCAGGGAAAACAAAGCCCTTGGCAGAAAGGGTATCGTACTTACCTGTAAAAAAGAAAAAATCCATTTTTACGAGAAATTCGGCTTTATGAACGAAGGCATTTCGGAGTCTGTACACGGGGGTGCGGTCTGGTACCAGATGCGTCTGACTTTTGATGAGGAGTATCACTACGAGCACATGTTTGATATCTCCGATAATCCCTATGAAAATAAGCAGATGTTCGAGGAAGCCTTCTGGGGATCGCAGTGCTGAAAGGATTACAGTGCTGAAAGAGATCGCAGTGCTGAAAGAGATCGCAGTGCTGAAAAGGAGAAAAAAACGCGGCAGACAGCCTGGTGGCTGCAAGCCGCGTTTTTGATTCAGCATTTTTTTGCTTTTTTTACGCTTTTACATTTATTATGCTTTGATGTTTTTATTTCATGATTCCGAGAGCCTTGAGTACTTCGGATGCCTGTTCGACAGGGACGATTTCGAGGTTCTGTCTGACTTCCTCGGGAACTTCGCGAAGGTCATCCACGTTATCGGCTGGAATGAAGACTTTCTTCACACCTGCGCGCTGGGCGGCAAGGAGCTTCTCGGGGAGCCCGCCGATCGGATTGACGCCTCCCTGCAGGGAAACCTCGCCGGTCATGCCGATGTTGGGAGGGACCGGAATTCCTGTGACCAGGGAGGAGAGTGCCGTCGTCAGTGTGATGCCGGCAGAAGGGCCGTCCTTGGGTGTCGCTCCGTCCGGTACGTGGATGTGCAGATCGTTCTCCTCAAGCACCGCAGTCTGTTCGGGGAACAGGGACTTGACAAGTGTCACTGCAATGCGGGCGGACTCCTTCATGACATCGCCGAGCTGTCCGGTGATCAGGATCTCACCCTTGCCTTTTGTCAGGAGTGTTTCGATGTAGAGGATTTCGCCTCCGGCTGCGGTCCAGGCGAGTCCTGTGACGATGCCGGGATTAGCGCTTTCCTTCACCTTTTTGTGGTAGACCGGATGCATATCCAGAAGGTCGCGCAGGTTTTCCTGTGTTACAAGGACCTTTTCACCTTTTCCGCGGACGATCCTGACGGCTGCTGCGCGGCAGAGGGTCTCGAGACGCTTGCGGAGTCCGCGGACGCCGCCCTCCTGTGTGTAGTCGGAGATGATGACGTTGATGATGTCATCAGAAATCTCGATCTGGTCCGTTTCGATACCGACGGCCTGCATGGCCTTGGGCAGCAGATGGCGCTTTGCAATCTGCAGCTTGTCAGTCGCGGTATAGCCCTGGAACTGGATGACTTCCATACGGTTGAGCAGGGGCTCGGGAATGGTCTCCAGTGTATTCGCGGTGCAAATGAACAGCACGTTGGAAAGATCGTAGGGAGCGTTCATGTAGTGATCGGTAAAGGTGCTGTTCTGCTCGGGGTCCAGAACCTCCAGCAGGGCACTTGCGGGATCTCCGTTATAGGAGACGGAGAGCTTATCGATCTCATCGAGGACCATGACTGGATTGGAGACACCGCTCTTCTGGATGCCGTCCATGATCCTGCCGGGCATGGCCCCGATGTAAGTGCGGCGATGACCGCGGATATCCGCTTCATCGCGCACACCGCCCAGACTTACACGCGCGTATTTGCGGTGCAGTGCCTTGGCGATACTCTGTCCGATACTGGTCTTGCCGGTGCCGGGGGCACCGACGAAGCAGAGGATGGAACCGGACTGCTGTTTTTTCAGATTCATCACGGCAATCTGCTGGATGATCCTCTCCTTGACTTTTTTCAGGCCGAAGTGGTCTTCTTCAAGAACGGCTTCCGCCTCGTCGAGGTCGATTTCCTGGGCGTCTTCATTTTTCCAGGAAAGGCCTGTGATGAAGTCGAGGTAGTCGTAGAGCATACCGGACTCGGGGCTGTTTTGTCCCTCCTGCTTATAGCGGTTGAGGACTTTGTCCGCTTCCTTGCGGGCCGTTTCATTCATGCCGGATTCTTCGATCTTGACCTCGAAACGGCGGACATCCGTGATGTTTTCGGGATGCATCTCATCGAGTTCCTTCTGCAGGTACTCGATCTGTTTTTTGATGGCCTGTTCGCGGTAGACCTTCTGATAACCTTCCTCCTGGGCGTTCCGCGCCTCGTTGTTGACATGGAACATTTCAAGATTCTCGTAGAGGATCTTTTCCATCGAGTCACTGCGGGCTTTTCTGGAATCCTCTGCAAGGAGGGCGTACCGCTCTTCATTTGTGATATTGAGCCAGGGGGACATGATGGAGGCGATTTCGCCGATGTTGGACCACTGGTCCGCATAAGCCCGGGTCAGGGCGCCCCATTGGAACTGGGAGGTGTACTCGATGACCACTTTTTTGAGCTTCTCGAGACGTTCCTCTTCATAGGCGGGATCCAGATCCTCGATGTCGGCTTTGCGGGAGACCGAAAGCTCGATGGTGTGGTCACTGTAAACAGTGATCTCGTCAAAATGCACGCGCCCGTGTGTGCGGATGACCAGATAGCCGCCGGCGTTGACTTCGGTGATCACACCGGAGACACCGATGGGATAGAAGCTGTCTTTCTCCAGATCCTCACGGCTGTCATCTGCGCGGAGCATCATCAGAATGACTTTCTCACCTTCAAAGGGAGCCCGCCCGGTCATTTTTTTATAGGCGTCGATTGCGAAAAAGATATTTGAATCAGGTACGACGACCGCGTTATAAACGGGTACTACTGTCATAGTTTTATCTCCTTATATTTACTTCACCATAAATAACTTCACCTTATTCTTCAACTTATATTCAATAAGGTGACTCTCTATTATTTTTACGATTATTTTTACGTGACTCTCAATTTTGATTACGGGTTAATAGTACTGAAAAGCCAGTTAAGTACAGTTAAAATGAAGTGAAAACATTGGTAGCACTCACCGGCAACGAGTGCTAACAGATGTGTTTTCGTGATAATAGCACTGCGAAAGTTAGTTGTCAAGTACTCTGTAAGTTTAAATATAAGGCCGTGCGTGCAGAAAGGACGCAATAATCAAAGTGCAGAAAGGACGCAATAATCAAAGGTTGCACGTCATAGTATTCAATGTTATACTGTGAATTTGGAAATTCTGAAGAATTCATTTATTCGGTGAATTCCTTTATCCAAAGAATTTATTATTTGATTTCTCCCGGCAGAGATAATTCGTTGCCACGACATGCATTTCTATAAAGTAATGAATGTTTATGATTTGTAATGATTTACGATTTGGAGAATAGAGCCGAAATCGCGGCGGCGGTCCTGGTCATGATGATTTAGAGCCGGGTGCCCTGTTTCGGGAAAGCAGAATCCTGTTTCAGGAAAGCAGAATCCTGTTTCAGGAAAGGAAGAACCCCGGTTCGGGAAAGATAGAACCTTATTTCAGGAAAGGCAGTTATGAAGCAGAAGAGAGAAGATGTCAGAAATGTAGCGATCATCGCCCATGTCGACCACGGCAAGACCACGCTGGTGGACGGGCTTTTGAAACAGAGCGGTGTATTCCGTGAGAATCAGGCTGTGCAGGAGCGGGTCATGGATTCCAATGACCTGGAGCGTGAGCGCGGGATCACGATCCTGAGCAAAAACACCGCTGTATATTATAAAGGAACGAAGATCAATATCGTCGACACACCCGGACATGCGGATTTCGGCGGTGAGGTTGAGCGAGTGCTCAAGATGGTCAACGGTGTCATTCTGGTCGTGGATGCCTTTGAGGGCCCCATGCCCCAGACCCGTTTTGTCCTGAGCAAGGCCATGGCTCTCGATCTTCCCGTCATTGTCTGTATCAATAAGATCGACCGCCCCGGTGCTCGACCGACGCAGGTGATCGATGAGGTGCTGGAGCTCCTTATGGATCTGGGTGCCAGCGATGAGCAGATTGACTGTCCTTTTGTCTTCGCATCCGCCAAGTCCGGAATTGCGACAATGGACCTGGGCAGCCCGGGTGCCAGCATGAAGCCTCTTTTTGAGACCATCATTGATTATATTCCCGCGCCGGAAGGAGACCCCGAAGCGGGCACGCAGATGCTGATCAGCACAATCGACTACAATGAATATGTAGGCCGTATCGGCGTCGGCAAAGTGGACAACGGCAAGATCCGTGTGAATCAGGAATGTGTGATCGTCAACCACCACAATCCCGATGTTCACCGCAAGGTCAAGGTCAGTAAGCTCTATGAGTTCGAGGGCCTTCGCCGCGTCGAAGTGCAGGAGGCCGGCATCGGATCGATCGTCGCTGTTTCCGGTATCGATGATCTTCATATCGGCGATACGCTATGCGCGGTGGATAATCCTGTGGCTATCCCTTTCCAGAAGATCTCCGAGCCCACGATCGCCATGACCTTCAACGTCAACGATTCCCCGCTGGCCGGCAAAGACGGAAAATATGTCACCAGCCGCCATATCCGCGACCGGCTCTACAGAGAACTTAATACGGATGTTTCTCTTCGGGTCGAGGATACTGATACGACCGAATCCTTCAAGGTCTCCGGCCGCGGCGAGCTGCACCTGTCCGTTCTTATTGAGACGATGCGCCGCGAAGGATATGAGTTTTCTGTCAGCAAGGCAGAGGTCATCTATCATTATGATGAAAAAGGAAAGCGGCTTGAGCCCATCGAGGAGTGCATCATCGATGTCCCCGAAGAGTTTGCGGGCAATGTCATCCAGAAGCTGGGAGAGCGCAAGGGCGAACTGGTCAATATGACTTCCCTGCAGGGAGATTACACCCGCCTGACCTTCATGATCCCTTCCCGCGGCCTCATCGGCTACCGAGGAGATTTCATGACGGACACCAAGGGAAATGGTATCATGAATACCATTTTCCACAGCTATGCGCCTTTCAAGGGTGAGATTTCCTACCGCAAGACCGGTTCCCTGATCGCATTCGAGTCCGGTACAGCTGTTGCATATGGACTGTTCGGGGCCCAGGAACGCGGCCAGATGTTTATCGGACCCGGCGAAGAAGTCTATACGGGAATGATCGTGGGCCAGAGCAGCAAGGCAGTGGATATCGATGTCAATGTCTGCAAGACAAAACATTTGACCAACACCCGTTCCTCAAGTGCTGATGAAGCGCTGCGCCTTGTTCCGCCCAAGATCATGAGTCTGGAGCAGGCGATTGAGTATGTAGATACCGATGAGCTTCTGGAGGTCACTCCTCATCATCTGCGCCTGCGCAAAAAGATCCTGGACGCGCGGCTTCGTAAACGCGCATCTCAGAAGTCTTAAAATCTTAAAAAAGGTATATTCACAGCTATGAGTCACGAGGGACGGTTCTGAAAAACTCATTGCGTGCAATGAGTTTTTCGGAACCGTCCCCAATGACTCATCGACTCATTCGGACGGAAGGACAATTGCCATCTTGTCAGTAGCAATCATCAAATGATATACTTGTAAAGGCGTGTAATTAGTGAAGAGGACAAAATCTTATGAGCAGAATCATTTTGAAACTTTCCGGTGAAGCACTGGCCGGTGAAAACGACGGCACAATGCGCAATGCAAAGGGTGCTGTGAAGCTGTACGATGAAGAGGTGATCGCAGGGATCGCGGCCCAGGTCAAGGAGCTGCACGACGCGGGACACCAGATCGGTGTCGTGACCGGAGGCGGCAACATCTGGCGCGGACGTACCGGCGATGAGATCGACCGGGTCAAATCCGACCAGATCGGCATGCTGGCTACAGTCATGAACTGCTTATATGTCTCCGAGATTTTCCGGGGCGCGGGACTGGATACAAGAGTGATGACATCTTTTGCTGTCGGCACCTTTACAGAGCAGTTTTCCAAAGACCAGGCTGTCCGCTATCTTGAAGATGGTGTCATCGTGTTCTTTGCCGGCGGAACCGGTCATCCGTATTTTTCTACAGACACAGGTATTGTACTGCGTGCAGTAGAGACTGAGGCAGATATGATCCTCATGGCCAAGAATGTCGACGGCGTCTACGATTCGGATCCTGCAAAGAATCCGGATGCCAAACGTTTTGACCACCTGACCTATGAGGAGGTTGTCGAAAGAAATCTCCAGGCAGTGGATATGACTTCCTCCATTCTTGCCAAAGAGAACAAAATGGAGATGCGGATTTTTGCCCTGCAGGCGGAAAAGAGCATTATCCGTGCGGCCGGCGGAGATTTTGACGGGACAAGCATCACAGCGTGATGATTCATGCGGTACAGCTTGAGCTGAATCGCATTCATTTACAGATTTTGGGATATTCTGTTCCCGGGCGGGAGATGATTCGACGCTCCTCCGGGGGATCAATGGAACAAATGATTTAATGAGAAAGGGGTAAAACCATGAGCAGCGAGAGAGTCCAGCCTTACGAAGCAAAAATGGAAAAGACATTGTCTCACCTTGAGACTGATCTGCAGGCCGTCCGTGCGGGACGTGCAAATCCGCATGTTCTCGACAAGATCCGTGTCGATTATTACGGTTCTCCTACACCGATCCAGCAGCTTGCCAATGTCTCTGTCCCTGAGGCAAGGATCATCCAGATTTCTCCCTGGGAGAAAAAGATGCTCAAAGAGATCAGCCGCGCGATTTCCGCTTCCGACATCGGAATCAATCCGACCAATGACGGCAGCACCATCCGCCTGGTTTTCCCTGAACTGACCGGTGAGCGCCGTAAACAGCTGTCCAAGGACGTAAAGAAGATGGGCGAGGAGGCAAAGGTTGCCCTTCGCAACATCCGCCGCGACGGAAATGAATCTTTCAAGAAGCTCAAAAAGAGCGAGGATGTCTCTGAGGACGTCGTAGCCGAGCTGCAGGATGAGCTGGGCAAGATCACTGAGAAGTTTGTCAAGAAGATCGACAAGGCCATCGACGAGAAGACAAAGGAGATCATGACAGTCTGATCAATATGTTCGATATATTCAATATGTTGAATACATTCAATATGTCAACATGATTGTAGAGGACGGGGGCTTGATATTCCTCAAATACCCGCCTTTAAATAATTTTGGTTGATACCCGCAGGAGGTGCTGCAGCCTGACCGCTGCGGCCGGTTCCTGCGGGTTGTTGTAATATACTGTAAAAGTTCGATCAAGCGGCTGTGCGGATGGGCGTGCTCGCACGCACAGACGTGCAGACATTTGATCGGACTTTAACAGAAAACAAGACAAACAGATCACCGATTGGATATTGGAGAAAGAAAAGAAAAAGATGAGTGAGGAAAACAGAGGATCACTGAGGATTCCCGCGCATATTGCGATCATAATGGATGGAAACGGACGCTGGGCCAGGCGCCGGGGCATGCCCCGGACCTTCGGACATTCCCAGGGTGCAAAGGTTGTCGAGGAGATTCTGGAGGATGCGGACCATCTCGGCGTCAAATATCTGACAGTATACGCCTTTTCCACGGAAAACTGGTCCAGACCTCAGGCGGAGGTCAAGGCACTGATGAATCTTCTGAGAAGATATATGAAGTCAAGCCTTGCCAAGTGTACCAAAAACAATGTGCGTGTCAGGGTGATCGGCGACAAATCCATGCTGGACAAGGACCTGCAAGATGCCATCGAAGACCTTGAGCGAAACACTGCCTCCAATACGGGGATCGGCTTCCAGATCGCCATCAATTACGGCGGCCGCGACGAGATCCTGAGGGCGGTCAGGAGGGCAGCTGCCCAGGGCCTCTTGTCCGATCCGGAAAAGATCGATGAATCCGTGCTGGAAGGGTGCCTGGATACTGCGGGTATCCCCGATCCGGACCTTCTGATCCGCACCTGCGGCGAGCAGCGCATTTCCAACTTCCTGCTCTGGCAGCTGGCCTACTCGGAGATGTATTTTACCGACAAAGCCTGGCCGGAATTTGACCATGAGGAACTGCTCAAAGCTATCGATGCATATAATCATCGTGAGAGAAGATACGGAGGCCTGACAGACTGAGACATGATGCAGGCTCAACAGGCACAAGCTTTCTGTACCATTATGATTAATATATATATGATTGACATATATAAATACAGGGAGTAATCGGAGGAAATAAATGAAAACAAGAATTATCAGCGGTGTCATCATTGCCGTTTTGATCCTGGGGCTGGGTTTTCCCGGATCCTATCCTTTGTGGCTGATGTGCCTTCTTTGCGGCGTGATCGGCTATATGGAGCTGACCGCTGTGATGTGCAATCCCTCTTCCTCAAAGAAGAAGGGTTCTTTCCGCAAATGGAATTCCATCCCTGATCTGATTGCCATTCCCGGGCTGATCCTGACGGTTGTGTATTATGCCGGAATGATGTACATGGAGTGGCGGTACGGACTGGTCAATCAGCAAGGGCTGATCAGCGCCTTTGATTTCTGGACATTGATGATCCTGGCCCTGGATTTTCTGCTGACTATGGCAGTCTATGTCTATACCTTTCCCCGCAGGAAATCCTCCAATGCGACCGGGGCGGTGGCTGCATTTCTTTACATGCCTGTCCTGATGGCCTTTGTCGCAAGGACCAGATGCCTGCCCCACGGTATTTTCCTCTATCTGCTGATATTCATCTGTGCATCTGTCAGTGATGTCTGTGCCCTTGCAGTCGGCATGGCGATCGGAAAGCATAAGCTGGCACCGGTCCTCAGTCCCAAAAAGACCATTGAGGGGGCCATCGGCGGCGTCGCCGGCAGTGCCCTTGTCAGCTTCCTTCTCGGGATGGTCCTGCACCGTCTTGACCAGAGCGCGAATGTCACGACCCTCTTTCTGATCATCGGAATCTGCGGCAGCTTCATTGGACAGACAGGCGACCTGGCGGCTTCCGCCATCAAGCGCAACTACGGTATCAAGGACTACGGAACTCTGATCCCCGGTCACGGCGGGATCATGGACCGCTTTGACAGCATCATCTTTACGGCACCGGTGATCTACTATCTTTCATTCCTGTTGAGCAGTAAACTGTAAGGCAATTATTTATGATAATCAGCATATTTATTTTTTTGATCATATTCAGTGTGATCGTGATCTCACATGAGTTCGGCCATTACGCCATCGCCCGCCGCAACGGGATCCGTGTCAATGAATTCGATATCGGCATGGGACCTGTGCTCTACCGCAGGGAGGGGAAAGAGACGGATCTGTGCATCCGAATGCTCCCCATCGGCGGTGCCTGCGTCTTCGACGGACTGGACGGGCTGGAGGATGAGGAAAAACCGGACAAACTCGATGAGCACTCTTTTCCCAATGCTCCCGTAGGTGCCAGGATCGCGTCGGTTGTGGCCGGTCCCATGGCAAACTTTATCCTGGGTTTTATTTTTTCAATCATTCTGGTGGCATTTACGGGGACAGATCTTCCGGTGATCCAGGAGATCATCCCGGATTCCGCAGCCCAGGAGGCCGGTCTGCAGGAAGGCGACCTGATCCGCAAGATCAACGGTGAGAGCATCCATATTTACCGGGAAGTGACACTGGTCTCCATGATGAATTACGGTGAACCTCTGTCTATCACGGTTGAAAGAGACGGGCAGCGGAAGACGATTAACCTGATCCCGCAGTATGACCAGGAAGACAACCGGTATTATATCGGCATCCGGGGAGCGGGACAGTATCTCAAATGCAATCCTTTCCAGGTCTTCCAGTACGGTTTTTATGAGACCGGCTACTGGCTGAAGGCGACCTATAAATCTCTGGGACTGATCTTCCGCGGGCATTTTTCCAAGGATGATATAGCGGGACCCGTGGGTGTCGTGAAGGTTGTCGATGACACCTATGAAGAAACAGCACCCTACGGACCGGCAGCGGTGATCCTGACATTCTTAAGTCTTGCGACCCTGCTTACAGTAAACCTGGGTGTTATCAACCTCCTTCCCCTTCCGGCTCTGGACGGCGGAAGGCTCCTGTTTCTGTTTCTCGAGGCTGTCCGGGGAAAACCGATTCCGCCAGAGAAGGAAGGAATGGTGCACCTGGCTGGTTTTGCGGTGCTCATGTTCGTGATGATTCTGGTGCTCTTCAATGATATCTCCAGATTCTTCACGTAATCCTTATAAAATGAGCGGCTGATATTCAGCCGGCTTGAGCGGCAGAAAATACCGGACCGGGCGGTTATAAAACCGCAGGAATGTGACCAGGATACCATGGCTTTGACCACAGGAAAAAGGAGAAAAAATGACTTATCGTGACCATACAAAAGTAATACGGATCGGCGACAGAGTGATCGGCGGAGGCAACCCCATCCTGATCCAGTCCATGACTAACACCCCGACTGAAGATGTGGAGGCTACAGTTGCCCAGATCCTGCGTCTGGAGGAGGCCGGATGCGAGATCATCCGATGCACATGTCCTACTGAGGAAGCTGCTCTTGCAATCGGACAGATCAAGAAGAGGATCCACATCCCGCTGGTGGCGGATATCCATTTTGATTACAAGATGGCGATACGGGCCATGGAAAACGGCGCGGACAAGATCAGGATCAATCCCGGCAATATCGGCGGCCGCGATAAGATCGAAGCGGTCGTCAATGTCGCCAAAGAGCGGCAGGTTCCCATCCGTGTCGGCGTCAACAGCGGTTCTCTGGAAAAGGAGCTGGTCGCCAAATACGGAGGTGTCACCGCTGAGGGCCTTGTGGAGAGTGCTCTTGACAAGGTGCGTATGGTGGAAGAATGCGGTTATGACCAGATGGTCATCAGCATCAAGTCCTCGGACGTCCTGACCTGTGCCCGCGCCCATGAGCTGCTGGCGGAGAAGACCGATTATCCCCTGCATGTAGGCATCACCGAAGCAGGCACACTCTACAGCGGGAACCTTAAATCTGCAGTGGGACTGGGTATCATCCTATATCAGGGAATCGGCGATACCATCCGGGTCTCTTTGACCGGTGACCCCGTGGAAGAGATCAAGTCCGCCAAAATGATCCTTCGGACCCTCGGCCTGCGCAAGGGAGGCATCGATGTCGTTTCCTGCCCGACCTGCGGCAGGACAAAGATCGATCTGGTCGGTCTTGCCAATCAGGTGGAGACCATGGTGCAGGGTTATGACCTCAATATCAAGGTTGCCGTCATGGGCTGCGCCGTCAACGGTCCTGGTGAGGCCAAGGAAGCCGATATCGGTATTGCAGGAGGAATCGGAGAAGGACTTCTCATCAAGCATGGACAGATCGTGCGCAAGATGAAGGAGGAGGAGCTCCTGGATGCTCTGAAATATGAGCTTGACCACTGGAAATAAATTTGGGATATATTTTCAAAAGAGAGCCTGAAATACGACATTAAAGCAGACATAAAAGACATAAAAACAGAAAATAAAGCAGACATTAAATGTTTACGCGTCAAGTGCGAATGGTAATCGCAAATGTGAATATTTAGCGTCTGCTTTTGCTTGAAATACCAAATTGTGGATGATAATATGATTAGAAATATCCGGTATTGCAAATTATGCAATTACTGTGGTAAGTGTATCTGATAATTCTTACTGAAACAGAAATGTGCATGTGTTGTGTTTTCCTTATAATATATGCAGGAACACTTTATATCAAAACATCGACCATTGCATGAAACATCGCTATTGAGGTCAATGTGACCGCTGTTACCTTCTCAGCACGGCGTAAACGCAGGGGAAAAGAAGATAAATGATGACAGAGTATTACAGAATCGCTGATAAGAGGATCAGAATCTCATCGATCTATGATCAGGTTCATAAGATTTGCGCGGATTATCGCGATCCTGATGGACCGTCAGGTCGGGAAGAGCAGCGGGACCAGAAAGACATACCTGTCGATATTATTGTCTGTATAAGCCAGGAGGATATCGATTTTGAGCGCAGGAAGTCTGAGCGTGAAAGACATGGCAGATCCATGACCGGTGTAAGCAGGGGCAGTTCTTATTCGTTTTCCGATCCATATCTGGAGACATTGGCTGTCTACCGACGGATCGCGGAAAAAATGCCTGATTTTGATACCATTCTCTTTCACGGATCCTGCGTGGCAGTCGATGGAGTCGGATATCTTTTCGCAGCAAAAAGCGGAACAGGAAAGAGTACACATACCCGGCTCTGGCGTCAAGTGTTCGGGGACCGCGCGGTCATGATCAATGATGATAAGCCGATGATCCGGGCAGGGAGTGAAGGTGAAGGCCCTGTGATTTTCGGTACTCCCTGAGACGGGAAGCATCATCTTAGCACAAATACTTGTGTACCGCTCAAAGACCTGTGTATACTGGAACGTGCCGGGGAGAACACCATCCGGGCCCTGTCACCGTAGGAAGCATATCCCATGCTGCTGAAGCAGGTCTATCGTCCGATGAATCTGCCTGCAATGGAAAAAACACTGTGTATTCTTGACAGGCTCATGACTTCGGTCGGCTTATGGCGCCTTGGATGTACGATCGATCCGCAGGCGGCATGTATTGCCTATAATGCCTTTCAGAATGAATCTGTTCACTGATTCCGGCTGAGTCCAGGGTTGACTTATTACCATGCAGTAACACAGTTTTCTCTGTGCACCGGGATATATTATCTGTTTCTTCTGTCAGAAGAGAAAGAGGGATTAAAATGCGGTTAAGCAATAATTATGTCTATCACATGTCACATGGAGGCTGCCCTCATCCCCACCGGAGATACGGAGTTTTCCGGTCTGGTAAGGGGGAACAAGACACTGGGCGTAATTCTGGAGCTGCTGCAGTCAGATACTACTGAAGAAGAGATGATCAGGAAGCTCACAGAGAGATTTAATGTTACGGAGGAAACTGCTTCCCAGGATGTGAAAAGAGTACTGTCAGAACTGCGAAAGATTGGCGCGATTGACGAGTAATAGGCGAAACAGCCAATACCGTATACAAGCCATCGAAGTTATATATTATATCGTCAACCATATGAGTAAGCCATGTGAGTAAACACAAAGGAACACGAAGGATTAATAAAAAGCAGATGCAAATGTCATCTGCTTTTTGTTATAATGGACAGACCACCTTTTTTTCAGACCATAACATTATCCGATTTTATGATTGGAGTTTACATAAATGTCCAAACCCTTTTTTGATGTATTTCCAAAATTGAAAGTCCGCAAGGACCTTCAGGACTATTTCCAGGATACACAGGTAGAGAGGCTGGCCACCAACCGTGAGCGGACCAGGCTGAAAGTCTGCCTGCGCTCTGATCACCTGATCCACAAGGACCGGGTCTTCCGCATGCAGGAGGCTATGGAGAAGCAGCTGTTCGGTGAACGAAAAGTGGAAGTGTATATGGAGGAGCATTATGATCTTTCGGCCCAGTACACGCCTCAGTCCCTGATGGAAGCCTACAGTGACTCGATCATGTGCGAGATCTCTTCATTTTCTCCCGTGATGGGTGTCTTTTTCCGGGATGCAGCGATCACTTACGGCGAGAACGGCACCATAGATGTGTGTATGCGTGATACCTGCGTCAGCCGGGGGCTGCAGGACCGGCTGGAAGAGGCTCTGAACCGAATTTTCCGAGACCGGTGCGGTGTTCCTGCCACTCTCACAGTTACCCTGAAGGCAGAGGTCAAGGAGCATAGATTTGCCGGCGAAGACAGCAGTGTGACAGGGACCTCAGAGTATGCATTTGCAAATTCCGGGTTCGGAGAGTCCGATAAGAGTGAATACGCCGCAGAGCCTGATGCTGCGGCAGCTTATGGCAGTAAAAATGCCGGCGGTATGACAAATGGAGGATCTAAAGATGCCGGTTCGGATTCCGGCAGCTCCGGCGGCAAAGCAGCAATGAATAATGGCGCTTCCGGAAACGGTAAAGGGTACGGACGCGGAAACAGCACAGGATATGGCCGCGGCGGACGTTTCGGCAAGGACAAAAAGGGCGAACGCGAGTACTCGCTTAAACGCTCTTCCCATCCCGATGTCATCTTCGGCAGGGAGGTCACTGCGGACGCCATCCGGATCGCGGATGTGATCGGAGAGATTGGAGAGGTCGTCATCCGCGGACAGATCATCGGAAATGACCGAAGAGATATCCGGAATGAAAAAACGATTGTAAAGTTTTCTCTGACTGATTTTACAGATTCCATCTACTGCAAGATCTTTGTGCCCACTGACAAGGCGGACGAGCTTTTAAAGGATCTCGGAAAAGGATCCTTTGTCAAGGTACGGGGCGCGGCAGTCATGGATACTTTTGACAAGGAAGTGATCATCTCGTCCATCCAGGGCATCATGAAGATTCCTTCCTTTGTCACTTCGCGCGTCGATGATGCACCCGTCAAGCGGATCGAGCTGCACTGCCACACCAAAATGAGTGATATGGACGGTGTCTCGGAGTGCAAAAACATCGTAAAACGCGCCTATTCCTGGGGGATGCCTGCCATTGCCATCACGGACCATGGCAACATCCAGGCCTTCCCGGATGCGGGCCATGTGCGCGAGGACCTTTTCAAGTCCGCTAATAAAAAGCGCAAGGAAAACGGCGAAACCCCGATTGACAATCAGGACTTTTTTAAAGTGCTCTACGGTGTGGAGTGCTATCTGGTCGATGACCTGGTCAAGAGCATTGCTCCTGTCCCGGAAGAGGATCTGGACAGTGCCGTCAAAGACCGTCCGGTCGTTGTCTTCGATCTGGAGACCACCGGTTTTTCGCCGGAAAAGAACAAGATTATTGAGATCGGTGCAGTCAGGATCGAGAACGGAAAGGTCCGCGACCGCTTTTCGCAGTTTGTCAATCCCGAGGTGCCGATTCCCTACAAGATCACGCAGCTCACAGGCATCAGTGACAGTATGGTCATCGAGGCCAAAACCATCGAACTCGTGCTGCCGTATTTTCTGCGCTTCTGCCAAGGATGTATACTGGTCGGCCACAACGTTCAGTTCGATATCGGTTTCATCAGGGAAAACGCCAGGCGCCTGGGTCTTCCCTGCAATTTCACCACAGCCGATACTCTGGGTATGGCAAGGGCTCTGCTCCCGGGCCATGCCAAATATACACTTGACGCAGTCGCCAAGCTTCTGGGCGTGTCACTGGACAACCACCACAGGGCAGTGGATGACGCTGAGTGCACCGCCGGGATCTGGATGAAGATGCTGCCCCTTCTCGAGCAGCAGAATGTCCTTTCTCTCCGCCAGATTGCCGAATTCTGCAAGCCGACGCCGGATACCGTCAAGCGCCTGAGGACACATCACTGTATCCTGCTGGCTAAAAATACGACCGGCCGCACCAATCTGTACACCATGGTCAGCCAGTCACACCTGACCTACTTTTTCAAAAAGCCCCGCATTCCCAAGAGCCTGCTGATGAAATATCGGGAGGGGATCCTCGTGGGAAGCGCCTGTGTCATGGGTGAACTGATGGAGGCTGTTCTTGAGGACCGTTCGGACGAGGTCCTGGCCGGTATTGTGGATTTCTATGATTATCTGGAGATCCAGCCGCGCGACAACAACCGCTTCCTTCTCGAATCGCCCAAAATGCAGGACAAATATCCGCAGATCAAAACAGAAGAGGACCTGCTGAACCTCAACCGCACCATCGTGCGCCTGGGAGAGCAGGCCGGGAAACCCGTCGTCGCCACAGGCGATGTGCATTTCCTGGATCCTGAGGACGAAATCTACCGTTCCATTATCCAGGAGGGCATGGGTATGTCCGACGAGGATCCCGCCCCCCTCTACCTGCATACGACCAATGAAATGCTGGAGGAATTCGCCTATCTGGGTGCAAAGAAAGCCCAGGAGGTCGTCATCGACAATCCGCGGAAGATCGCGGATATGATCGATGCCCTGTCCCCTGTCCGACCCGACAAGTGTCCGCCTGTCATTCCCAACAGTGATGATAATCTGCGCAGGATCTGCTACGACAAGGCCCACAGCATGTACGGGGATCCGCTTCCCGAGATCGTCGAGGAACGTCTGGAGAGAGAACTGCGCTCCATCATTTCCAACGGCTACTCGGTCATGTACATTATCGCGCAGAAGCTGGTCTGGAAATCGGTCGAGGACGGCTATCTGGTCGGATCCAGAGGATCTGTCGGCTCCTCCTTTGTCGCGACCATGTCGGGCATCACGGAGGTCAACCCTCTGCCGCCCCATTATTACTGCACCAACTGCCACTACACCGATTTTGACTCGGATCTTGTCAAACAGTATCAGGGAAAATGCGGGATCGACATGCCCCGCATGAAGTGTCCCCACTGCGGACAGGAGCTCAAAAAGGACGGTTTCGATATTCCTTTCGAGACTTTCCTTGGTTTCAAGGGCGACAAGGAGCCTGACATCGACCTGAACTTCTCAGGGGAATACCAGGCCAAAGCCCACGCCTATACCAAGGTTATTTTCGGCCATGAGCAGACCTTCAAGGCCGGAACCATAGCGACCGTGGCGGACAAGACTGCCTATGGCTACGTCAAGCATTATTTTGAAAATAAAGGGATCGCCAAGCGAAACTGTGAGATCGAGCGACTGCTTGCAGGCTGTACAGGCATCCGGCGGAGTACCGGCCAGCATCCGGGCGGCATCGTCGTCCTTCCTCTGGGGGAAAATATCAATACCTTTACTCCCGTGCAGCACCCGGCCAATGATATGACGACCGACATCATCACGACTCACTTTGACTATCATTCGATCGACCACAACCTGCTCAAGCTCGATATTCTGGGACACGACGATCCGACCATGATCCGTATGCTGCAGGATCTGACGGGCCTCGACCCCATGGAGATCCCGCTGGACGATCCGGATGTCATGAAACTCTTTTCCAGCACGGAGTCGCTGGGGATCACAACAGAGCAGAACGGCGGTATTGATGTCGGCTCCCTGGGCATACCGGAGTTCGGCACCAAATTCGTCATCGGCATGCTGGATGACACCAGGCCTTCCACTATGTCGGAGCTGGTCCGCATTTCCGGACTTTCCCACGGCACGGATGTATGGCTGGGCAATGCCCAGACCCTGATCCAGGAGGGCAAGGCGGTCCTGTCCACCGCCATCTGTACGCGTGACGATATCATGTCTTATCTGATCGCCCAGGGCATGGACAAATCCCTGTCCTTCAAGACCATGGAGTCAGTCCGAAAGGGCAAGGGGCTGACACCCGAGATGAAGGAGGCCATGCGCGCCGCCAATGTCCCGGAGTGGTATATCGACTCCTGCCTCAAGATCAAATATATGTTCCCGCGCGCGCACGCGGCCGCCTATGTCATGATGGCCCTGCGCATCGCCTACTGCAAGGTCCACTATCCCCTTGCCTACTATGCCGCCTACTACAGCATCCGCGCCTCGGCCTTCTCCTATGAGATCATGTGCCGGGGAAAAGACCACCTTCTGGCTGTCATGGAGGATTACCAGCGCAGGAAGGATACACTGACGCCCAAGGAGCAGACCACTCTGGACGACTGCCTGGTCGTCCGCGAGATGTATGCCCGCGGCTTCGAGTTCCTGCCGATCGATATTTACACAGCCCAGTCCCGCCTCTGCTCGATCGTGGACGGCAAGATCATGCCCAGCCTCAAGAGCATTGACGGCATGGGTGAAAAGGCTGCCGACGCAGTGGTAGAAGCCAGAAAGGACGGCCCTTTCATTTCCAGGGACGATTTCTGGAACCGCACCAAGGTGCCCAAGACTGTCATCGAAAAGATGCATGACCTGGGCCTTCTGGGAGACCTCCCGGAGACCAACCAGATATCGCTCTTTGACGTATTCGAATGATCCTTACGGGGAGGAGACAGGGGAGGAGACAGGGGACGGTTCTGTGTCTCCTCCGCGAAAACGCCTCAGGGTGCCGCTCTTACGAGCGGCATGGTCGGAAAGAGTGTTTAAAAAGAAATTCAAAAAGAGGTTTATAACAGGCATATAAACAGGCTTAAAAAAAGGTTTTATCAGAGGTTTGAATAAATGAAAATTACGCATATTTATCACAGTGGATTTATGGTGACGATGGAAAACAGCATCCTTCTGTTTGACTGGTACAAGCGCAGTCTTCCGGAGATTCCGACGGACCAAAAGCTCTATGTGTTCTGTTCCCATGCGCACGAAGACCATTACAGTCCGCAGATCTGGGATCTGCAGAAAACCTTTAAGGATGTGACTTATATTCTTGACGAGGGCATAGCGGATGCCGCAGAACATCCCGAAGCAGATGTCATCATCGTCCGTCCCCGTCAGACCTATACGATCCCCGCAGATGCTTCAGGACCCGCTTCACTCAAGGTCATCACCCTTGAGTCTACCGACATGGGTGTCGCCTTCTATATCGAGACAGAGGGAAAACGTATTTACCATGCCGGTGACCTCAACGTCTGGTTCTGGAACGATGAACCTATGGAGGACAACATTGCTTCAGAGAAGAAATGCCGTGAGGAGATGCAGTATCTGGCGGACCGCATCCGTGAAGACCATCCGGAAGCTGACCGTGCCGGTCAGAACGGCCTGCCGCAGCTTCTCGACGCCGCGCTTGTTCCACTTGATTACCGGCTGGAAGAACATGCGCCGCGCTGCATGGCTTCCTTCATGGAAATTCTCGGTGCTAAATACGTTTTCCCCATGCATTACTGGGGGAAAGAAGCCCAGGTCAGGGAGTACCTGAAGGATGAGCGCATCAAAAATTATGAAGACCGGATTTATTTTGATCTGGAAAAAGAGATTCCCTGAGGAGACAGATTTTTTACAGGCATGAAGATTACAGATTTTTTCGTGCATGAAGATTCATAATGATTTCTGTCTAAAATAATGAATAATTCAGGCATCATAATTAAAAAATGATTTCAGACAAGAAAAAACCGGAAACCGCCAAAATGACGGATTCCGGTTTTTTTAGTGGAGTAGACGGGTCAAGGGACGAACCCCCGTCCCCGTCCAGATCCGTCAGCGTGACCTGCTTTTTGTTCACGCCGTCGGGCCTGTAGTTGAATGTG
>CACZFF010000019.1 GCA_902780385.1 uncultured Lachnospiraceae bacterium
TGAAGAAGACAGAACAGGATATGTTTTTGCGGCAGCTCATCGGATTTACGATGACTGCAGAAACCTGAAGGCACAAAATGTGCTTTTAGGGAGGAGGAGGTCAGGACACTGACCTGCGGACAGGAAGAATACAAGGGACACCATCATACGGATGCCTGTTATGAAAAAGTCCTTGTCTGCGGAAAAGAAGTACATACTCATAGCGAGAAGTGCTATGAAGAAGATGGCGGTACGGATGCTGCGGCGGATGAGAACTCTGCTGGTATGCCCTCTGATTCTGTAGATGAAGGGCATACTGAGAATACTGTGCCTGATGTATCTGATCCCGATGCAGCGGGGGAAGAAAACCAGTCTGAAAGCTATGTGCCGGAGCTGGAACCTCTGGACATGGAAGTCATGCTCAACAGCCATACAGATTTATATTATTTCCATGCAGAGGAAGGGGAGAAAGTTCCTGCCAACAGCGCGGAGATTACGGACTGGAAAAAGGTAGAGGAAGAGACAACACTTGTATCGACTGATTTAGTCAAGATGTATCTGGCCTATACCATCCCTGCCGGAAGTCTGAATGAGACCAATTCGACTGCCAGGTACCGCCTGCCCGGAAATATCCATCTTACAGACGACCAGATTAAGGCAATCAATGAAAATGAGAACGGCATCACAGCCGGATTCAAAAAGTTGGATCCTGAATACCAGAAGTATTTGGGCGCGGAGGCGATTGAAGGGGATCGGACTCCGGATGAGCTCCTTTCGGACAGTGCACAGGAGTATATCAGCGCAATTGTCAGGGCAGAGAATGTTTATAAGAATGATAAGTACATTGGTCAGGACCTGATCTTTACCTTTGTGCCTTACACAATTGAAAAGAATCAGGAAAACTTTGATGCAGAGAAAAATCCTGTTTCAGCCGGCGAAAAGATCACCGGCTGGTTTGCGTGCGATTTCAGGCAGGATCAGATTGACTGGATCGAGGAAGAACTCCAGGAAGAAACACAGGAAGAGATCCGGGACGAAACGCAGGGAGAGATTCAGGAACAAGCACAGGACAATATGCAGGAAGAAACACCGGAAGAGACAGATCAGAGTGCTGACGATCCTGCTGTGGTTACTGTTGAAAAGACAGCAGAAATCCTCTTTGTTACCGAGAATAAAGACCAGGAAATTGAGGAAATTAAGCGTACACTGAAGCTGATAGGCCAGAAGGAAGATGCTGTTTCTGAAGAGGAAGTGTCAAAAGAAGAAACGAAAGAAGAAACACAGGAGTTCCAGTCTGGCACACTGACTGCGGACGGTGAAGGCTACAAGATTACACTGGATTATACAGAAGAAGCAAAGATTCCCGAAAATGCCTCTCTTTCTGTCCGCGAGATTACCGCAGAGACAGACAAGGAGGCTTATGAAGCATGCCTTGAGCAGGCTGGACAGCAGGTGGCTGCAGATAATAATACCAGTGTGGATCAGAAGGCATCCCGATTCTTTGATATAGAAATTGTCGTGACAGAAACGGACAACAACGGGGAAGAAAAGACTGTAAAGATTGAGCCCTCTGCGCCTGTCAGCGTAAATATCCAGATCGAAGAGAAACAACCCTCATCACAGGAGAGTAAATCTGACCAGAGTGAACCCACAATCCTCCATTTTGCAGAGGAAGGCGTGGAGCAGATTGATTCTACAGTGACTGACAGCGAGAACAACAACACCGAAGAGCAGAAAAAGGAAATCCAGTTTGAGGCGGAATCCTTCTCTGTCTATGGCGTGGTGTATACGGTGGACTTCCACTGGGAAGTAAATGGCAAAATATATGAATTTAGCATTCCTGGAGGTGGGTTTGTATCAATTGAACACTTGGTGGAAGTGCTGGGTATAGCATCAGATGATGAGAACACCGAAAAAGGGGCTGAAAATGCCGAAAATGACGCTGAAAACAGCAATGATTTCGTAGGGGAAGTGCCAGGTGTAGAGGAGAATGGTGAGAACGGAACAGCCTACGAAGAGGCTATTAATCTGAACGAGGTCGAAGTCAGCGAAGCCACGAAAAAGTTTGTGGCGGATGTGGAGAGCGTGGAATTTAGCAGTTCGGAACTGGTATGGGTTGGAAAGGTTAATGAAGAATCTACAGTTGGCGGACTCAAGGAAACCAACGGACTGGAAGTTCAATATAGTGCAGAGCTGGCGGAAGAGCAGATCGCAGAGATAGATGGGCAGACAATTCAAGCCGGAGACTGGGCTTTGATCTCACTAAAGGCATTTGATACGGAAGAGAACCTGACTGTCACCATGAAGAATGAGGATCAGTGGACGGTGAAGGTGACTGATGCTCAGGTGACAGGTCAGCTGACAGACGGACAAAAGTACCTGATTTATTACACGAGCAACGGTAAGAACTATGTGTTAAAGAAGGATGGAACGGTTACGCCCGTAGATGCGTCCAATCCGAACAACATGGACAAGCTGGGGGATGAGTATCTCTGGCAGTTTGATCACTATAATCGCTTTGGAGATGACTATTCCCTTATCCATAGTGGGTCTACATACCTTACACTAAATGGTACTGTTACAGGTATTGCATCGAATATAGCAACACCGACCTATATGGATGCAGTCGGTAATGGTAATTTTCGGTTGTACGGCAGAGAGTGGGTACAGACAGGCTATTGGTGGTGGGAAGGCTATAATAAGAACCACTATCTGACATTCGACAATAATAGCTTTGTTCTTGCGGATAATACAGGCAACAATACCAACATCAAGCTATGGGAGCAGGAGGAAAGAAAGTACAACTTCACGGTAAAAACTGAGTACAGCAATGTTTACAGGGGTACTGTTTCCGGAAAAGGCGCAGATGGTACAACGCAATACACCAAAGTGCCATCTTATGTCAGTATCACTAATAAGGGAAAAGCCAATGCATACACTATAACCGCAGTTCCAAGCCAAGGTTATCATTTCAAAGAATGGCGACTTGGTGAGACGGTATTGTCAGGCTTCAATTCGGTCATTCAGGCAGGAAGCCTTACGTTCCCAGAAGATAATATGATTCTTACAGCAGTCTTCGAGAAGGACGCAGGATCATCTGGTGCAGGAGAAACAGATTATGCTGCGATTATCAATAAATGGAAAGAGCAGAATCTTGTATCGGAGATGAATCTGGACAAAACTGCCCATGTTTATGACTACGACAACAGGATTTATGAGGTCGACTTTACGGCGTCCGGTAAGGCGACGGTAATCGCTCCGGATTTGCAACTTGCCTTTGTAACAGATGTCTCGAGGTCGATGTACTTCCCGGCTGGGCTTACTCAGGCAAAGACTTATTCTACAACTACATATAACTCTGAAAAGCCTTCCAAGCCGCTGGTTGATGTTTTGGGAGATTTGAAAAATCAAGATTACGCTACAAGTCATTCGGGTGATCATGATGATGTCTATTATCTGATTGGTGATCCTGAATATACTTCTACAGTATATGCGGTTCGGTATAACTTATCTACTAATAAATGGATGTATATCGACGCTTCGTACGATATTCGAACGTATCCTAAAAACGGAGCTTCTCAGGGAAGTGATGTATGGCATGTAAATAATGCAGATGGAAACGAAGTCGGATGGAAGGTTTTATCGGACTGGGTAACCTACAATAACGGGCTTAAGCTGCAAGGTAAAAGCCTGGATGGCAAAATCTATGTCGCAAATGATGTCAGATACCGTCTCGATTATTTGCAACAGGCTGTAGACGCAGCCAGTGAAGTAGTGTATGCAGTGAACCAGGATGCAGAGATTGGTCTCGTTACTTTTGCCGGAACTGCGAACGATCCGCATGGTTTGTTTGGTAAGGATAGTTATGGGGAATTACTGACTTATTTACATGACATATCTCCGGCAGGTGGAACCAACCAGAAGGGCGGCTTGGATAAGGCGCAAGAATTCTGGAGTACATCAACAGATCCGGACCACAATCGTGTTGTCATAATGGTAACCGATGGAGCACCTAATGCTACGATTAAAGTGAACGGTAATGATGTAACTCTTAATTGGAATCATATCAAAGCATCCGCAGAAGCATTGCATGACAATAAAGATGCCACGGTTTACACTGTCGGCTTGAGTATCGAGAATGTTAATGGTGCTGAAGCGGGGCTGCGTAATGCAGCACAAGCTGGGGGAGGACAGTCCTACTCTGCAAAGAACAGTGAAGAACTAGTGAAGGATATCCTTAATATCGTTAAGCTCTACATGAAAGAAGCGAACCTTAAGGGAACTCTCCATGACGATATCGACCGCGCATTTTATCCTGTCAAACAGGATGGAACGCCGATCACTCCTGGCTTCTATGACGTCGATGGAACACCGATAACGCTGGAAACCGTACAGTCCTATAATGACGTGAACAGCCAATATTACGGAACAGAATACTATTTATGGAAGAACAATGGCGGTCAGTGGTCTATCACGCGGTATAACATCGAATTCGGTAAGGGAACTAGCAGCAGTCCTGCCACTCAGAGAAATATCTATCTGAAGGCCAGAGAAGACTTCATGGGCGGAAACAAGATTAATACAAATGTCCAGGAAGCGCATGCCATCGGCAGTAACGCAGTAATCAGAAATGGCTCAAAGACAGTAGTAAAGCCAATGGATAAAGTTGTGGATGATATGGCGGATACTCCTCATGTCAACGTTGACGAGCTCCATCTGACGGAGCACAACACAGAATGGACGGTGTATCTTGGTACTGAGGTAACGCCAAAAGACCAGCTGGAAGCGCTTTGGAACAACATCAAGGTCAAGCAGGTCATCAAGGAACCGCAACAGACAGGCTCACAGGATCCGGTCGATGTTACCCGGATGATAGATAAAGCCCAGATGTGGTATGCGCATGGCAATGCTGTGAATGAAGCTGATACAGCAGCTCCTGCAAACAGTGATAACGATGAAAAACTGCCGCTTAGCTATTATGGGCTCAACGATTATTACGATGATCTTCTGGCCGCGATCACCAGCGATAATTCCTATGACAGCGGAAATATCGCATATACGCCTTACGGACATGATACCGTCGGTTACTTCAGGATCTCAGCGACTAAAGAGATCGTTTCCGGAGCTGTCGATGCTGGTGGTAAGGCGCCGGATCAGCACGTGACCGATAAGGCAGCATCCCCTGCAGAGATCTATAAGATCATTGTGACTTATACACCTGTGACTCAGGGATCAGAGGAAACATACCCGCATACGACTCCCAATAAGACCGCCGGAAATATCACTACCGGCGCTGGCAATGATGAAGTCAAGAGCGAAAATCAGCATGTGATCAATGTCATCAAGAAAGGACTTGAGATCAGTAAGTTTGATGAAAATGATACGCTGATCAACGACAGACCTGCTGTATTCACCCTTTACCGCCCGGCCCAGTCAGGAGAAACAGGAACGACGGTTGAAGGACTTGGAGACGGATATATCGAAGCAGCAACGATGACGACAAGCAGCGGCGTTGCCAGCCTGTCTGATACAGTACAGGAACTTCGTAAGCTTCCGGAAGGCCAGCATTACTACCTGGTAGAAACGCAGGAACCTGCGGGCTATGTGAAACTGAGCTCACCGATTCAGATCGATATATCTGTGACTCCGGGGACGAAAACAAAGCCGTATAAGCAAACAGAAGATATTGATGATTTGATCAATGTTGGAGAAACGACTCCTCCGACAGCAGCAATCTCTGTAACCAGTGATAGTGCTCAATTACTGACTGACAGCAATGGGAGATTTGCGATTAAGATAACCAATGTGGCCGCATCTGTTGATATCATTATCCACAAGGTAAATGACGAAAATGAGCCGCTTCCGGGTGCCGTATTTAAATTAACAAACGGATCTTCGATTGTAAGTATTGCTTCCGAAGGTAATGGCGTTATTGTGGAGCCTAAGGAATCAGGGCAGGCGGTTACGATAGTGAATGATACCTTCACGATACCTGAAGGCGGCGTGACCATCAAGAACCTCAGGCCAAGTGAGGATATATATTCGATTGTTGAGGTAAGTCCTCCAGCCGGATATGTGATCTCAAATAATACTCCGGCAACATTTAAGGTGACTGCAGGAAGTATAGGAAATGTGGAGTATATCAAAGGGGTTACGTATACACCTGCTGATAACGATTTCATCATTCCGAATACTCCCGGCGCAGCCCTTCCGAACACTGGAGGCCCTGGCACGACACCATTCTATATCCTCGGTATCATCCTCACCGCTTTTGCAGGCGCGGGATTGGTGATGCGGAAGAGAAAGAGAGATGCTGCCTGATATGGCGGCTCCGGCACACGGATCTTCATGATCCTCGGCAGCATCCTGATAATTGTAGTGGGCGTGCTAGTGTGAAGGAGAACAATTTAACATGATGTAAAGAGAGGCTAGTCTTCAGGAAACTGGGGATTAGCTTCTTCTTTTTGGAGCACAACTATTTGACGCTTACTATAGATTTAGCTGAAATTTGGCTTTCAATTAAGAAGGCGCCAAACCAGGTGTTATGAGCTCCTTTACTTCTTCTTTACGATTGTGTTTTGACGTTTTTTTTGACATAATGATATTTATAATCAAATCGGTGTAGTGTTGTTAACTTAAAAGCGAATTTCTTAGATAGATACCCCTTATTGCGGAATAACCAGTCTATATTGTGGCAATGATTAAATCGTTAGACGGGCATTTACTGGGAGCTATCATACATCAGAAGTTGCAAAGATTTTTGTCGAATAACTTCTGTTTTTTTTTACACAGAAAGATTTCAATTGTCCCGCTGATCAGGAGAGCAGGCAGGGCAAGCACCTGATGTATATGACACTGATTATTATTCATTTTATACGATCCTTACTGAATTTTTATATGATCCTTATTGAATATAGTAAGGGTAGATTTTATTGGAAGGGCATAAATATATGCAGGCTTTACTTCGTAAAATCAGGAGAATTTTACAAGATAGAAGGACCCGAAGGTTCATTGCAAGAGTTGTGACATCTTTGGCTGCCATAGTAGTCTTTGTCACAACATATGCGCTGATCCTGCCGGCAATCACATTGGAAAAAACAGCTGTATGCGGGATTGAAGAACATCAGCATGACGACAGCTGTTATGAAGAAAGGCTTGTCTGTGAATTGGAAGAGTCCGATGAACACCATCATACCGAAGCCTGTTATGAAAAAGTCCTCGTCTGTGGCAAAGAAGTGCACACTCATAGCGGTAAGTGCTATGAGGAAGTCGATAGCATTAATGTCAATGTAGAAGCCGATAGCAGTGACAATACAGGTGATAATACTGCAGGCAGGCTTTCCGATCTGTCGAGTGCTGAATCGAGTGCTGAAGAGACTGGGAGTATTGAGCCCGAAATGTCCGATTCTAATGCAGCTGCGGAAGAGGCACAGCCTGACAGCTATGTACCTGAACTGGATTCCCTGGACATGGAGACTTTGCTCAACAGCCATTCGGGTTTCTACTATTTCCATGCCGGGGAAGGGGAGGAAATCCTTGCCGACAGCGCGGAAATCATAGACTGGAAGAAGGTTAAGGAAGAGACCACGTTGGCACCGACTGATCTGGTCAGGATGTATCTTGCCTATACGATTCCTGCCGGGAGCCTCAATGAGACCAATCCTTCTGCCAGATACCGCCTGCCGGACAGCCTCCATCTGTCTGATGAGCAGATTAAGGCCATGAACCAATATGAAAACGGAATCGCTGCCGGATACAGGGATTCCAGGAGCTCATCAGGTAAGGACGAGCAGGATAAGGAGAAAGGCAACTATAAGAAATACCTTGACTATCTCGGTGCGGAAGCTGTTGAGGGAGACCGCAGACCGGATGAGCTGCTAAAGGAGGGTGCACAAGAGTTTATCAGTGCGGTAGTGAGAGCGGAGAATGTCTACGACGATAAGGGAAATTATCTGGGTCAGGACCTGATCTTCACATTTGTACCCTATTCCATTGAAAAGAACCAGGATAGCTATGATGCAGATATGACACTTATTTCAGCCGGCGAAGAGATCACCGGCTGGTTTGTGTGCGATTTCAGACTGGACCAGATCGACTGGGAGCAGGATGAGGATAACCGAGAAGAAGATAGAATCCGGGAAGATAGTTTTGAAGAAATAGCCAGTGTTATTTTTGCCAAAGAGGATCAGGACAAGGAAATCCCGGAGATCAGGCGTGTGCTGAGAATGACCGGGGGAATCAGTGAGGCCGGGGAGATCGAAGAAGCCGGGAAAATCGACGGGACCAGCGAGACCGAGGAAGCCGGGAAAATCAGTGAAACCGGGGAGAAGGAAGAGGCAATAGAGACCAGGGATGGAGCGTCCGCCGGAAGCGGGACAGACGCTCAGATTTCGACACGTGTGATCACTGCAGATGGCAGTGACTATCTGATCACAGTGACTTATGGATCTGAGGCAGAGATTCCTCAGGGGGCAGAACTGGCAGTGCGCGAGCTTCTTCCGGGCACTGAAGAGTATGACCAGCACCTGCAGGCTGTCGAGGAGAAGATTCATTCCGAGAATTCGGAAGACGATTCAGCTGCTTTAGCTGCGCGCTTTTTTGACATCACTATTCTGTCGGATGGAGTTGAGATCCAGCCGTCAGCACCTGTGGATGTAAGGATAGAACTGACGGAAAAAATAGGTGAAGACCTGCAGGTATTCCATTTTGATGATGAAGGCGATGAAGTGGAAACCCTGCAGACAGTGCAGACACTGCAGACAGAGGAGCAGGCTCCGGAGACAAGGGACAGCATGGTGCAGTTTTCCACGGAAAGTTTCTCGGTCTTTGCCATCGTCGGGACAGTGATTGAAAAGAATGTACTGACATCCGATGGGCATAACTATAAGGTGACCGTGACGTATGGACCGGAGACGGAGATTCCGGAAAAGGCAGACTTGGCTGTCGAGGAGATAACGGAAGACTCCTCTGTTTATGGTACCTATGTTTCCGGCACAGAGAATGTACTTGGCATGGAGGAGGGAAGTGCCGGGTATATGAGGCTGTTTGATATCAAGATTGTGGATAAGGATGATCCGGGTGTGAAGTATCAGCCGGCTGAGGGGACAAGGGTCGAGGTAAGGATTGAGCTGGCGGATGCTCAAGACAGGAAAGCCCTGAGTGTCGTGCACTTTGCGGATGAGGACGATGAAGGAAATGTGGTGGATGCTGATGTCAATGGGAAGAACGTGAGCTTTGAGGCTGATGGGTTCAGTATCTATGTTGTTGCGGAAGATAATTATACCCGCCTGATCTACCGTTTCCACGATGTTGATGATTCTGTTATCAGCACTCAATATGTTAAGAAATATATTGAGCCTGATACAGAACAGACAGTATATGAGAAATTGTATGACCCCGGACTTGTTCCCGAATACGGGCAGCGTCTTGTGGGATGGGCTTATTCCGCGGATGAAACAGATGCTGCAAAGATATACCAGCTTTCGGATCTGGATAATCATACAATTCAGAAGATGGATGCTCCGGGATTTGTAGACGAGACAATAGTTGACGTCTATGCCATTATGGATGAGGCATGGTATCTCCGCTATATGGATGTGGACGAGAACGGTACGGTTAAGATTCTGAAGACTGTGAGGATCCCTAAAGATGCAGACAACAAACAGGTAGATATTAATTATGTCGCTATGCTGCCTGATGGCACTCACTATGAGGGCTGGTACGATCCGGTTGAATCAGAAAAATACAGCGAACACCTATATGAAGGCGATCATGAGATTTATGACACCATTGAATTGAATAAGCATCTCGACCTGTATTTGAAAGTGGATAACAGGGTCTGGCTTGTATATGATGCTAATGCAGGTGGAGCTGGAAGCGGAGCCAGCTATACTCCTCCTCAGATGCTGTACACGAACACTACACCTCCGCAGACTACCACAAAGCCGGAAGATCCCAAATGGAAGGGATATACATTTACCGGATGGAATACAAGTCCGGATGGCAGCGGGGAAGACTGGCTGAAGGTTGAAAGCCGCACATTTGATGAAGACGGTAATCTGATAGATGTTCAATATTCTGTCAATAAATTCGGTGAACCGTTGGATGACGATGTTCTTCTGTATGCACAGTGGGAGCCGGATGATAACTTCTATCGAATTGCTTACTGGAGACAGAAAGAGACTGACGCAGTAGATGCAGATGACAGTGAAAAGAAATATGATTTTTATGGATACCGTGAAATCAGTACAAATATCAAGACCGGAGATGTAGTAAGCGCTTCTGCGAATGATCAGAATATGACCTGGGTGGCACAGCATCTCGGTAAAACGCTGGGGGATGAGAATAAATTCAGTTTTAATGAGAACAGATCCGATACCGGCACGAAAACTGTAGCAGGAGATGGGAGTACGGTCCTGAATATGTATTTTGACCGTGCAGTAATGGAGTTTATTTTTAATCAGAATTTTCCGGGCTATACAGAAACGGAAGATATCTCAGGGGATGTTTACGGTTATGTAGACGGTCAGTATGTGTTGTTGACAAAGGGTGACCCGGTAACTACGTACACATATACCATGCAGTATACTTATACGCCGAGTTTGCTTCACGAGAACAATAGATATGGATTGGTTGACGGTGAGTATGTGGCTTTAACAAGAGATAGTTACGTATCTATTGACGGAGGTCAGACAGCCTATACCGGGCGAAGATACAGCGTAACCACAGATAATAACGGAACACAATATGGAGTTGTAAACGGACAAGTTGTTCAATTGACCAGACAGGGAAGTACCGGCTGTGGAGGTAGTGGGTATTATTGGACATACGGTAACAATCAGACGTATAACGGACAGCGTTACAGGCAGGACAATAATGGCAGCTATGGTTTCGGCGGTGGCGAAATGCAGACGATCGAAACTATCTATGAATATAGTTATGGCGGAAATACATATACAGGTACCAGATATATGAGAAACAATGGCGGGAATGTCTATACCGGAATACGATATTCCGGTGTGAACGGTGCCCCGGTCGAAGATCATACCGGTACGCAGTATGGAATTGACAGTAACGGAGGGTTCGTTCCCTTAAATCGGGAGAGTGAAACGGATTATTCTTTCTCATATAAAGATTCCGAAGATACAGTTCACCAGTATCAAGGGACTTTGTATAAACAGGACATGATCAACACGCTGCGGGGACTCTATGGTTCGCAGATGAAGCCAGGGGAATGGCCGACGAACTATTTCTGGCAGTTTGCGAACTACAGGGCAAATTCTTACAGCAGCACCAACAACAGGACTACTTTGAATGCAGCATGGACATCCTATAACATTTCTACAAATGCTTATGAGTATAATCGCGGAACAGCACCTTATACCACATGGCATCTTTACAGTACGAATCATAGCGGAAATGTGAATATAGTATACTGGCGTCAGAATGCGGATGGTAACTATGTGAGCGACGATGCTGTTAGGACTACCGGTGCAAATAATGGCACTTTGACGATAGGGAACAACAAATTTTATGCATTCACTATGCTGGGTTATGAATATGGAGGAACCGGTGGAACTCCAAACTCAAGCGGTAACACCGGAGACTATGGATGGCATGATCTATCGAACGGAGTTGATACATCTCTGACGATGCGCTCCGGATATGGGGACATCAACATTTATTATCAACGTGATAAATTCAATGTAACCTTCCAGTCTAATGACGCAGACAGTACGGTCCGCAATTATCCGGATAAAGTATTGTATGAGAAGAACCTTGATTTCCTAAAGGACTGGTACACGCCAGAGGAATCTGACGGCAAAGACGGGTATTACTTCGTCGGCTGGTATTCGGACGCAAACTTTACTAAGCCGTTTGACTTTGAAAACGAGGAGATGCCTCATAATGATCTTGTGCTTTATGGCAGATGGGATACTTATCGCGTGCGTGTTGTCCTTGTACCAACGAAGGCTAATGCGCACAATGATGAAGTGTACTTTCCTAACGATCAGGCATTGTCTTTCCGTGTAGACTATAACAATACAATCAGTGATGCGAATATTAACACAACGGTTGCGGAGAGGACGGGCTATAAGCTTGTAGGGTGGTATACAACACCGGATTTCAGGGATGGAACAGAATGGAGCTTTGATACGCAGATCAATTCCAGGGTAAATGCGATCAATATGCATTACCAGCAGTCAGAAGACTGGGAGAACAACACATATGGCGACAATGACGGCAAGCACGACGATGTGGAAGGTATTCTGAAGTTGTATGCCAAGTGGCAGTTTGATTTTAACGAGGATGATCTGTTCATAGAGTATGAAGTTCCGGAGACTTATGTCAAACGTGATGCGCTGGGGAACATTCTAACAGTTATTCCGCAGGATACAAAAAAATATACTTATTCTCCTTCCGGCACTGCGATCAGTGCACAGATTGAAAATGAACCTGAAAACTATATTGATGCTTTTACATTCTCAAAATGGGAATTGCTTGACAGCGCTAATGTAGAAACAGGGACATTGTTCGGGGCAAATGATACGATTGATAACAGCAATATAAATCCTTATGTTCAGTTCCGCGAAGTGCAGGATGATACCGGACAGACCCGGACTATGAAGGTCATTGTTCTTCGAGCAACCTTTACAAAGAATAATAACAATAAGGGTACGGTCGTCACGTTCGATGGAAATGGCGGCTGTACGGCAGACAATGCCAGTGCGACCCGCTCCCTGACGATCAGGGTGAATGAAGATTTCACAATTCCCGGAGAAACAGGAACGAACGCATTCGTGCGGGAAGGATATGATCTTATAGGATGGTCATTTGATCAGACAACTACTCCGGAGCAGTTCCATGAGGCTGTAACTCAAGTCGGGGATTCCACACCAGAAGAACGTCAGGAGTTGGCAAAGCTTGGATTATTTGAAATCAACGAGAATGTTGCAGCTGATAATTTGAAACTTTCAGACGACAACAACTGGGATCCGCTTGAAAACACGATCTATGCAGTTTGGGAGCCGCATCGGTTTACAGTGAAAATCACAAAAACTGTTGACGGCGAAGAAATGAGTGAGAGAGCGTTTTCATTTGCAACAACCGGACTAAGAGACGAATATTCCCAGTTTACACTGGTGAATAAGGAAAGCAAAAGTCTTGCTGAGATACCGTACGGAACCATATTCTCCCTCACGGAAACACCATTTGCTGGTTACACTATTCAAAACGTAGAGGCGAAACAGACGAGCGATGCAAACGGGGTCTTATTGGATACGCCTATTAACCTGCAAGGGCAGGATGGTAAGGAGTATGAGGCAAAAGGCAATATTGAAATAACGTATACTAACAAGGCGACTGCGGTACCGCTTATACTGAAGAAAGTGGGTTATAATAATACTGACGGCAGCGTTGAGGACTATGACTTGCAGGGAGCGACATTTACCGTTTATACTACCGAAGAAGGAAATGAAATTGCTAAAGATAAAAATGGAGTTGAATTGAAAAATCTTACTTCCGGAGCAGATGGTGTTTTCTTTAACGGTATGCTTAATACGGGGACTTATTACCTTTATGAGTCAGTTGTTCCTGATGGATATTATGCCCCTCTTGGAAGGTTCAGACTTGATGTCGGACAGGATTCGACTACGCTCACTACTACCTGGGACACCGGTTCACCGAATGCTTCGGCCGGCATTGTTACTGAAAGTACAGATGCCGGTACCGGACTTAAGACTTACACGGTATCAATACGTAATACGGCAGGAATTAAGCTCCCTTCAACCGGTGGAAGGGGAACAAAAAACTACTATATTACAGGGTTTCTGCTGATTGGGCTTGCTATTATTCTTCTCAGGCGAAATAGAATAGTACAATAATAATCTGTATGAGCTGCATCCGATAATTATATCGGTGCAGCTCGTTTTAAAGACACAGGAGGAATTTACGTGCTGCAGTATATTTATATTTTGGGAATTCCTATAAACATGTATAAGCTTTTCTTTTATCTGGCGCTTGCCAGTGTGCCGGTGATGCTGTTTGCGCTAAGAAAAGAGTTTCAATTCAATAAACGTCAGGCAGCTCTATATAGCACCATAACTTTGGTATTCGGCTTGATTGCTGCCTGGCTGACGGCTTCCCTGAAAAGAGTGATGCTTGGCATTGCAAGTGGAGGACTGTATACAGATACAGAGAGACTCCGCAATTATGGGATTCCACTTTTCCTGCCGTTTTTTCTTTTGATATATTGTTATTGTTTCAAGAATGATTTTAAAAAATTGACAGATTATATTGCACCGTGTGTTTATAGTGTAATGACTATCGTGAAGATTGGATGTACATTTTGGGGATGCTGTTATGGAGAACCGGATGAACATGGTATATGGAATAGTATGCTTGAATGCAAGACTTTTCCAGTGCAGCTTTATGACGCGATTTCTTCTCTTTTTATCGTAATTGTTTGTTTAATGTTGCTATATAAAATTCATAAAGAACATCCAGGATATATTTATCCTATAGGCGGAATGTTATTTTCTCTGACGAAAGGGTTTTGGGAATCGTTCCGTGTTCATGAATCCCTGTATGAACGCTCTTATTTGGGGACAGGCTATACATTATGGCAATACTGGCTTTTTATTTTATTTATTGAATGTTTTTTATGGTTGGTGTTGATAGTGTACAGGGAAAAGAAATATGGGGTGATCTCATAATCTATTTTGATTACTCGTGATTACTCCTCAGAGCTTGTTGAAAAAACTTCTGAAAAAGAGTAAAATAATATGCTGTTTGCATACGAATGATTTGCAGTGGCCTTGTAGATGGATGAGCAGGCTGATACCAGCCTGTCTGCTGTATGGCGACACTGCCGTTTACTGCATTGATAACCGCATTGATAACTGCTTCGATTATGAAATGCGCTGATAATTGCCGATAATAGTAAAAGACAAAAGAGAGGAAGCTTATGGCACTGATCAAGAAGCCTGTCACAGGCATGAAGGACATTATGCCCGAGGAAATGGAGATCCGCGATTACGCGATTTCCGTAATCAAAAAGACTTACGCGGAATTCGGCTTTTCTTCTATTGAAACTCCCTGCGTGGAAAATATCGCCAACCTGACCAGCAAGCAGGGCGGCGACAACGAGAAGCTGATTTTCAAGATTCTCAAGCGCGGCGAGAAGCTCAAGATCGACACTGCGAAATCCGAGGAGGATCTGGTGGACGGAGGCCTGCGCTACGACCTGACTGTTCCGCTGGTGCGCTATTATTCCAACCACGCCAATGAGCTCCCCATGCCTTTCAAGGCACTGCAGATGGGTAATGTCTGGCGCGCGGACCGTCCCCAGAAGGGCCGCTATCGCCAGTTTATGCAGTGCGACATCGACATCATCGGTGAGGCGACCAACCTGGCTGAGATCGAACTGATCCTCGCGACCACAACAACACTGGGAAGGCTGGGCTTCAAGGGCTTCCAGATCCGCATCAATGACCGACGGATCCTGGCTGCCATGGCAGCTGCCTGCGGTTTCCCCGAAGACCGCTTCGGCGAGGTCTTCATCATCCTTGACAAGATGGACAAGATCGGCATGGATGGTGCGGCAAAGGAACTGGTGGAGAGCGGCTTCACACAGGAGAGTACCGACGCCTACATCGGTCTGTTCAAGGGCCTTGAGGAAGCGGAAGACCAGCTGGCTTACCTGGAAGACAAGCTTGCAGCAGTAATCGCACCCCAGGTGATCCCGGATCTGCGCACTGTCATCGAGAGCGTGGACGGTGTCAAAGAGGCTGATTTCCGCATCGTCTTTGATCCCACCATCGTGCGCGGCATGGGCTATTATACCGGTACTATTTTTGAGATTGCCATGCCGGAGCTGGGCATCAGCTGCGGAGGCGGAGGCCGTTATGACGCCATGGTCGGCAAATTTACCGGCAAGGACGTCCCCGCCTGCGGTTTCTCCATCGGCTTCGAGCGTATCATCCTGATCCTCATGGAGCAGGGCTTCAAGATTCCCGGCAGCCCTTCCAAGGTGGCTTTCCTCCTTGAGAAGAATCTGCCTGCGGACCGTATGAAGGAAGCTATGCAGAGGGCTCAGCAGGAGCGCGCCAATGGCAGACAGGTCCTGCTGGCCAGAATGGCCAAGAACAAGAAATTCCAGAAGCAGCAGCTCAAGGACCGCGGCTACGAGGAATTTGAAGAGTTTTACACTAATCCGCTTAAATGATTAATTAATGGGATGCGGGGAACGGTTCTGACTGCCTCTTTTGAAAAATGAAAGGGTCAGACGGAAACCCCACCCGGAGACTGATAGAAAGGAACGATAAATACAGTTATGGCAGAATCGATGAAAGGACTGCACCGGACATGCCGGTGCGCCGAACTGACAGAAGAGTATGTTGGAAAGACAGTGACAGTGATGGGATGGGTCGCCAAGCAGAGAAACAAGGGCGGCATCGTCTTTGTGGATCTTCGCGACAGGAGCGGCCTGATCCAGCTGATCTATGAAGAAGCGGACTGCGGCGAGGAGAACTTCCGCAAGGCAGAGAAGATGCGCGCGGAGTTCGTCGTGGCAGCGACAGGAACAGTCACCCTGCGAAGCGGCGCCGTCAACCCAAACCTTCCTACAGGCACGATCGAGGTTCGTGTCACGGACACCAGGATCCTGTCCGAGTCCGAGACACCGCCTTTCCATATTGTAGAGAACAGCAACACCAAGGAAGAGCTTCGTCTTCAGTACAGAAGCCTTGATCTGCGCAGGCCCGACATGCAGCGCAAGCTTATGCTCCGCAGCCGCATTGTACAGGATATGCGCACCTTTATGGACAAAGAGGGCTTCCTCGAGATCGAGACGCCTATTCTCTGCAAGTCCACGCCCGAAGGCGCCCGCGATTATCTGGTGCCCAGCCGCGTAAAGCCCGGCACTTTCTATGCACTGCCTCAGTCTCCCCAGCTTTTTAAGCAGCTGCTCATGTGCTCCGGCTACGACAGATATTTCCAGATCGCAAGGTGCTTCCGCGATGAGGATCTTCGCGCGGACCGTCAGCCCGAGTTCACCCAGGCGGATATGGAGCTTTCCTTCGTGGATATCGATGATGTGATCGATGTCAACGAGCGCCTGATCGAGTATGTGGTGGAGCGCGCCATTGGACTGCATGTCCAGCGTCCTTTCCCCCGCATGAAGTGGATCGACGCCATGAATGATTACGGTTCGGACAAGCCCGACACCCGCTTCGGCATGAAGCTGGTGGAGGTCACCGACCTTGTAAAGGACTGCGGTTTCGGCGTCTTTGCCGATGCAGCTTCCAAAAAAGGCTGGAGCGTCCGCGGTATCAACGCCAAGGGTCAGGGCGGCATGGGCCGCAAGCAGATCGACAAGATCGTCGAGATGGCACGCGGCAACGGTGCCAAGGGCCTTCCCTACATTCAGATCAAGGAAGACGGCTCCGTCAAATGCTCTTTCGCCAAATTTGTCTCCGAGGAGGAGATTCAGGCACTGGTCAGCCGTATGGGCGGCGAGGCCGGCGACCTTCTCTTCTTTGCGGCGGACAAAAACGGTATCGTCTGGAATGTCCTG
Source organism: uncultured Lachnospiraceae bacterium (assembly GCA_902780385.1). Classification (GTDB taxonomy): domain Bacteria; phylum Bacillota; class Clostridia; order Lachnospirales; family Lachnospiraceae; genus CAG-791. The sequence continues at coordinate 17,555 of CACZFF010000019.1, forward strand.
GGTGCCCTGCGCCTGAAACTGGGCGAGGATCTGGGTCTCATCGACCACAATCAGTTCAATTTCCTCTGGGTCGTGGACTTCCCGCTTCTTGAGTGGTCCGAGGAGGAAAACCGCTTCGTGGCCATGCACCATCCCTTCACCATGCCCGTGGAAGAGGATTGGGAGCGTATCGATACTGATCCCGGCAGTGTCCGCGCAAAAGCCTATGACATCGTCCTCAACGGTGTTGAGCTGGGCGGCGGCAGTGTCCGTATCCACCAGAGCGACATCCAGGAGAAGATGTTCGAGGTCATCGGACTCTCCAAAGAGGAAGCCAATGAGAAATTCGGTTTCCTGCTCACTGCCTTCAAATACGGTGTTCCGCCTCACGCAGGACTGGCCTACGGCGTCGACCGTTTCGTCATGCTCCTGACCGGTGCGGACAGCATCCGTGAAGTCATCGCCTTCCCCAAGAACAAGGATGCTGCAGACCTCATGAGCGGGGCTCCCGATGTCGTCGATCCCGTACAGCTCACCGATCTGCACATCGCAGTGGAAAAGGAAGAGGAATAAAAGCGGATTTTTCCTCAGCTCCTGAAGGCTGAATAAATCGGTATGAGTATCACGTATTTATGAGCAGCACATTTCAATAAGTATTTCAAAAAGTATTACGTATAATAAGTATTATGTATAATGAAAAAACTGCCGCAGCAGATGTCCGGACCGTAATCGGGACATAAGCCGCGGCAGTTTTTGATTCAGAAAACAAGAGGCAATCAGATGACTTTTATGAGAATTTCCGCCGGTATCGTTTCGGCACAGACGGCCAGGGTATAATTTTCCGGTGCCTGTGCCAGGGCATATTCGGCGGGAGCCAGCAATGGATCGTTGTTAATGACCAGGATCTTTCCCCGAGGCAGTAAATAGTCCATGCTGTCTTTTCCGGATCCGGCCTGCGGAATAAGTTCGATGGGGCGTCCCTTCCCGGAATCAGTTCCCTGCGGCGCATTCCCCGGATTTGCCTGTGTTCTCCCTGCCTTCTCTTCAGCATAGCGGGAATCCGGCAGGGGATCCGGAAGATAGCCGTTCATTCCGCCCCGGAGTCCGTATCCCAGATATTTGAGATAGGCCTCTTTGATGCTCCAGAGGCGGTAAAACAAGAGGCGGCGGCCGTCGGAACTGCCGGATCCAGGAGGATTGGCGGAATTGCCGCAAGCAGGGGGACTGATGGGATTGTCGGGCTGAGCAGGGGCTGCAGAATGATCAGAAACAGCAGGGGAGTCAGTACTTTCAGGAATGACTGCGGCGTCGTCTTCCGGCAGAGCCAGAATAGCCTCATATTCCCTTGCTGTAAAAAAGCGCTTTGCTATGCGCAGGATACTGGTCTTTGGCCTGCTGTGTTCCTGCAGGTCAAGGCCGATCTCCTTGTCGGAGAAGGCGCAGGCAATATATTCTCCGGAGTGGGAGAGATTAAAATGAATGTCCGGAAGTCCGGGGATAAAGGGCTTTCCGTCTTCTGTGCGCTCCAGCAGGTCCGGGCTGAAAAGCTCTGCGAAGGTACCAAGACCCATAGTCCGCAGCCCCTCGCGGATCAGCAGGATCCGCGGATCTTCTCCCTGTCGGGAAGTCCGGCTGCCTGGCCGACCGCCGGATGAGTTGTCAGTATTTCGTGTTATCAGGATAGTGATCATTTTTTTATATTTCCCATGTCGCTTTTGCTCACAGATACCCGGCAAAAAGAAATTCAAAAAAAGTAAATCCGGCAGATTAATATTCGGTAAAAACAGCAAAGCCAACAATAAACAGTAAATACCGAATACAAATCAAGAATATTGTCTGGTTCTGATTGTATCAGATTCTGAGGGAATCTGCAGAAATACTCTTTCGCTTTGTAAAGGACTTTGTAAAGGATTATGTTCAGACATTATTTCGGGGGCAGACCTTATTATACAAGGACACTCCATGAGAGGCAGTCGGGACAAATGGAGAGCCAAAAGGTACAAAAGACGGGACAATAAGGGACAAATGATACATAAAGAGGGGGCAGGAAGGGGAAAAAGAGGCAAAAGTAGAAAAAAGAAGGCAAAAGAACACAATTTCATTTAAGAAAATATTTTACAATCAGGCAGGCATGGTGCTATAATGGCACAGTGTCTGCCTGAAAACTGAATGAGAGCAGAACACGAAGTGTATTTAGTTGGAGGAGTTGATCAAAATGAAGAAATCAAGAGCGGTCATTTCCCTTCTGCTCGTAGCTGTCGTCACCGGACTGATGGCATATACGGTGCTGATCGGATTTGGCAAGGGACACAGAGGATCATATCACAACATCAAGAAAGGCCTCGACCTGGCAGGCGGCGCCAGCATCACCTACCAGGCAGTGGGAGAGGAACCTCCTACACAGGAAGACCTGAATGATACCAAGTATAAACTGCAGCGCCGTGTTGACCAGTACAGCACGGAAGCGCAGGTCTATACAGAAGGCACCGACCGTCTCAATATCGAGATCCCGGGTATTTCCGGCGTCGCTGAGACGAACAAGATTCTGGAGGATCTCGGACGTCCCGGCTCTCTGTATTTTATCCGCCAGACAGATGATGAAGGCAATCAGAATTATCAGCTTGGCATGACTGAGGATGGCAGTGTCGAGTACATTCTTACCAAGGAACTCGATCAGATCATCGCAGACGGCGACGCAGTGGTCACCGGCACACAGGTCTCAGACGCCAAGGCCGGTTATCAGCAGGACGACATGGGCAACAAGCAGATCGTCGTCTCCCTGACCTTCAACGATGATGGCAAAAAAGCTTTTGCTGACGCGACAACCAAGGCATTTTCCGCCGGTGAGTCCATCGGTATCTATTACGACGGTCATTTCATCAGCGTTCCCTCTGTTCAGGCCGCGATCACAGACGGCCGCGCGGTCATCACCGGTGAGAGCAGCATTGAGAGTGCCGAGAACCTGGCTTCCACGATCCGTATCGGCGGACTCAAAGTCGAGCTGGAGCGTCTGCGCTCCCAGATCGTCGGCGCACAGCTGGGTCAGGACGCGATCCGCACCAGTAAGTTTGCAGGTATGATCGGCTTCTGCCTGGTCGCTCTTCTGATGATCGTCATCTATCTGCTGCCCGGTTTCACAGCTACCCTGGCGCTTGTCATCTATATTCTGATGATGGCTCTGGTGCTCAACGGCTTTGATATCACATTGACGCTTCCCGGTATCGCAGGTATCCTGCTTTCCATCGGTATGGCAGTTGACGCGAACGTCATTATTTTCGCCCGTATCCGCGAGGAGCTGGCCAACGGCATCGGCGTCAAGACCGCAATCAATAACGGCTACCACAAGGCTCTTTCCGCTATCATCGACGGCAACGTGACCACCCTGATCGCGGCGGCAGTTCTGGCAGTCCTGGGCTCCGGTTCCGTCAAGGGCTTCGCCTACACACTGGCCATCGGTATCATCCTGTCCATGATCACATCCCTGTTTGTGACCAGATTCCTGATGAACATCTTCTATGGTCTCGGTCTCAGGGACAAGAAGCTCTACGGCATCGGCAAAAAGAGAAACCCGATCCGGTTCGTGGAGCACAGGAAGATCTTCTTCGCAGTTTCTATCGCATTGATCCTGGCAGGCTTTGTCGCCATGGGCGTTTTCCATGCCCGTTCAGGCAATGCCCTCAATTACAGCCTTGACTTCGTCGGCGGTACTTCCACCAATGTCAGCTTCAATGAAGACATGAGCCTGGAGGAGATCGAGAGCAAGGTCATCCCGGTCTTCACCGAAGTGACCGGTGACAGCAATGTACAGATCCAGAAGGTTGCCGGCAGCAATGAGGTCATCTTCAAGTCTGTCATCCTGGATACGGAAAAGAGTACGGAACTGTCCAATCAGCTGGTCGAGAAGTTCTCTGTCGACAAGGACAGCATTACTTCCGAGACCATCAGCTCCACCATCAGTGATGAGATGAAGCGCGACGCCCTGATCGCAGTCGGCGTGGCCCTGGTCCTGATGCTGCTTTATATCTGGTTCCGTTTCAAGGATCTGCGTTTCGGCGCTTCCTCCGTCATGTGCCTGGCACACGACGTTCTGGTCGTGCTCGCATTCTACGCATTTGTCCGTATCAGTGTCGGCAGCACCTTTATCGCCTGCATGCTGACAATCGTCGGTTATTCCATCAACGCGACGATCGTTATTTTTGACCGTGTACGTGAAAGCCTGCGCACAAGATCCAGACAGCAGTCCCTCGCTGACGTAGTCAATGAGAGCGTCACAGACACCCTGTCCAGAAGTATCTTTACTTCCCTGACCACCTTCTTCATGGTACTGGCACTGTTTATCTTCGGTGTCGCGAGTGTCAAGGAGTTTGCGCTTCCGATCATGATCGGTATCGTCTGCGGTGCCTATTCCTCTGTCTGCCTGGCAGGCTCCATCTGGTATGTACTGCGCAAGAAGGCTGATGACGCCGCACAGGCCAGTATCAGCACCAAAAAGTCCGGTAAGGGCGGAAATTCCGGAAAGGGCTCCGACAGCAAGCAGTCCGGAAAGAAAAAGGATGATTATTCCAACCTCTCCAAGAGGGAGCGCAAAGAGCGCCGCCGCAAGGAGGAGGAAGCGAAAAACAAGGCAAAGATCACTGTCTGATGCCTGTCTGCCGGACAGGACTGCAGATACGGCTGATCTGATGCCTGTCTGTAATGATTCAGAAAAAGATGGTTTTTAAGCTGTCGCAAATAGTATGGATCCCGGATCAACTGCAGGGAGGATGTGGCTGCATCCTCCCTGTTAGTGACTTTATGATGAAGGAGCGCAGGGCGGAAAAACATGGCAAAATGGATGGTTTATCAGAAAAAAGAAGATTTCCGCGCAATAGCGCAGGCCTGCGGGATCTCTCAGGTGCTGGCTCGTCTGATCCGCAATCGCGATGTGATCGGTATTGAGGAGACAGAGCGCTTTCTGCGGGGGGATTTGTCGGATCTTCATGATCCGAGTCTGCTTCCGGACATGGACAAGGCGGTTGCTGTCCTCTGCGGTAAAATACGCAGGGGCGCGTCTGTACGCGTGATCGGCGACTATGATGTGGACGGAATCTGTGCCTCCTACATACTCATACATTCGCTGGAGGTGTGCGGCGCAAAGGCGGATGTCGTCCTCCCCGACCGGATCCTGGACGGATACGGTATGAATCCTCAGATGGCGGTCGATGCCGCGCAGGACGGGATCGGTGTGATCCTGACCTGCGACAACGGGATCGCTGCTTCCGAGGCTGTCAGCAAAGCCGTGGACGCCGGTATCTGCGTAGTCGTGACAGACCACCATGAAGTTCCCTTTGAAGAAGGGGAGGACGGCCGGAAAAAATATCTTCTTCCGCCGGCAGATGCCGTTGTGGACCCCAAGGTGCGGGATCCGCAGACAGGGGAAATGGAATATCCCTTCCCGGAGATCTGCGGGGCGGTCGTCGCCTGGAAGCTGGCGGGAATGCTTCTGGAAGAGCTTGCTCCTGAGAGAAAAGAGCAGACACTCCTTGCCCTGCTGCCTTTCTGCGCACTCGCGACAGTCTGCGATGTCATGCCTCTTCTGGATGAAAACCGCATCCTGGTCCGCGAGGGCCTGAAGAGGGCCGCGGCCACATCCAATGTCGGATTGAAGAGTCTTCTGATCGTCAACGGTCTGGAAGGCAAGCCTCTTACCACTCATCACGCAGGATTTGTGATCGGTCCCTGTCTCAATGCCACGGGACGGCTGGACAATGCAGAGCGCGCCCTGGCTCTCTTTCTCGAGCAGGATGCATCCGAAGCCCTGCGCAGCGCCCAGAAGCTCCGGGAACTCAATGACAGCCGCAAAAGCCTGACAGAGCAGGGCGTCGAGCAGGCTCTTGGCCGGATCGCAGAGGATAAACTGCTGGACAAACGTGTTCTCGTCATTTATCTGCCGGAATGTCACGAATCTCTGGCGGGCATCATCGCAGGCAGGATCCGCGAGCGCTATTGCCGCCCGGTCTTTGTCCTGACGAGGACGGAGCAGGGGATGGTCAAGGGATCCGGCCGGTCGATCGAGGCTTATGACATGTTTGCCTCCATGACGGCTGTGAAAGAATGCTTTGTCAAATTCGGAGGCCACAAAATGGCGGCAGGCCTCACCATGAAAGAAGAGGATATCCCGCTCCTTCAGGACCGCCTGGAGGAGGGATGCAGTCTGCGGGAAGAGGACCTGACAGACGTGCTCCACATCGATATGGAGCTTCCCCCTGCCCTGTGGACGCTGCCCATGACAGAGGAGCTGCGCCTGCTCGATCCCTGCGGCATGTCCAACCCGCGCCCCATGTTTGCCGCCAGAGGGATCCGGCTGCGGAGCCTGCGCGTCATGGGAAAGGGGCAGAATGTCCTTCGCATGGAGGCGGTCGACGCCAGGGGATCGCACCTCACCCTGATCTGGTTCTGCGAGGCAGCCCGTTTTCAGGAGATGGTCGTCTCCGCGGCGGGCAGAAGAGCCTGGGATTCCCTGTATGCGGGATACGCGGATCTTGCCGTCAGCATGATCTACTATCCCGAAATCAATGAGTGGAGGGGCAGGCAGTCTCTGCAGTTTGTAGTCAAAGATATGAAAATCCAGCCGGTCACATGACCGGACGCAGCAAATATGGGAAGCTTGAATGTTAATGAAGCTTGTACAATTATGAAGCTTGAACATTAACAAGGTTATTGCCTGATGAGGAGGCTTTTTTATGAAGATCAGAGAACTCGTGAAGGGACTTTCCTGTCATTTCAATACAGTGCGCGGCGAAAAAATCTGTGCCGACAGCGATGTGCAATTGCTTCTGGATAAAGAGATCACGGGAATTACCAACGATTCCAGAAAGGTCGTCCCCGGCAGTCTGTTTTTCTGTATAGTCGGAGCAAACAGCGACGGACATGACTATGCCGCAATGGCCATAGAAAAAGGTGTCTCTGCCCTGGTCGTCCAGAAAGATATCGATCTGTCGGCCGCTGTGCAGGCAGAAGAGCCCGTGATCATCCGGGTGGAGGATTCACGTCTGGCAATGGCTGTGATCTCGGCAGCTTTTTACGGGCATCCTGCTGAGGAGATGAAGATCATAGGGATCACCGGCACCAAGGGCAAGACCACAACGACCTATATGGTGCGGTCGATCCTGGAGGCGGCCGGGATCCGGACAGGTCTCGTGGGTACCATTGAGACTCTCTACCGGACGCAGGAGGGGGAAGTGCGGATTCCTTCCGCCAACACAACACCCGAGTCGATCGTCCTGCAGAAGCTTTTCCGCGATATGGCCGACAGCGGCGTACAGGCGGTCGTCATGGAAGTCTCCTCCCAGGCCCTTATGCTGCACAGGACCGCAGGTTTTATTTTTGACCTGGGTATTTTCACCAACCTTTCCGCCGACCATATCGGACCTAACGAACACAAGGACTTCGAGGATTATCTGCACTGCAAGAGCAAGCTCTTCCGCCAGTGCCGGACAGGTATTTTCAACGGAGACGACCCCTGGCTTGAAAGGATCCTTGAAGGACACACCTGCTCGGTCGAGACCTTCGGCTTGGGCGCAGACAATGATCTTCGCGCGGAGAATATCGAGCTGATCCATACGCCCGGAGAGCTGGGGATCGCCTTCGACACCAGGGGTGTGCTCAATCTTCATGCGCATGTTCCCGCGCCCGGAAGCTTCAGCGTCCACAACGCCCTCTGCGCCATCGCGGTCTGCAGGCATTTTGATGTCTCGGAGGAGAATATCTGCAGGGCACTGGGACAGATCCATGTGCGAGGCAGGATCGAGATGGTGAAGGTGAGCGATGAGTTCACTCTCATGATCGATTATGCCCACAATGCCATGGCCCTGGAGAGTCTGCTCAAGACTCTGCGGGAATACGATCCCGGAAGGCTCGTCTGTGTATTCGGATGCGGCGGAAACCGCTCCCGAGACCGCAGATTCGAGATGGGAGAGGTCAGCGGACGTCTCGCGGACTTTACCATTATCACATCCGACAATCCCCGTTTTGAGGAACCCATGGATATCATCGCTGATATCGTCACGGGGATCGAGCCTACCGGCGGAAAATATATCAAGATTCCGGACCGCAAGGAGGCCATCCGCTATGCCATAGAGAACGGACAGCCGGGTGACATCATTGTCCTTGCAGGCAAGGGCCACGAGGATTACCAGGAGATCAAGGGCCAAAAGTATCCCATGGATGAGCGTGTCCTGATCCGCGAGGTCCTCGAGGAAGCCGGAAAATAAATGGTTTTTTTCTCACCTGCCGGAGAAAGTGCAGGCTGGAGGGTTTTATTTGGAAAAATATGCACAGGTGATCATCGATATTTCCCAAAGGGGACTGGACAGACCGTTCAGTTACCGGATTCCGGCCGGACTGCAGCATTGCGTGCGGGCGGGGAGTATTGTCATGGTCCCCTTCGGTGCGGGAAATACATTGCGCAAGGGGTATGTGGTCGGATTTGCGGACCGGCCACAGGTGGCGGCGGAAAAGCTCAAGGAGATTGAGCAGATCGTGGAGCCCTCCCGCGGCTATACCATGGAAGATAACAGTGAGTTTTATCTGCGCCTTGCAGCCTGGATGAAAAACCGGTACGGATCCACAATGGCGACAGCCATGCGCACGGTGCTGGCCTCCCGCAAAACCGGCAAGGCCAGGGAGTACCGGCAGATCCGGCTCCTTCTGTCAAAAGAAGAGGGCGGAAAGCAGCTGGAGATCTACGTCAAAAAGCATCAGACGGCAAGGGCCAGGCTTCTGAGGGAACTCCTCGAGGTGCCGGAACTGCCATGGACGCTTGTCACGACAAGGCTCCATGTCGCCTCTGACGCTGTCAACGCCATGAAACGCGCCGGCGTCATAGAAGTAGTCACAGTGCAGGAACTGCGGAATCCCGTTAATGTCTCGCCCAGCGCGCAGACTGGCATGGAACTGAGCCCGGAACAGAAGGAGATCGTGGACACAGTGGTCGGAGATTTCGACGGCCTTCAGGCAGGTCAGACATCTGTGAGCCTGATCCACGGCGTCACCGGCAGCGGAAAGACGGAAGTCTATATTTCCATCATCAGGGAAATCTGTGCCCGGGGCAGACAGGCCATCATGCTGATCCCGGAGATCTCCCTGTCATTCCAGACACTTATGCGATTCTACAGTCATTTCGGCGACCGCGTGAGTGTGGTCAATTCCTCCCTCTCCGAGGCGGAGCGCGCGGATCAGTGGGAGCGGGCGCGCAGGGGAGAGATCGATGTGATCATCGGCCCGCGCAGCGCTCTTTTTACACCCTTTTCACGGCCGGGTGTGATCGTGATCGACGAGGAACACGAGCGCAGTTATAAAAACGAATCCATGCCCAAATATCAGACTGTTGATGTGGCGGAAGAGATCGCCCGCATGCACGGCGCCGTCCTGGTGCTCGGCTCCGCGACGCCTTCACTGGAGTCCTATTGGAGGGCTCAGCAGGGACAGATCCGCCTCTTTAAGCTGCAGAAACGGCTGACCGGCGGGACGCTTCCGTCTGTGGAGACCGTGGATATGCGCGAAGAACTCAAACAGGGCAACAAGTCCATGCTCTCCAGGAGCCTGCACGCAAAGATAGAAGACCGCCTGCGCAGGGGACAGCAGAGCATGCTTTTCATCAACCGACGCGGATTTGCGGGCTTTGTCTCCTGCAGGAACTGCGGTTTTGTGGCAAAGTGTCCCCACTGCGACGTCTCTTTGTCGCTCCACGGCAACGGCAGGCTGGTCTGCCATTACTGCGGATATGAGAGACCGGCATTCCGGACTTGTCCGGAATGCGGCTCGCGCTATGTTGTGGCCATGAGGGCCGGAACGGAAAAAATAGAAGAATATCTCCGGGAGACCTTCCCCCAGGCGCGGATCCTGCGCATGGATGCGGATACGACCCGGCGCAAGGGAAGCTATGAGAAGATCCTTTCTGCTTTTTCCTCCGAAGAAGCGGACATTCTGCTGGGAACCCAGATGATCGTCAAGGGACACGATTTCCCTTCTGTCACCCTGGTCGGCATTCTCATGGCGGACCTGTCTTTATATGGGAACGACTACCGGTCTGCGGAGCGCACCTTTCAGCTGCTGACCCAGGCGGCGGGCCGGGCAGGCCGCGGCACAGAGGCCGGAGATGTCGTGATCCAGACCTATCAGCCCAAACACTACGCCATCCGCCATGCGGCCAGGCAGGACTACGAAGGTTTTTATGCGGAAGAGATCGCCTACCGAAGACTTTTGCGCTATCCTCCTGTCGGCCATATGATGGCAGTACAGGTCCAGTCGGAGGATGAGGAAGCGGCTCTGCGGGCAGCCAATGCCATTCGAATGATGCTCATGGAGACACATTCGCTGTCAGAGAGGGGGCAGATCCAGGTGATCGGACCTTCCACCGGGTCTATGAAGAAGCTGAGGGACCTCTTCCGCTTTGTGATATACATAAAAGCGGAAAAATATGATACACTGATTGTCTGTAAAGACTTGATAGAAAAAACAGAGACACAGGGGCGGCAGGCAGCTTCCATAGCCTTCCGCCATGTGGAGATCCAGTTTGATTTTGATCCGGTCAATCCCTTCTGAGAGGAAAGGGATTGATCCTTACAGTTTTTTGTAAATAGAAAGGGATATTATGGCACTGCGCACGATCAGAGAAATGGGCGATCCCGTCCTTGAAAAGAAGGCAAAAGCAATCAAAGAAGTGACCCCCCGCATCCGGACTCTCGCGGAGGATATGCTCGAGACAATGTATGAGACCGGGGGTGTCGGTCTGGCCGCTCCCCAGGTCGGGATCCTGAAGAGGATCGTTGTCATCGACATTACGGAAGAACAGGACGAGCCCCTGACCATGGTCAATCCCGAGATCATCGAACAGGACGGAGAGCAGACAGGCTACGAGGGATGCCTCTCTGTACCCGGAAAGGTCGGAGAAGTGACCCGGCCCAACCGCGTCGTCGTCCGCTACAACGATCTGGATATGAACGAGTGGGAGCTGGAGGCCGAGGAATTCCTCGCCCGTGCGATCTGCCATGAACTCGACCACCTGGACGGTCATCTCTATGTTGAGAAGGTCAACGGCGAGCTGCGCGATGCTTCCGAGCTTCAGGAGGCAGAGGAAGCCGGAGAGGGCGAAGACGGCGGTTCTGAGGCGCCGCAGGATAATTCTGAGAAATAAGAGACGGGTACGGAGGTAAGGGTTTGAAGATTATTTTTATGGGGACACCTGATTTTGCAGTCGCGGCGCTGGATGCCCTGTGCAGGGACGGACAGGAGGTCATTCTGGCCGTCACACAGCCCGACAGACAGAAAGGACGCGGCCGCAAAGTGATACAGACACCGGTCAAGGAATGTGCTTTGAAGTGGGGTGTACCTGTGTTTCAGCCCGCCAGGATCAGGGAGCCCGAAGCGGTCGAACAGATCCGCAGTCTTTCGCCGGACCTGATCGTGGTCGCAGCCTTCGGCCAGATCCTGCCCCAGGAGCTTCTGGATATCCCCCGCCTGGGATGTATCAATATCCACGCATCACTTCTGCCCAGACTCAGGGGCGCCGCCCCGATCCAGTGGTCAGTCATCAACGGAGATCCCGAGAGCGGGATCACTCTGATGCAGATGAATGCCGGACTGGATACCGGGGACATCCTTTTCCAGGAAAGCCTTCCCATCGGACCGCAGGAGACCGGAGAGAGCCTCTATGATAAGCTTGCACAGCTGGGCGGCGAGATGATCGTCAAGTATCTGCCCGCGATCGCGGCGGGAGAGGTCAGTCCTGTGAAGCAGGACGACAGTCTGTCCACTTATGCGCCCATGCTCCGCAAAGAGATGGGGGAGATCGACTGGTCCATGCCCGCGGCGCAGATCGAACAGCGGATGCGGGGCATGCTGCCATGGCCGGGTGCCTACACCACACTCGATGGCCGCACACTTAAAATCTGGAAGGCCCAAGTAAGGCCTTCAGATCCTGCATACGCCGGAGCTGCACCCGGGACGGTCCTGTACACAGACAAAAAGTCCATCTGCGTGGCAGCAGGCACTGGAGCCCTGGCCATTCTCGAAGTACAGGCGGAAGGCAAAAAGCGTATGGAGACAGATGCTTTCCTGCGCGGGACTGCGATCGCGGACGGAACCGTCCTGGGCAGATAAGCGGGGACCGGCCCTCCGGATCAGTGCAGATCAGCCGCCGGAAAAGAGACCGGCCCTCCGGATCAGTGCAGATCAGCCGTGGGAGACCTGCTGTTCGGATTTCATTTATAGAATTTTTATTTTGAGTCAACAGTTCTGTAACAATGAGCGTGCATACTAATCATGAACTGCTTTTTGGTTCGTTATATTAAAAAAGGAGGCCACGTTTATGTATTACGGCAGCTATGGTATGTATAACGGATTTTACAGCGCATCCTATCTGCTGGTCATCATCGGCGCAGTGCTGTGCCTTCTGGCCAGTGCGCGTGTAAAATCAACTTATAGAAAATATGCAAAGGTCAGGAGCGCAAGCGGTCTGACCGGGGCGCAGGCGGCGGAAATGATCCTTCGCAGGAACGGCGTTCTGGGCGTCACAGTACAGCATGTGGCGGGCGAACTCACGGATCACTATGATCCGGCCCGGGGTGTGGTCAATCTGTCCGATGCGACCTACAATTCCACTTCGGTGGCAGCCATTGGCGTAGCGGCGCACGAGTGCGGTCACGTCATGCAGCATGAGCAGGGATATCTTCCGCTCAGGATCAGGACCGCTCTGGTTCCGGTCGCCAACATCGGCAGCAATATCGGCATCTGGATCGTCATGATCGGAGTGATCCTGGGAATGAACAGCACACTTGCCATGATCGGTGTCTATCTGTTCTCCTTCGGCGTCCTCTTCCAGATCGTGACGCTTCCTGTCGAATTCAATGCGTCCAGGCGCGCGCTGGCCATGCTGCAGGATTACGGGATGCTGGGTCAGACAGAGATCCAGGGCAGCAGGTCTGTACTCTCGGCTGCGGCGATGACCTATGTCGCTTCTGCAGCAGCTTCCGTGCTGCAGCTGCTGCGTCTTCTGATGATTGTCAATGGCGGACGGCGCCGCGATTGAGGCAGGAGGAAAACGCCATAAACGACAAGAAACATTCGGACAGAAAAAGCGCGGATGCGCACAGCAGGCGGAAGGATGCTGCGGCACCGGCAGGGAAAAAGCCGGGCGGCAGCAGCAGGACCGCACATACAACAGAAAAAAGAAGGGCAGTGAAGGACGAGAGAGAAGTCGTTCTGCTTGCCCTTCTTTCGCATGAGAAAAACGGGACATTCAGCAATGTACTTGTGAAAAAAACGCTCGATGACTGCGCCGGGATGAGCACGATGGAGAAGGCCTTTATCAAGCGCCTTTTGGAGGGCGTCATCGAGAGAAAAACGGAGCTGGATGCCCGGATCGAGCACTTTACGGGCCGCAGTGTCACGCGGCTCCATCCTGTCGTGCATCAGATCCTGCGGATGGGAATTTATCAGATCTGCTATATGGACTCGGTGCCGGACAGTGCCGTCTGCAATGAGGCTGTGCGTCTGGCAAAGCGGCGCGGGCCGGCAAGGCTCTCCGGCTTTGTCAACGGAGTGCTCCGCAGCGCAGCCAGACAGGCTGCTTCGTCAGAAGGCTCATGTGATGTCTTTCTTTCCGATAAAGGCGGTGTAAACAGTCCTTGCGGCGAAAAAGATCCCTCTGATCAGCTGAAGGCTCTGAGCCTGAAAAACTCCATGCCGGAGTGGCTGGTAGAGATGTGGTCGGATCAGCTGGGAATGGAGGAGACTGAAAAGCTCCTGGATGCCCTGATGGAGATCCGGCCGGTATCGATCCGCCTGAGCGGCCGCCTGTCCGACGAGGAGCGGGACAGGCTGCTGGAGCAGCTGCGCTCCGCAGGCGTCACAGTAGATGCCGGGAAATGGCTTTCCGACTGCAGGTATCTCCGCAGGACATCGGACCTTCGAAAGCTTCCGGGCTTTTCCGGGGGCCTGTGGACCGTCCAGGATGAGAGTTCCATGCTGGCAGTGGCGGCAGCGGGGCTGACAGGCGGTGAAACAGTTTTCGATGTGTGCGCGGCTCCGGGCGGAAAGAGCTTTTTGGCGGCCGACCGCCTGATGGCTTTGGAAAAAGAGTGCGGAAGATCCGGAAAGGTTTTTTCCTTTGATCTGACCAGACGCAAGACGGATCTGATCCGTGAGGGCGCAGAGCGGCTTGGCCTGGACAATATTGAGACCGCGGAGAGAGACGCCAGACAGTTTTTTGCGCAGGATGAAGGAAAAGCGGATGTGGTCCTCTGTGACCTGCCCTGTTCCGGACTCGGCGTCATCGGCAAGAAACGGGATATCAAGTATCACGCCAGCATGGAGGGGCTCGCCTCGCTGCAGGACCTGCAGCGGCAGATCCTGACCAGTGCGGTGCGCTATCTCAAAAAGGGCGGGGTGCTGATCTACAGCACCTGCACGATCAACAGGGCGGAAAACCAGGACAATGCGGCCTGGATCGAGGAGGAACTCGGTCTGCAGCCGGAGGACCTGACACCATATCTGCCGGCCCATATCCCGGGAATACAGAGCAATATGATTCAGCTTCTGCCCCATGTGCACGGTACGGACGGCTTTTTTATTTCCAGATTCAGAAAAGCCTGATCCGGCCTGAGGCTGGCAGACTGCAGGCCTCGGAAAGGCGGTTCGCTTACCGGCCATACTGCGGCAGTTCGAAAAAACGGGAAGATATCAAAAAGATATCAAAACAGGAAGATATCAAAAACAGGAAGATATCAAAATGAGCAGAGATATCAAATCGATGTACCCGGAGGAAGTAAAGGAGCTGGTCCTTGAAAAAGGGCTTCCGGCTTTCCGGGCAAAACAGCTTTATGAGTGGATCCACACCCGTCAGGCGGCAGGCTATGAGGAGATGACGAATCTCCCGGCAAAGCTGCGCGCCGACCTGGCAGAGGAGTATCCGCTGGTGACGGCGAAAACGGTCGACCGGCAGATCTCCGCCATCGACGGCACGCAGAAATATCTGTTTGAGATGCCGGACGGATGCCTGGTGGAGAGTGTTTTCATGCGCTACCGCTTCGGGAACAGTGTGTGTATTTCCTCCCAGGTGGGCTGCCGTATGGGCTGCAGCTTCTGCGCGTCCACTCTGCACGGGCTGGTCAGGTCCCTTTCGGCATCGGAGATGCTGGAACAGATCTATGCCATTATCAGAGAGACAAAAGAGACGGTTTCCCACGTCGTTGTCATGGGAATGGGAGAGCCGCTGGACAATTATGACAATCTGATCCGCTTCATCCATCTTCTGACGGGACCGGAGGGGCTCAATCTCAGCCAGCGCAGCGTGACTGTATCAACCTGCGGGATCGTGCCCAACATTTACCGCCTGGCGGAGGAGGGGTTTCATATCACCCTGGCCCTTTCCCTTCACGCAGCGACAGATGAGCAGCGCAGGCAGATCATGCCGATCGCCAACCGGTATACGATCGGGGAGTTGATGGAGGCCTGCGGTGTCTATTATGAGAAGACGGGCAGACAGATCACGTTTGAGTACAGCCTGATCCGGGGTGTCAACGACAGCAGCGAGGATGCCCGGGGCCTCACAAGGCTGGCAAAGCCGCTGAAAGCCCACATCAACCTGATCCCTGTGAACCCTGTGAGAGAGCGCGGATACGAGCATCCGGACAGGACCCACGTGCTGGCTTTCAAAAAGGAACTTGAAAATAATGGTGTAAATGTTAGTATTAGAAGAGCACTTGGAGTAGATATCGAAGGCGCATGCGGTCAGCTCCGCAACAGATATGTCCGGTAATTCTGCACTCTGAAAGGAATGCGGTCCATTTGTACATAGCTGTAAAGGTACATGCGTACATATCCTTTTTTGTGCATATCCTTTGATATCGCTGATTACACCGGGGACGGGACAGCTGCACAGATGTGCGGCATGAGGTACACATTATGCCATCATCTTTTTCCATGACGGATACGGGCAGACAAAGGACAATGAATCAGGATTACATCTTTTCCTGTGATATTCCGGTCGGCCCCCTGTCAAACCTCTATATTGTTGCGGACGGAATGGGCGGCCACAAGGCAGGTGACTATGCGTCCAGATACACGGTGGACAAAGTCTCGGCGGCCATTGCGGGCGCCGCGGAGAGCAGCGGGGATCCCGCCCGCCTTTTCGAGGAGGCTCTGCAGGAGGCCAACAGCGGCCTTCGCAAGATCGCCTCGGAGGACAGGAACTATTACGGCATGGGAACGACCTTTGTGGCGGCCACTGTCAGGGACGGCAGGCTTCTGGCTGTCAATGTCGGAGACAGCAGGCTGTACGTGCTCCGCGCGCCGGGAAGGATCAAACAGATCACAGTGGACCACTCTCTTGTGGAGGAGATGATACAGGCGGGCAGGATCGACAGAGAGACTGCGCGCACGCTTCCGGACAAAAATATCATTACCCGCGCGGTTGGTGCGGAGGACGTACTGAGCGTCGATTTTTTCCGGAAAACACTCACAGACGGAGATATTCTCCTTCTGTGCTCGGACGGACTGACAAACATGGTAACCGATGAAGAGATCGCCAGAATCGTTTTTTCCTTCAGAAGTCTTCAGGAAGCAGCCGACAGACTGATTTACCAAGCGAACATGGCGGGCGGCAAGGACAATATTTCAGTAATACTCATCAATCCTTTTGATACAGGCCGCTGGACGGTCTGACAGGAATCCGGAGGAGAAAAGCTTAAAAAACCTCGCCGAAGCGCCGGTTTTTTAACCCCGAGTCGGTGCCGCAAACGGCACACGCCTCGCTGATCCCATCGGAGAAACCCCTTCCGGGCTTTCTCCTCGGGCTGCCGCACCGGAGTGCGGCATGGAGGAAAAATGATTAAGATAGGGATGTTGATTGCGGACCGCTATGAGGTACTGGAAAAAGTCGGTACCGGAGGCATGTCCGATGTATATAAAGCAAAAGACCACCGGCTCAACCGCATGGTGGCTGTAAAGGTGCTCAAACAGGAGTTTTCGGAGAACGCGACGTTCGTCTCCAAGTTCCGTGTAGAAGCGCAGGCCGCAGCCGGCCTGATGCACCCCAATATCGTCAATGTTTATGATGTCGGCGAGGAAAAGGGCACCTACTACATTATCATGGAACTGGTGAACGGCATCACGCTCAAGCGGTATATTGAGAAGAGGAAGAGACTTTCCACCCGCGAGGCCGTAACGGTTGCCATCCAGGTCGCCATGGGCCTGGCGGCTGCCCACAGGGGCCATATTATCCACAGGGATATCAAGCCTCAGAATATCATCATTTCCAAAGAAGGCAAAGTCAAGGTGACGGACTTCGGAATCGCGAAGGCCTCCACCAGCAATACCATTACCTCCAACGTCATGGGGTCGGTCCATTATACCTCCCCGGAGCAGGCGCGCGGAGGCTACAGCGATGAGAAGAGTGATGTCTATTCGCTGGGTGTGACATTGTACGAGATGCTGACCGGCAAGGTACCCTACGACGGAGAGACGACCGTCGCCATTGCCCTGCAGCATATCCAGGATCCTTTCCCGTCGCCGCGGGAAATAGTCCCGGATCTTCCCTACAGCGTGGAACAGATCGTTCTCAAGTGCTGCGAGAAGAGTCCTGACCGCCGTTATCAGACTATGGATGAGCTGGCGGCAGACCTTCGACATTCACTCAGCGATCCCGAGGGGACTTTTGTCCATCGAATGGCGGAAGATAACCTTTCCGAGACCCGGTCCATGACTGCAAAGGACCGGGAGGAGATCCGACGCAGGACATCTGCGTCCGCTGGCACAGCAGGTGCGGCTGCCATGGCAGCGAAAGCAGGTACGGGCGCCAATGCAGGCGCAGCAGCTAATGCAGCCACGGCAGCGAAAGCAGGCACCGCAGCTAAAACATCTACGGCAGCCGGAGCAGCCGCAGCAGCCGGAGCAGAGACAGGCAGTCTGTCGCAGGAGACACGGGGATTTACGCCTGTCTCCGCAGGAAGCCGGGAGCAGAAAACAGGCAGTCTGAGCGCAGGTACAGGGGGCTCCTCACAGGGAAACCTGTACAGTGAAGGCGGAAAAGGAGGAGAAGATCAATATCCTCCGGAAGATGACATGGTCCTCGACAACTATCCGGAAGAGGATCAGGAAGACGAAGAGATCGCCGAGGATGAGCGCCGTCTCGACAGGATCATACAGATCCTTTCCGTCGTCGCAGTTGTTGTCATCGGCATAGTGATCATCCTGGTCGCCATGAACCGCAGAGCTGCTTCTGCAAAGAAGGAGGTCGCGCAGACAGAACAGACAGTGCAGACTGATACGCAGACGCAGGATGAGAATACACAGGATGATACGACTCAGGAGCAGGAGCAGGAAGATACCCCCGTGATGGCTGTCATGCCCAAAGTCATCGGCAAGACCCAGGAGGATGCCGAGGCCGCGCTTGAACGGGCAAATCTCAAGAGCAGCATCAGCTATGGCACATCAGATGTTTATGAAGACGGTGTTGTCATGGATGCCAGCGTCGGAGAGGGAGAACGGATCGAAGAGGGCACAGTGGTGGCCCTTACCGTTGCCAAAGTCAAAATGGTTACCGTAACCGACGTCACAGGCAAAAAACAGGCGGACGCCGAAAAAGAGCTGCAGCAGCTTGGCCTGATGACCGCCATTGAAGAAGTCTACAGTGAAGATACCAGGGAAGGGTACGTGGAGAACCAGGATCCGGGCAAAGGACGCGAAGTTGCTGCCGGAACGGTCGTAACCTTATATGTGAGCCAGGGACCGGACCGGACCGGAATGGTACAGGTGCCTAATATTCTGGGCATGACAGAGCAGGAGGCCTCCGCTGCACTGCTTCAGGTGGGCCTGACGCCCGGCGAGACGACCGTCACGGATACAAGCGGACGTTATGATCCCGGTATAGTCATCGGACAGTCCATCGAAAAGGATGAATATGTAGAGGAAGGGACGCAGATCGACATGGAACTGAGCGGGGAGCCCCGTTACAGCTATTCCGCCAGGATCGAGGCACCCAGATACAGCGAGGACCCCGATTATGAGAAGGGAACCCCTGTCACACTGACAATCAGGACTGACGACGGCAAGGAGCTTCTGAATGTGACCACATCGGAGTTCCCCTACCAGGTTTCCTTTACAGGGATCCCTTATTCCGAGGCGACTCTCTATCTGGAATATACCAATGTCAGCATTGAATATTCACAGACCGGAGAGACCGGAGCGGCCTCTGAGACAATAGAGCACGAGGAAAAGAAGGAACTGACCCGAAAACTCGTCTTCACCAAAGACTGATCGATCTCAGCCCCCGGCCTGCCCCGGGTCAGAGCCGGTTTCCCGCCAAACTGCCTTTCAATGCGCTCTGATGGTATTATAAAAATGTGACTTCAGCATGGGGAAATGCATGCAGGGAAAAATCATTAAAAGCATAGCCGGTTTTTACGAAGTGGATACCGGAGACGATCTGTACCGCTGCCGGGCCAAGGGTATTTTCCGGGCCCTGGGCAAAAAGCCCCTCGTCGGCGATGACGTGGAGATCGATATAACAGATACAGTGAGTGACCCCAAAGAGGGGAACGTAAGGGCGCTCCTGCCCAGAAAAAACGAACTGGTGCGTCCCAACGTGGCAAATGTGGACCAGGCACTTCTGATCTTCGCGATCACCCACCCCGCACCCAGCTACAACATGCTGGACCGCTTCCTGATCACCATGCAGGAGCGGGAACTGGACGCGATCCTCTGTTTCAACAAGCGCGATATAGCGACGGAAGAGGAGATCCGGGAACTGCGGGAAACCTATGAGGCCTGCGGATGCACGGTCCTGTTCATCAGCAGTTTCATCCCGGAGAGTCTCGGTGCGGTAAAGGAAATCCTGCGGGGCAAGACTACTGTCCTGACCGGTCCCAGCGGTGCCGGCAAGTCCACCCTGATCAACACACTCTGCCCGAATGCGAATATGCAGACCGGCGAGCTGTCCCGCAAAATCCGCCGGGGCAAAAACACCACCCGCCACGTGGAGCTGCTTGCTGCGGGCACGGACGAGGAGTTCAGGGACACCTGGGTAGTCGATACGCCGGGATTTACCTCTCTGTGGGTCCAGGACATTGAACCCGACCGCCTGCACTACTATTACCCCGAATTCGAAAAGTGGGAGCCGGACTGCAGATTTAAAGGGTGCATCCACATCAATGAGCCCGACTGCGCTGTGAAAGCCGCCCTCGAGCGGGGAGAGATCAGCAGGATCCGCTATCGCAACTACTGCGAGATCTACGACGAACTCCGCGGCAGGCGTCCTGTCTACATTAAAAAATAATGCTGCCTGCCAAAATAACAGAGCCATACCGATCAAAAACGGTGTGATACATTGAGACTTTACAGCGGTCCCGAAAGGGGCCGCTTTTTTCTGCAGCAAAACCCTGCCGACGCATGCTGTGCATGTGCCGGTTTGCAAATACCGAAACATTTCCTGACTCACGCACAGTCGCTGCATCCTGCCGGCGCATGCTGTGCCTGTGCCCCTGTGCCGGCTTGCACAGCAGACAATCCGGCTGGACATTGTCTGAGAGGCAATGCATTATTGAATTGAAAAAATAATAAAAAACCTGCGCTTCCTGTACTTCCTTCTTGCCATGATGTCAGGGAGGCGTTAGAATAGTTCATTCAGGAGGTTTGATGAATTATGAATTATTTAAAAACATTTCTTTTCGGCATTCTGGCAGGAATATCGATCTCGATCGGCGGGACTGTATTCCTGTCCCTGGACAACAAGGTGCTTGGAGCCGTCTTTTTTACCGTCGGCCTTTTCACTGTATGCACCTTCGGATTTGATCTTTTCACAGGTAAGGTATGTTACGTATTCGACCGGGACCTTCCTTATGCCCTGGGTGTGGTCGTCATGTGGCTGGGCAACTTCGCGGGCGCCTGGCTGACCGCTTTTGCGGAGAGCCTGACCAGGATCGGCCCCGCCCTTCAGGAGAAGGCGGCTGCCATGTGCGCCGTGAAATCCGGCGATACATTCCTGAGCCTTTTCATACTGGGAATATTCTGTGATATCCTGATCTATATCGGTGTAGACGGCTACAACAAGAACCCTCATGAAGTGGGCAAATATCTGTCACTCCTCTTCGGTGTGACGGTATTTATCCTGTGCGGGACAGAGCACTGCGTCGCGGATATGTACTATTTTTCGATCGCGGGTATGTGGAATCCGCACACACTGCTGTGTCTGCTTGTGATCTCGCTGGGAAATGCTTTTGGCGGAGTCCTGCTGCCCCTGGTGCGCAGACTGAGATAGGAAGCCGGGAAGACGGGGAAGCCGGATGGTCCAATGTTTCCGTATTGGCTGAAAATCCCCGTATTAGCCGAAAGTTCCCGTATTAGCTGAAAGTTCCCGTATTGGCTGATCGTTCCCCGTATGTAGGAGGTTTGGCATCTATGGAAAAGCTGCGCTGCGTTGTCGAGCGCATTACCTACCATAATGAGATGAACGGTTATTCCGTGATCCGGTGCAGGGCCAAGGGCTTCGGGGAACTGGTGACGGTAGTCGGAACCATGCCCGAGGTACATGTGGGAAGTGTCCTGCAGCTGACCGGCAGCTGGAAGATCAACGCAAAGTACGGCCGGCAGTTTTCCGCTGAGAGCTTCGAGGAGGCGCTCCCCGCGACAGTGTACGGAATAGAAAAATATCTGGGGAGCGGACTGATCAGGGGGATCGGTCCCAAGTTTGCCCGCAGGATCGTGCAGACTTTCGGCAAGGATACGCTGGAGGTGATCGAGAGCGACCCGGACAGACTGCTTGGTGTGCCCGGAATCGGAAAGACACGTGTGGACCAGGTGAAAAAGAGCTGGCAGGAGCAGAAGGAGATCAAAAATATCATGCTCTTTCTGCAGGGGCACGACGTGAGCACCAGCCACGCGACAAAGATCTTCAAGACCTATGGCTCCGAGAGTATTTCCATCGTTCAGGAAAACCCCTATCGCCTGGCGGATGACATCTGGGGGATCGGCTTTAGGACCGCCGATATCATCGCGGAAAAAATGGGATTCGGCCATGATCGTTACGCCCGCCTGCGGAGCGGTCTTCTGTATTCACTGAATCGTCTTGCAGACGATGGTCACTGCTATGCCACCCGCAGTCTTCTGATCGGGAAGGCCGTTGAGCTTCTGGATGTAGAGGACAATGTTCTCTCCCTGACCCTGGATGAAATGATCCGCGCGAGGGATGTGATCGTCGAGCCGGACGTGGACAGGCTTAAAGAGCGGGTAAGGGCA
Organism: uncultured Lachnospiraceae bacterium; assembly: GCA_902780385.1. Taxonomy (GTDB): domain Bacteria; phylum Bacillota; class Clostridia; order Lachnospirales; family Lachnospiraceae; genus CAG-791. Next base: position 39,806 of record CACZFF010000019.1, read on the forward strand.
GCGGATGCCGGGCAGGACGTACCGCCTGATGAGGCAGGAAATTCAGGAGGATCTGCCGATCATCCGGGAACAGGAAAATCTGCCGATCATCCGGAAACAGAGGCAGAGTCTGCCGGGCAGTCGAAAACAAAGGCAGAGTCTGCAATCTATCTGCCTCCCTTTTTCTTTGCGGAGACAGGATGTGTGCGCAGACTCTGCAGGATCTTCGGCAACAGGGAAGGGATCACGATCAGGCCGGATGGATTGGAAGCCCGTGTTGCCCTAAAGACAGGAATGCAGTATGACCAGGTGCAGATGCAGGCGATCCTGAAGGCTGTGCAGAGCAAGGTGCTGATCCTGACAGGCGGACCGGGCACCGGCAAGACAACAACGACCCTGGGCATTATCACCGCTTTTCGAACTGCCGGTGCCAAAATCCTGCTTGCAGCGCCGACAGGCCGCGCCGCAAAGCGTCTCTCCGAGGCGACCGGAATGGAGGCGAAGACCATCCACCGCCTTTTGGAGGCGAAACCGCCGGAAGGATACCAGAAAAACGAGGAGAATCCTCTCGAGGGCGATGTGCTCATTGTGGATGAGTGCTCCATGATCGATCTGCTGCTCTTCTACAATCTTCTGAAAGCGGTCCCTGATACTATGACCCTCATACTGGTCGGTGATATCGACCAGCTTCCCAGCGTGGGGGCGGGAAATGTCCTGAGGGACCTCATTGAATCGGACTGCTTTCCGGTTGTGCGCCTGACCCGGATTTTCCGTCAGGCATCAAAGAGCAGGATCATTACAAATGCCCACCGCATCAACGCCGGGAAAATGCCGGACATCTCCAACGGCCGCGGCAGCGACTTCTTTTTTATGGACATGGAAAATCCCGTGAACCGCAGAAATCTGCAGGATATGGCGGAAAACGAGCTGAACGCCCGGGCTGCCCTGCAGACAATCGTTGACCTTGTCCGGACCAGGCTTCCCAACTATTACCGCATCCCTTCCTCGGAGATCCAGGTATTGACGCCCATGCAGAGAGGCATTGTGGGCGCCGCCAATCTCAATCAGGAGCTGCAGAAGGCTCTCAATCCGCCGGACAGGGACAGCGGAGCGCAGGGGCTCAGGCGCGGCGGCTTTGTCTTCCGCGCCCGTGACAAGGTCATGCAGATCCGCAACAACTACGACAAAGAAGTGTTCAACGGTGATATCGGTGTCGTGCGGTCGGTCGATCCGGAGGACAGAACGCTGATCGTCTGCTTTGATGACCGGGACGTTGAATACGACGTCTCCGAGCTGGATGAGCTGGTCCTCGCCTATGCCGCCACGATTCACAAGGCGCAGGGATCCGAATACCCGATCGTCGTGATGCCGGTCCTTATGAACCACTATGTCATGCTGCAGCGCAACCTCATCTACACCGGGATCACCCGGGCCAGAAAGGTGCTCGTGATCGCGGGAACGAAAAAAGCCCTGTCTTATGCGGTACACAATATTACTGTCGAAGACCGGAATACCCTGCTGTGCCTTCGGCTGCAAAGGGAGCTGCAGGGGGCGTCTTCCCATGATGCCCGGTTTCCACACCTGTACCAGCCTGGACATAACAGGCAATGAGACCGGGGTGACTGCAGATTTGTACAAACGATATTATGTGTATTATTTTTTTTATATAAACTGTATATATCGCTGAAAATGTCCGTCCTGAAATTGTACTAATCTTAGGACGGACTTATTGTTTGAACCTTTTTTTACCAGACAGATAGCATAGAAATAAAAACTGTGGTATGATTTCTGAAAGTATCTATTATCTGCATGCACAGGTTGTTCAGACGGGGGGAGAATCCTGCAGGGAGGTTTTTGGCAGGGATATAAGAAAACCAGTCGTAGGTCGATAAATGGGATGCTTCATTATATCTTTTGAGGATAGGAGGAACAGTTAATGAATAGTCTGGACAACTGTATTAATTTTCTGCTGACAGGGGCGCAGCATTCAGTTTTTCAGTACATGAAAAAGAATCTGGCTCAGTTTGATATCACGCCGATTCAGTATGGAGTGCTGGGATGTATATGGGAGTTTGATATGCACAATCCCAAAGACATTGCAGCTCACCTCGGAGTGGAGAATTCCACTATTTCAGGCATCCTGGAACGCATGGAGAACAAGGGACTGATCCGTCGTATGATCGACAGTTCCGACAGACGTTTTATCCACATTGAACTTACAGACATCTCCAAAAATATTGAGATTCCTGTCAGGACAGTTGTCACGGAAGTGGACAAGACTGTTCTTGAGCAGTTCAGTGAGGAGGAGATCGCAGTTCTCAAAAACATGCTCCGCAAGATCACTGCATTGGATCTTTAAAATTATACATGTTTCGGGAATTTGAAGCTGTTGTGACAGGGACGGCAGCTGACGGATTCCTCTCGCAGAGCACTGCAATCATCAGGAAACCGGGTCGGATGACCCGGTTTTCTTTTTGTACACACCAAATGGCGCAGCTGCCCGGGGCGGAAGGCCGGTTATCGGAGGGCTGCTTTTCATGGACAAAAAGATTACAGCATCCTATAATTGGTATACAAACTAATGGATCATTCACAGGTTTTCATAATGTGAAAGCAGGATGTGAAAGAAAGGGGATGTTGCAGCTGATGAATATTATTGTGTGTGTCAAGCAGACACCGGAGGCGGGCAGGGGGGAAATGAACCCGGCAGCCGGAACAGTAGACCGCACCAGCCAAAAGCAGCTGATCAATCCATTTGATCTGTATGCCATGGAGGCTGCTCTGAGGGTGCAGGAGAAGGCGCCGGATACCAGGATCATAGCGCTGAGCATGGGACCGGCGTCCGCGGCAAGTGTTCTGCGGGACTGTATCGGTCTCGGAGCGGAGAACGGATATCTGGTCTGCGACCCTGCATTTGCGGGAACTGATGTCCGCGGGACTGCCCAGATCCTTGCGCGGGCGGTCCGCGTCATCGAAAAGCGGGAAGGGATACGGGCGGACGCGGTTTTCTGCGGAGCGAAGACCGTAGACGGCGGTACGAGTATGCTGGGGCCGGAACTTGCCCAGTTCCTGGGAGTCCCCCAGGTGACCTATGCCCTGCACTGCAGTCTGATGCAGACACCGGAAGGGCAGGAGGAAACAGGTCAGCAGGAAGTGACCGGGAGAACTGGTCTGCAGGAAGTATCCGGGGAAACAAGTCTTAAAGAAGTGCCCGCAGGAACTGGTATACAGGGTACGGCCCTTTGTGTGGAGAAGGAAGATGACAGGGGCAATCGGATCTACTGTCTTCCTTTGCCCTGTCTGGTTACTTTTACAAAGGCTTCCTTCCAGGTGCGCTATCCCTTGATCGCCCGTATCCTGGAGGCAGAGAGTATGGAACTGCCTGTACTTTCGGCAGGGGATATCCTTGCGGAAAACCTTACCGGCCATGGTATTTCTGAAGAGAATTCCGTTAAGGCGGGTCCTGACAAGGCCGCTATGCAGGTGCAGGAGGTAGAACTGCGGAAAATGGATAAGCAGAGCCAGATCATTGAGGATCCGGACCCTGTAAAAGCTGTCACTGTACTGGCGCAGAGGCTGTTTTCGGAAGGTATTCTCTAGGCAGGAGGTGGTGCAGGATGAAGAAAGAGATTTGGGCATATCTGGAAACGGACAGCCGGGGAGAATTGCTCTCCTCATCAAAAGAACTTCTTGCCAAGGCAGGGATCATCGCAGCGACCGCAGAGGAAGAGGAAAAATATCTGATCTGTGCGCTGCTGGCAGGGGCGGAGCATGACGTCCTGGAAAACACAGCAGAAAAAGCGCTCGGAGCCGGTGCGGATAAGGCCGTTCTCATTGAGGGCGATGAGCTTGCGGTCTACAGTGCCGAGTTCTATTCGGATGCGATCGGAAGGCTGGCCGGGACAGAGAAACCCAAGATGATCCTCTTTGAGCGCACAACGGACGGCATGGATCTGGCTCCCCGTCTCGCTGCCCGGCTTCAGGCTGGAATGATCTCTGACTGTGTCGACCTGGTCAGAGAGGGCGGGAAACTATTGTGGATCCGCCATGCTTTCGGTGGGACAGCGGCGGTCTCCGTGTCCTTCCGGGAGCAGGAGAGGACGCAGATCATTTCCATCAGACCCGGCAGCTTCGGCGGTTCGGGAAGAGGGATAAAAGCAGCGGAGCCGGCAGGCATGGTACAGGACGCCCCGGGAAAAAAGGGTGCCATTACCATCAAGCCCTATAAGTCTGCTGACAGCGGCAGCAGAGCGGCGGGAGAGAAGATCGTCCGTCCGGCGCTTTTGGAGGTTCTCGAGGCGGCAGCGGACCGAGGTGCGGATTTAGGTACTGCCAATGTCATCGTGGCGGGCGGCAACGGTGCAGGACCCGAGGGATTTAAGCTCATTGAGGAGCTGGCGGATCTTCTGCACGGTGCCGTGGGCGCGTCCCGTGTCGCGGTCGACAAGGGCTGGATCTCACATGCCCATCTGATCGGGCAGAGCGGGATCACGGTCACGCCGGATCTGTATATCAACTGCGGGATCTCCGGTTCCGTACAGCACATAGTCGGCATGCGCGACGCCAAGTGCGTGGTCTCGATCAACAAAGACCCCAAGGCATTGATCTTCAATGTTTCCGACTACGGTATTGTCGGGAACCTTCACAAGATCCTGCCGGCGCTGATCGCCGAGATCCGCCGTCACCGCGGATAAAAAGAAAGAAAAAAGAAAGATGGAAGCGGGAGAAAAGGGGAATACCTTCTCCTGCTTCCTTTTATTGTATATTTTTCACAAAATAATCCGCCTGATTTTTGCGGTATTAACAAATCGGGTGTAAGATGATTTGTAAACCTTGTTATTTTTAGGGGTTCATGTTAGTATAAAATGGATAAAAACCAATAGGCTTATATTTTTTTGGACAAATAGTTAGTATACTAAATAATATAAATGCCGGTTTTTTTTATTTCTGCATTTGCGCCGCCGGAACGGCAATTATCACATGGTTTATCATTGCTTTGCCTTTGGGAAAAAGGCTCCGGGATACCGTCTCGCAGGGACGCTCCGCGTGAAAGGTAATGAATAATTCTGTCCCGGCTGAAGATTGCGGCTCAGGTTTGCAAGAAAAAGCATTCTTTTCATTTACCGGAATGGAAAAACGTTGTATCATTAATATGTATATTTGCTGTGTCGTCTGAGATGGTTATCTTGATCGGGATGGCAGAACAATATAGTAACCCCATATAAATTCATTTAAGGAATCCACAAAACTCAAAGGAGGAACAAAATGGAATTCAAGAACTTACTGGTTGAAATCGAAGATGGTATTGCGGTCGTAACGATCAATCGTCCCAAGGCTCTGAACGCACTCCAAGGCTCTGAACGCACTCAACACCGAGACACTGTCCGAGCTCGATGCCTGCTTTGCAGAGATCGAAGCAAATCCCGATGTTAAGGTTCTGATTCTGACCGGTTCCGGCCAGAAGTCCTTCGTTGCCGGCGCTGACATCTCCGAGATGGTCAACGGCACTGCTCCCGAAGGCCGTACTTTCGGTCTCCTTGCACGCGTTGCTTTCAAGCGCCTTGAGGATATGGAAAAGCCCACCATCGCTGCAGTCAACGGCTTCGCTCTGGGCGGCGGCTGCGAGATTTCCATGGCTTGCGACGTTACTCTGGCTTCCGACAATGCCAAGTTCGGTCAGCCTGAAGCTGGTCTGGGCATCATCCCCGGCTTCGGCGGCACACAGAGACTTCCTCGTCTGACCAACAAGAAGATCGCGAAAGAGCTCATCTTCGGCGCTGACATCATGATCAGTGCAGAGGAAGCTATGCGCATCGGCCTTGTAAACCATGTCTATCCTCAGGATCAGCTCATGGCAGAGGCTAAGAAGCTTGCCGGCCACTTCATGAAGAGCTCCCCTTACAGCATCGCTCTGGCTAAGCAGGCAATCAACGTTGGTCTTGATGTTGACCTCGATGCAGGCCTGAAGCTTGAGGCGAATATGTTCGGTCTGTCCTTCGCAACACATGACAAGAAGGAAGGCATGACTGCATTCCTGGAGAAGAGGAAAGAGAAAAACTTCCTCGGCAAATAATTCCTGAAGAGTACTTCTTTTGAAGTAACTTAAGTAAGCATTTTCCATCCATATGGACTGTGTTTCATGCCGCCGCAGGCCATCCTGCAAGCGCCTGCGGCGGCATTTTTGATAATCTGTGCGGCTGCACACGAATTATTGAACGAGTGAATCATGCATACAGGTGATTTTTCTATTTTCAATAATTGCCGGTTTGATTCATGTCTGCGGCTATGAACCGCGTTTACAGATTCCGTTTACAGATTCATATGAATATCATTTGAAGGAGTATATATCCATGTCAGTTAAACCTATTATCAGTGCAGCGGAAGCCGCAAAATTTGTCCAGGACGGCATGACCTTTACCACATCCGGTTTCGTCGCATGCGAGATGCCTGAGTCCCTCAGCAAAGCTCTGGAGAAGAGCTTCCTTGAGACAGGCCATCCCCGTGATCTGACCCTTTTCTACGCAGCAGCACAGGGCAACCGCGACGGCAGCGGCGCTGACCACTTCGCACACGAAGGCATGCTCAAGAGAGTCATCGGCGGTCACTACAACATGGTCCCCGAGCTGGGCAAGCTGATCTTTGACAACAAGCTGGAAGCCTACAACCTGCCTCAGGGTACTCTGTCCCAGCTGCTCCGCGATATCGCTGCACACAAGGTCGGTACCATTACCCACGTCGGTATGAATACCTTCTGCGACCCCCGTCTCCAGGGCGGCAAGCTCAATGACGTGACCAAGGAAGATATCGTCGAGCTGATCAACATCGCAGGCGAAGAGAGACTGCTCTACAAGGCATTCCCCATCCAGGTCGGTTATATCCGCGGCACATTCGCCGACGAGCACGGCAACGTGACTCTGGAGCGCGAGTGCGCAACCTGCGAGGCAACCTCCATCGCACAGGCTGTCCACAACAGCGGCGGCAAGGTCGTTGTCCAGGTCGAGAAGGTCGTTCAGGCGGGCACACTTGATCCCCGTCTGGTCAAGATCCCCGGCATCTATGTCGACGCTATCGTTGTTGCAGAGTCCGAGGAAGATCAGTCTCAGTGCCAGGGTACTCTTGGATGGGATCCCAGCATGACCGGCGATATCAGAATGCCTCTGGGTGCGATCGCAGCTCCCAAGATGAGTGCCAAGAAGATCATGGGACGCCGTGCAGCTATGGAACTCGAGGCAGACAAGGTCGTCAACCTGGGTATCGGCGCTCCCGAATTCGTCTCCGCTGTTGCTAACGAAGAAGGCATCGGCGATTACATGACTCTGACCGTTGAGGCAGGCCCCATCGGCGGCGTTCCTCAGGGCGGCAACAAATTCGGCGGCTCCATCAATGTCGAGGCGATCCTGGATCAGCCTTATCAGTTCGATTTCTACGATGGCGGCGGCGTTGACCTTGCATTCCTGGGCCTGGCTGAGTGCGACAAGCACGGCAACATCAATGTTTCCAAGTTCGGTCCCCGTCTTGCAGGCTGCGGCGGCTTCATCAACATCACTCAGAACGCAAAGAAGGTCTTCTTCATCGGTACCTTCACGGCCGGCGGCCTGAAAGAGCACTGCGAAGACGGCAAGCTGATCATTGATCAGGAAGGCCGCCAGAAGAAGCTCATCGACACAGTCGAGCAGATCACTTTCTCCGGCGAGTACGCCAACAAGACCGGCCAGCCCGTTATGTACATCACAGAGCGTGCTGTCTTCAAACTTGAGAAGGACGGCGTCCACCTGGTAGAGATCGCTCCCGGCATCGACCTGCAGACCCAGATCCTCGACCTGATGGACTTCGCTCCCATCATTCCCGAGGGCGGTCCCAAGCTTATGGACGAGCGCATCTTCCGCGATGAGCCCATGGGCCTTAAGTAAGAAGCACCTTAAGCGTTTGCGAGCCTGTCGGCATGGCTCAAAGAGTATTGATTCTTGGCAAGCCTGTCGGCACAGCACATTGCTGAAGGTTATTGATCGAAAAAATATACCGGCCGGTCTGAATAATAAGGGATATGGTCAGACCGGCCGGCAGCGGAATCTTTATCGGCAGCTGTCCGATCGGGAGGATCTGTCTGTAATCGATTCTGTGTCCTGCATCTTTTCTGTCTGCGTGGTTTAAAGGGGTAGCATTGCAGCAAAAAAGATACTTAGGGGCAGGGGATCAGCAGGCGGATACTGCTTGTTCGGATTAAAAAAGTTATAAAATGTTTAGGAAAGGATAGTATTATGGATTTCAAGTTAACTGAAGAGCAGGCAAAGATTAAACAGATGGCAGCAGATTTCGCAGCCAACGATCTGGCTCCCACAATTCTTGAGCGCGACGCAGCGGGCGAGTTCCCGACCGAGCTGTTCAAGAAATTCGGCAAGACCGGCGCTTACGGCCTTCCTTATCCCAAGGAAGTCGGCGGCCTCGGCGGCAGCTATATGAGCTATGTCCAGGCTGTTATGGAAATCTCCAAGGTTGATGCTGCTTTCGGTATCATCTACTCTGTTGACACTTCTCTGTACGGCGGCTCCATCATGAATTCTTCTGCTCCCATCGAGATTAAGAAGAAATTCCTCGAACCCATCACCTACGGTGAGAAGATCGGTTCCTTCGGTCTGACCGAGCCCGGTGCAGGTTCCGATGCTGCAGGCTGCAAGACGGTTGCTGTTCAGGACGGCGACGAGTGGGTCATCAACGGCTCCAAGTGCTTCAACACCAACGGCCCCGTTGCTGATTTCACAGTCATCTATGCTCTGACTGATCCCGCTCTGGGAACCAAGGGCATGGCTGCTTTCGTAGTCGAGAAAGGCACACCCGGATTCACCGTCGGCCGTGTCGAGAACAAGATGGGTATCCGTCAGGCACAGGTCTCCGAGATGCATCTGGAGAACGTCCGTGTTCCCGCTGAGCAGATGATCGCTAAGCCCGGCGAGGGCTTCAAGCTGGCTATGAAGACTCTTGACGGCGGCCGTATCGGCGTTGCTGCACAGGGTCTTGGTATCGCCAAGGGCGCTTTCGAGGCAGCTGTTGCATATATGAAACAGCGTGAGCAGTTCGGCAAGCCCATCTGCAAGAACCAGTTCCTTGCATTCAAGATGGCTGAGCTGGCAACCCAGATCAAGTCCGCTGAGCTCCTTCTCTACAATGCAGTCGCAGCACACGACAGCGGCCGCTACACCATCGAAGCTGCTATGGCAAAACTTGCCTGCACAGACGCCGCTATGGAAATGACCACATGGGCAACCCAGTTCATGGGCGGCAACGGCTTCATGAAAGAGTACCATGTTGAGCGTATGATGCGTGATGCCAAGATCACTCAGATCTACGAAGGCACCAACGAGATCCAGAAGCTCATCATCTCCGGTTCTCTGTTCCGCTGATCTTTGCGCATGAAAGCGTAAAAGGAGATAATCTGTTGCAGGTTTAACCGCTGTTTCACTGCTTCAGGGGGCAGGAACAGTCTGAGAGAATCCTGTGAGCCGCCTTAACCGGCCGGACAGATTATCTTGAATATTTATTAAAGAATACCCGGTCTGCCGTAATGGAGCAGGCCGGGTATTCTTTATGGGATGTTACAGTACACGCCCCATCGAAGGGCGTGTACATGTAACGCTGCGCGCGGCGATTCCAACATCGCATTGCGCTGTCTGCGCATATGCGCCGCCGCGCGCCGTACAACTCGGGTTTTGCGCGGAAAACACGCGCAAAACTCCTCGCGTTTCAGGCGGGCTGTAACTATGGGATTCCTTATACTGCATTTTAGTGCATTACAGTCTTGCAGAACGAAAGCAAAAAGGATATTCTAATAAATGGTTTTTTCAAATACAGAAAAAGAAAAGCAGAAGCTGCCGGTTTTCTACGTAGGCCGTCAGGGTCTGTAAAACTGGAAGAGCAGGTGGGAAATCTGCCTGGCGCAAGGAGGTTTATTGCATGATCAAACTGTATGACGGCGGTGTTTATCTGGTCAAAGGCACAGAGATTATTCCGGAAGCGGAAGCCGGGCGGGTAGAACAGCTGACCGGCCGCAAGGCATGTCCTGCCGAAGACAAGAAGGGCACGATCGCATATTCTATTTTAAAATCACATAATACAGCGGATGATATGGACAATCTGCGGATCTGTTTTGATTCCATGGCATCCCATGATATCACCTTCGTCGGCATCGTTCAGACGGCGCGCGCATCAGGCATGGAGAAGTTCCCCCTCCCCTATGTCCTGACCAACTGCCACAACTCTCTGTGTGCTGTGGGCGGCACCATCAACGAGGATGACCACATGTTTGGCCTGAGTGCCGCAAAGAAGTACGGCGGAATCTATGTTCCCCCTCATATCGCGGTCATTCACCAGTATATGCGCGAAGCGATGGCAGGCTGCGGCAGGATGATCCTTGGCTCCGATTCCCACACCCGTTACGGCGCGCTCGGCACCATGGCAATAGGCGAGGGCGGCGGCGAGCTGGGCAAGCAGCTGCTGCGCGACACCTATGATGTCGCCTATCCCGGTGTGGTCGCGGTCTATCTGGAAGGAAAGCCCGCTCCTTATGTCGGCCCCCAGGACATCGCCCTGGCCATCATCGGTGCGGTCTTTAAGAACGGCTATGTGAAGAATAAGGTCATGGAATTTGTCGGTCCCGGCGTTGCCTCCATGGATACGGATTACCGGAATGGTGTCGATGTCATGACGACAGAGACCACCTGTCTGTCTTCTGTCTGGAGGACCGACGAGGATACAAAAGCTTACCTGACAGCCCACGGCAGACCGGAGGATTATCGTGAACTGAACCCTGCGGATGTCACCTACTATGACGGCTGTGTCCGTGTGGACCTCAGTGCTGTCAAGCCCATGATCGCCCTTCCTTTCCACCCCAGCAATGTCTACACCATCGATGAGCTGAACGCAAACCTGGAGGATATCCTCCGTACTGTCGAGGCTGAGGCGGACCGCATTGCCAACGGCAGGGCGAAATTCACGCTCCTGGACAAGATCAAAGACGGAAAGCTGCAGGTCCAGCAGGGCATTATCGCCGGCTGCGCGGGCGGCAACTATACAAATATCGTTGAGGCGGCAAACCTTCTGCGCGGAAAGAGCTGCGGCAACGGCGAGTTCTCCCTGGATGTCTATCCTTCTTCCCAGCCGGTCTTCATCGACCTGGCAAGGAAAGGGTATGTGGCTGATCTCATGGCGGCCGGCGCCATTGTCAAGACTGCCTTCTGCGGGCCCTGCTTCGGTGCAGGCGATACGCCTATGCACAACGGCCTGTCCATCCGCCACACGACCAGAAACTTCCCCAACCGCGAAGGCTCCAAGCCCGGCAACGGCCAGATGGCGGCAGCGGCTCTTATGGACGCCCGTTCCATCGCAGCATCTGCGGCAAACGGCGGCATCCTGACTTCCGCGGCAGAATTTGACACCTGGGGCAATGTACCCGCCCATGATTACGATGACACTGTCTACAGGGCACGTGTCTATCAGGGATTCGGAAAGGAAGACCCCTCTGTGGAGCTTTTTGACGGCCCCAACATCAAGCCCTGGCCCGAGATGGAAGCCCTGGCGGAAAACATCCTGCTCAAGGTCTGCTCCAAGATCCTGGACGATGTCACGACCACCGATGAGCTGATTCCTTCCGGTGAGACATCCTCCTTCCGTTCCAACCCTCTGGGTCTGGCGGAGTTCACCCTCTCAAGGCGTGACCCTGAGTATGTCGGCCGCTCCAAGGCAGTCGATCAGATCGAGCGTTACCGCGTCGCAGGAAAGAGCGCTGCGGAGAAGGATCCTGTTTTGGCTGATGTCTATAAAGTGATCAATACCATTCCCGGCTCCGAGTCTGTCAATGTACAGGACATTGAGATCGGTTCCATGATCTATGCCAATAAGCCCGGCGACGGCTCTGCCCGTGAGCAGGCGGCTTCCTGCCAGCGTGTCATCGGCGGTCTGGCTAATATCACACAGGAATACGCGACCAAGAGATACCGCTCCAACGTCATGAACTGGGGCATGATCCCCTTCCATCTCAAGGGCGAGCCCACGGTCTTTGACATCGGCGATTACATCTATGTTCCCGGCATCCGTGCGGCTCTTGACGGAGATCTCTCCGATATCAAGGGTTATGTCATCAGGGACGGCAAAGCCGAGCAGATCGACCTCTACATCCAGGATATGACGGAAAACGAGCGCGAGATCGTCAAGGCCGGCTGCCTGATCAACTTCAACCGCAACCGTACCAGGGCATAAGGCTTCATGAGTTATACTGTTCATCAACAATAAAGATAGACATCAGTAATAAAGATATACATCAGCAATAAAGATAAAAAAGAAGCATGACCGGATTTTTAACTGAGCGGTCATGCTTCTTTTTTGAAATAACAACTAAAATAATAAAACAAGATGCTGTCGAGATGTGTCGGGATGCCGCTTCAAGCCGGGCGGGTCTGCGGCTGCAAAACGTTATACCTTAAAAGTTTCTTCCGGAGCCGGAGTGGGAACTGCCGCTGGAACCGGAATATCCGCCGGAATAGGAGGAGTGGCCGCCGGAGGAGCCGCCGGAAGAGCGGTTTTCTTTGGGCCGGGGTGAATACTGCTTGCTGACTGTGGTGTCTACCAGGGTATCGTGTACTTTTCTGATCTTCAGGCTTCCGGGGACCAGGTAGGCATCTGCATCCTCCCTGATCGCCGGTGTTGCCATGCGGGCTTTTGCGCGAGCCAGGGATGATCCGCCGAAGATCAGGCCTGCCAGCATCTCGAGGATGGTGAAGAAGCCCCAGGAAGCAGAGGACCTGGGTACCCGGCCGGTCTTGAGCATGTGGTCGGAGAAGTCCAGCCAGCGTTCGGCTGCGCCGTAATAATCCTGGCTGAGGACCAGGTCATTGACACGGCTCTTGAGACGGCTCTCATTGACCTCGGTGAATTTTTTGAGACCCTTGCCGTAGGCCGCGACTCTTGTGTCGCCGGAATAGGACGGGCACTTGAAAATGGTCAGCTGCAGGCCGTCATAGTTGTCTCCGAAGCCGTATCCCTTGACTTTCCAGAATTGATCTCCGTACTTATCCCGATCGAGGATTCCCTCGTTGCGGGCAGTGTGGATGACGACATCGAGACCGTATTTTTCAGAGAGGGCGGCGGCTTTTGCAGTCAGCCGGCTGATTTCTTCGTCTGTCAGAAGGAAGGCATCGTCCACCACGCGCGGCGCGGCGTCATCGTGGAAGCGCTCGATGCTGCTTTCGGAGAGCAGAGCCCAGTCTTCAGAATAAGGGGAACCTGTCGTGTACAGGCGGCGGAAGTTTTCGATCCAGTCGGCGACGCCGGTTCCGTAGTCGCCGGCTCTCATGTACTCGTAGAGGAGGTCGTCAATCTGGTTGGCGACTGTCTCTGTGTACAGGCCCATGGTTTCGGGACCTGTGCAGCAGGCCCACCAGCCCCGGTCGCTGGGATCCATGCAGATCATGAGGCAGACGCCCTCGCGGTCATCCCCGATGCCGTAGCCGTTGAAATCGTAGAAATCCGCCGCATAGACAGAGCGGGAGAGCCCGTAGGTTGAGGTGTCTGTAAAAACGACGATGTCTTTTCCCAGCTGCTCTCGAAGCTCCGCCAGCCGGGCCTCCATGGAGGACTCTTCTTCGTCACTGAAAATATCCGCAATGTCGACGATGCGGGGCGCGTCTGTGTCATGGTAGAAGGGGAAGGTCTGCGGCTCTTTGGGATACCAGGCTGGCATATCGGAGTCTTCGCCGACCCTGAGTGATTGGTCGGGTTTTTCTCCGTCCGGGAGCATGCGCTCTTTGTCAGACAGGGGGTCTCCCGCAGTGATGAGCTGCAGATCATCGTTTTCATCCCCGGTGTATGACTTTTCCTGCTGTACCTGGGATGCGGCCAGAGTCGCGCTCTCTGCAGAGGACTCCGGATCGACGGATTCATCGCCTGTATTGCCGGCAGCTGCAGCCTGTGCGTCTGCAGTTGTCTCCACTGGGGCGGTCTCCTTGCCGCCTCCGCGCAGATAGTTGGACAAAAAGCGGGTGCCCGCATACAGGGGACCGTATACGCCGTGTCCTTCCTCATACTTGGGAATCTCGCGCGCTGCAAACTGCAGATAGTCCTGGGGGATGAGATCTGCTGCATCGCCGTAGGCCTCGATCAGAGCCTGGTCGGTAGATTTGACCCAGATGAGCTGGAAGCCGCTTTTGCCGGGACCGTAGCCGAATTCGCTGTTTTCGTAATAAGAAGCTGCCAGGTCTGAAAGAGTCGTACCTTCCAGATATTCGGAGGTGATGGCAAGTAGGGACAGGTCAGCCTGGTAGGTCTTCATGAATTCCAGACAGGTCTCATCCAGCGACTTCTGCTCCTCCGGTGTCAGCTCTCCGGAGGTGTCGCTGGCCCTGTAAAAGGTTTCACTCCACATGGCCTCCGAAGCATCTTCTTCTGCTTCTGCTTCTGCGGCATAGGCTGTGACCGTTCCCGGAGGAAGAGCTGCGGCGGCAGCCGCAGCGGATAGTGCCAGGATCAGTGCCAGAAGGACAGAAGGAAGGGTAAGGCCGTGCAAAAAGATTGCACTGCCTGTCTTTTTCCTGTTTTTCCGCCGTCTGTGCTCTCCCGAAAGAGAAGCGGGCAATAATTGTCTTTTTTTCATAATCTATATCTCCCTGTATGGACGGACAGTCATTTTAAGCGGTTTCAGAAAAGCTGCGGGAATCGCAGCCGGCTTCTCAGAATCCGAGCATATATTTTACGACGGAGGCAGCAAAGAGACCGCCGCCCACGATCGCAAACCGTTTCAGGAAATAGAGGAAGCTAACGCCGCTGTCTGTCGGGATATCACCAACGACCTTGCCGGTCTGGCCATTGACGGCAAAATGATAGTTTGATCCCCGGTAGGAGATATCAAACATGTAAACCGGGAACAGAATATATTTGGCCTTTACATCCGCGTTGAGTCTGCCGCTGGTCCGGCTCACGGATCCAAAGCCTGCCGCAGCCTGCGAATCGACTATGGAATAGGTACTTTTTTTCATGCGGCCGGAGGCACGTGCGGATATATCGTCCTTTTTCTGGTCGAAACGGTCTGCCGTGAAACCTGCCAGATACCGCATGTCAAAAGGCTTTGTCTCGGCGGTATTGAAGGGCTCGAGGGAATCCATGAGACGGTCTTCGATCCTGCCGCTTGCGTCGACAGGGAGATTGTCAAAGGCAAGGGCTGCGTCGCGCACCAGCTGGTAGTGATTGGTCTGTGTGATAATATAGTCACCGCTCCTTGAAGAAGAGGAAGTCTGGGCCTTGTAGCCCAGAGTCCCTTTCACATCTCCGGAAAAGACCCAGAAGGGAACATAGACGCCGGTCACTTTTCCCATTGTGCTCTCCGAGAAGAAATGCCTGGGCAGCAGCTTCTTGTCCTTGTAGAAGTTGTTGACAGCCGCCGGCAGATCTTTTGCATGGATCCTGAAGGGGATCACACCGTCCGGCCTCAGCTTGCCGGTCACTTTCTGGGTCAGGACAATATTGTTGCCGCAGTAGGGGCAGGTGAGTGCCATCTGCTCCGGCGGCGCGATGACTTCGGCCCCGCAGGAGACACAGTTATAGACCGGCAGATTCATGGCATTAGGGTCTGTTACCAGATCATCGAGACTGTCAAAATCAAAGCCGCCGATCTCATCATCTTCAGCCTTGTTATCTGCTTTGGCAGGCTTTTCCTTTTCCTTGCCGGTCTCTTTTTTTCCTTGGGATTCTTTGGCTTTGGGCAGTTCTGTCTTCGTGCCGCAGTAGTCGCATACAAGCATTCCCGAAGCAGGGTCAAATCGTAGCGGAGCACCGCAGGCGGGGCATTTTTGTTCTGCAATCTGACTCATATTTCTCTCCTTGCTATTACAGTGTGTGCAGCAAAAGTGCTTTTTAACGATCATAAATCCGCATTAAACGGTTATTCGGTTTTCAGAGCAGATAAACTGTCTGCCCTTTCATTATATCATGAAGATGAGAGACAGGGGAGAGACAGGGGACGGTTCTGTGTCTCCTTTTCACGAAAAGGAGACACAGAACCGTCCCCTGTCTCTCTTGCGTTATGTTATAATATATAGAATTGATTGAAAAACCCTTGATTGAGAGGATAAAGATGAATTTCCGACGTCTTGTAGTGATTATAAATACGGTGACCGTACTGTTTCTGGTCGTTCTGACGGGGGCGTATATGATCCTGCGTCCGGACGGATCCGAGAACCAGAAGGAGCATTCCATCCTGATTGGCGCGAGTTATATGACCATGAACAATGAGCTCTTCGCCATCATCAACGAACAGATCGCCCACAGAGTCGAGGCGGAGGGAGACCGTTTGATCCTGCGGGATCCGGCTCTGAATGTGGAGCGGCAGGTAGAGCAGATCAACGATATGCTTGACGCGGGAATAGATGTCCTGGTCCTGACACCGGTAGACGCGGGCGGGCTGGATGAGGTGCTCGCTCGTGCCAGACAGCAGGGCGTGCGGATCATTGTTGTAGATTCCGATCTTTCCGATCCCACGCTTGCGGACTGTACCATCGTATCGGACAACTACAGGGCAGGGGTCCTGGTGGGAGAGTATCTTCTGTCACAGACCGATCATGCGAAACTTGTGATCCTGACACACGATTCGGCAATATCGGGTGTGGAGCGAGTGAGGGGCTTTCTGGATACAGTCGAAAAAGAAGAAGGATTCCGGGTAGTGCAGGAGATTCCCTGTGAGGGCAAGCTTGAACTGGCCATGCCCCGTATGGAGGAATTTATCGAAAAGAATGTCTATTTTGACAATGTATTCTGTCTCAATGATCCGGCCTGTATCGGGGCGGCTGCGGCGCTGGACGCGCACGGTCTGCTCGATCAGGTCAATCTCTACGGCGTGGATGCTTCTCCCGACGGAAAGGCAATGATCCGGGACGGGAACATTCAGGCTTCTGCTGCGCAGTTCCCGACCAGGGTGGGAGAGCAGGCTGCGGATACACTTTACAGGCTGCTGAACGGAGAAGAGGTCGAGTCAAGGATCCTGGTTCCGGTTGAGCTGGTCACTAAGGAGAATGTGGAAGAGTACAGTATTGACCGCTGGCAGTAGGGATCCGGTATGCGGGGCTTAAGGCCGGTAAGCGTAAATTGGATCATACTTGTTTCGACGGGCGCAGGACTCGTGACCGGGTCTTGAACCATATATGTTTGAAAACATGAGACCATGGCCAAAAAATGAAATCTGCAGGAGAGGAGACCGGACATGGCAGATAAATCTCTGGAATTATATCGGGACAATAATGCGGAGGATTCTACCAGTATTCTTCAGGCTCCGGGCCTGATCCTGCTGGAAATGAAGCTGCTGAACCTATTGATCCTGCTCTATATAACGATTGTTTCCGTACACGCGCTGCGCGGTTATACTATGGACGGCAGTGCCCTGCACTTTCTGGTCGGAGCCGGTTCGGTCCCTATTATTTCCTGGAAACTGCCGGTATGTGTGGCAATACTGAGTGTCAGCCTGCTGCTCCTTCTGTCCATTCCCTGCAACAACCACCCGGAACTGGTGGGAAAGATCATTATTGAATACGGGATCGCGCTGGGTATCTGTGCTCTGACAGGCTTCGGGTATACGGGAATCGTCATGCTGCTCCTGGCGGATACCATGCGCTACAGGATCGACTGGAAAAAAAGAATTGTATATGTTACCGCCATCTGCATTGCCTTTCTGGCCATGAGCAGCAATAAAATGTTCAATCTGCTCCATGTCATTCCTCTCTCCCAGATGTGGGCTTATTTTCGCCAGGATGTCCGCAGCAGTCTCTTGTCTGTCCTGGACATGCTCAGCCTTCTCAATACCCTGGTCTTCATTCTCTATATGGTGGTCCTGACCCTGTCGCAGACCAGCGAAAAAGAGAGGATCCTGCGCCTCAACAGCCAGCTGCAGACGGCCAACCAGAAGCTGGAGGAATATGCCCAGGAGCAGGTCAGAATGACAGAGACCAGAGAGCGGAACAGGCTGGCCAGAGAGATCCACGATACCCTCGGACATTCTCTGACGGGAATCATCACAGGGATCGAGGCCTGTATCATGCTCATGGATATAGCGCCGGAAGCGACAAAAGAGCAGCTGCGCGCGATCGCACAAGTGGCCAGGAACGGGATCACGGATGTCAGACATTCTGTGAACGCGCTGCGTCCGGATGCTCTGGAGACACTGGATCTGGAGGCCGCTATCCGCAAGCTTGTAGAGGAGTCCGAAAGTTCGACCGGCGTGAAGATAGATTTGGTTTTTCCTGTAGGTCTTCAAGACCTGGACCAGGACGAAGAGGATGTGCTCTACCGCATCGTGCAGGAGAGCATAACCAATGCGATCCGGCATGGAAACGCGACGCATATTGATGTGCGGATCGAGCGTGAAGACAATGACCTGCGGATACGGATCGCGGACAATGGAAAAGGGTGTGATGACATTCAGAGCGGTTTTGGCCTGCATCACATGCAGGAGAGGATCGATATGCTCAAGGGAACCCTTTCTTACAGCGGAAAAGACGGATTTGTGATCGAGGCAGTTGTTCCGGTCAGAGTAGTGTCGGAGGAGGAGTCATGATAAAAATACTGATTGCTGACGATCAGGAGCTGATCAGGCAGAGCCTTATGATCATCCTGGATAATGTTCCCGACTTTGAAGTGGTGGACTGCGTTGCGGACGGCATCGAGGTGATGGCATCCGTGAAACAGGATAAGCCCGATGTGATCCTTATGGATATCCGCATGCCCAGAATGGACGGCGTCGTCTGTACACAGCGTATCAAGGAACTGTATCCGGACATCAAGATCATCATCCTGACCACTTTTGACGATGATGAATATGTCTTTAATGCCCTTAAATTCGGGGCCAGCGGCTATCTGCTCAAGGGAATCTCCATGAAAGAGCTCTCTGATGCCATCCGCAAGGTCTATAACGGCACGGCCATGATCAATGAAGACATTGCCTCCAAAGTGGTGCGCCTCTTCTCCAGAATGGCCCAGTCAAACCTTGCGATCCAGGTGGAAGATAAACTGACAAGGGATCTAAAGCCCAACGAATGGGATGTCATCGTCCTTGTGGGGAGCGGTCTCTCCAACAAGGAAATCTCCTCGCGTCTGAACCTGTCCGAAGGAACTGTGCGCAATACTCTGAGTAACATTCTGTCAAAGCTCGAACTCCGCGACCGGACACAGCTCGCCATCTGGGCAGTGCAGACCGGCGCTGTCAACAGGCCGCTCAGGGGATAAGCTGTTTTTGAGCGCCTGTAAATGAGCTGCAATGCAGTCGGCACACTGGATAATTAAGAAGATATGAAAGTACTATTCAATGAGTTTATGAACAGCAGATTTAAGAGGCTGGCA
This sequence comes from uncultured Lachnospiraceae bacterium, assembly GCA_902780385.1. Taxonomy (GTDB): domain Bacteria; phylum Bacillota; class Clostridia; order Lachnospirales; family Lachnospiraceae; genus CAG-791. The sequence goes on from CACZFF010000019.1 coordinate 59,150, forward strand.
GCAGCCGCGGTGCTGATTCTGCTGTCGATCGTTTTAATGAGCGGGATCTATCAGAAGTGGATTCCCCGCAAGGAGAAAAAGCTCACGGTCGGAGTCTTTGCGGGAAGCTATTGGGATATTGAGAACGGTTATTATTACCGGATCCTGGATGATGCCATCGAGGAGTTCCAAAAGAAATATCCCGACTATGAAGTGACCTACACATCCGGAATTCTCAAATCGGACTATTCCGAGTGGCTGGCCGAGAAGATGCTGCAGGGTGATGTACCTGATCTCTTCTTTGTCCCCGGAGATGATCTCGCCACCTTTGCCGGCATCGGGGCTCTCCGGTCACTGGACAACCTGATCGTCCTGGATCAGGATTTTGACCCGGATGTTTTTTACCCCTCCGCCTATCAGTCCGGCCAGGAGAACGGCGTTCAGTATGCCCTGCCCTATGAATGCGCCCCCAACATGATGTTTGTCAACAAGACCATCCTGGACAGGGAGGGGATTCCCCTTCCGGATCCGGACTGGACCTGGGAGGATTTCCTGCAGATCTGCGCAAAGGTCACCCACAGTACGGACGGCAGCGGCATCGTCAACCAATACGGCATATCGGGATATTCCTGGGTGGATGCCTTCAGTACCAACGGGGTAAGGCTCTTTGACGAGGAAGCAAGATCCTGTGATTTTACGACTGCTCAGATCGGAGAGGCGATCTCATTTCTGGAGCGTCTCCAGGCAGGCAACAGCGGTTATAATGTCTCGGGCAGAGACTTCTCCAACGGAAATGTTGCCTTCCAGCCCATGATGTTTTCCGAATACCGGGCCTATAAATCCCGGGAACTGAGCCTGAAAAAGTATTCCGGTTTCGAGTGGGAATGTATTACCATGCCCGCAGGCCCCTCCGGTGATAATATCTCCCGGCTTGACACTCTCTGTATCGGCCTCAGTTCCAGGACATCCCAGGAAAAGGCTGCATGGGAGCTGATGAAGATTCTGACTTGTGAAAAAAAGATCCAGCGGGAGATCTTTGACTATTCAGAAGGAGTCTCTCCGCTGCAGGAAGTCACGGAATCCAAGGAGACAGCCGATCTGATCCTGGAGGGGACTGGTACAGCCTTTAACATGGACACCCTTCACCGCGCTATGGAGAAGTCGGTCATACCGCCGCGCTTTACAGGATACGAGGAGGCCCTGGAGCAGGTTTCGACTGCTGTGCGGTCTATTCTGGAGAGCAATTCCAACGTTCAGATGGAGCAGATCATCTGGAATCGTACCATCAACAATTATCTGAAGACCAGAAGATAGGACTTGTTTTTCAGGTATGACAAATGTCATGTTAAAACAATGACAAATTTCTGACAATAATGGTGACACTTGTTAGATGAACAGGTGTCACCATTTTTTTATACTTTTTTCAGAATCAGACAACACGAGATGCCGTCACAGGGATACCCCTTCCGTAGTGATCGCTTCACTTTTGCTCCCTTCTTTTCTGCGATACGGATTGAAAAGGACTTTTTGTCGTTTTCATTCTTCTCTGGGGCATTTCGTGCTGTTCTGTGAGAACCGCTTCAGTAAAACCAGTACAGAAAGCGAGGTAAGTGTATGAAGTATGTGGTTTTAGTCAGTCACGGGGAATTCGCACCCGGACTGCACAAAGCCGTCAACATGCTCGCAGGCGAGGAGAGAGAGGATGTCCTCTCCACCAGCCTTGTCAACGGCATGGGGGCGGATGAATTCGCGGAGAACGTCAAGCAGGTTCTTTCGGTAGTCGGCGAAGATGACGAGATCATTCTCTTTGCGGACATCGTGGGAGGCTCACCTCTTGCAACGACAGCGAATGTACTGCTGGAGACAGGACTTCTGGCAAAGACCAGAATGGTCGGCGGTATGAACCTTCCTCTGGTTCTGACCTGCGTCCTGTCTAAGGATGACGAAGAGACCTCCGAACTGATCGACGAACTGATTGAGGGAGCCAGGGAGCAGATCAAGGAATTCACCATCCCGATGGATGACGAGGATGAGGAAGAGGACCTGTAAGCAACTTTTTTCACAGCTGTCCGCAGTGCGGACGGCAGGCATATTTAAGGAGGAGTTAGTATGTCTATTTCTTTCGTACGTGTTGATGACAGAATGATCCATGGACAGACCGTTACCAGATGGTCTCTGGAGTATCCCTGCACAGGCCTGATCGCTGTCAATGATGCAGCGGCCAAGAACCCTGTTCTGAAGGGTGCCTACAAGAGCGCTTCCGACAAGAAGACCTTTGTATGGGGTGTCGATGAGTTCATCGCGAAGAGCAAAAAGGTTATCGAGTCCAAAGATAATTATTTCCTGATTACCAAAAATCCCGTGGATATGAAGAAGATTCTGGTCGACGCCGGTTTTGTTCCCAGCAATGTCAAGACCGTCATCATCGGACCCTGCAACGATCGTCCCGGCGCAGTCAAGCTCGGCAACAACCAGTCCATTACCCAGGAAGAGGCTGAGGCTCTCGAGGCAATCACAAAGGCCGGTTATGAAGTAGAGTTTGCTCTGGTCAAGGAAGCCGCCATCGGCAACTGGAAGAAATTCCGCGGCCAGTTCGGTTTCACAGATTAAAGAGTGAAAAACATTGCCGATGCAATATTTTTCACTCCAGAGGTTTGTGCCGCGGGACGGCCCAAACCTCCGGGAACCCATCGGCAAAATCGCCAATTTCAAAGTCCTTATACGAAAGACTTTGAAATGCGGATTTTGCCTCGGGGTCTATGAAAATGAGCTTTTCGGTTTTCCAAGATTTCATCTGAAAGAGGAGATTTAAAATGTCAATCAATATAGTTCAGGCAATCATCCTTGGCCTGTTTGCGTCCCTGTCCAGTATGCCCGGACTCGGCGGAACATCCATCGGTAACTACACACTCGGCCGTCCCCTGGTCGGCGGACTCATCTGCGGCATCGTCCTCGGCGACATCCCCACCGGTATCCTGGTCGGCTGCGCCATGCAGGTCGTCTACATCGCTCTGGTCACCCCCGGCGGCACAGTTTCCGCAGACGTTCGTGCGGTCTCCTATATCGGTATTCCGCTGGCAATGATCGCCCTCAAGAGCTATGGTCTTGATCCCGCTTCCGCAGAAGGAACTGCTCTTGCAACTTCCTTCGGCACCATGGTCGGTACCATCGGTACTGTCCTTTTCTACGGCACAGCTACCATGAACCTTGTCTGGCAGCACATGGGCTGGGCATGGGTAGACAAGCGCGAGTATGACAAGCTCCCTCTGGTCGACTATGTATTCCCCTGGATCTCCCACATCTGCTTCTCCCTGATCCCCACAGTTGCGATGTGCATGGCCGGTGAGCCTGTTGTCAACCTGATCAAGGAAAAACTTCCCATGGATGGTATCCCGATGAAGACACTCTTCACTGTCGGTGCTCTCCTTCCCTGCGTAGGTATTGCGATCCTGCTCAAGCAGATCGTCCGCAACGTGCTTGATTTTATTCCCTATCTCTTCGGTTTCACACTGGCAGCTTCCATGGGCATCAACCTGGTCGCTTCCACAGTTGTCGCAGGCCTTTTCGCAATCCTGATCTTCAAGCTGAAAATGCTTGAGCTCAGAAAACCCGCCGCGGCCTCGTCAAGCGCAGCAGCTGATAACGGATGGGATGATGATGAGGAGGATATCTGATCATGGCAGAAAAGAAATTATCTAAAAAAGCGTTAAACAGTGGTTTCCACAGATGGTATTACGGAAACCTGACCTGCTTCTCTCAGGAGCACATGCAGACATTCGGTTACCTTTGCTCCATGCTTCCTCTCTGCAAAGAGCTGTATGCGGATGATCCCGACAGGATGGCCGAATCCATGGATACATACAGAACCTTCTTCAACACAGAGCCTCAGCTGGGTGCCATCATCGTCGGTGTCACAGCAGGTCTGGAAGAAGCCCGCGCAAACGGTGCGGAAGATGTTGACAGCGAGACCATCAACGGCCTGCGCGCAGGTCTGATGGGCCCCATCGCCGGTATCGGTGACTCCCTGGTCGTCGGTACTGTGATCCCGATCCTTCTGGGTATCGCCATGGGTATGTCCGGCGGCGGTTCCCCTATGGGCGCGATCTTCTACATCATCGTATGGAACCTCTTCGCATACTTCGGAATGCGTTTCCTCTACTTCAAGGGCTACGACATGGGTACCAAGGCCGTCGAGTTCCTTGTCGGCGATATCGGCAACGCCATCCGTGAAGCAGTTACCACCCTGGGCGGAATCGTCATCGGCGCGGTATCCGCGTCCTGGATCAGCGTCAAGACCAGCTTTGCCCTCTACAATGAGGCGGGCGAAGCTTACATGGTCCTGCAGGAGAAGTTCGACAGCGTCTTCCCCGGCATGCTGACCGCGATCTTCGTTATCTTCTGCTGGTGGCTGATGGCCAAGAAGCAGCTGAGCCCTCTGAAAGTCATGGGCCTGCTGGTCGTCATCGCTTTCGTCGGTGTTCTGATCGGATTCTTCAACCCCGGACTTGCTTATTAATAGAGAACAGCACCGGGAAATGCCCGGGGACAGACTTGTCCCGTCATTGAAAAAGACGAAAAGGCAAAAGAAAACAGGCAGTGATAACAGGCAGTGATGCAGACCGTTCTCCAGCAGTAAACTGCCGTGTGACTGCTCATTCCCTCCCCTCTGAGGTTCTGAGGTGTGAGTAACTCTGCCGGAATTATGTGCCGGGAGGATCTATTCCTTCCGGCACTGTTTTAAACAGGGCTCGAAAGTGAGGAGACCATGGAGGATCAGATGAAAGATCAGAAACTTCCCGCAAATGATTCCGCAGTAGATTCCGCAGGCAGGACAGGCCTCTCTGCCGGTCAGCTGATGCAGGAGGCAAAGCGTCAGTCACAGGCACTGAAAATGATCGGCAGATGGCGCACGATCGGGTTTGTTGTGGCAGCGGTCGGCGCGGTGCTTCTTTACAATGGATTGACAGGAGCGGGCAGGAGCATCCCTCTGATCGCCTTCGGAACAGTAGTTGTGGCAGTCGGTATGGCTGCAGCGATCCTCTGTGACATGGGAATCCGGAACGGACGCCGCAATGTGGAAAAGATCCTCGATGCGGCGCAGGGAGGATCGTCACAAAGAGCCTCTGAAGATGCCTGACAGACCAGTCATGCACTATATGACAACAGGTTGTACGATACCTGCATGCCTTGCAGGGCATGAGCAGGAGTAACGCCAACAGCAGGGAGCAGAAATATGAAGAGCATGACTTTTGTAGTTCACAATGAAAACGGACTGGATGCCCGCCTTGCGGGGCAACTCGTCAAGGAGTGTATCGCATGTGCAGGCAGGGTCACAATCCGGAAAGGCAGAAAAACCGGGGACGGCAAAACGATCTTTAATGTAATGAGTCTTCGGGTGCGCAAAGGAGACTCCATTGAGATCGAACTGGAAGGCGGTCCGGAGGAAGAAGACAGCCGGCGCCTGACAGAATTTGCCGAACTGAATCTGTGACAAGACACGGATTATCAAAAGGAATATTTGAACAGACCGGCAGGGACCGCATGATCCTCCGGTCTGTTCGTGTATGGGAGACAGGTGGAGACAGGGGACGGTTCTTTGTCTCCTCCCCGGAGGAGACAAAGAACCGTCCCCTGTCTCCACCTGTCTCCCTTCTGTCTCCCCTTCAGGCCTCAGACATGATATAATAAAAAAGATTGGAGAAGGCAGTGGAGTACCATCGAACTGCGCAGAAGGTCGGTCTGTTTCCGGGTCTTTTCCTCGTTGTTCTAAGAAAGGAAAAAACTATGTACAAAATCATTACCTGCGATCTGGATGAGACCCTGCTCAGCATGGATCGCTCTATCTGCCGGAGAAATATTGAGGCGATCCGTGCGGCGACAGAGAAGGGCATCAAATTTGTCTGTGCTTCCGGCAGGGGCTATATGTCTTTCCAGAACACCCTGCAGGAGATCGGCCTGTTTGACCTTCCGGATCAGTATTCCATTTCGTTTAACGGCGGAGCCATTACGGAAAATAAGGGAAACCGCCTGCTTCATTTGGAGGGCATCTCCTGGGAACTGGCAGACGCTCTTTTCAGGAAGGGGCGGGAATATGATGTCTGCCAGCACATCTATACTCAGGACACGGTCTATCTGTACAACAGCAATGAGGATGAGGTGGATTTCCTCAATAACCGCCAGGACTTCATTGAAATCTTTGATGAGGACCTGTCTTTCCTGAAAGGGCAGCAGATCATCAAGATCCTCTACCAGCATGTGGGCTATGATTTCCTCAACCCCATTGAAAAAGAACTGGAGTACCTGACCGGCGACTGCGAAGTGAGCTATTCCAGCGGCCGCTATCTTGAGTTTAATAAAAAAGGCGTAAGTAAAGGAAACGGACTTCGGCGTCTGGCAGCGATTCTCGGTGTGGATATGAAGGACACGATCGCCATTGGTGACAATGTGAATGACCTGTCCATGATCCAGGCGGCCGGGATCGGCGCCGCGGTCGGCAACGTTTTTGAGGGAATGATCGATGAGTGCGATTATATCGCAAAGGCTTCCAACGACGAGGGCGGTGTAGGAGAGATCATCGAGAAATACGTTCTGTAGTCAATGCGTCCGGCTGAATCCGCAGCAGTATGAATAAACAGTGAGTCAAGCGGCTGCAAATGCCGAGCTCGCTCGAGCATTTGCAGACATTTGACGAGCGTCCAAACACGAGGAAGAAGCCATTTTGCATGCCCTAAGCATGCAAAATGAGCGGAATCCGAGTGTTTGGAGCGATGCGAGAGCGCCCTTGGCGCGGAGCAGCGCGTAGTTTATTCATACATGTTTGCGGGCACCCGCCCATGGAGCAGCAGTTTGAAAAACTGAACTCTGCCTGCTTTTGGAAAAGAAAACAGAGGCTGCCATATATGGGCCTTTTCCCGATGGGAATGATAAAAAAGAAGTACTGTCACGTGCAGGCCCTTTTCGGGCGGAAAGGAGATCTCCAAATGAGAGAATGGACCAAGGAAGAAAAGTATCGTTATCTGAAGGATCCGCAGGAACTGGGCGAGCTGTACGAGAAGATTTCCGCCTCCGTCTACCGCCAGCATTTCCACAATCAGGCAGTGACCGGCCTGATGAACGATCCCAACGGATTTGTCTGGCACGACAACCGCTGGCACCTCTTTTATCAGTGGTGTCCCTGGGGCGCGGTGCACGGGCTCAAGCACTGGTATCATATCATTTCCAAGGACCTCGTGACCTGGCGGAACCTGGGCGTCTGCCTGCTGCCCGATCAGGAGGACGGCTATGACAACAAGGGTGTCTACTCCGGCTCTGCCATGCCCATAGGCGACAAGATTTATCTCTATTATACCGGCAACCACAGAGATCCTGACTGGACGCGCCACGCCTATACCTGCCTGGCTCGTCTGGGCAAGGACGGCTGGCCGGAAAAATATCCCCTGCCTCTGTTCGGCGCGCATCCCGGCTATACCGAGCATCAGCGCGATCCCAAGATCATTCAGATTCCCGGTCAGGAAAAGTATTACATGATCGTAGGCGCGCAGACCCTGGATAAGCGGGGCTGTGTACTGGTCTATTCCTCTGAGGATCTCCAGCATGGCTGGACTTTCGAGGGCGAGCTGAAGGTCCCGGGCTTTGAGAACTTCGGCGATATGTGGGAGTGCCCTTCCATCGAGCATTTGGGCGGCACGGATGTCCTTCTTCTGTGCCCGCAGCATCTGACTCTTCCCGGCCGCGGCCAGAGCCAGAATCACAACGGCTATATCCTTGGTCATATGGACTGGGACAGCCTTACCTTCACCCCCGACGGCCAGTTCCATGTACTCGACTTCGGGTTTGATTCCTATGCGGCAGCCTGCGCCAATAACCTGCAGGATGCCGACAAGGCCATTCTGATCGCCTGGATGGGCGTGCCGGACGTCTCTTATCCGACGGACGAAGAGGACTGGGCCGGATGCCTGACCCTTCCCCGTGAGCTGACCGTGCGCGGACGCCGTCTGATCCAGCAGCCCCTTCCCGAACTCAAAAAACTCCGCGAGGAAAAGATCGTCCTGACTCCCAACGAGGCAGGGTGCTTCCCTCTTCCTGTCGCGGCAGAGGTGGAACTTGACTGCCGCAAAGGGGATGTGCGTCTGGATATGTTCACGGACAAAGACGGAAACGGCGGCCTCTCCATCTGCTACAGCGAGGAGAAAAAAGAGATCACCGTTGACCGCAGCGGCATGCATATCCGCTTCAACCAGTCCGAGGGCGAGAGCCGCACAAGGCCGCTGGAAAACGGCCTGCAGCACTTCCGTATTTTTGTCGACAGCTCTTCGATCGAGATCTTCGTCAATGACGGTGACGCAGTATTTACCTCCCGCATCTTCCCTGAAGCGGATGAGCACTACTTCAAGGTGCAGGGCGATACCTTCAACCGTATGTGGACGCTCAAGAATGCGGTCAAGGACAGTTTCCTCATTTAAGATTTTGGATCGGAATGATCAGGTCATAGATTTGAGATGACGGAAAAAGAGAAGAAAAATATCAGTAAGTTTATTTCAAAAATATTGAGGCACAGGCCGGAGATTATCGGGATTCGTCTGGATGAGCATGGCTGGGCGGATGTCGATGAGCTGATCGCGGGTGTCCGCAGGGCGGGGCATCCGGGTTTTGACCGCGAGATGCTGGACGAAATCGTAGAGACCAATAATAAAAAGCGGTATTCCTATAGTGTGGACGGAAGGCTGATCCGGGCAAATCAGGGGCATTCGATTCCGGTGGATGTCGAGCTGCCGAAGATGACACCGCCGGATGTGCTCTGGCACGGGACAGGGGAGTGCTTTCTGCCTTCGATTCAGGAGCAGGGGATACTGCGGATGGGAAGGCTATATGTGCATCTCTCACTTGATGAGGCGACGGCAGAACAGGTGGGAAGACGGCATGGAAAGCCTGTGCTGCTGCGCGTAGATGCAAGGCGCATGGACGAGGACGGGTATGATTTTTATTATTCCGTAAACGGTGTGTGGCTTACAGAAAAGGTGCCGGTGGGGTATTTTTATGCACCATAAAAATGGTGCGGTTTGAAGTGGTCATATATGGCTGAATACATGGAAGTTCTGTGAGGTTCTGAGCCGCCGGGAATGGTTTTGACTCAGAACCTCTTCTTGCTATGTTTTCAGCCTCATGATATGATAGGAAAGTCTTTAGGTCAAAATTGCAAATGTATTCAATCCGTAAAAATACGAGAAAGTGATATAGGACAGGAGGAAACATCGACATGGGTGAGGAAAAGAAAGTCATGCTCTCGGGAATCCAGCCGAGCGGAGATCTGCATCTGGGTAACTATCTCGGGGCGATCAAGAACTGGGCGGACAGGGTCAATGACTATGACTGCTATTATTTTATGGCGGATATGCACACGATCACGGTAAGGCAGGATCCCAAGGAGCTGCGCCGCCGCTCTCTGGAGATGCTGGCGATCTATATTGCCTGCGGCCTTGATCCGGAAAAAAATACGCTGTTCCTGCAGTCCCATGTTCCTGCACACGCACAGCTGGGATGGGTGCTTGACTGCTACACCATGTTCGGCGAGCTGACCCGTATGACCCAGTTCAAGGACAAGTCCGAGAAGCATAAGGACAATATCAATGCGGGTCTTTTTACCTATCCTTCCCTGATGGCGGCGGATATCCTTCTTTATCAGCCTCACTACGTACCGGTCGGCGAGGACCAGAAGCAGCATGTTGAGCTGTGCAGAAATATCGCCAACCGATTCAACAATATCTACGGCGATGTCTTCCGTGTACCGGAGCCTTATATCAGCAAGATGGGCGCCAGAGTCTATGGACTGATGACTCCCGGAGACAAGATGTCAAAATCCAATCCCCAGGGCTGCGTCTTCCTCATGGATGAGCCCAACGTCATTATGAAGAAGTTCAAGCGCGCCGTCACGGATTCCGATACCGAGAACTGCGTGCACTATGATAAAGAGAACAAGCCCGGTGTCGCCAACCTCATGAACATCTATGCTACCATCACGGGCAAGACCTTCGAGGAGATCGAGAAGGAGTTCGAGGGACAGGGATACGGTGTTTTCAAGCCCGCTGTCGGCGAAGCAGTCGTGGACTGCCTGACCCCCATCCGTGAGGAGGCGAAGCGCCTGATCGCGGACAAGGCCTATCTGGATAATGTATATAAAGAGGGTGCGCAGAAAGCTTCCTATATTGCCAACAAGACCCTTCGCAAAGTATATAAAAAGATCGGTTTTTATCAGCCTAAATAATATACTCAGAAACAATTCGGAAGCAGCGCTTGGAAGTGCGATTGACAAGTGTTTCATCCATATTGTCTTATCTCTGCGGTTCAGACATCAGGAAGGGAGAGAGTATGAATTTTCTGGAAGAGAGAATCTTAAAGGACGGACAGGTCAGGCAGGGGGACATCCTCAAGGTGGACAGTTTCCTCAACCACCAGGTGGATATTACGCTTCTGGAGCAGATCGGCGATGCTTTTTATGAACATTTCAAGGACAAAAGGGTGACCCGTGTTCTCACCGTGGAATCCTCCGGTATTGCCATTGCCTACCCCGTGGCACGCCGCTTTGGTGTTCCTGCTGTATTTGCCAAAAAGGCCCGCAGCATGAACCTGGACGGTGATCTTTATACTTCGATCGTGCACTCCTATACCTACAACGTGGACAATGTCGTCACTCTTTCCAAGCAGTATCTGCACGCTGATGACAGCGTCCTGATCGTGGATGACTTCATGGCCAACGGAAAGGCCGTGCAGGGCCTTATGGATATCTGCAGGCAGGCGGGCGCAGAAGTCGCCGGTATCGGAATTGCCATCGAAAAAGGATTCCAGAACGGCGGAAGACTCCTGCGTGAAGCAGGTGCCGATCTCTACAGCCTGGCGATCGTGGATTCCATGTCAGATGACGGAAAGATCGAGTTCCGCGCACATTAAAAAACTGCGTATGCTATGGAAATGATTCCCGGCCCGGTACGGGCGGGAAATATTGATATGCGAAAACAGAACGGGGCTGTGTTACTGTGTACACGCCCTGTCGAGGGCGTGTACAAGTAACGTTGCGAAAATCGCATTCCAACAAAGCGAAGCATTGTCTGCGCTGTGCGCGCGATTTTCGCCGTTTAACTCGGGTTTTTCGCGAAAAGCGCGCGAAAAACACCTCGCGTTTCAGGTGAGTCTGTACAGAACGGGGCTGTCACATAATGTGATATGCCCCTTTTTCATTGTTCCGCAAAACCTGAAAATATGTGATACAATGGCAGAGGAAGTATTTTTAACGAGGATTTTTAAGGATTTTTTATCAGAAGCAGACAGGAGAGACCATGGGAGGTAAAGACAGAGAGGCCCTGACGCAGGCGGAGATGGCTGCACACGGAGCGGTTATTGCAGCTCTGTATGTAGTTCTCACGATTATTTTCGCGCCGATCTCTTTCGGCTCTGCCCAGCTCAGGATCGCGGAGGCATTGACCATTCTGCCAATGTTTACCCCCGCGGCTGTGCCCGGTCTGTTTATCGGCTGTATTATTGCCAATTTTATCGGCGGCGGGATCATAGTGGATATCATCTTCGGCAGTATTGCCACCCTGATCGGTGCTGTTCTGGGGCGGATGCTCAGAAAAAACCGCTGGCTGGTTCCGATCCCGGCGATCGTGTCCAACACGGTCATAGTGCCTCTGGTGCTCCGCTTCGGATACGGCGTCAATATGCCGATTCCGATCCTTGCCCTGTATATTGCCATCGGAGAGTTTCTGGGCTGCTTTGTGTTGGGAGAACTTCTGGCGCAGCTGCTGATTCATTACGGCAAGTATATGTTTGAGAGATCTCAGGGCGGAGAATAATGGATGCCCGCGGATGAGGCGGAGCTATGGAATACTGCATAAACTCGAAAACAGCGTTCCGGACAGGGGAATCATACGTATATAGATAGAGAAACACATCATTGTGTCCTGACTGAACCAGCATATATAGCATATATTTCAAAAAAACGGGATCAGCGCCTGCCTGCCGGCAGAGCAGCCGTTTTCATCACATGAGAGGAGGTTGTTCCTATGACAGACGATAAGAAAAAGAATATACAGAGAATGAATGAGGAAGATCTGAACAGTGTTTCCGGCGGGATTTCCGTTTACAAAAGACAGGGTCCGAACACCGGGAGGTATACACCCGTGGACAGGACTGTTTTTTCCGACAGTATAGAAGGGAACGGAACAGCTGCTGCAGACAACAGCCAGAATGGCGGCAGCATCGGCACAGCGATGGCAGACTGCCCCCGCTGTCAGGCAAAGACACTGCACATGCTCTTTACCGGCGGCAGAGGGAAATGTACAGTGTGCGGATTGACCCGGGACAGGATCTGACGGGTTCGATAATTTCACAAAGGAGATTGACATGGAAAAGATGGAAAAAATGAACGATCAGGAACTTGGAGCTATTGCAGGCGGAACCGGCGCGCCCGTTGATCCCGGCTGGAAATGGGTGAAGGCCAGCGTCAATACCGGATATCTGGCTCTGCGCTCTTTCCCTACCTATGATTCCAGAAATGAAGCCGCGAAAATTGTCAACGGGACAGCATTCCAGATCAAGCCTGACAAGACGAACGGAGACTATGTATACGCTTATTTCAACGGAAATTACGGGTGGGTCAACTCCAAATATGTCGTTGGATTTCAGACAAACAATACGGCTTTATGATACCTGAATAGATCTGAATGAATGTTAAATGAATATTCGTTAACAGATTGATACTTGCCGACCGACAGCAGCATGATCTTTGCAGTTTTGACGCAGGATCTGCTGCTGAAGGCCGGCAAATCGGGTTTTGTCCCTGCCGGCTGCCCTGTAATGGAGGAGATCATGGATAATCAACTGTTCAGAAAAAAAAGCATGGACCGGATTTCTTCACCGGAAAAGCTTGAAGATTATATGCGGGTCACCAGTCCCGGAATCTGGATGGTCCTGACAGCAGTCATTGTCCTTCTGGCGGGGCTGCTTGTCTGTGCCTCGATCGGTAAGGTGGAGACCAAATACCCTGTCAAGGCTGAGGTGCAAGAAGGCAGCGCCACTGTACTCCTGGAAGCTGATGCAGAGTACACAGTCAAGGAGGGAATGGTCCTGAGGATCGGCACCAGCGATAACGGGATTAAGTATGTCCGCAGGCTGGGGGACGGAGAGACTGTCGTGTCGGCTGATGTATCTCTGCCGGACGGAACTTATGATGCGCAGATCGTGACGGAGTCCATCACGCCGATCAGTTTTCTGATCAATTGATCCGCAGCGGAGGCCGCGGACCTGTCGGCAAGGCGGTTTGCCTTGCGGCCATGCTGCAGCCGTTCGAAAATCAGAGTCTGAACTGTAACTGATTTACTTGTGGAGGAATGACTTCACTGATGGAAAAAAAGAGCAAAAAAATCAAACAGCCGGTCAGTAAAGGACTTGCAAAGGTTCCGGTGGTCATGCAGATGGAAGCGCTGGAGTGCGGCGCTGCAAGCCTTGCCATGGTCATGGCATATTATGAAAAATGGGTTCCCCTGGAGCAGGTGCGCCGGGACTGCGGAGTTTCCCGCGACGGGTCCAATGCCAGGAATGTTCTGCTGGCTGCCAGGAATTACGGCTTTGATGCCGACGGATACCGCATGGAGGTCGATGCCCTCAGAGAGCACGCGACATTTCCCTGTATTATCCACTGGAATTTCAACCACTTTGTGGTGTTGGACGGCTTCAAGGGAAACAAGGCAGTCATCAACGACCCTGCCAGCGGCGTAGAGCAGGTGTCCATGGAAGAGTTTGACCAGTCCTTTACGGGGATCTGCCTGATCATAACGCCGGGGGAAAACTTTGTTCCTTCCGGCAAGAAAAAGAGTACGATTGAATTCGCGGCAAAACGACTGTCCGGAACAGGAACGGCAGTCGCTTTTGTCATGCTGTCTTCCATTATCGCCAGCCTGTTCGGGATCATCAATCCCGTCATGTCCCGGATCTTTATCGATCGTCTTCTCACAGGACTCAATCCTCAGTGGCTCAATCCTTTTATCCTGCTTATGGCAGTTTTGTGTGTGACGCAGCTGATCGTGGAGTGGGTCCAGGTTGTATATTCACTCAAGATCAACGGAAAGATGGCGGTCGTGGGGAGCACATCCTATATGTGGAAGATCCTCAAGCTCCCTCTCGAGTTTTTCTCTCAGCGCATGGCGGGAGATATCCTTCAGCGCATGGAGACCAATGCCTCCATTGCGGGGACGCTTGTGGAAACAGCTGCCCCCCTCCTGCTGAATACGGTCATGGCCATCGTCTATCTGGTCCTGATGTTCCGCTATAGTCCCGCACTGACACTGATCGGCCTTCTGTCAGTTTTCATGAACCTTCTGATCGCGCGGTATATGTCTGAAAAACGAGTGAATGTGACTCGTGTGCAGATGCGCGATGCCGGAAAGCTTGCATCGACGACGGTGGCAGGAATCAGCATGGCGGAGACGATCAAGTCCTCGGGTGCGGAAAACGGCTTTTTCCGCAGGTGGTCCGGTTACCAGGCATCGGTCAACAAGCAGGAGGTCAAGTACACGCGCATGAACGCTGCATGGGGGATCCTCCCTGCCATGATCAGCATTGCTGCCAATTATATGGTGCTGTTTGCAGGCGTGCGCTTTGCCATGGACGGCAATTTCACCATCGGTATGATCACGGTCTTCCAGGGCTTCCTGGGTGCCTTTATGGAGCCCGTAGATATGCTGATCGGAGCGGGACAGATGATCCTGGAAATGCGCACGGATATGGAGAGGGTCGAGGATGTCATGCAGTATCCTGATGATCCCTTTATCGTAGATGAATCCATCAGCAAGAAGGAGGATTACACGAAACTCAGCGGAAATGTCGAACTGAAAAATGTTACATTCGGCTACTCCCCGCTGGGAGAGCCCGTCATAAAGGACTTTTCCATGAAACTCGATCCCGGAAGCCGGGTGGCGATCGTAGGCCCCAGCGGATGCGGAAAATCGACTCTGAGCAGCCTGATCTCAGGTCTGTATAAACCCTGGAGCGGGGAGATCCTTTTCGACGGGAAACCGATCTCCGAGATTCACAGAAGTGTGTTTACCGGTTCTGTGGCAGTGGTGGACCAGGAGATCATCCTTTTTGAGGACACCATCTCAGCAAATATCCGTATGTGGGATGAGAGCATAGAAGATTTCGAAGTGATCCTGGCTGCGAGAGACGCGCAGATCCACGATGACATTCTGCGGCGCCCCGACGGTTATCAGGGAAAACTCACGGAAAACGGCAAGGATCTGTCGGGAGGGCAGCGCCAGCGCCTGGAAATCGCCCGCGTACTGGCACAGGATCCATCCATCATCATTCTGGATGAAGCGACGAGTGCCCTGGATGCCAAGACTGAATACGATGTTGTCAAAGCGATCTGCGACCGCGGGATCACCTGCATAGTGATCGCGCACCGGCTCTCTACCATCAGGGACTGTGACGAGATCATCGTCCTGGAAAAGGGAGAAGTTGTGGAGCGGGGGACGCACGATGAACTGTATGCCGCCGGAGGCTCCTATGCGGAGCTTGTCACGAGCGAGTAAAATGACTGATAAATGACTGAGGGGTTCCGGATCACTGTCAGGTATGCCTGGCAGAAGGATCGGAGCAACTGTGTATACTCCCCAGGGGGTTTACAATAAAGGGACCTTAAGAGGTAACAGAATGGGATGGTTTGATGAACAGATCAGAGAACGGGTGCAGAGCGACCAGGAGATCCTGGAGGATTCCTTTCTGCAGATAGCCGCTGCCGTACTGGGAAAAAGCGCAGCTTCCCAGATGGCCAATGAGCATCTGGTCACCAAGGAAGCTCTGGATGATGTCCTGAAGCATTATCATTATAAACCCGTTGAAGTTCCGGATAATATCCGTGACGTGAATGAGCAGATGGACTATGTCCTGCGCCCCCTCGGCCTTATGACCAGAGATGTCCGCCTTGAGGATGAATGGTACAAAGATGCTTTCGGTCCCATGCTGGGCATGTATATAGGGAAGAACAATACCGCAGGCGGCAGGAACAGCGCATCCGACGCGGGCGGCGGTATCATCGATGATGTCGATCATACCGATGTTACCGACAGCGACGGATCTTACGGTGCAGAAAGTGATATAGAAGAAGATGCTCCTTCCGGGATCGTAGTAGCCCTGATCCCCGGCAGGGTCAGCGGCTATCGTTTTCGCAATCCGGAAACAGGAAAGATGACCAGGCTCACCCGTTCCAATGCAGGATGCTTTGCCCGGGAGGCAATATGCTTCTATCGCCCGCTTCCTATGAAAGCTCTGGGTATACACGATCTGTTCCTGTATATGATGGAATGCATCTCCAGCGGAGACATTGTCCTGATTTTCCTGGCGACACTTGCAGTGACGCTTGTAGGTATGGTCGAGCCCAAGGTCTACCAGATGGTAACCGGCCCCGTGCTCAAGAGCAAAAGCATATCGCTTCTTGCCGGTACGGCAGTCTTCCTGCTTTCCGCGGCTTTCGCATCACAGCTTCTGAGCGTGGTCCGTTCTCTTTTGATGGAGCGGATCTCGACCAAAACCTCTCTGGCTGTGGAATCGGCGGTGATGATGCGGCTTCTGGCCCTGCCCCTGAATTTTTTCAGAAGATTTTCCTCCGGTGAACTTTCCAGCCGTACATCATCTGTCAGTACCCTGTGCAACATGCTGCTGAACAATGTGTTTTCCATGGGTCTGAGCTCCCTGCTCTCCCTCCTGTATATCACACAGATCTTCAGCTTTACCCCGCTTCTGGTCATTCCGTCCATCGCGATCATTGTGATCACTGTGCTGGCAAGCTTTATTACATCTCTGATGCAGATCCGCATTTCCAGAGAGAAGATGAAGCTGGGCGCAGAGGGATACGGAATGAGTTTTGCCATGATCAGCGGTATCCGCAAGATTCGTCTTTCCGGTTCGGAAAAACGTGCCTTTGCGAGGTGGGGACGATTGTATGCCCGGAATACGGAGCTGGAATATAATCCGCCCACATTCCTCAAGATAAATCCCGTCATTATGACAGGGATTTCTCTTGTCGGAAATATCGTGCTCTATTACCTGGCTGTCCGTTCAGGCGTTGAGCCTTCCGGTTACTTTGCTTTCAGTGCGGCTTACGGACGAGTGATGGGCGCCTTCAGTTCTCTGGCCGGAATTGCCATTTCCGTGGCGGCGATCCCGCCTGTTCTGGAAATGGCGGAGCCGATCCTCAAGACAGAACCGGAGATCACATCCGGCAAAGAGGTCATCACCAAAATCCGCGGCAATATTGAAATGAATCACATTTCCTTCCGCTACGAGGAAAACACTCCTCTGGTCCTCAAAGCTCTTTCCCTGAAGATCCGTGCCGGCGAATATGTCGCCATTGTGGGAAGAACGGGATGCGGCAAGTCCACACTGGTGCGCCTTCTTCTGGGATTTGAAAAGCCGGAAAAGGGTGCGATCTATTATGACGGCCGCGACCTGAATACGATCGATCCCCGTTCCCTTCGCAAAAAAATGGGCGTCGTGACTCAGCAGGGTCAGCTTTTCCAGGGAGATATTTTTTCCAATATCACGATCTCGGCACCGCATCTGACGCTGGATGAAGCCTGGGAGGCGGCGGAAACCGCCGGCATTGCCCAGGATATCCGCGATATGCCCATGGGAATGAACACGGTCATTTCGGAGGGCCAGGGAGGTATTTCCGGCGGACAGAAGCAGCGGCTGATGATCGCCCGCGCCATCGCGCCCAAGCCTGATATCCTGATCCTGGATGAGGCTACTAGTGCCCTCGACAACAAGACGCAGAAACAGGTATCTGAGGCGCTGGACCGTCTGCACTGCACCCGCATAGTCATTGCGCACAGGCTCAGTACTATACGCAACTGCGACAGGATCCTCCTGATTGACGATGGAGGGATCGCCGAAGAGGGAACTTACGAGGAACTGATCGCCAGGGGCGGCGCCTTTGCTGAGCTTGTCGAGCGGCAGAGACTGGATACTTGATAAAAAAGTATGATAAATCGTTGGATAAAAGAACTGAAGGTTTGCGATACGTACTTTTATATGGTATTCTGTACTGTGTATGATTTCTTTTGAAATGTGCACGTCTTCTGCAGTCCTGCAGATCATTCTGCGTTACTGTACACGCCCTGCCGAGGGTCTGTACAGTAAGCATTCTGCGTTTGGCAGGGAAAATATTATGCTGTGACATTGCTCCGTTTGGAGTATAATGGTAATGTAGTCAGGAACCGGGTTTCAGTTCCATTTTCGTAACACTGTAAACAGTGCCGGAGATGAATGCAGAAATATTGCAGGAAAGGACGGCAGCAAAGAGAGTACCGGCAATCCGGTGCAGAGGAGAAATAAATCTGTGAAAGAGCTGACTCTGGAAGCGACCCTGGATAATATACCGGAGGTGACCGCATTTGTTGACGGGCTGCTAGAAGAGCAGGATTGCCCGATGAAAGCGCAGATACAGATTGACGTCGCCATCGATGAAATATTCAGTAATATTGCCAGGTATGCCTATAAGGGCGGCAAGGGCAATGCGACTGTCCGGGTGGAAATGGAAAAGAATCCGGCAGCCGTACGGATTACTTTTGCTGACAATGGCATCCCGTATAATCCCCTGGAGCAGGATGACCCCGACATAACTCTGTCGGCGGACGATCGTCCGATCGGAGGACTCGGCATCTTTGTCGTAAAAAAGACCATGGATGACCTGCACTATGCATACCGAGACGGCAAAAATATCCTGTGCATACGGAAAAAGATAGGAAAGACATAAACTGTCTGTCTATGGGCAGAAAGAATAAAAGCACTGACCACTGAATATTTCGTAACAAGTTCACTATGTGGGCAGTTACAAAATCATTTTTTTACAAGGAGATGAAAAATGCTGAACATTGAGAAAAACAAGAACGGAACTGATTTTGCAATCGCTCTCGAAGGCAGACTTGACACCACTACAGCTCCTCAGCTGGAGAAAGAACTTAAAGAAGATGTAAACGGTGTCACCGAGCTCACTTTCGATTTTGCGAAGCTGGAATACATTTCCTCCGCAGGTCTGCGCGTCCTTCTTTCCGCCCAGAAGATCATGAACAAACAGGGTCATATGGTGATCCGCAATGTCAATGACGACATTATGGAAATCTTCGAGGTGACAGGTTTCTCTGATATCCTTGATATTGAATAATAAGAGATCGAGGTATTTACACCTTTCAATACCAAAAGGCACACCGGAGAAGCGGTGTGCCTTTTCGTTGTCACGGGGACGGTTCCTTTGAAAACTTGTCACGGGGACGGTTCTTCTGACAAGATGTCCCTTGTTGCCGCGGAAACGGTTCCGTTGTCACGGGGACGGTTCTTCTGACAAGATGTCCCTTGTTGTCGCGGAAACGGTTCTGAAGAGGGAAAGATATTGAGAAAAAAACAAGGGTACGCTATAATGATATCCGTTCTAACGGACTCTTTCCGATCGTGCCGCTCGTAAGAGCGGCAGCCTGAAGCGTTTTCGCGTAGGCGAAAACGGTGAAGGATCAGCGGAGTTTTGGGCCGTCCCGCGGCACAAAGCTCTGAGAACGAAAAATATCGTATCAACGATATTTTTCACTCTTCCACAACATGCCGGAGCACCTTAGTGCGAAGGCATCGTCAACGAGAAATTCGTGAAGACGATTTCTCGTTGACATCAGGGGATGTTTTCGTGAAGACGATTTCTCGTTGACATCAGGGGATGTTTGTGCTCCGACACAAACATCCGGAGTGAAAAATATCGTATCAACGATATTTTTCACTCTTCTGACCAGGGAAAGGAGTTTAAGACTTTTTTTGGAGGATATAAGTAAATATGAAATTAGGCATTGTAACTTCATCAATAATAACATATAATTTAATAAATATATACAAAAGCATATATAACAGCATAAAAACTCGTTTTTAGAATATTTTAAGTCGCATATAAACTTATATAACTTGATATATCACCATGACAAAATTGGGGCATGGTGGGTCAATTATGGGTCAATTGAAGAGCACTGATGCAAGCTAACAGACAGCGATATCCAATATAAATATAACCCACATAAAGAATTGCTGATGCAAAAGCCGAGGGAAATAAGCCTTCGGCTTTTTTGCACTATATGCCTAAAGCTATAGCAGCAGGAAATGCAAATGTTACTGTAGTATGCCCATCTTCCTTTGTTTTAGGTTATAAGCCTGCAAATTCTCCCATATGAAAGCTGAGAAACATATTATCCGCCTAACACAAAAGGAGGGGAAATGCAAAGCACATCAGCAACCATGGCGATGGTAGACTATAAGACGCAAGAGTGGGAAAAATATTCGTATGGAGAAATGGAGGAATACAGCAGGCTCCGGTTCACAGAACCTCTTGTGACCGCTGATGTCAAGGCGGTTACAGAAAATCTTGGGACAAGCCTTGAAGGCTTGGAGTATGCCGTGAAAACAGCTTCCAGTGTGGAAGACAAGCTGGACCGGAAACGAGAAGACTGGGATATAGAGAGGCCTTTTACGCCGGCAAAAGAAATCCGGCAGATGCCGGATGTTATCCGGTATACGGAGCTCTGCCGGCATCAGGACATTATTCCCGTCACAAAGAAGACAGTCGAAGAAATGCAGAAGAAGGGATATGTCCTCTCGGGGCTTACCAATTTCTATGCCCGCCCGTTTAAGAGGACCGGCTACATGGGCATGCATCTCCGCTTTATCTCTCCTGGCGGAAGCCCGGTTGAACTGCAGGTACATTCTCCGGAAAGCTTTGCCGCAAAGCAGGAAGGACATGCGTTGTATGAAAAGATACGTTCGGTCAGCACGCCTGAAGCAGAAAAAGAAAGGCTGTCTGTCTTGATCCGTGAAGTACACGGGAGAGTTGAGCGTCCGGAGGGGTATAAAGACCTGAAATCGTTCGCAATGCAGCCCCGGGAAGTAAAGAAACTCATGGAAGAAAGAAAACATGAGGTGGATGTTGACATCCAGACAAAAAGAGACTTTCCAGGCGTTATGGTGTATACTGTATCCGTAAAAGCCGAGCCGGTTCTTCATGGGTGCGAAATGCACTTTTCAGACGACAGCCTGTGGTCATACAAAAATGACCTGCAGAAAGGCAAAGCTGCCCTGCATGTCATTGGCCATGACGGGAAAGAAATTGCAGGGTATGACTCCAAGCAGAAAACATTTACTGTTTCCCATGCAGTAAAGATGCGGGAGGATCAGGAAGTCAGCCATGCATCATGGATGGAAGAACATTTCCCGAACGGATATTCCCTGGATGAAGCGATGGAGACGGAATTAGAAAAAAATGTTGCCTATCTCCCGAAGGGCCCTGACGCAAGGTAACATATGTTTTTTGTTATAAACATTGAATGCGCAGCGTTTTTTGTTATAAACGCTGCGCATATTCAATATGCTTTTTAGTTAGCTGAAAAGAATGGAGAAAGGAGAAAAAAATATGGACATGATGGAAGAAAAGAAGAAACAGCTGCTTGCGGAAGCGATCTCCCTGGCAGCAAAGGCCCACTGCGGGCAGGCAAGGCGTGATGAGACGCCATATATCTACCACCCTCTGATGGTGGCAGAGATCGTGAAAAGGAATGGCGCATCCATTGACTGCCAGATTGCAGCCATCCTGCACGACACCCTGGAAGACACTTCTGTAACAGAAGATGATATTGCCAAATTCGGGGGAAATGTCGTACGGGCAGTCAAGTTGCTCACACGGGAAAAGGGCATGGATGAAGCGGATTATGTCGGTGCAATCCTTCAGGATCCGATCGCGAAAGCCGTGAAGGAGGCGGATAAGATCCATAACCTCCGTGAGGCTGTCCTGTGCGGCGACAACGGGTTCCGTAAATGGTATGCCAAGAAGGCGAAAAAATACTATTACGGAAAATTCTCTCCATCTCTCGATGCTGTGATCGATCTGGCGTTGGAAGGGAAGGTAGAGAAAACGATCACCGATGCAGTCATCAAGGTCCCGAAAGACACAGGTATTATCCCTGCCATGCCTGTTCCTAAAGGCGGCATCATCCCGGCGTGGCTTGTCCCCGAAGAAATGCACAAGCCTGGCAAGAACCGGCGCACAAAGGAATTTGACGCCCGTGATCCGGAAAACGCGTTCTATATGGACACGAGGTATGATGACTCCTATATCTGTGACCCGGACAGCGAATCCGGCGCAGTTGGCGAAACACAGGTGTATGCCCTGACCAGAAATGGGTGGAAGGCAGAACACCGGGACATGGTGGTCGACTTCGATATGTATATCGAACAGACCCGGGAGGAAATGGATACCATTATTTCGGAACTCCACGAGCGTGGCTGGTTCCATGATGGCGTCGATGTAGAAAAACTGTGAAAAGGGCCGTGGCGATGACGCCGCGGTTTTTTGTTGGCTTTTTGCGGTGAATATAATTGACCGCAAAAAGCCAAAGTGGTAGCATATGTGTTAGTTGTTCTGTGTTAGTTGTGCTGATAGGGATGAACAGATGGGTAAATACGAAAACAAGAGGCCAGGCAAAGAATATATACAGATGATATGCGGACTTTATGGCGACATATACGATGACCGGAATGAAGACAGCCGTTTTGGGGGAAAGGACTGGGTACCGGGCAGAAAAGCGAAACACCTCTCCTTGTCTGCCTTCCAGAAGGAGCTGAAGGATAAAGGAATCTATCTAAGCACAGCCAAGATCAGAAAGATCCTGATCTCCGGCGGATGCTGGTCGACGGAACAATCCCGGGAAGCCGCAAGACTATACAGGCAATACGGCAGCGTTACAAAAGTTGCCGAAAAGATGGATGTGAGTGCTCCGATGGCAACAATGTACCTGCCGTATGAAAAAGGAGTCTACGACCTGGAAGAAAAGAGCAGCGACGCAAAAAGAATGGAACGATACAGGTCATATGCCAAAAATGTCCCTAATAATGGTGAGGATAAGGGACATGACCAACCACAAAGGGGATACGATGGAAAACGGAAATAAAAACGGGGAAAAGCATAGGAATCATATCTGTACCGTCGGGAAGCTCGGCGGCAATTCTTATATCAGGCTGAGAGGAAAATGGCTTGAAGAGGCAGGTTTCAATACCGGTGATCGCTTCAACGTCGAAGTGCAAGGAGAGAGGCTGGTCTTAAAGAGGATAGAAAAGCAGGAAACAGGCGGGGAAATCCCCCTGCGGTAAAACAGGAAATTCGTTCCTAAAACCAAAATACTGACAGCATGTATGTTCCGGTTTTTCTTATGCTCCTGGTTATTATTCCATATGCGGGGTAGACACTCGAAAAAATGGAGAAATAACAAACAAGGAGGAACAAGTCAATGAAAGAAAAACTGTTAATGGAACACCTTTGCAGTCACCATGGGGCGGTCGCAAAAAACGAGATGCTCCGCAAGATGGTGGAAGGAATCGTTAAATATTCCGAAAACCAGGCAAAAGATAACGAGACATTAAGGGCTATGCTGAAAGCACTTCTGGAACCGCTCAAAATCAATAACCATGTTCTGAATTTCGGCCGTGTTGTCCTTAATGACGAGAAGAAGGCCGTCATTGCGAACATTTCAATGGAAATGCTCAAAAAAGGGCTTGGTGATACTGATGAGAACGGAAAGCTCATGAACACCGGTGCAATCCGGTTCGAAACAAACCAGCAGGCAGAAGGAACCGTCGCCAAGATCGGCGATTACTGGTTCTATTTCAGTGACCCGGTTGCGGCGGAAGACACTCCAGATAAATACATTGCCGCTGTGCCCATCGGCACAATGATAAGGGAGCTCTCCGAAGCTCTGGAGGAGCTGGCAGAGGATGGTAATGTAGCAGAATATATGTACTATTACTATGCGCTCAGGGAAGCCGCAGGGAACATCCCGGTTTTCCATGAGACAGCTCCCGTGGAAGAAGAGCTCAAAAAGCTGTCAGTGAAAACCCCAAAAGGAGTCATGACGGCAGAAGCGAAGGGTACTTACGATGAATACCCGGGATTTTTCATCGCCATGGAGTCCGGGTACGACGAATGTGACCCGCTTATGGCAACAGTGGAATACGACACAGCCAATGGCCGTCTACAGATCGCGGGGTATCGGAAAGGGTCTGATGACCTGAATACACTGACTGATTATGACACAGGAGAAGACCTTCTGTAAGGGAAAGGAAAAGATATGGATGAAAAAGCGGTAAAAGAAATGATCCAGGATGAAACAGAAGTGCTTAAAAGAGTGATCCAGTATCTCGCCAACTTCGTGCAGTATCCAAACGGCAAAAATGAACGGGAGGCCATCGACCGTATCTGCGATGGAGATTTCTCTGATTTCGAATAAAGTGTGGATAATGAGCTAATACCAAAAGACCGCTGCTCTTAACAGACGGCGGTCTTCTTTTTTGGCTATGATGCCTACCTTTCTGCAATATATAAAGCATGTTCCCAGAGACCTATGGAGCTTACATACAGAAAGGAAAATCATGAAAAAAACAAAAAAAGGCACAAACACACCAAACATGTCCGTCTATTACGACATCTGCCGTGAAAGAAGCCCGTTCAAATGGGCCCGGCGGTATTTCCGCCAGAGAAAATGGGCGCGCCAGAGGGCGGTGAGAGGATACGCTGATTGTGATGTCTTGGATATCAGAGGGTGGTTCCTCGGAGTCCTGCCTGCCATGCTGGATCAGATGGCAGAAGAAGCGCACGGATATCCTGTATTCCCGTGCAGGCTCTATCTGACGGAAGCTGCAGAGCAGAATGCTGACCTATCTTCCAGAGAAGAGGAAACAGAAATTAATTTCGAGGAGTGGCAGGCTTTGCTGCGTCACATGGCACAGAAATTCCGTGACGCAGATGAAGACATGTGCTCCATGAAAAATCCCTATGAAGACGAATGGACGAAGGCTTACGATGAGTTCACAAAAACATACGGGACATTCGGTGACAGGTTGGAAAAGGAAGCGTTCCATCGCAAGGATCCGTCCATCCGGATGCATTTCCCAGACGAGTTTCCACAGTGGAAGGGCATTATGGACAAGCACAGAGAAAAAGAAACAGAGATTGCAAAATTCAGGCAGAAGAGCCTGGATGAAGCAATGGAGCTTTTCCATAAATGGTTCTGGAACCTGTGGGACTAAAAAGGAGGTCTTATGAAAATTTTGAAAAACAAAGTCCGGGATGGAAACTGCTTCCTGTATTCTTTCGACCTGGATCAGTGCTACCATCCCAAAAGCTATCCTGCAGGGTTCCTTATTTTGTATACCATTGCCAGGTGTGACAGCATCCCCGTAGACGGTATCCTGTTCGACCGTTGGGGGGACATCCATGACGGCGGCGTGAGGGAAACCTACAGCCGAGGATTATTTACAAAGAAGTTCCCTTCCTTCGAGAAATTCTGCAGCAGGATAAACGACACGGATGCGGGGCCGTGGCAGGTAAAGCTGGATGACGGCACTTCCATCAGCGGAGAAACGGATTCTGTTGTCACGGTTTTCGCGGAAAATGATACAGTGCATTTTGCCAGGCTTTTTGCCGGGATAGAAGATGACACGTATGCATTCCACGAATATCCGGAATCGCTGGTCCAATACCTTCAGAAAAAAGAGAAGATAACGCTGAGAAGTTCTGTGCAGATATTGGAACATATTTCATCCAGACCTGATATCTACCGGGAATTTTGCCATTGCGTTCAGTCTGGAGAATATGTGGCTGCGGATATCC
Organism: uncultured Lachnospiraceae bacterium; assembly: GCA_902780385.1. Taxonomy (GTDB): domain Bacteria; phylum Bacillota; class Clostridia; order Lachnospirales; family Lachnospiraceae; genus CAG-791. The sequence goes on from CACZFF010000019.1 coordinate 84,864, forward strand.
CGGTGAAGGTCGAAGGGTATACGGCCTGGCAGCTTGTTTCGGAAGCCGGGCTCCATCCGGTTGGTGCATACAGCACCCTGGTAGACCTAGCAAGTGACCCTCAGAGAACAAACGAGCTGGTCAAGAACGGATTTGTTCGAAAATAATGACAGAAAAGGCATCGGAGCAAATCCGGTGCTTTTTGTTTTACTTTTGTTATAGGAAGGCTCTTTCGCCCATATACACAATACAGAACATGAGCACTATATGGAGCAGAAAGGAGATCAGAAAATGGCAAATGAGAGAAAGTGGTTCGATGTCGACAACATCATCGACAACAAGAAACGCCGCAAGAAGATCGATGCAGCGAACGGTTTTATCGAAAAGCTTGCAGTTATCCGCCGGTTTGTGGTCGCAGAAGCCGCTGCGCAGAAGGTTCATCTGACAGATGACGAGATCACATGGTATGCCCACAAAATCTACAGACAGATGTCTTCGGTATACGCATGAAAACAAATAAGAAAAAGCACCGTTCCGGCGATACTTCATTTTTAAGGAGGAAATGATTATGCTTAATCTGAAAGCTTTATTCAGCAAAAAGGCTGACCTTGTTCTGAAAGACCAGATCGCCGAACTGCTGAAAGTAAGCCCGGAAAGACTGGAAGAATTCGAAAAAGCATACCAGACAGCCGTACTTTCAGACGGCGCTGATCCTGATGATTTTTTCGGCACCAGTTCTAAACAAACGTCTCAAAGCCTTCGGGAATCATTCGTGCTTCCAGAAAAATTTAATGAAGAGGCGCTCGTGTCCATGATCAACACGATCACGGATGGCCTCTGTGAAAAAACTCCGCGGTTGGAAGTAAAGAACGGCATGCCGTCATCCATGCCGCTTCTGACTGGAAGCTCATCCAATCCGCAAATGACAAAGGAGATGATCCGGGCCCTGCCTGAAGCGATACGGCCTCAGTTGACGGACAGCCTGATGATGCACCAACTGGACAACCGGGAGAAAAGTACGTCAGACATGCTCTTCCTTTGGCTTTTGCGGTTAAGGGATGAGAAAGACCCAAAAAAAAGACGTGTCTATTACCACCAGTTTCGTCAGGGGCTTGATATCCTTGACCTGGATGAGCTCACATATCGGATGCTCGGAATGAACCGAAACAGTATGAGCTACTGGCTCCCTGCCATTTCCCAGGCGGCAGCAAAGCATGGTTTTTTTCGCATCCCGGAGACAAAGATAGCAAAAGTCCCGTTGCCGCTCCTACAGCTGTCCCGGCTCGATTATGGTTCACTTACGCCAACCACCCTGAAAATCGTGGACGACTGGGCAATGAGAACATTCGACCTGGACGTCAACAAGACCTACTTCATCAAGACTGGCACCTATTCTTCGAAGTTCGATTTTAGGAACGCAAAGGTGACCGGCGAAAAAGAAGTCCGTGAACTTGGCGAATACCTGTTGTTTATCCAGAACCAGGCAGTAGAAATGGCCGGCCCTCTCACGCAGCCTTCCATCTACGGAGTCAGCACCACCAACGAGTGGGTCGTCAGGGAGTTCATTGAAGATGTAGAGAACAATCCATGCATCTATAAAGGATTGCCTCTCCATACTGAATACCGTATCTTCGTCGATTTTGACACAGACGAGATCCTTGGTATTTCTCCCTACTGGGAGCCGGAGACTATGAAGCGGAGATTTGGCGAAGGAAATGATGCGTCCTCGCCCCACCAGAGACACGACTATATCATCTATAAGATGCATGAAGACGTGCTCATGGGAAGGTATCACGAAAACAAAGAGAAGGTTCTCAAGGCCGTGCAGGATTTACTCCCCGATGTCGACCTGGAAGGGCAATGGTCCATCGACATCATGCAGAATGGAGACGATTTCTGGCTGATCGATATGGCAACCGCTGACACGTCCGCATTGAATGAATGCATTCCTGCAGGGAAGCTGAAGAAAAGCCCGGAGAACTGGATACCGGAACTCAACTAAGGAAAGAATATTTCGCCGTTCGGCTTTATTTGTTCTTTTTTATAACGCATTCCGCCGTACGGCTAATTCCAAAAATATTTGCATAAAGAAGACCGTCCGCCCATGTGGCTCGCGGTCTTCTTTTGTTATAAAGACATTTATTCGCACATATTTCAGGAAGAAACTGTTACTGAACATTCATGGAGAAGAAAGGAGAAAAGAAATGAATGCCTACAAATACACCATGCAACTTGACGAAGACCGTCTTCCTATGCTTGTAAAAGAAAAGGCATATTACAGGGTGGACCGCAGGTGTTGCTTTGATGACGCCCAGAAGATATGGGAGCTTTCCCAGACGATTGGCCTCGATAAGATGGCTGAAGAATACATGTACTGTGTCTGTATGGATACGAAATTACGGGTGATCGGACTGTTCGAGGTTTCACACGGCACAGTATTCTATTCTCTCGCATCACCAAGGGAAATATTCCAGAAGGCCCTGATGCTTGGGGCAGTATACATCACCCTGATCCACAACCATCCGAGCGGAGACCCGGCTCCTTCTCCTGAAGACATTGGCCTTACAAGGTCTGTTTTCGATGCAGGAGAAGTCCTTGGTATCACGCTCATAGATCATGTTGTGGTTGGCTACAACTGCTACTGTTCGCTCAGAAGTGAGGGACGGGAGCCGTTTACAAAGAGATAAAGGAAAAGGAGAAGAACAATGTTTGAACTTAAGGGAAAATATGGAACTGCAAAAGTATTCACTGACCTGGCAGATGATAAAAGCATCTCGCAGGTTATGGGTCTTTTGAACCAGCCGTTCTCGGAAGGGCAGAAGATCAGGCTGATGCCCGACATCCATGCCGGTGCCGGGTGTACGATCGGGACAACGATGACGGTCACTGACCGTATCTGCCCGAACCTGGTCGGCGTCGACATCGGATGTGGGATGCATGCGGTCAAGATTGAAGAGCGTGACGTGGATTTTGCCAGCCTGGATGCCGTGATTCGGGAGTATATCCCAAGCGGTTTCGATATCCGGGAATCCGCACACAAAAATGCGTCCGGCATAAACCTTCAGGAGCTTTTCTGTGCAGAGGCATGTGACCTCGACAGAGCCGAAAAATCTGTCGGCACACTGGGAGGAGGAAACCATTTCATCGAAATCGACAAAGCGTCGGACGGGAGTCTCTGGCTCGTGATCCATTCCGGTTCCCGAAACCTTGGAAAACAGGTGGCAACATTCTACCAGGATGAAGCCATCAAGAGCCTCCACGGAGTCGACCGCGACCTGATCAACAAAACGATTGCCGACCTGAAGGAGCAGGGGCGCCAGAAAGACATCCAGAAATCCATTGCTGCCCTGCAGCCTGTTCATAAGGATGTCCCGGATGCCATTTGCTGGTGTGAAGGCGAACTGTTTGAGAAGTATGTCCATGACATGAAGCTCACACAGAAATTCGCTGATATCAACCGCAGGACGATGGCAGAAGTCATCCTCGATAAAATGGAACTCCATGCTGTGGATTCGTTCACTACGATCCACAATTATCTCGATACAGAAAATATGGTCCTGCGCAAGGGTGCAGTTTCCGCAGCAAAAGGAGAACGTCTTCTGATCCCCATGAACATGCGCGACGGGTCCCTCATCTGTATCGGGAAAGGGAATCCAGACTGGAACTGCTCGGCTCCACACGGTGCCGGCAGGCTCATGAGCCGCGGACAGGCAAAAGAAGCCATCTCGATGGAAGATTTTGCGGAATCTATGGAGGGTATCTGGACATCTTCAGTGTCTGAAACGACCATCGACGAAAGTCCTATGGCGTACAAGCCAATGGAAGCGATCATTGAAAATATCGGGGATACAGTCGAGATTATCGACAGGATAATCCCTGTATATAATTTCAAGGCCGGATGAAAAGAAGGAAAATGCAAAAAACTCAGCACCTGTGTATCTGCAGGTGCTGTTTTTTGTTGTATCCTTCCCTATTGTCCCATATGTATTCCACAAGAACCTGAAAACAATATGGAGACAAAGAAAGGAGCATAAAATGATCAATAATCACAAAATAGGAGAGTGGAGAGAAGAGGTGCGTTACGCGCTCATGTTCTATGTCGATCGTTACGGAGGTTATGCTTTCCCGTGCGACAAGGATGGGAACGTGCTTATGGACCAGATGGAAGAGCCGGCAAGAAAGAACTATGCAGATTGCCTGGCCCATCCGGAGAAGTACCCGTACGGGTTCAATGAAGTCCACAAGGACGTAAACAGATACCGCGAGCCGGATACCGGCACCTGCCGCTGCGGACAGGAAATGTCCCTGACCAATGAATATATGGGCGCGTGCCAGTGCCCGAAATGCGGCCAGTGGTACAGCATTTCCGGGCAGGAGCTCCTTCCCCCGAGTGAATGGGGATGGGACGGGACGCCGATCGATGACGATTACTGAAAGGATGCATAAGAATGAAATACTATTATATCCCATACAAACAAGGTACAGAACTGGAACCATTTGACTCTTTTTATAACGCACCTAAGCGTGCCGGAGAATTTCTTCGCTTTGAGGATTATCCAACACACCGGCATGAGTCATACGGATATGTTCATATCATGGAACTCATCCCGGAGAAACGGATGATGTCTGTCAAGTACCTGCGTTCACATATCGGCAGGTTCTCTATATTAGAGACAGACAGGAAAAACGTGTTCCGGGAAGCCGGCTCCTATTGGTTGGCAGAGTTCGAGAAGGCTCACGACACAGAGATATATAAACAACACAAAAGGAAGGAGAAAAGATCATGAGCAAAGACAGTGGGCGTATAGTCCGTATCCGGCGCGCTTATAACATGAAAAGCCACCCTATTCAGGAATATGACGTGACCTGCCCTGCATCTGACCTCGTATTCATCTCGGGCTTGATACTGCGGTATATATCCATTTTGGACGGGTACAGGAAAGATATTCAGTACCTGGCATATTACCGTAACAAGTTTTTGTCTATTTCGGAGAAATTGGCAGGGGCAAATAACTTTAGCACAGATGAAATCCCATGCGCATATGGAAGCCTTGTGCTGGTTATCTGTATGCTTCGAGATGAAAATATCTGGGCCGAGACGGAATATGCCGGCAGCAGCAACTTCCGCAGGATCGCGGAAAATCTGTCTCTTCAGATCGGCTATGACTATGACACGGCAATTGAAAAATGCCGCAAAAAGGCTGAAAAGGAAGATGCCGACAATGATGTCGGTGATGAAGCAATGTCCCTGATGGTAAAAAAAGCCAAAAGAGAGGCTGAATACCAGAAGAAAAAGAAAGAAGAGAAAGAAAGGGCAAAAAAGTGAAAACAGAAGAGTGCTGCCGCTGGTGCGGGAGCACAGAAAAAGATGATATTGCCAAAGACGGTAGCGGCTTCTGGTGCGCGGATTGTGATGGGTTCACCTATTACGATAACGAAAAAAACAAAAGGCACCGGATGCTGCTTGTCCTTGAGTCTGAAAAGGGCATCTACCCGGATATGGAAAGGAGGCATAAGCTGAAAAAGCAGATCTCGCCTCTCCGTTATCCCGGCGGGAAGTCGAAAATCGCACACTGGCTACTTATGCAGACGCAGCCGTGGCAGATGGACAGTTTTGTCGAGGTATTTGCAGGCGGGGCCTCTGTCGGGCTAAGCCTTCTTGATGCCGGGCGTATCAAAAAGCTTCTATTGAATGATGCGGACCCAAACGTATACGCTTTTTGGAAGGCAGTGCTGTACGCGCCGGGCAGCCTTATCCGGAAGATTGAAGAAACTGTCCCGGACAGGGAGGCTTTCTTTTCAGCGAAGGAACGCTTGAGGGAAGACATTACGGATCAGGAACGGGCATGGTGCTTTTTCCTTATTAACCGGACAGCTTTTTCCGGGATCCAGATGGCAAATCCCATGAAGGATATTGCATCCAGATGGAACCCGATGAATCTTACGAAAAGGATAAAGCGGATCGCATCCATGAAAGACAGAATTTCCCTGTACAACATGGACGCCTGCGACTTCCTGGAACAGTATGCGTACTGGACAGAAAACACGACATTATTCATTGATCCGCCATATTACGGGCAGGGAAAGAGGTTGTATCCACACGCTTACGACATCGATGGCCATGAGAACTTTGCGGATATGGTCAATTCTCTCTATACCGGTTTTGGAGGCCCGGACATTATCATTACATATGATGACTGCCGGGAGATTGAAAACCTGTATCCCTGGGCGGATATCCAGAGGATCGGCAGGAACTATTCCTGCAGGAAGAGCAAATAATATTCAAAAGAAAGGCACCGGGAATCCGGTGCTTTTTTGTTATGTCTATCATTTTTCTCCTATATATACCACAGAAGCACTGAAACATA
>CACZFF010000020.1 GCA_902780385.1 uncultured Lachnospiraceae bacterium
TATATCAAGAAAAGTGGCTGAAAACACCAGTATTTATAAGGAATTATTAAGTGATTGCCTATTTGTAAGTCTAATTATTATGCGGAACTATAGATAATTTACTATAACATTGAGCTGCATTTAAGCTTTTTTGCCGGTGGCTTAGGCGCCGGCAAAGCGGAAGACGATTCCGACGACCGCCGAGAAGGCGATGAAAGCAATGGGATGGATCTTGGGGAACAGCTTCTGTCCGACGAAGATGATGACTCCAAGAAGGATCGCCTTGAACAAAAACAGGTCAGCGATCTTATGACTTGCCATGAAGGCATCGATATTGATCAGGGCGACCTTGGCGACATTGAGACCGGCTGCCGTGATCATGGCGATTGAGGCAGGGCGAAGACCGTAGAGAGCGTTCTGGACATGCCTGCTGCTCTGGAACTTCTGCAGGAAGCCGCAAATGATCAGAATGATGATCATAGAGGGGGTCGCAAGTGCGACAGTGGCCACGATACCGCCCGGATATCCCGCCGTCTTGAAACCGGCAAAGGTCGACATGTTAATGCCGATCGCGCCGGGGGTTGATTCAGAGATCGCGATCATGTCCGCGATGTCCGAGTGTGAGAACCAGTGGGTCTTGTCCGACATCTCATAGAGGAAGGGGAGCGTAGCAAGTCCGCCGCCGATGGAAAAGAGACCGGTCTTGAAAAATTCAAAAAAGAGCCGTAAATAGATCATGATTTTTTCTCTGCCTCCTTTTTATTGTCATTATTGTCACGGAAGCCGCCGATGATCACACCGAGGATGCCGGATGTGATGACCAGGATGGCGGCGGGAACAGCGACCGGGAGAACGCCGGACAGAGCCGTCATCAGAAAGACGCCGATGTAGAGGCAGAGGCTGACCTTGTCCACGACAGATTTTTTCCACAGGCGCAGGACCGCCTGGACGATGAGGACACAGACACAGACACGGATACCTGCAAAAGCGTTCTGGACGACTGGCATATCGGCAAAGCCCTGCAGGAATGTGGCGATGATCAAAATAATGATAATGGGTATGGTGACAAAGCCCAGTGTGGCGGCGATGGCACCTGCCACCCCTTTTCTGCGGCTTCCGATAAAGGTTGCGACATTGAGGGCGATCAGACCGGGGGTGCATTGTCCGATGGCAAAATAATCTGTCAGGTCCTGGGTCGTGGTCCAGCCGCGGTCCTGGACCAGATCGCGCTCGAGCAGCGGCAGCATGGCGTATCCGCCGCCGAAGTTGACGGCGCCGATACGCAGGAAGGCGAGGTATAATTCCAGAATATCTTTCATAAGGCTCCTTTTCAGACAGGTTCTTCTTTCTGATGTAATAATGCTTTTGCATGTAATAATGCTCTTGCAGGATTATTTGCCTGCCGGCAGAGATTTTTCCAGAGGTATTATACCATTTGGGACACAATTTAACATCTGAAATTTTTTATGGAAGTGTCTGCATTGATATGCAGCTCGCTCTGACGAGCGGCACGTTCGGGAAGAGTGTTCAAAAATCTCTGCTTTTTTATTATAGTAGTATTTATGGACAAGGAATATTTAGTGTCATGAAACGAAAGTACGCGAAGACATTGGGGACAGGGGATAATGACAATGGAAAAAGATAAGAGACATTATAAAAAGTACACGATGGGCATCGATATCGGGACCGGCGGTGTGAGAGTTGGGCTCTTTACGCTGGCCGGCGAGGCTGTGGTATTCAGCACAGCGGATGTCAGGTCAGCGATCCCCGGTCCGGGAATGACGGAACAGGAGCCGCTGGACTGGTGGAAGGCACTTGTGGAGTCGACGCATAAAGCGCTCGAAAAGAGCGGGATCGCGGCGGAGGAAATCTGCGGTGTCGGCATCAGTTCTACAGTCAGCACGCTTCTTCTGCTCGGGAAGGATATGGAAGTCCTTCGTCCGGCGCTGATGTGGTGTGATGTCCGGGCGACAAAACAGGCGGAAAGGATTGCGGCTACCGGCGATCCTGTCCTCAAATACAACGGCCATGGCAATGTCTCTGCAGAGTGGGGCCTTCCGAAAATGCTCTGGCTCAAAGAGAATGAACCCGACAACTGGGAGAAGGCGGCCTGGATCTGTGAGTGCCTGGATTACATGAATTACCGGCTGACGGGCTGCCTTGTATCCTCCATCAATCCGATCACCATGCGCTGGCATTATGACAGTCACAAGGGGGGATGGGAAGCCGGTTTTTTGAAAAAGATCGGGCTGGAAGACGCCGGGGATAAATTCCCGAAAGAAGTTCTGGAGCTGGGCAGGCCGATCGGGAAGGGGCTGACACGGGATGCTGCCCGCGAACTTGGCCTGTATGAGGGGATGCCAGTCGGAGCCGGCGGCTGTGATGCCCTTCTTGCCTCGATCGGCCTTGGCATCACCCGGCCGGGAAAGGTCGCGCAGACGACCGGGACATCCAATCTGCAATTCACGCTTTTGGAAAAAGAAGTTCATGATCCCGGTTTGTACGGAGCATTTCCGGACATCACCATCCCCGGCTATTATGGCCTGGAAGGGGGTCAGACTTCCTCCGGCGGTGTGATCAAATGGTTTCTGGAAAAGGGCTTTGCCGACAGTTACAAAAAGCAGGCGGAGGCAGAGGGCTGTTCCGTGCTGGACCTTCTCAACCGGGAGGCGGAAAAGCTCCCGATCGGGTCGGAAGGTCTGCTCATGCTGGAATATCTGCAGGGCAACCGCACCCCCTGGGTGGACTCCGATGTGCGGGGACTGCTCTATGGTCTGTCACTGGGGCACACGCCGGCCCATATTTACCGGGCAATTCTGGAGGCGACCTGCTATGGGACTGCCCTTATTTTGAATGTCTATAAAAAATATGTCGACCTTCAGGAAATCTGCCTGAGCGGAGGAATGACCAGGAGCGATCTCTATCTGCGTATACTGGCCGACGTCACCGGATTGACCTTGCATATCCCGCGGGAGACAGAGGCTTCCTGTTTCGGCGCTGCGATCCTGGGGGCTGTGGCAGGGGGCGCCTATGAGGATATCCACACTGCTTCGCAGAGTATGGTGCAGTATCAGTCTACGATCAGCCCCGATGCGGAAAACCATCGCCGATACCAGTTTTACCTGAAAAAATATGAAGAGGCCTACATGCTCATGAAAGACTGGATGCACGAGGTCTCCTCATATTCTCTGAAATGACAATTATACAATATCCAGCCGGATCCCTTTGTCCCTGATCAGCTTCTCCCAGGCGGGGGTGATCCCTGTGTCCGTGATGATCCTGTCCATGTCGTCGATGCTGGCGAAATAACCGGGGGTCACGTGGCCGAATTTCGAGGAGTCGGAGATCAGGATCTTCTCCAGTGACATGGAGATTGCGGCTTTTTTCAAATCTCCGATGTACTGGTCCGTACAGGTCAGGCCCATGGTTTCATGTATACCGGACGCGCACAGGAAGATCTTGTGGGCGCGGAGCTGACGCATGAAACGGATCCCCTCCTCCGAGGAGAAGACCTTTGTGTTGCGATGGTAATATCCTCCGGCGAGGATCAGCTGAATATTGGGCTTATCGCAGAGCCGGGAGACGATGTAGGAACTGTAGCAGATCACAGTCAGCGGCATGTCATCCGGTATGAGCTCCGGCATCATTCCTGTCGTCGTGCCGGAGTCGAGGACGATGACATCTCCGGGGGATAAGAGTTTGACCGCAAAGGCATTGATCCGACGCTTTTCCTCCCTGTAGTGGACCTCTTCCTCAGAATAGAGATAGGGATGCGGAGCTGACAGGGAAGGGGATCCGGTCTGTACCGTCGGCGCAGAAACCGGTGCCTGCAGGCCGTGCTCTTCAATATATTGCAGATCTCTTCTGATCGTCATCTGCGAGACGCCGAACAGCTTTGCCAGCTCCTCGATCGACACAAAAGGATCCGCTTTCATTTTATCCAGGATCTGGATGATTCTGGCTTCTTTCTTATTCATAAATGCCAACCTCTCATTTCATTTGCTGCAGGCGTAATCCCACTGACTTCCTATGACGGGAGGAGCCTTCTTCAGTCCTGTTTATTCTTTACAAAAACAATTTCTAACAGATTATCACATCTTACAACAGTTATACCATTATCCACCTTTTTTTTCAACTGAAATAACATGCCGCGAGGCTTTGCTCCTTTTGGGAGAAAAGCCTTTTTCAGGTGTTCGGAAGATCGGAATTTTGGTTCCCGTGACACGTAGAACAGTATTCTATAAACAAAGTCCTAAAACCGCACAAATTAACAAAAAATTACAAATAATCACAAAATAACCTTGACAAAATGTGAATTACTGTGTATCATAAGCACATAAAACAACAGAAAACAAGTTTTCAGAAGAATTATGTGAGAAAAACAAAGGTATAACACACATTTATTCACAAAAAAGGAAAGGGGAAAACAAATGCTGACATCATCAAAGAAAATTCTGGAGGCTGCAAGAGCGGGACATTTCGCAGTTCCTTCCGCAAACTTCGTGGACGCCGCTTCACTCAAGAGCCATGTCCTGACTGCCGAGGCCATGGGGCTTCCGCTGATCATCGGTCTGGCAGAGAGCCACTTCGGCCGTTTCTTCTCGATCGAGGAAGGTGCCTGGTTCGGAAAATTCTATGCCGAGCAGGTAAAGACACCCATCGTCCTGCATCTGGATCACGGCGAGTCCGTTGAGATGACCAAGAAGGCTGTTGACCTTGGTTTCACCTCTGTCATGCTGGATGCCTCCATGGAAAGCTTTGATGTCAATATCGAGATGACAAAGCGGGTCATCGATTATGCACGTCCCCGCGGTGTCACAGTCGAAGCGGAGATCGGCCATGTTGGAACCGGAGCCAAATACGACAACGATTCCGACAACATCTATACAACTGTCGAGGAAGCAGCGAAGTTTGTCGAACTCACGGGCGTCGACTCCCTTGCAGTTTCGATCGGAACAGCGCACGGCCTCTACAAGGGCACACCCAAGATCAACTTCGACCGCCTGCACGAGCTGGCCGCAGAAGTCAAGGCACCCCTGGTCCTGCACGGCGGCTCCTCTTCCGGAGACAGAAACCTCAACCGCTGCGCAACCGAAGGTATCGCCAAGATCAACATCTACTCCGACTTCATGGTGCAGGGTGCAAAGGCAGTCTACGATCTGCCTAAGCAGGAAGCGGTCGTCGAAGACTATTACACCATCAAGGACGCAGCTAACAAAGGAATGGCCGACATGCTCCGTCACTGCTACGCGGTCTTCGAGACAAAGGCTGTCACTCTGTAAAAGGCATTCAGGGAACTGTTTTTACAGAGGAGCTTAAACAGAGAAACTTTTACAGACAAGTTTTTTCAGAGAAGTTTTTCAGAGGAGGAAAAAATGGCTGTTTATAAAGAAACCATCAAAGTTAAATCCCACGGCGGAACCCCTTCCTACATCAACATCACCGGTGATGTCCGCAGAGTGATCGAGGAGAGCGGCATCAAGAGCGGCATCTGCGCCGTGATTTCGCCCCACACGACCTGCTCCGTCTTTTTCGAAGAGTTTGTTCACGACTTCAATGAGGCGGGCGATGAGTTCCTGCAGGAAGATCTCAACGACGTTCTCCGCAAGATCATCCCTGAGCAGACTTCCGCGGGAATCTACCACTATCCCGGTGAGAAGCACTATGAGGCAGTTGAGTCCTGGCCGGATGCGGAGGCATACCTTCCCGGCGGCGACCGCACAGCACTCTGGAACGGAGATGCACACCTTCGTGCCACCCTTCTGGGTTCCAGCCAGGTGCTCGATGTGACAGACGGAAAGCTCGGCGTCGGAACGACCGGCTACATCTACTTTGTTGATTTCGACCGCACCAGAGAGCGCCAGCGCCGCTGCATCATCACAGTGATCGGAGAATAAAGCATTTATCAAAAGCGCATTTTTAATAAAGCATATATCAATAAAGCATCAGCCAAAAGCATTGGCACGGAAGAAGTATTTCACAGGAAACTGCCATGGCAGCGTGACTGCCACTACCAGAAGAGTAAAAGTCGATTGCTCCGCATGGCAAGGCCATGCTCCCGCAATCGCCCCCATGTATTCGACAATCGCTCCGCTTGCTTTGCTGCGCGTAGCTTTTTGTCTCATACATGGGGGTCCGATCAAATGTCTGTATGTCTGGACGAGCAAGCTCGTCCATCCCCACAGCCGCTTGATCGAACTTTTACAGTAAATATTCAGAAAGCATCTCAGGAGAAAGAAAGGATGATAAAAATGGAGAAAAGAGCACTGCGTTCCCCTTTCCTGATCGTCAATCCCAAGGCCTATATCTACGGGCAGGAATCCCTGGATCTGGCACTGGTCTGCGAGAGACTGACACAGGAATTTGATATTGACATTGTCTTTACGGCACAGCATGCGGATCTGCGAATGATCGCGGAGAAGACAAAATACATTATCCTGACCGCGCAGCACATGGACGGCATCGTTCCCGGCCGCGGCATGGGTCACATCCTTCCGGAAGGAATCGTGGATGCAGGCGCACAGGCAGTCGTTCTCAACCATGCGGAGCATTCCCTGACAGTTACCGCCCTGGGCAAGGCCATGGCAAGAGCCAAGGAACTGAACCTGATCACGATCGTCTGCGCAGACACTCCTGCGGAGTGCGCAGCTATTGCACAGCTTGACCCCGATGTTATGATCTGCGAGCCCACAAGCCTGATCGGCACCGGCAAGACCAGCGACGATGATTACATCCTCGCTACCACTAAGGCAGTCCGCGATGTCAACCCCAATGTCAAGATCCTGCAGGCAGCAGGCGTCACGACCGGCGATGACGTATATCGCGTGATCAAGCAGGGCGCGGATGCCAGCGGCGGCACCAGCGGCATCCTCAACGCGCCCAGCAGAGAGGGACGCATCCGCGAGATGCTCGAAGCGATCCAGAAGGTCAACGCAGAGAGATAATTCCGTACAGACTCATGTGAGATGTGAGTATAAGCGTCCTGCAGGGACCGCCAATGGGAACCTGACTGCACAGTCAATGGAAAACCGGCTGCACAGTCATCAGCATAGAACACACTTAGCTGTAAGATCATATTTTTTATCAAGATTATTTAAGGAGGAATCATCATGTTCGGTATTGCAAATGAACTCGAGGCTCTGGAGAAGAAGGGTACACCTATCAAAATGGCTATCATCGGCTGCGGCCAGATGGGACGCGGAATGACCAGCCAGGTCGTCCTGATGAAGGGCATGATGCCCGCTGTCGTTGTCGACATCAAGATCGAGAACGCAAAGAACGCTCTGCTCAATGCAGGTATCGCCGAGGATCAGATCATCGAGGCAAAGACAGCTGCAGAGGCCAGCGAGATCGTCAAGTCCGGCAAATATGCCATTTCCAGCGACGCAAATGTAGCCATCGGCGCTGAAGGCGTGGACTGCATCGTCGACGCAACAGGTGTTACCGAGATCGGCGCGCACATCGCAGTCGACTCCATCAAGGCTCACAAGCACATCATCATGCTCAACGTCGAGTGTGACGTCGTTATCGGATCTCTTCTGTACAAGATGGCCCAGGAAGAGGGCGTCATCTATTCCGGCAGCGCAGGCGATGAGCCCGGCGCAGTCATGGAGCTCTATGATTTCGCAAAGGCACTCGGCTTTGACGTTCAGGTCATCGGCAAGGGCAAAAACAACAAGGTCAACCTTGAGTGCACACCTGAGACCTGCAAAGAGGAAGCTGCTTCCAAGCACATGAACCCCAAGATGCTCACCTGCTTCAAGGACGGCACAAAGACCATGGTCGAGATGACTGCCATGTCCAACGCAACCGGCTATGCTCCCGCAGTTACCAACGGCTCCGGCTATCAGGCAACTGTCAAAGAGCTGGATCAGGTCTATCGCCTCAAAGAGGACGGCGGTATCCTGGATCGTTACGAAGTTGTTGACTACATCAACGGCGTAGCTCCCGGCGTGTATGCGATTGTTACTTCCAAGCTTCCCGAAGTTATCGCAGAGATGAAGTACCTCCAGGTCGGCCCCGGTCCCAACTTCACACTGTTCCGTCCTTATCACCTCACCAGCCTTGAGACTCCCATGTCTGTCGCACGTATCCTCCTTCACGGCGTGCCCAGCATCGTTCCGAAGGCAGGCGGCCCTTACGCTGAGACAACCACCATCGCCAAGAAGGATATGAAGGCAGGCGAGTACCTCGACGGCATCGGCGGCTTCACCTGCTACGGCGGTTTCATGGATTTCCAGGAAGCCAAGTCCAAGAACGCTCTGCCCATCGGCCTGGTCAATGCAAAGACAAAGATGGTCAAGGACGTCAAGAAGGGCGAGCTGATCACTTACGATATGGTCGAGCTGGACGAGTCCTCCTACATTCTGCAGCTCAGAAGGAAACAGGACGAGATGCTTGCAAAGGGCGAGCTGACCTGGTAATCCTGTTCCCGATCGCTTATCTCTTTAAAAGAGCGTGAGTTTCCCCACTGAGATCAATGTAAAGCAAAAACAAAAGAAGGGCACGTGTGTTTTTCTAAAATAAGGTAAAACATACGTGCCTGATTTCAAAAGCACTTCACACTGAAAGTGCCTGTACGACAGATGCTGACAAGGAGGAGAAAATGAGTATTATATCGAGTTTGGCGGAGGGCTTCATCGGTCTGTTCCAGGCTGGCGGAAACACCTTTGCAGGCTGGGTCACCGGTATCATTCCGCTGGTCGTCTGCCTGATGACGGCGGTCAATTCCGTGATCAAACTGGTCGGCACGGAGAGGGTAGAAGCCTTTGCAAAGAAGATCACCAGATTTACAGTACTGCGTTATACGCTGCTGCCCCTGATCGCGGTTTTCTTTCTCGGCAATCCCATGTGCTATTCTTTCGGAAAATTTGTCGATGAAAAATACAAACCCGCCTACTACGACGCGGCAGTCAGCCTGGTGCACCCGATCACAGGACTTTTCCCGCACGCAAATCCCGGCGAGCTCTTCGTCTGGATGGGTATTGCCCAGGGACTTCAGGAGAGAGGCCTCTCCACTGCAGGGCTTGCGATTCGTTATTTCATCGTCGGCCTGATCGTTATTCTGATCCGCGGTATCCTGACCGAGCGCATCTATTTCGCACTGACCGGCAGGAACAAAAAGGCTGAGAACGCATAAGGGAAGGGAGACATCGAGATGTATAATACGATTCAGATTAAAGCCGGTGAAGGCGGCTGGGGCGGCCCCCTTACGATCACACCTACAGAGAAATGCCACACCGTCCTTTGCGTGACCGGAGGCGGTATCCACCCTGTAGCCCAGAAGATCGCTGATCTCACAGGCGGCGTAGCTGTTGACGGATGGAAGACCACCCTTCCTGACGACGAAGTCATGATCGCGGTCGTTGACTGCGGCGGCACTGCCCGCTGCGGAGTTTATCCCAAAAAGAAGATCTTTACTGTCAACCTGATGCCCGTCGGCCAGTCCGGCCCTCTGGCAATGTTCATCAAACCTGAAATCTATGTCTCCGCAGTGCGTGAGAAAGACATTACTGTTGTCGGTGAGGAAGCCGCTGCAGCCGCTGCCGCACCTGCACAGGCGCAGCAGGCTCCCGCAAATGACGGATTCAAGACCAAGGAACAGGCCAAGGAAGAGATCCGCCAGGCAAATGAGGGCAAGAAACAGAGCATCGTCGTTACCATCGGCAAGGGCGTCGGCGAAGTTGTCAGCAAATTCTTCCAGGCAGGACGTGAGTCCATCGACATGGTGATTCGCAACATCCTGCCCTTCATGGCCTTTACAAGTACACTGCTCGGTATCATCAGTGCCAGCGGTCTGGGCGACATTATCGCCAACACGATCTCCCCGCTGTGCGGCACGCTTCCCGGCATGCTCGTGATCTCACTGATCTGCTCGCTGCCCTTCCTGTCTCCGATCCTCGGCCCGGGCGCGGTTATCGCGCAGGTCGTCGGAACACTCCTGGGCGCTCAGTTTGCCGCCGGAGCCATTCCTGCACAGTACGCGCTTCCCGCTCTGTTCGCCATTGACGGACAGGTCGGCGCAGACTTTGTCCCCGTCGGACTCAGCCTCGGTGAGGCGGAGCCGGAGACAATCGAACTCGGTGTCCCCGCAGTCCTGTTCTCCAGGATCGTGACAGGTCCCGTCGCCGTGATCATCGCCTTCGTATTCAGTATCGGACTGTTCTGATCGTGAAACAGGACGAAAGCAAAACAGGACGAAAGCAGTAAAGCTGAACAGGACGAAAGCGAAGCAGGACGAAAGCAGCAAAGCTGAACAGAACGAAAGAAGTAAAGTGGAGAAGGACGAAAGCTGTTAAACAGGAAAGGAGTGGACAGTATGAAATACAAGTCAGTTATTACCGGGATCGGACCGGAAGCTCTTGAGTTTTTAAGCCCTGAACTGGATCTTAATTTTGTGATCATCTTCAATGAGGATGCGCCGCCGGAACTGGCAGAGCTCGCAATTCTGCATACAAACGCAGCACTGGAAGGAATGCCTGCTGTGGGCGACACCTTCAAACTCGGCAAAAAAACTTATAAAATCACTGCGGTGGGCAGCGAAGCTCCGCATACCCTTGCGACGCTCGGACACTGCACCCTGGCATTCAGCCCGGATGAAACAGCTTATCGGCCCGGCTGCATCATGCTGGACGGCGAACCCATCACCCGCGACGATCTTGCCGCAGGCGAGACAATTGAGATCTATTGATTCAAGATCTTCTGAAAAAAGCGAGTCTTGACCATTCTTGGATCATATTGTAATGCTGATTCCTTATTTCTCCCCCCGCTGAGAGATAAGGAATCAGACTACTACCGCTGATTCCCGCGGAAAGAAGCGCAGGCAGGAAATACAAGAAAGAAAGGCAAAGGAGGATTTCAGTATGAGCGGAATATTTGCCGAAGGGAGGCTTTCCGGTTTATCTATTGCAATCCTTGTGCTGTTTTGTCTGATAGCCATACAGTCCGTTGGCGGATATCTGCAGATCAAAGATTACCAGAAGGCCATCCGCCGCATGCGTAAACTCGGCAATGTCGGCGTCGGTCAGCGCAGAGGAAGATTTCTGAACGGACATGTCGTGATCATAGCCTGCGACCAGGCAGGAGTGATCACAGGCGCGGAGATTATGGACGGGATCGGCGTATGGGCACGGTTCCATAAGACAGATTCTTTCCTGGACCAGCCGCTTGTCGGCAGCACGGTATCCTCCTTCATCGAAAAGACAGAAGACCTCACCAAAGCACAATTCAACCGCTGGCGCGGATATGTGCGGGCCCTGGAGGCACTGGACGCAAGGCTTTCGGGAAAGGAACTGACGCGGGAGCAGGAGCGGTATATGGAAAAAAAACGGAAGGGATGAATTACGATCCCTTGGCCTGATGCTTCAGCATACAATTTGCTGATTGACGGACAGAGATCAAACAGAGTCTGATCGATTGCATACATCGATATACTCCTGAAAACAGGAGCTCCCAGGGCAGAGACATCGACAGCGCACGACGCTGCTGATGCCTCTGCCCTTTTTTGCTTTTCCCTTGTAAACAGGAGGCTGGAGCTTCTGCGCTTTTTTGGAAAACATGGATACAGGCTTGAGTTATATGTATAATCTATAGAAAATTAAACAAAAACTATCATTATTGTTAAAGTAATATCTATGGTTGATTTTAGATTTTTGTACATGTATAATTGATTTCATAGATATATCAGATAAAAATCCTGCCATTCATAATTTTTAAACATGGAAATCTTTTGTTGCAGCTATTATTTCGGGGGATAGGTAAATGGCTGCAGATGGCTGCAGGGAATCGGGCATATTTTCAGGCCGCGCCCCGTCAAAGGCAGGACCGCAGCATGTTTTACGCAGATGCTTAAGGAGGTAAAAATGAAACAGTATTTTGATCTTAAAGGAAGAGTCGCGATTGTCACCGGATGCTCCGGCGGACTTGGTGTGCAGATGGCGAAAGCGCTGGCAAATCAGGGAGCGATCATTGTTCCGATTGCCCGCAGGCAGCAGAAAATTGAAGAAGTCGCCGCCGAAATCCATGAGGAGTTCGGTGTTGAGACGTTCCCTGTCCGCTGCGACATCACAGACACACAGATGGTCGAAGAAATGATCGACAAGGTCCTGGAAAAATACGGAAGGATCGATATCCTGATCAACAACGCAGGCACAGGCGCAGTTGCTCCCGCAGAGGATATCACCGACGATCAGTTCTCCGGCGAAATGAATGTCGACCTGTTCGGAACCTTCAAAGTGGCACGTGCCGCAGCCAAGAAGGCCATGATCCCTGCCGGATATGGCAGAATCATCAACATCGCTTCCATGTACGGCCTTGTCGGCAGCAAAGTCGCCGGCTCTGCACCCTACCATGCAGCCAAGGGCGGCGTTGTCAATCTGACCCGTGCACTTGCGGCAGAGTGGGGAAAATACGGCATCACCGTCAACGCGATCTGCCCCGGCTACTTCTATACCCCTCTTACAAAAGAGACACTCGACTCTGACTTCTTCCAGCAGAACGCAAAGACCATGATCCCTGAGGAACGCTACGGCAATGAGGGAGAACTGGATACCGCGGCAATTTTCCTCGCTTCTCCGGCTTCCGGCTATGTCACAGGCGTCAACCTCCCCGTGGATGGAGGCTATACCTGCATGTAAAGAAATACCCGGCCTGAGAAGAGATAAACAGGGTGAGAAAATATTCAGAACTTTTTGCAGACAGATCAGAAAAACCAGCGGCTGGAATTGCTCCGGCTGCTGGTTTTTCTGATGTATAATTGTGCTTCCGTGCAGGAACTCTGAAGATATTGTATACTAATGGATGAGTCACGAGGGACGGTTCTGCCTGACTCATTTTGTGAGGGGACGGTTCCGGGACACAGGGACATCTTTGTCTGTCCCATCCCTTGAAGAGGGGGCGAAAGGCTGTTTCGAGACGTGATTGGCTCATTCTGTGCTGATAGTCAGACAGCTGTCAAATAATAACAACCAGTAAAAACGGGAGAAAAAATGGATAATAAAAAAATCGACACGGTAGTGTTTGACATCGGCGGTGTCCTGGTGGAACTGGGGCGTTTCCGCTTTCTGGAAAAGAAGGGCTTTACGGGAGAGAAGGCGAACCGGGTGATGTACGCTACCATGCGCTCAAAGGACTGGGTGCAGATGGATCTGAATAATATTCCTGTGGAGGAAATCCTTGAGCGCTTTATCAGAAATGACCCGGAAATGGAAGAGGAGATCCGGCACATGTTCGGTGATCTGCACGGCATTGTGGAGCCCCGCGAATCCAGCCTGCCCTGGCTCCAGCGCGTCAAAGAGAGCGGCAGGAGGATTCTGTATCTCTCCAATTATTCCCACAAGATCATGAGGGAGTGCGCGGACGCCTTATATTTTCTTCCCGAAATGGAGGGCGGACTTTTTTCCTGTGATGTCCACATGGTCAAGCCGGATCCCGACTTCTTCCGGCTTTTGATCGAGAAGTATCAGCTGGACCCTGCGCGATGTGTGTTTATTGACGATATCGAGACAAACCTGGAGGGGGCCCGGGCAGTGGGCATGCACACGATCCTTTTTGAGAATCCTGAGCAGGCGGAGGCTGAACTGGACAGGATGCTGGGCATCGAAGGCTGAAAAGGAGGAGACATGGACGGTTCTCTGTCTCCTCCCTGTCTTCTTAAGAAAGGCTCTTTCGCGTTCCTCTTATGCAGAGAAACAGGAAAGAGCCTTTTTATATATTCATATATGTTTGCGGCTGTGAGACTATGGCCAAAAGCTTGTCACTTCGGCAGAGTGATCTTGCCGGTCAGGGCAGTCCAGGCGGCAGTCTTGGGGGAAGTCAGATAAATCTGAACCTTGGAGGTTCCCATGCGGCCCGGGAGAACTTTCGTCTTCAATCATCAGTCCAGAAAGCGCACGCGCTCGAGGAATTCCCGGCTCCGGGTCTTTTCGCGGATGGTGTGAATGCCCGAGGAAATGACCCAGACGGCGATTCCCCTGCGGGCACAGAGGACCAGCAGATCGATGATCATTTCGTGGTAGATGGATTCCTGCCCCAGGAATGGAAAAAGGCAGATGAGCACTTTCGGGTTCATGAGGTACCACTTGAAATAGGAGAGGCGGAGCCTTTCCGGCATGGACCAGGTGCTGATCGGTTTCAGCAGGGCATCTTTGTCAAACCATTCCGAGGATTCGTCGAGGATGCTGTCCATCAGGTGTTTGTGCAGAAAGTGCTTGCCGGCCTTGGGGATCAGGCTGGTGCTGAGGTTTTCGAGGGCGGACAGGTTGTCAAAAAGGACGCCGCCTGTGCGGTCCGGCATGGCAATCTGTACGGCAATCCTGCTGCCGACCATCCTGCGCAGGTCCCGGCAGGAAACCGGCAGACCGTCCAGCAGGAAGATCCCGGAGTCCCAGTTTTTATTCCCCAGAAAACAGTCGCGGATGCAGGCGCCTGTGCGGTAGTTTTCATCCTGTAAAAGACCGATTTCTCCGCTGTCAAGTGAAAAATCGATCGGCGGCAGTCCATTGAAGGTCAGATTTGATAAGGTCAAAACGGATGTCTTGTCCATGGGGGCAGCAATTCGGAATGATTCCGTTGAAGTGTCTGCATCAGCAAACTGTACATGCCTTCTGTCAAAATAGAGATCAGACTTGCTGTCAGAATAGAAATTGAACTTGCCGCCGGGATTCTCAGGGTGTGTAAAAAAAGGAGATTGAAGCGCCCACTGTGTGCGGGAAAGCCTGCCGGGCTTCCATCCCAGAATATCGTATAGTCTGGAGCCGTATTCTTCCGGGTACAGGCGGTAGCTGAGGCGCCGGTTTTTAAAAATATCGATGCGGTCCGCATACTGGAACAGAAAAGCTTCATCCAGTTCCATGAGGAAGACGGCAGTTCCGTGCTCCATGAGGAGGCGGATGCAGTCCATAAAGGGCCTGAGATCCTGCTGCCGAAGGATTTCCGTGATTCTGTCGAGTACGATGACCTGGGCGTGGGAGAGCCATGCCTTGAAGGCCGAAAGGCGGTAATAGTCAGGCATGGTCAGCGTTGTCAGAGGGGTATCCCAGTCAAAGAGAATGCCCATCTGCTGTCTGACTTCGTCTGCCTCTTTTGTAAAAAGTCTCTCTGCCTCTGCGTGCAGGCGGACCCGGCGCGCATTTTTGTCGAAAGCGCATACATAGTCGCGGGCGGTGAGCTCCTTTGCCTGAAAACGATTGCGGTCGATCACCATCGTGTTTTCCCGGATCCAGCGCATGATCTCAGAGTATCCTGTCCGCTCGCCGCACAGGAAAACTCTGCCGGATTCAATGCGGGTCTTCCCGGAAAAAATTTCCCGGAAGGCAGTTCCGGAAGTCCTGTGGTTGTCTACATAGATTCCGATCCCTTCCCCCTTGGACAGCATGATGTCAAAATGGTATTCCCTGCCCGCATTGACGAATATTCCGTTTTCGATTCGAATCAGTTCTTCAATCATGGGAATCCTTTTTTCACTCTTTCCGACCATGCCGCTCGTAAGAGCGGTATCCTGAAGCGTTTTCGCGTAGGCGAAAACGGTGAAGAATCAGCGGAGCTTTGGGCCGTCTCGCGGCACAAAGCTCTGGAGTGAAAAATCTTGTATCGACAAGATTTTTCACTCTTCGTAACGAAGGGGGAGTGTCAGGCAGCATTCAGTGCCGATGCCGGGGACGCTGTAGACCCGCAGACCGTAGTCGTCGCCGAACATGAGGCGGACACGTGTGTTGACATTGGCCAGGGCGATGCCTCCCCTCTTTTTGCGCGGCAGGGCGGACATGTTGACTGTCTCCGGAGTTTCTCCGCCGGTCTGCGACAGTCTGCGGTTCAGCGCTTCCACATCCTCTTCGGTCATGCCCACACCGTCATCCCGCACCCGCAGAAAGAGGGTCTTTTCACTGTTTTCGATGATGATCCGCACAGTGCCGTCTTCGATTTTGCCCTCCAGTCCGTGGACGATGGCATTCTCAACCAGGGGCTGGAGAATGAGCTTGGGCATGCGTGCCTCCAGGAGCTCCTCGTTCTCCATCTCGACCTCCAGGGAGAGCTTGTCCCCGAACCGGCATTTCTGGACGGTAAAATAGTTTTCCACGTTGTCGAGTTCGTCGGAAAAGGTCACGGACTGCTGCACGTTGGAAATAGTGTAGCGGTAGAAGGTGGCCAGTGCCTCGGTGGTCTCCGCAATCTCTTCGCAGCCGGCCATCAGGGCATCGGCACGGATGGCTTCCAGGCTGTTGTAGAGAAAATGGGGGTTGATCTGGTTCTGCAGAGCCAGATATTCTGCCTGCTTCTGCTGGAGCTTCTGCTGCTCCTCACCGTAGAGCTGCTGATTGATATCCTTCAAAAAAACGTCCAGGGCAGGAGAATCTTTCCAGTTCTCTGAAAGGAGACGCCGCATGTCTCTTTCCCGGCTGTAGCGCCGCAGTGCCCGATAGAGTTTCCATTGTGAAATCAGCCACATGAGTTTTTCTCCATTCCAAGGTGTTGTTGTTCCATGGCGCTGTACCGCATACATGAATCACAGACATGAATCACTGACATGAATCACAGGCATACATCAAAGGTATACATCAAAGGTATGCATCACAGGCATCAGCAAAACCGAAAACAGTTTCAAATAAAGAATTGCCTTTTTAAATGACTGTCTTTGAATGACTGTCTTTGCAGCGTCTGCCTGAAAATGCCGGATGATTTATCTGTAAAGCTTACGGTAATCCGACGGACTGATGCCGGTGATCTTTTTGAAAAGTCTGGAAAAATATTTCAGGTCTTTGTAACCGACCATTTCGCAGACGTCCATCACTGAGCAGTCGTCGTTCATCAGTAGGCTCTTGGCGCGCTCGATCCTGACATGGGCCAGGTAGTCGGCAAAGCCCTGCCCGGTCTCTTTTTTGAAAAGGCTGGAAAAGTAGGTGGCATTGAAGCCGACCATCTCGCTGACGTCCTCCAGACGCAGAGGTTCCTCAAAGTGCTCCTGGATATATTTTTTGGCCAGTGTGATCGGGCGGCTCTCCTGCTCTGCCTTTTCCTCCTGCATCTGTCCGATGACTCCTGTAATTTCCTGCAGCAGCAGGTCGTGGATTTCCTGCAGGCTTCGACAGTACCAGAAGCGCTTGATCAGGTCCTCTTCAAAGGACGGGGCATTGCTTTTCTGCTGTGCCAGGCCGAAGCTGCAGGCACGGACCACTTCCTGGAACCATTCTGCGGCCATAATTCCGTTAAGAGGACGCAGCCGCAGCAGTTCGGAGAAACTGTTTGCCAGGGTCGCCTCAAAGAAGGACCTGTCGAGGTATTCTGCCGATTCCTGAAATTTCTTGCGGATACCGGGCTGCATGCGATAGTGGCTGTCAAAAGAGATGTCCTCCGATTCCGCGTCGCGGACGGAGGCTCTTCCGCAGACTCTGTCCGCACAAAGCCAGACTGCCTCCCGGAGAGAGGCGGAGAGTTCGCTCGTCGTCGGTTTGCGCTTTCCAATGGAAATACTCACACGGATCCCCCAGAAAAGATCCCGCTGCTGTTCGATTTCCTTGCGGATTTTGGTGGAGCACTGGCGGACGTCAACAGCATCAAAGGAAGGAGCGCTGATGATGGCGGCGATTCCTTCCGGAATCAGGCCGGCTGCCGATGCCTCGGAGATTTTTTCGATATTTTTGCGCACAATATCCAGCGAATGCTGCATCAGGATCCTTCTGCTCCCCGGACCGCTCTCTGTGTCGGGTATATCGGGGTGGATCACCATGGCATAGAACACATTTCCGGCGGGAGTCTCCCTGCCCTCTGTTTCCGGCAGGAGATCGACGCCATAGCTGTCATGGATCTCATCAACATTGCTGAAGGGGAGCTTGCGCAGCGCTGTGTCCCTCAAGTCCATCAGAAGCTGTTCTTGGTGATTTGCCGTGTTTTTCCGGCGGCTGGATTGATTTCCTTCTTCCCCGAGCCTGTCCCGGATGCGCAGGAGAATGGAATAGAGTTCATCCTTTTTCAGGGGTTTGAGAAGATAATCCTCCACACCGTATTTAATGGCCTTCTGGGCATATTCAAATTCCCGGTAACCGCTGATGATGATGCAGTGCAGGGTCGGCTGCAATTCCCGCGCCTGGCGGATCAGGTCGATTCCGCTGCAGCCGGGCATGCGGATATCGGTGACCAGAAGATGGGGCTGTGTCTCTTCAATCAGCCGCAGGGCACTGAGGCCGTCGTGGGCGATACCCGCGATTTCATAGCCCATCTGCTCCCAGTCGATCAGCCTTTGAAGAAGGAAGATGACTTTTTTTTCATCGTCGGCGAGGATGACTTTCAACATGATGCTCAGCTCCTGAAAAAACTTATGATCTGAAAAAACCTGTGTCTGAAAAAACTTATTCCTGGCACAAACTTATGTCTGAATAAATCTTTTTCTTTAAGAAAAAATGCTGCCACGGCACCGGGTGCTGTGACAGCATGCATTATACGTTACTGTTCACGCCCTCTTGAGGGCGGAACCAAAGCCACGCAAAGACACCTCGAGGCTCGTGCCAGTCTGAACAGCAATATATTATACACCAACAGGGTGCCTTTGCGATAACAATCCTGACATCTGGTCAGGCCGGCTCTGGTCAGGCCAGGCATCCGTCAATCACTTTCGAGATGCTGTGGATCTGGCCGGGACGCAGTATTATTCGTAATCCGCGACGTTTTCCTTGTCGATCCAGATGTTGGTGGTGATGATGGTATTGCTCTCGAGGGTCTCGCCGTCGATCAGCTTGCAGGCTGCTTCGATGCCGTTGGCTGCCATTGCGCCGCCGTCCTGGGAAACAGTACCGGTGATTCTGCCGTCCTTGATGGCCTCAAAACCGTCGGGTGTGCCGTCAACGCCGGTAATGATGATGCCGCTGTCTGCGCCTGCTGCGTTGCCTGCGCCGACTGCCATGCCGTCGTTCTCGCAGATGATGGCGTCAAGGTCATAAGCGGAGAGCCAGCTCTCGACTGTGCCCTGTGCGGAAGCGGTATCCCACTGGCAGTCAGCGGGCTCCACGACCTGGACCATGTCGGGATAGTTCTTGAGGACGTTCTCATAGCCTTCCAGTCTCTGCAGGCCGCCGGCATCACCGGAGGGGCCTGTGAGGATTGCGATGTTGCCCTTGCCGCCCAGAAGGTCAGCGACGTGCTGCATCTCGGTCTCGCCGGCAGTTACGTTGTCACCGCAGGAAAGTGCGGAGATACCGTGATTCTCCCAATCTGTGCAGGCGGAGATGACGTTGATCATGATCACGCCCTTGTCTGCTGCAGCCTGTGCTGCATCGCCGAGTCCGTCGGGATCTACGGGCTCAAACAGGATTGCCTGGTAGCCTTCGGAAGTGCACTGCTCGATCTGGCTGATCTGCTTTGCAGCGTCCTGGTCAGCGCTGAGGATGGTGAGTTCGACACCAAGCTCTGCAGCCTTGGCTTCTGCTGCCTCGGTGACAGCGATCTGGAATGCGTTGGTCTGGTGCTGCTGGATCAGGGCGATCTTGTAGCCGCCTGCAGCTGCATCAGAGCCGGCTTCAGCCTCAGTTGTCTCGGCTGCATCTTTTTCTGCAGTATCGGAGCTGCTCGCAGAAGAGGAGCCGCCGCAGCCTGCGAGCAGGCCTGCAGACAGGATACCGGCCATAAGGATGGCCATCAGTCTCTTTTTCATATTCTTTCCTCCTTGGTAGAATAAATAAAAATGCTGTTGCATCACATGCGGCCGCTTAACAGCAGCATGAGAATGCTGTTTACATCACACACGGCATGGACTGCAGCCGTGTGAAAATGTCCTTTACATGTGCCGCCGCTTAATTCTTCCTGCTCTTGCCCTTGACGTCGATCAGGACAGCCAGGACGATGATGAGACCCTTGACGATCTTCTGCCAGTGAGAGGAGACGCCGAGGATATCGAGGCCGTTGGCGATGACAGTGATCAGAAGTGTGCCGACGACAACGCCCCAGGGCTTGCCGACACCGCCGGTCATGGAGACGCCGCCCACGACACAGGCCGTGATGGCATCCATCTCATAGCTCTCAGCTGCGGTGGGCTGTCCGATGGTGACACGGGAAGTCATCAGGAAACCGCACAGACCTGCCAGGAAGCCGGCAATCGCAAAGGTGGAGATGCGGATCGCGGTAGTGTTGATACCGGCAACTTTCGCTGCCTGCAGGTTGCCGCCGCAGGCGTAAACTCTGCGTCCGTACACGGTTTTTGCCAGTACGAAGGAGCAGATGATAATGACAATGATCAGGAAAACGGCCAGCATGGGAATGCCTGCGATGGAACCGGCGGCGATTGCCTTGTAGGGCTCGCTCATGCCGATGACAGGCTTGCCGTTAGAGGCCAGCAGGGCAAGTCCGCGGACTGCGGTCATTGTGCCCAGGGTCATGATGAAGGGCGGCAGTTCGCCGACGGCGACGCCGACACCGTTGATGAGACCGACGCCGAGTCCGGCCAGCAGTGCCGCGATCAGGGCCAGGATCAGAGGATTGTTTCCCTGTCCGAGCATGGCGGCCAGGATGCCGGAAAAGGCTACGGTGGAACCGACAGACATATCAAATCCGCCGGAAATAATGACGAACATCATACCGAATGCCAGGATTCCGTTGATGGATGCCTGCTTCAGAATGTTGACCAGGTTGCTGGGTGTGATGAAGCTCGGCTTGAGGATCGTCAGTCCGATGACGATAATGATGAAAATTACAAAAATAAAGTATTCGCTGATCAGCGATTTCAGATTTTTTCCTTTGTTCAGCTCATCCTGTTTCATGAGTTGCTCCTCCCGTTTATGTGAATGGTAATTATCAGACCTCAATTTTGGATGCCAGAGTCATGATCTCTTCCTGAGAGAACTGGTCACGGCTGAGTTCGCCGGAGAGATTTCCTTCAGACATGACGGCGATCCTGTCGCAGACACCCATGAGCTCCGGGATCTCCGAAGAGATCATGATGACCGCTTTGCCCTGCTGTACCAGATTTCCAATCAGCAGGTAGATATCACGCTTTGCACCGACATCGATGCCGCGTGTAGGCTCATCCAGAATGATGATGTCCGGATCGTTCAGAAGCCATTTGCCGATGACAACCTTCTGCTGATTGCCGCCGGACAGGTTTCCGACGATCTGATCTCCGGAAGGAGTCTTGATCTTGAGTTTTTCGATATATTCCTGAGAGGCTTTTCTGGCCTTGGTCTTGCTGTAGAGACCATTCTCCAGCAGCTTTTTGATGGCGACCATGGCGATATTGTCATTGACTGTACCGCGCAGGTTGAGGCCGGTGACCTTGCGGTCCTCCGTGACCAGTGCAACGCCCTCTTTGATGATGTCTTTGGGAGAGTGGACGGTGATCTTTTTGCCCTTGACGAAAATCTCGCCCTGCGAGAGCTTGTGCATACCGAAGATTCCCTCGACCAGTTCACTGCGCCCTGCGCCGACCAGACCGCCGATGCCCAGGATCTCGCCCTTGCGGACCGAGATGCTCACACCTTTGACCTTGTTGTCCGCGCGCACGATGTTTTTTGCCTCGAAGACCACTTCGCCGATCTTGGCCTCAGCCTTAGGGAAGACGTCTGTGATCTCACGGCCGACCATCATCTTGATCAGCTGCGGCTCGTCCAGATCCTTTGCATCACCGGAACCCACATAAGTGCCGTCGCGGTAGACGCTGATCCGGTCGCAGATGGTAAAGATCTCATCCATGCGGTGGGAGATATAAATGATGGCGACACCCTGCTCCTTCAGTCTGCGGATATGTCCGAACAGAAGCTCAACCTCTCGGTCCGTGATAGCCGCAGTGGGCTCGTCCATGATGATGACTTTCGCGTTGACTGAGATGGCCTTGATGATTTCGATCAGCTGGCACTGGGCCACTGTCAGGTTCCGCAAAAGCTCCATGGGGGAAACGTGCAGTCCGCATTCCGCGATCAGACGTTTCGACTCCTCGATCTCGGCCTTTTTGTCAACGAGACCATTTTTGCGGATCTCGCGGCCGACGAAAATATTTTCATAGACGGGCATGTCGAGGATCGGGTTCAGCTCCTGGTGGATCATCGCAACGCCTCTGTCCATTGCTTCCTTGGGATTGGATACCTGATAAGGCTGTCCGTTGAAGAGGATCTCGCCGCCCTCATCTTTTGTGTAGATTCCCATCAGAATCTTCATCAGCGTCGACTTGCCTGCGCCGTTTTCCCCCATCAGCGCATGTACTTCTCCGGGCCTGACCTGCAGCTGAACATGATCCAGAGCCTTCACACCGGGAAATGTCTTACTGATGTCTTTCATTTCCAAAATATAGTCCATACTTCCCTCCCATGCAGCGGTCCCCGCTGCATTTCGGTTGACTGCTGTTTCTGTTTTTGCGCTGATTATTTTAGCAGAGACAATTTTTGCATCAAATGGCGTATTTTCACTTCAGGGGGGACAATTTTCAGATGTTTTGCAGTTACTGTCACAGTTGCAGGGGATTGTGCAGCTTGACGAGACGGTGTTCCCTCAGCCGCCTTTTGACGTTACAGTACACGCCCTATCGAGGGCGTGTACATGTAACGCTGCGAAAATCGCATTCCAATGCGCTGCGCGCGCGATTTTCGCCGTTCAACTCGGGTTTTGCGCAAAAAAGCGCGCAAAACATCTCGCGTTTCAGGTGGGTCTGTACAGTAACTTTTTGACTTCAACATCATAAATAATGCATTGGAGGACATTTTCAATCAGTGGCCGGACATGCTATACTGGTCATGGATTTGTCGGGATCCGCGAAACAGCCTGGCAGAGCGCTTGCGCTTCAGACGGATCTGTACAGTAATGTTTAACACCCAGGGAGGGATAAGGATTTATGAAAAGAATGATTATCGTAGTAACTGCGATCACAGCTATTGCAGCAATTGCAATCACGACCATCTCCGTTCCGGACAGATTTGAATGATGTGGTTCAAAGGATGTGATTCAAAGAAACGTTTCATGATTCAAAAGAAATGATTCAAAAGATGTGAAACATCATAGGAAATAATCCGGTTTATATGCACAAAAAAGGATTGAGGAAAAGCATTTACAGCCTTTCCTCAATCCTTTTTTACATTTTTCTTATCGTATTTCTTATCGTATCATCTCATATCATCATTTCAGAACTGCGCACCCGCAGTGAAACGGGTTTTGCAGGCCGCTGTCCGCACTTCCCGGCAGGGCGCGGGGGTGCGGGCGGTGAAGAAATCATCAGATGACTTCCGCGGGACCGAAATCCAGCTGCTCGTTGAAGTTGCGGGCGTTCTCCATGGTGACGGCTGCGATCGCCTGCAGGGCCTCTCTGGTGAAGAAGGCCTGGTGGGAGGTCAGGATCAGGTTGGGGAACATGGTCAGACGCGCGACGATATCGGTGTCGATCATATCGTCGGAGCGGTCCATGTAGACGTTGGCATCCTCGCCCTCGTAGACATCCAGCGCGACAGCGTGGAACTTGTTGGCCTGCAGTCCCTTGATCAGGGCATCTGCGTCGATGAGGGGACCGCGGGAAGTGTTGACCAGCATGACGCCGTCTTTCATCATGTTGATGGCTTCCTCGTCGATCAGGTGATAGGTGCCGCCGTCGCCCATGATCAGGGGAGCGTGCACAGAAATGAGGTCGGCCTTTCTGAGGACATCTTCTTTGGAGGCATAAGTGAGGAGACCTTCCTCCTCAAGAGCCTTGTTGGGGAATGCGTCCCAGCCCATGACCGTCATGCCGTAGCCCTTGCAGATGCGGGCCATGATCTGGCCGATGCGGCCGGTGCCCAGAATGCCGGCGACCTTGTTGTTGAGGTCGACGCCCAGCAGTCCGCTCAGGGCGAAATTGTTGTCCTTGACCTTGATATAGGACTTGTGGATGCGGCGGTTTGCAGCCTGAATGATGGTCATGGCATGCTCAGCGACCGCATAGGGGGAATAGGCCGGAACACGCAGGACCTTGATGCCGTATTCCTTTGCGGCTTCCGCATCGACGTTGTTGAAACCGGCGCAGCGCAGCAGGATCAGGCGGACGCCGCCTTTGGCGAGAACCTTGATGACTTCGCGGGGAGCTTCATCGTTGACGAAAATGCAGACAGCGTCGAAGCCTTCTGCAAGATGGGCGGACTCGATGGTCAGTCTGCTGCTGAAATAAGTGATGTCTACATTGTAAGTTCCTTCGCCCTTGTCCTTGGAGAGTTCACTGAAGAAGAGGCGGTCATAATCTTTTGTGCCGTAGAAGGCGACGCGGAGAATATCGGAGGATTTGTCCTGGGGAGCGACTTCACTGAGAACACCCTGGATGATCTCAATGGCCTTGTCCTCGTCCGGACCTTCCGCGGTGATATTGAGAACGGAACCTTTTTTTGCCTGGAGGGCAAGAATCTGCAGGACATTCTTGCCGGAAGCCGTTTTCCCCTCATACTCAAGGGTCACGTTGCTCTTGATTCCGGTGCAGGCCTGTGCCAGCAGGGCCGCGGGACGGGCATGGATGCCGAGAGGATTTTTTACAGCGTACTGTAAGCTTTTCATATGCATTCCTTTCCTGAAACAATGTAGAATATTTAATCGAAATAATGTTACTGATTGAACAAAATTCTACCAATAATATTATATTATAATAGGTTAGCTTTGTTTAATCAATAGTCTGCATGCATGGATATATATTTACCTGCATTTATGGATACCTGCCTGCTGACTGGCTGTGTTACACACATGCTTTCTGGAGGGCGTGAGAATTATGACGGGATTAATCCCGGTCAAAACCTGTAAAAAATGCCCGGCAGAAGTCGTTAAGATCTCTGCCGGGCATTTGTGATCAATATGTTTTATAAAGTATTAGTACTGTAAAGCGTATTCTTTTTATTATAATCACACTTGTGGCCATGGGCGAGTGCCCGCAAACATGTATGAATAAACTACGCGCTGCTCCGGAATATCAGAAAAGCAATGTTTTCCCCTGACATTATTTTCTGATAGAAGGATTCAGGAGCAGGTTGCAGTCTGCGTCGTCCTTGATTCCGTTGATCCTGCCGCGGGAGGTAAACTGCCACATATCAAATTGTGTGGGAGCTGCCATCGTATCTGCGTGTGTCCAGACAGGAGATTTGGGCTTGTTGGTGCCCCAGTAGGCATACCAGGTGGCGTATTTGGTCAGTCTGGAGGGATTATAATATTTGTTGTAGTAGGTCAGGTTGAAATAGTAACCTGCGCGGTAACCGCCGCCGGTGATCGTGCGGCAGAAGGCTTCGGTCATATCTGTGATCTTGGTCCTGCTGCTGACTTTGGTGTAGCGCATGGAGTCATATTCCCAGTCAAAGAAAACAGGAAGGTTGATATTGAAGGGCTTGATGACCGTCATGCAGCGCTTGGCTTCGTTGATCGCCTGTTTGGTGTTGGCAGCGTAGCTGAACCAATAGATACCGACAGAGAGGCCGGCTGCCTTGGCGTTCTTGATATTCTGGTAGAAATATTTGTCTGTGGTGCTCTTGCCGTATCCGGCGCGGATCATGACGGCACTGACACCGGCTGCTTTTACTTTATAGAAATCAATGCTTTTATTGTGCTCGGAGACATCGATCACATGGGCATATCTGGAAGAAGCTTTAGCAGAGCCGGCAGAAGGACCGAGATTCTTCAGAAGCTTTCCGCCTTCATCGAACTGGTAGTAATTGTTGCCGATTTTCTGGCGCCCTGTCAGAATAGCGCCGATATGCGCCTTCTTGTTGCAGCTTGCGTAATACTTATTGCCGCCGGTGGTGAACCAACCGGTGACCATGCGGCCCTGGGAATTAAAGAAATATTTCCTGCCGCAGATATTCCGGAAACCTGTCGCCACAGCTCCCTTGTAAGGAGAGGAGGAAAGACTGAGATAATAGTAATAGTTCCCGATTTTTACGAGACCGGTCAGGATCTGTCCCATACCTTTTTCGCCCTGCACATGGCTGGCGAAATACGTCTTACCGCCGGTCCTGAAGAAACCGACTTTCATGTTTCCGTTTGAATCAAAGTAGTAAAGCTTTCCGTTGCGCTTTACAAAGCCTGTTTTGTAGGAGCCGCTGGAGGACTGCAGACGCAGGTATCCGCCGACCTTTTTCCATCTGGCTCCGGAGACATCTACAGACACGGGTGTTTCCGTACTTTCGGTAATGAACGATTCACTGCTGACCCCGGGTCCCGATGTTTTTCCTGTTTCCGCTGCGGATGCCTGAGCTGTTTCGTTTCGGACAGCAGCTCCGGCAGGCATACAGAGCATTCCTGCTGCCATCGTGAAAACCAGGAAACCGGTGATCAGCTTTCTGAACTGAATTTTCATACACCCTCCCTTTTTACTGAAATATACAATCTATTGATTATGTGGACACTAATTAGTCAGTATATAGAAAAAATGTGATGTGTCTATGCTTAATCGGAAAATCTGGACGGAAATGTGATGAAAACAGCGAGTCAAGCGGCCGCAAATGCCGAGCTCGCTCGGGCATTTGCGGACATTTGACGAGCGTCCAAACACGAGGAAGGAGCCGTTTTGCGCGCGGTTTTCGCGAAAAACGAGCGGAATCCGAGTGATTGGAGCGATGCGGGAGCGCGGGACGCGCAAAGCAGCGCGTAGTTTTCATCATACATGTTTGCGGGCAGCCGCCCATGAAACTGAACTATAAAAAAGAGCACTGCTTTTTGAAAATAATCTGAAAACAGTGCTCGCAAGTGCGCCGTCAGGGACTCGAACCCTGGACACCCTGATTAAGAGTCAGGTGCTCTACCAACTGAGCTAACAGCGCATATTCTATGAAATTTTTATTCGGAATGTTTTGCTCTTTCCGAACGCAAGTGTTATTATATGCGATGTTATTTTGAATTGCAAGCACTTTTTGAAAAATATTTGATTTATTTTTAGGAAAAATCAAAAATCGTATATCTGTGGTATAATAGGGTACTGTTTCAATACAGAAAAGACCGCCGGGACGCCCTGGCGGGCGGCATGGCCGGTGAGAGGGAAATATATTTTATGAGCATGATTTTCGAGACGCACGCACATTACAATGACGAGGCATTCCTGGAGGACCGGGAGAAGATATTTGCACAGTTTCCGGAGAAGAGGATCGGACGTGTCGTCAACATTGCTTCAGATCTGGAGAGTATTGACGAGTGCCTGGAACTGGCGGAAAAGTATCCGTTTATGTATTGTGCTCTCGGTATCCATCCTTCTGACTGCGCGCCCCTGACAGATGAACTGCTGGCACAGATCCGCGGGAAGCTTCAGAATCCCCGCGTGGTCGCGGTCGGTGAAATCGGCCTTGACTATTACTGGGACACCCCGGACAGACCGATCCAGAAACACTGGTTTGAGGAGCAGCTGGAGATGGCCCGCCAGGCAGACCTGCCGGTTGTCATCCACTCGCGCGAGGCGGCGCAGGAAACAATGCAGATCATGAAGGCGCACCGCGCTCAGGAGATCGGCGGAGTGGTGCACTGCTATTCCTACAGTGTGGAACTTGCCCGGGAATTCGTGAAGATGGGGTTCTTCATTGGAATCGGCGGTGTTGTGACTTTCAAAAATGCCAAAAAGCTCAAGGAGGTCGCGGCGGGTATTCCCATCGAGAATATTGTGATTGAGACCGACAGCCCCTATCTGGCGCCTGTTCCTTACCGCGGCAAGAGAAACAGCTCTCTCTATCTCCCTTATATCGCTGAGGCGATCGCGCAGATCAAGGGAATGGATACGGAGGAAGTCATCGCCCGGACAGAGGAAAACGCCGAGCGCCTCTACAGACTGCGTTGAATTAAATGCGCTGAATTAATTGCGCTGAATTAATGCAGGTTTAATTCATGAAGGTATTTATAGAAGAAAGGTATTTATTGTGGAAAAACTCACATCACCAGGTGTTACACGTGCAGTACTGGCACATTTCGGGATCCGCGCCCGCAAAAAATACGGACAGAATTTCCTGACCGACGGCAATATTGTCCGGGGGATCGTGGAAGCTGCCGGCATCACAAAAGAGGACTGTGTGCTGGAGATCGGTCCGGGAATCGGGACGATGACACAGTGCCTGTCGGAGGCGGCCCGTATGGTGGTCTGTGTGGAAATTGACGAGACCCTTCGTCCGGTCCTTGCGCAGACACTTGAGGACTGTGACAATGTGGAAATTCTCTGGCAGGATATTCTCAAGACAGATCTCAAGGCTCTGTCGGACAGATTTAATGAGGGCAGGCCGCTCAAGGTGGTGGCGAATCTTCCATATTATGTGACGACACCTATCCTGCTGCGGCTTCTGGAAGACAAGGGAAGATTTGAGAGCATTACGGTCATGGTACAGAAGGAGGTCGCCGACCGGATCTGTGCCGGCGCGGGCAGCAAGGAGTACGGCGCACTGTCCCTGGCGGTGCAGTATTATTCGTCTCCCGAGGTCGTCCTGAAGGTTCCGCCCGCATGCTTTATGCCCAGGCCGGCTGTCGAGAGCGCCGTGCTCCATCTGCAGGCGTATGAACAGGCTCCGGTGGAAGCGGATGAGGAATTCCTCTTCGCCCTTATACGGGCATCCTTCAACCAGCGCCGCAAGACCCTGGCAAACGGTCTGTCCCACGGCTTCCGATGCAGGGGAAGGGTGCTGACCCGAAGTGAAGTGGAGGAAGCTCTCACAGCGCTTGGCTTTTCCGCGGATATCCGCGGGGAAAAGCTCTCTCTGGAGGAATT
Source organism: uncultured Lachnospiraceae bacterium (assembly GCA_902780385.1). Classification (GTDB taxonomy): domain Bacteria; phylum Bacillota; class Clostridia; order Lachnospirales; family Lachnospiraceae; genus CAG-791. Next base: position 28,619 of record CACZFF010000020.1, read on the forward strand.
TGCCGCCCTCAGCAGACAGCTGGAAAAAGCGCGGGGCCTGCAGCCTGATATTTAACATCATAAACGTTACTGTTGCTCCTTATACTGGGCGTAAACAGTAACCGGCAAAGGATCAGTTAGGAACAGAACTTCTACTTTCTTTGACATCAATATGTCACTGTGCTAAACTGATTTTACGGATAGACGCTGAGAAAAAAATGGTAGAGCGAAGAGGTTTGGCAGTGGATAAATACGAATTAAAAGTGAGCTTGGATGAGATTGACAGCCTGATTGCGGAGAGGCGTTTTGCAGACGCAGCAGACATCGCGGACACGATCGACTGGACCCGTGTAAAAGGTGTCCATGTTCTCTGCAGGATCAGTGACCTCTATAAGATCAACAAAAGATATAAAGACAGCCGCGATCTGATGGAAATGGCATACGAGAGGAATCCATCAGGCAGAAAGATCATTTATTCCCTATGTGAGCTTGAACTGAAGCTGAATAATTACATCCACGCCCTGCAGCTCTATAATGCCTTTATCAACGTGGCACCCAGAGACCCGGACCGTTTTCTCCTGCAGTACAAGCTGTACAAGAAACAGGACGTCAATGTGTATGAACAGATTGCTGTTCTGGAGGAGTTCCTGCAGCGGGATTTCCGCGAGAGATGGGCTTATGAACTTGCTGTTCTGTATCAGCGCGCAGGAGAGGAACAGCGCTGCATCAGCCAGTGCGATGAGATTGTGGCTTATTTCGGCGACGGACGCTTTGTGATACGTGCCCTTGAGCTGAAGAAGTCCATGACACCGCTCACGCCGCAGCAGGAGGAGCGCCTTGAAATCCTCAGGAGCGGCGGCACGATCGAGCCCCCTGTGCCTGTACAGGAGGACAGCGAAGAAAGCGGATCAGAAGCGGAGAGTGCTGAAGAGTCCGGACCTGAACAGGAAGAAGCTGAAAACGCAGAGGAAGCCGGACCTGTATCTGAAAAGGAAGAACCCGAAGAGACAGGAACCGGATCTGAAAAGAAAGACACTGAAGAGCCTGATTCTGCAGCAGTCGAAAAGGCGGCGGACCCCGAAGATAATGCTTCCGGCGGGAAGAAGGAGAAAGAGGGCTTTGACGATGAAGAGCTCGAAGAAGACGCAGACACTTCGGAGCCTTCCGCGACACCGGAGGAATACACGGACGTTCTTCTGCGCGATGCCAGAATGGAGGAGACGATCGCCCGAGGTATGCGTGAACTCGGTGACGGAGATTACGACAGTGTCCTCGCCCAGGAGACCAGCGGGCAGTTTGCCATGGTGATGGAAGAGGATTCCCCCGATGAGACACAGATTGAAGGTCAGCTGGATCTGGCCCAGATCATGTCAGAGTGGGAGAAAATCCGCAAAGACAGCGAGCAGCAGCGTCTCGCTGAGGCACGCAGGCGGGTGATGGAGAGATCCGAGACTGTCAAACGTGAGCTGTATGGAGACGACTATACAGAAAGCGGCACTTCGGACGGTGCATCTGTTCCCGCAGATCCGGCAGGTGAGAGCACTTCTGAACCGGGCAGGACAGGGACGACACGCTCCTGGAAGAAGGAAGATGTGGAAAATGGTCTGCGAGCAAAGAAAAAAAGCTGAAAGTCCGCAAGCAAAGAAAAAAGCTGAAAAGCCCGCGTAAAGAAAAAACTGAAAAGTCTGCGAGCAAAGGAAAAAGCTGAAAAGTCTGGAAACAGGATTTGCGAAAGAGTCCTGAAAATGAAACACGACACTGCAAACAACAGCAATAAGAACAGAAAGGGGAACTTATGGCTGCAAAAGTGAAGAGCAACAAGGTTTTTGTATCAGAGACAGATGCTTACCTTTTTGGAAATGGAACGCACTATGACATTTACAAGAAGCTTGGCGCTCATCCTTCCGAGGAGGACGGGGAAAAAGGATTTTTCTTCGCTGTATGGGCACCCAATGCAAAAGCGGTCCATGTGGTCGGCGCCTTCAATGACTGGAACGAAGAAAAATATCCCATGAAGAAGCTCAATGACGGCGGCATCTGGACGCTGTTTATCCCTGGTCTCGGGGCGGGCGAGCTCTACAAGTATTGCATCACTACCAAAGATGGCAGCAAAGTGTATAAGGCTGATCCCTTTGCCAATTCGGCAGAGCTTCGGCCCGGCACCGCATCAAAAACCGCGGACATTACCGGGTTCCGCTGGTCAGATGCGCGCTGGATGAATAAGCGCGGCAAAAAGAATCCCAACCAGCAGCCGCTGGCAATTTATGAGTGCCACATCGGTTCCTGGATGAAGCATCCGGACGGCGGAGACGGCTTCTACAATTACAGAGAGTTTGCGGATCGTATCGTTGAATATTTGAAAGAGCTCCGCTATACCCACATCGAGCTGATTGGCATTTCCGAGCACCCCTTTGACGGCTCATGGGGCTATCAGGTAACAGGGTATTATGCACCGACTTCCCGTTATGGCACGCCCAATGACTTCATGTATATGATCAACAAGCTGCACAACGCCGGGATCGGCATCATCCTGGACTGGGTACCTGCGCACTTCTGCCCGGATGCCCACGGCCTGGCCAAGTTCGACGGCGAATGCATCTTCGAAGATCCGGATCCCCGCCGCGGCGAACACCCTGACTGGGGCACACGTATTTTCAATCTCGGAAAACACGAAGTCAGTAACTTCCTGATCGCCAATGTTTTCTATTGGATCAACGAGTTCCACATCGACGGCATCCGTGTCGATGCGGTCGCTTCCATGCTTTACCTTGACTACGGCAAGAAGGACGGCCAGTGGCTCGCCAACAAGTACGGCGGAAACGAGAACCTCGATGCGATCGAGTTCTTCAAGCATCTCAATTCCGTCATCCACGGCGCACATCCCGGCTTCCTTACAATCGCCGAGGAGTCCACAGCATGGCCCAAGATCACTGCCAAGCCCGAGGACGACGGCCTTGGATTTGACTTCAAGTGGAACATGGGCTGGATGCATGATTTCTGCGAGTACATGAAGCTGGATCCTGTCATGCGCAAGGGCGACCACAACGGCATGACATTTGCGATGAGCTACAACAGCGCAGAGAATTACATTCTTCCTCTTTCCCATGATGAGGTCGTACACCTCAAGTGCTCCATGGTGGAGAAGATGCCCGGCTACCGTGTCGACAAGTACTCGAACCTGCGCCTGGGCTACACCTTCATGACTGGCCACTGCGGCAAGAAGCTGCTCTTCATGGGCCAGGAATTCGGCCAGGAGCGTGAGTGGAGCGAGGCCCGCGAGCTCGACTGGTTCCTGCTCTCCGACGAGCAGAACGCCGGTATGAAGAAATATGTCGGCAAGCTCCTTGAGATGTACAGACATTACAAGTGCCTCTACGAGATCGACAATGACTGGGGCGGCTTTGAGTGGATCAATGCCAATGACGCAGACCGCAGTATCTACTCCTTCCTGCGCAAGGCTCCGTCCAGCCGCAAGGGTCTTGTGTTTGTTCTGAACATGACACCCGTCAAGTATGAAGGCTACAGAGTCGGTGTCCCCGTAAAGGGCCGCTACAAACTTGTCCTCAATTCCACCGAGAAACAGTACGGCGGCTTCGGCGACACGCCGGTACCGGAAGTTATCAAGGCTGCAAAGGGTGAATGTGATTTCCGCGACCAGTACCTTGAATTCGACCTTCCCGCTTACGGCGGTCTGGTATTTGAATTTACATATTAATCTGAGACAGGGGGTAAAACGTGGTACTCCATGAATCTGCTGAAGATTATCTTGAAACCATATTGGTTCTTTTTGAAAGAAACGGACAGGTGCGATCCATTGACATCGTCAATGAAATGAACTTTTCCAAGCCCAGCATCAGCATTGCGATGAAAAAACTCCGCGAGAACGGTTATATCCGTATGGATGTCAACGGGCTCATCACATTGACAGATGAAGGCAGGCTGATCGCCGAGCGAATTTACTCCCGGCATAAACTGCTGACAAAGGTCCTCGAGGCAATCGGAATCGATGAGAAAAAGGCGGAAGATGAAGCCTGCAAGATTGAACACGATATCGATGACGAGACCTACGACAGGATCCGTGACTTTTACCTGCGTTATACCGAAAAAATGAAACAGGAAGAGTGAAAAATATCGTTGATGCCGCGAAGGAGGAGACACAGAACCGTCCCCTGTCTCCTCCAAATAGACATCGCATATAAATGTTGCATGAAGAATCACCCGCCGGCGGGAGAACGCAGGCGGGTGATTATCATGAAAACGGCCAATGTTCGAAGTATCTGACAGAAAGCAGAACACTTGTCGGTAATTGGACTTCGGCATTGGTTTATTCTGTATTAGATAATTTGGTAATAGTAAATCTAAGTATTTTGTTACAAGGAGTGAAAAAATGGTCAGAATCACTATGAAAGACGGCGGCGTCATTGATCTCGAACTTGATGAAAAGGCTGCTCCCATTACTGTTGAAAATTTCCTCAAGCTTGTAAACGCAAAGTTTTATGACGGCACCATCTTCCACAGGGTCATCTCCGGCTTCATGATCCAGGGCGGCGATCCCCAGGGAACCGGCATGGGCGGCCCCGGCTGGACCATCAAGGGTGAGTTCGCCCAGAACGGCGTCGACAACCCCATCAGCCACAAGAGAGGGGTCATCAGCATGGCCCGCGCCATGGATCCCGACAGTGCCGGCAGCCAGTTCTTTATCATGCATGCCGACGGCGAGTTCCTTGACGGACAGTACGCCGCCTTCGGCCATGTCGTAAACGGTATGGATGTTGTCGACCGCATTGCTTCCACCCGCACCAACCGCTGGGCAGGCGACCGCCCTTACGAGGACCAGGTGATGGAGACCGTTCGCGTCGTGGAGGAATAAGCGGAGCGTATAGAGAGAATTAAATAAGGCCATATATTGGACATACAGACAGTTTCTGCTTCATGCCGCGCATGGGCAGGAACTGTTTTTTTGCACTTCTTGTTTCTATTCACGGTAAAGACGGTTGAGATAACTTAATAAGCAGTTTACACAATGACCGTTTTGATTCCGCTTTTTTATAGCAACCACTTCTTCGAAAATATGCATTTTAAAAAATCCGTTTATTGACAAACGGACCTTTAGCGGTAATAATAGTTTTACTGAACTAACCATTTCCAGGGAGACTTGCCCCATCCGGGCAGGTCTTTTCATGACTTATGGGTTAGTTGCTTCTAACAGAAGATGTTTTTAATAGAAGCTTTTGCTGCTGCCGGATTCTGTGCGGGGAGATCGGGCCCTTCTCCCTGCTGCAGGGTGGATCGGATGCGGCTCCTTCTATTGAAGACATGGCGCACTGTTCGTTGAAAACAAAAGGAGGAGAAATGCACAGAAAGGTGACTAAATTTCTTTCCCTGTTTCTTTCTGCAGCCATGATGGCAGGCTCTTTATCCGTACCTGCTGTGGCAGCGGAGCCGGCGGTCTATCAGGAGTCGGCAGCGGAGGAAACAGAAGCACTCCCTGAAGAGACGGAAGCAGAGGAGAGCGGCGCGGAGGAAACAGAAGCGCTCCCTGAAGAGACGGAAGCAGAGGAGAACGGCGCGGAGGAATTCGACGCAGAAGAGTCTGTGACAGAAGAGACCGGATCGGAAGAGGATGCGGAACAGGGAGAAGACCAGGATACAGAGGATACTGTCGTGGAATCGGAAGATGCTGAGGATGTGCAGGAAGAGACTGCTGACCCGGAAGCTGCAGATGGGACAGAGGAATCTGCTGAGGAAGAACCTGCAGCTGAAGCAGAACCTGCAGAGGCAGAGGATACTGCTCTGGAATCAGCGGATACCGCACAGGAGACTACAGCGACAGAAGCTGTTATGGATGCGGAGGAAGCCACCGGTTCAAACTCTGATCTTACCGGCCAGGGCTATGTCCTGATGAACATCCCTTATGCGGATTTCTTTGCAGCAGAGGGAATTGACGGCGTGGACATCGTCTCCACGGCGACGGTCAAGACCTATAACCAGAACATGGCAGGCGGTTCCTACCATGCGGGCTATGAAGCAGCGGATCCGATCAGCGGCGCAGAGATCCTGGGCGTGATCTATCCGGTCTATGTCGAAGACCTGAGTGTCCTGCAGGGTATGACACAGGTCACGGATGCGGATACAGCGACCATTACCGTGGCGGCCGGCAAGAGCTCGACGACCACAAAGGAAGTTTCCGGTAAGGATCTCCTGTTTGCGTCCGGCAGCTATGCTTTCTACATTCTGGGCCAGGAACCGGCCAATTACAAGACCCTGTCCGGCAGCGCCGGAAGCTACAGCTTCTCGGCTGTAAAGAACGGCGCACAGGCGGCGCAGATCGCCAGTGCGAATCTCACCTATGGCGGCCATTACACAGACCTGACCCTGAATGTGGAAGCGGACGAGGTCGATGACGATGCGGTCGTGACAGGTGTTGTCCTGACGGCAGACGGCAGCGATTATGTGCTGCGCCATGTGGAGAATATCTGGCGCAAGACATCCCTGGGCTGGAACTGGACCGATCTTGACGGCGCAGGCCTGTCCGGCAAGACCATCACGGGAATCACCTACTACCTGCAGGACGGCGGTGTCTACGAATATGCTGCAGACGTCACTGTGAAAAAACAGCTCAGCGATGTCGAAGCGGCTTTTACAGATGCCAATGCGATCACAGTGAAGGGACTTCCCGAGGATATTCAGAACCCTAAGGCAACGGTCTCCAGCGTGGTCGGCCGCGGCGAGACAGCCGTTGTGATCGCCGATGGTGCGGACCTTGTGGATGGTGTCGTGACCACGGCCGATGCGGCAGTCAGCGGCACGAAATACAATGTCAAGGTCGTCAGCGACAATTATGCCGACGTGACGATGCAGGCGGCGTTTGAGGAACTGCAGCTGACCAGCATCGCCGGTCTCAACTATTTCTATACAGATACGACGGGTGATCTGGACAATACCCTGTACCGGGCGACCGTATCCGGCAGGGGCGGCAGTACGATTTACGACTTTGCAAAGACTGACCTTACTCCGGTCGGGGAGACCGGCTATGCCTATGCGACCGCTCCCAATGTGACTCCTCTGAGCGGAACCCTCTACGGCTATGGAGAAGGCACTGCCACAAACTACAAGGAAGTATACGGTAATCTCGGAGTCAGCACTGACGTGGACAGCGCCTATGACGCGGTTACCAGTGCAACAAGCTTCAGCGGTCATCACGCAAAGGATATTCCGTCTCTTGTTGCTTTCGGAACTGTTGACGGAGAGAAGGCGATCACAGGCCTTACTCTGGGCCGCGCGTCCTCAACTGTCGATGCCGTGACCTATGTTGAGGCGTCCATCCTGAATGCGGCAGGCCAAAGCCTGACCGATGACCAGACAGCAGCTCTTGCTGTAACACTGAAGGCAAACCCCATGACAGCTCCGTCTGACGCAGAGGTCAACGTAGCTCTGAGCAGTGCGTCCTTTGCATCCTCCAGATATGGAAATGCTGAGTTTGCCATTGTTCCGGACGATTCTGTCTCCGGTTATGTCTGGAGCGAATACTGGAACAGCATTTACGGAGCAACCATCAGCAACGGCGAGACGACTGTCGGCGCGGTCCATTGGATCGACCTGTACGGTGAAGCGGCGACATCCGGCTCTCACTACAACAAGGTGGAAATTGCGCTTAACAACGGTTCAAGTAAAGGATCCAACCAGGCAGATGTCAGCCGTTATGCAGCATTCTACGATACAAACACCGGAAACATTAAAGCAGGGACCTACACCATAAATGTTTATGCGGAAGGATATTCCACACTGACAGCAGAGGTTGAGGTCAAGGCGGAAGAGATGACCTCCGTGTCCATCGGCGGAGTGAATTATTACTATGCCGATACAACTGATGATGACGCTATGACCGTCTACCAGGCAACAGTGAGATCCCGTGCGGGAAGCACCACCTATAACTACATGAAGTCCGACCTGACCCAGGTCACAGACACAGATTTGTCCTATATCGCAGCTCCCAGCGCCACAGCTCTGACAGGTACGCTGTACGGATACGAGGCGGGAAGCGGAAAAGCTACAAACTACAAGGAAGTCTACGGAGATCTGGGCGCCAGCACAGATGTGGACAGCGCCTATGACGCCGTGACGAGCGCGACCGGATTTACAGGTCATCACGCCAAGGATATTCCGTCTCTGGTGACCTTTGGAACGGATGCATCGGGAGAGAAGGTGATCACAGGCCTGACTCTGGGACGCACCACGACAACCGTTGACGCTCTGACTTATGTTGAGGCAGGTGTCAAGCAGGCGGCAGGCAAGGAACTGACCAAAGAACAGGCTGAAGCGATTGCAGTTACACTTACAGCTTCTCCCATGACGGCTCCTTCCGACAAGGAAATCAACGTGTCGCTGGCCAGCGCTTCCCTGGCATCCTCCAGATACGGCAAGGCGGAATTTGCCATTGTACCGGATGACAGTGTTTCCGGTTATGTCTGGAGCAGCTATTGGAACAGCATTTACGGAGCAACCATCAGCAACGGCGAGACGACTGTCGGTGCGGTACACTGGATCGATTTGTACGGCGAAGCGGCGACCTCCGGCCCTCACTACAACAAGGTGGAAATTGCCCTCAACAACGGCACCAGCACCGGCTCCAACGAAGCGGAAGTCAGCCGTTATGCCGCATTTTTCGACGGAGATTACATCAAGTCCGGAACCTATACCATAACGATCTATGCGGAGGGCTATTCCCCTCTGACTGCTCAGGTTGCGGTTGATGTTAAGATCACTGACAAGACAGCGGTTTATAACGGATCTGAAGTCACAGCAGATGAAGCGGTTCTGACCGGTATCGATGGCGATGTTACCTATACCTATTACTCGGATGAGGCCTGCACCACAGCTCTCGAGTCTGCACCTGTAAACAGCGGAACCTATTATGTGAAGGCTGTTGCCGCAAACCTCGTCACATCCAATCCGGCGAAGCTGACGATCAAGAAGGCAGCACAGTCCTTTACAGCAAAAGCTTCTGCCGCATCCGTAGAAGTCGGCAAGACCGTAAAAGTGACTGCATCCGGAGCGAAGGAGACAAATAAATATACCTTCACTTCCTCCAATACCAAGGTTGCCGCAGTCAATGCATCAGGTGTAGTCACCGGCAAGGCAGCAGGTACTGCCACGATCACCGTTAAGACTGCCGCCACAGCAAACTACGAAGCAGGGTCCAGGACAGTCAAGATCACTGTCAATAAAACCCTGAAAAAACCCGGCAACTGCCACTTTACCAAGTGGAACAATTCCAAATATTCCAGCTGCCGGATCAGCTGGAACAAGGTCGACGGAGCAGAAGGTTACCAGACGCTTCTCTCCTGGACGGATGGCAGCCACTCCAGCCAGACCGTCGTGAAGTCCAATGTCCTGTACAGAGACTGCACGGTTGCTGTCAATCATGTCAGCCAGATGAAAGTCAGGGCATTCCACACGGTGAACGGCAAGCGGGTCTACGGCCCCTGGTCAAACGTGGAATACATCACTCCTTCGCCGACTAAGCTTACGACCAAAAATACCAGCTCCGGATCCAACCTGAAGATGAACATCAGCTGGAACATTATCTACGGCTGCAACGGATACAATGTTTTCATCACAACAAATCCGAACGGCACCTGGTATTGGAACCAGTCGACCTCCGTCAAAGCAGACGCCACCAGTGCGGTGATCACCAAGTACAGAGGATCCAAGCTCAAAAAGAACACAAAATATTACGTCCGCATTGTGACAAGACGCAAACGCAACGGCGTCTTCTGCACTGTGCCCATGCCTGCAGCAAACACATATATCGGTTCCTTTACCATCAAGTAAAAACCATCAGAAGCATCAGGCAAAAAGGGAACTTCAGGAACAGGAAGCAGATTAAGCTGCTGAATATGTGACTGAACATGACATGGTCACAACCTGGCCGGGTTGTGACCAGTAACGAAAAGTGCGCAGGACCTGCCTGTCCGCAGGTCCTGCGCACATATGATGAAAACAATTGATGTCAAATGTTCGCGTATCCGGATGTGGCTGCACGTCCGGATACGCGGATATTTGAAAAACCCGGGAGGAGACACAGAACCGTCTCCTGTCTCCTCCCCGCGATATAATCGGAAAGAGGTAAGAAAGAAGAAATGAAATCAGATCGATTCCGCGCTTTATTAAAACAATTGTCAGTTCTGACCAATTTCTGGCCGGCTGTATTGGTCGTCCTTGCGGTCGGGTTCGCTTTACCCCGGACCATTCCTGTGTTGAAAACACTTCCGGAACGGCTCATTCTGACGGAGGTAAATGCTGCAGAGGAAAAGCCTGCTCTGCCCGATCCGGAGGAGGAGACAGAGGAGAAGCTCGAGGATTCCGGTAATACCTATGAAGACGGTGTCTACACCGGATCCTCCAGCGGTTACGGGGGCAAAGTAACTGTGCAGGTGACCGTGATAGAGCACAAGATCACGGATGTATCCGTTTTGAGCGCTCCCGGGGAGACGGCAGAGTTTCTGGCAAAGGCAAAAGGAGTGATCAGCAGAGTCCTTCAGGCACAGACCTGGGAGGTGGATGTGGTATCCGGTGCCACCTACAGTTCCAGAGGAATTCTCGGCGCGATCCGGAATGCCCTCACAGGAGAAACGGTGGAAAATGAAGCGCCCCCTGAGAAAGAGGGCCCTGTTGCGCCCATTAAGAAGGTACCGTTTGACGACAATGTCAAATGGAAAGACGGCGTGTATATAGGGAGCGCGCAGGGATACGGCGGGACCATCAAGGTGGAGGTGACGATCAGACAGGCTAAGATCGCAGCTATCCGGGTCCTTGATCATAGTCATGAAAGTGATTCCTATTTTAACAAGGCCAAAAAAGTCATCAGCAGGATCCTCAAAGCAGGAACCCCGAATGTGGATACAATTTCCGGAGCAACCTACAGCTCGAACGGGATCATCAATGCTGTCAAAAATGCGCTGAAAAAGGCGGCAGGAGACTCTTCCGCGGATACGGGAAATCCTGCGCAGAATCCTCCCAAAAACCCCGCACAGGATGACGGCACGGACCAGGAAGATCCCAATCTTGAAAACGGCCTGAAGGACGGAACTTATACGACGGATGTCGTCTGCACGGACAACAATATTTTTGAATATACGATCCGGCTGACAATGCTTGTAAAAAACGGCAGGATCACTTCCCTGAAAGCCGTCCGGATCAAGGACCAGTCCGACAATCCCGATATGAACGCGACCTATCTGGGCTATGCGGTATCAGGACGTAAGGACGGTGGAAAAACCATGCCGGGAGTCATTGCGCAGATTCTGAAGCTGCAGACGACAAAGGATGTGGACATTGTCAGCGGAGCCACCTATTCGTCAAAGGCTATTCTGCGGGGTGTCAAAACCATGCTGCGGCAGGCGGCCAAAAATCCGTCTGATAAAGAAGATGACGAAAACGATGAAGAGGGCGGAACGGAAAACGGTGATGATCCCGGAAAGACGGATCCGACTCCCCATGAAGAAGATGAAAATGGCGGAAACGAAGAAGAGGAAGAGGAGCCGGCAGCCGGTTATGGAGACGGAACCTACGTGGCCGAAGCGGACTGTATCGACCAGTCTGAAGATCCCTTGTTCGAATACACCGTAAAGACGACGATCGTCATTGAGAACGGAAAGATTGTTTCGATCGACGTGGAACGGATCAATGATAATTCGGAAGATCCGGACAACAATACCATTTATCTCAACTATGCCGTAAACGGAAGGACACGGAAAGGAGTCGAATACAAGAGCATTATTTCCCAGATCCTTGATAAACAGGGCGCAGGGGACATAGACGTTGTTTCGGGTGCCACTTATTCTTCCAATGCAATCATAGAAAGCGTTACAAAGGCGCTCGCGGAAGCTGCGGAAGCCTACAACCCTCCTGAAGAGGACGGCGGAGAAGGCAGCGGCACGGGAAATACCGGCTCCGAAGAAGGAGGAGAAGGAAGCAGCACAGGCAGCACCGGCTCCGAAGACGGCGGAGAAGGCAGCAGTACTGGTAATACCGGCTCTGAAGACGGCGGAGAAGGCAGCAGTACTGGTAATACCGGCTCTGAAGAAGGAGGAGAAGGAAGCAGCACAGGCAGCAGCGGCTCCGAAGACGGCGGAGAAGGCAGCAGTACTGGTAATACCGGCTCCGAAGAAGGAGGAGAAGGAAGCAGCACAGGCAGCAGCGGCTCTGAAGAAAGCGGAGAGGGAAGCAGCACGGGCAGCAGCGGCTCTGAAGAAAGCAGCACGAGCAGCACCTCCGAAGAAGAAAAGAATACCAATAAGTATCTCGATGGCACCTATTCGGCGACCGTAAAGTGTGAAGATTACGAGGATGACCCGCTTTTCACCTATAAGATTAAGGTGACGATCGTCATCAAAGACGGGAAGATCAAAGACGTCTCAGTCAAAAAGACAGATGATGATTCGGAGGACCCGGAGAGCAACGAACTCTACTTCGGCTATGCAGCCGATGGCAGGACCAAAAAGGGAAAGCATTATGACGGTATTCCCGATCAGATCATAGACCGTCAGTCTTCTTCCGGGCTGGATGCAATCAGCGGAGCGACATATTCCTCGAAGGCAATGATCAAAGCGGCAGAAAAGGCTCTTTCCGATGCCGAAAATCCTGACGCGGACGGAAATTAATGGGGATAGATCAGGATGAAATACAGGAATTTTATTACGAAGGTGCTCTGCTTTTTACTCGTCTTTGCGGCTTTTGTCCCCTATCAGGCAAAAGCTGCCAGAAAGGCGGAGGAGGAAGCTGAAAACGCCGCGAAAATTGCAGAGGTGGAAGCAGCAAACCGGGAAGTGCGCAAACAGATGGCGGAAGCGGAAAACGCCTCCCCATATACGGACGGGGTCTATGAAGGCACTGCAGAGGGCTTCGGAGGGCCGGTCAGTGTGGAAGTGACAATCGACGGAGGGGATATTACGGAGATCCGCCTGCTGGATGTCTCCGGAGAAGACCCTGCATATCTCATGCAGGTTGAATCGCTTCTGGACCAGATGCTGCAGACACAGGGAGTGGACGTAGATACGATCAGCGGAGCGACATTTACCTCGAAAGGACTGATCCATGCAGTGACGGAAGCTCTCCGGAAGGCAAGGAGGTAATCCTCATATGGTTCAGCAAAACGAACAAGTGAAGAAACCGGTTCCTGCATCTGTAAAAAGGAAGACCGCAAACCGGAACAAAGCTTTGATGAGAGCGGCTTTACAGGTCCTTTTTTTCGTGACCATGCCGGGCGCATTCGTCGCTGGTTTTAACGGGATAAAATATATTTTCCGCACGATGGGAACAGGAAGTGTCCTGGAAATAAACAGCTTTGCCATGGTGCTGATCGGTCTGGGCGGATTCACGCTGCTGTTCGGCAGATTTTTCTGCGGATATGTATGTTCCTTCGGAGCGCTTGGAGATCTGGTTTACTGGCTGTCCGGCCTTTTCCAGAAGAAAGTCCTGAAAAAGAGAAAGCAGTTTTCGCTGCCTAAACAGGCACTTCCGGTCCTGCAAAAGCTGAAGTACCTGAATCTTGCCTTCATTGTCCTTATGACAGCAGCAGGTCGGATGGAATCCCTGCACGGAACCAGCCCCTGGGACGTCTTTTCAAGGTTCACCGCCCTGAAACTGCCGACCGCTGACTATCTCCCCGGAATCATCTGCCTGATCCTGATTCTGATCGGGATGGCGGTACAGAGCCGGTTTTTCTGCCAGTTCCTGTGCCCGCTGGGCGCTTTCTTTGCCGTACTGCCGATCCTGCCCTTCGCGATGCTGCACAGAGACGCCCCCAACTGCCTGAAAGGATGCTCCGCATGCAAAAACACCTGTCCTGTCGGATTAAAGCTGGAAACGGACGGTTTTAGAAACGGAGAGTGCATATCCTGCGGAAAATGCGCCGGAGTATGTCCCAAAAACAATCTTCAATATCCCGCAGCAACATTATTTAAAAACGATATTATCTACGTCCTCTTTCGGGCAGCTGTTTTTTTCGGGCTCGGTGTATGGCTTGGCCTGTGCCGCTTTTTCTGAATGGGCAGTTCAAATCGTTCATTGTCCTACTTTTTATCCCGAAGTTTTCCGGTGACACGACATCGTTCGATCATTTTTGCAATCTCCTTCCGCTTGTGACTTCCTGTTTTAATACGAAAGACAGATTTGACACCAAAAAAGATAATCAGGACAAGAGTAAGGATTGCAAAAACAGCAGCACATATGAAACAGGTTGATGCTACAGAATTATAGAATTCAATTGTCATATATCCCCTTCTTCCTCCTCTGAATCTGCAGCATCAGGATTCACCTTGCTCGTGTTTCCAAAACAGTCATCAATGGAACCGTATGCCTTTGTCACATTGGATCTCACACGCTTAATTACCTCCAGCTGGTCAGGCGATGAGCTTTCCGCATTATTCATAAAGTTATTCGCACGGTCCAGAGTCTGAAGTATGGTATCTCTGGAGACGTTGTCATTCATGTAATTCACACAGTGAAGGTTGATCTCCGTCGCGATCGTATCGCAGATGCGGATCGGGTATCCGATATTGGTCTGGCTTTTCAGGGTGTCCAGCCGAATGGACAGATCATCGAGAGTAGCCCAATAGTCCGCAAACTCATGCTCAAACTCGAATGTCTTTGTATCCCCGCTGGTCTTTTCGTAGAGTTCTGCCAGTCGGAGGATCAGTTCTGCCGATTCCTGTCTGTCTGCTTCGAGGCCCCCGGTTTCGACAGCTTCATTCAGATAACTGATCGATGCACCCTGCCCGCTGGGATATACGAGATAGACCAGCGTACCCAGACGGAAGTTGAAATCGGAATAAGTTGCTGCATCCCTGTCATTCAAATATTCAATGTTGCGCTTGCGGCTGTCCGGATCATAATCCACTCCGTTTATACAGTCTGTGATACTGTTATATGCAGCGATAAATTCATTATCTGAAAGACTGTCAATGTCATCGATCAATCCCTGATATGCTTCAGGATTTCCTGGATCCAGATTGATGGCTTTTTTATACATTTCTGCTTTCTGTGAAAAGTCAAAGCACGCTGCGGCTGACTGAACATACTGCTCATAAAGTTGTTTCTGCTGATTAACAGTTATACTTTTGCTGACTCCCACGGCCAGAGCCATCAGCAGTGCCAAAATTCCACAGACAAGGAGAGTTTCCCGTAATCTGTTTCTGCGTTGTATGGTGGAATCATCTATCTTCTGGACATGTTCCAGTGCATACATCAATTCGGAACAGTTCTGATATCTTCCGGAAGGATCCGGTGTGCAGCATTTTTTGATGATCTTCTCGATGCCGCTTCCCTGAAGATGCGGAGCAGCTGCTCCTACAGGATACATCCCGCCTTTTGTTATCACAGGACTCTTTCCTGTAAGCAGTGTGTACATAGTTGTACCGAGTGCATAGATATCTGTTCTTCCGTCTAAACGAGTCTGATTTCTGAACTGTTCCGGTGCTGCAAAACTGATATCCTTATTCCTCGTGTTATCTTCTCCGGCATGATACACATCTTTCAGTATGACACTGCCATCAAAACAGAGGACAACATTGTCTGGACGTAGCCTCTGATAAATGACCGGAGGTTTTCTGCTATGAAGATAAGCCAGTGAATTACAGATTTGTTTCGCCCACTTAATGACTTTATCTGGACTCTGCGGTCCCTGAATACGTAGCATTTCCTGTAAGCTGATATTTCTGTCAGACGGATTTTTTTCACTGGATGAGCTGCCTTGATTTACGGGACGCTTGGCTTGAATCTTCTGCTGATTTTTCTCAGAAGGTTCTTCTGCAGTTTTTTGTTTTCGCTGAGAGCCGGCAGCTGAGGAATTGCTTTCTCTTTCAATCGCTTTAAGGGCTTCCTGGAACTGCACTGCAGTCTGATACCGTGACGCGGGGTTTGCCTCAAGAGCAACTCTCAGTACATTCCAGATTTGTCTGCTCCCATTTTCCGGGGCAGGAAGTGCCTCCCCTGCAAGTCTTCTTCTTTGGGCTGAATCCACCTGTTCCCTGGACACTTTACCGGCAGGAAGGAACGGTTCTCTACCATTGTTTAAAAAGCGGTAAAGAACCAGAGCCAGAGAATACACATCTGATCTGGCATCTGTATTCTGCATAGCAAAAGTTTCCGGCGCCATATAGGAAATTGTGCCCTTAAAGGAAAGGACATTTCTGCTTCCGGCCACAGATCGGGAAATGCCAAAATCCCCCAGTTTAAAAAATCCATGATTATTTACAAAGATATTCTGAGGTTTAATATCTCTATAAAGCGGAGCAGCAGAGTACCACATCCATAGGAGCCAGTGCACCGCATGGTTGTGGGTGAATGCCAAAGGAAACTTACTGGTTCCGGATGTAAT
>CACZFF010000021.1 GCA_902780385.1 uncultured Lachnospiraceae bacterium
AAAAGCCAGATATCCATCATAAACATTTGTAAGACTAAACTCCACCCCCTTATTTGGAAAAAGTAAATTCCACGGAACGGATGTTCCGGGTGGAATTTAGTTTTGCAATTGAAGTTTTACCCAATTTTAAGAAACATAAACGCTACAAATCTGGACAAGTTGCACACATATATTTTATAATTATGGGGAATGTGCCGAACCGCATCGCATAACTGATTTCAGAGGATCCGGAATCAGAAACCTTTGTTTTTCATTGTTTCTATGACAGATCTGATGCGAATGAAGCTATGTTTGATTCACCTGCGTATGATACCGGCACGCAAACTGTAGCTGCGGTATTCCTGCCCTATGCATAACGCATCTGAAATAAAGTAAACAGGGGGGCTGTTTACAGAGTACGGATCGTTATACAACATCCCGTGACAGGCTGCTGTATGACTCATGTAAAAGCCTTAGTAAAGGAGGACATTTCAAATGATTTCCTGGAAAAACCTGGACACACTTGCTGTTTATGACAAGTTTCTGGCTCTGAAGGGCCGCGTCAACATCGTAGAGGCAATGGCCGGCGAAAGCGGCGCTGAGCGCGTAGCCAAGTACACCGTTCCCATGGCACGCGGTATGCAGTACAATTTTGCTGCCAAGGCAGTCGACGATTATGCTCTCGAAGTCTTTCAGGAGCTCGCGGACGAGCAGCAGCTGATCGACAAATACAAAGCTCTCCTCGGCGGCGAAGTCATCAACACCGGTGAGAAACGTCTCGTTCTTCACCAGCTCTGCCGCGGACAGCTGGCAGGCGATGTCATCGCCGACGGCGTCAACAAGCGCGATTTCTATACCTCCCAGCAGAAGAAAGCTGCGGACTTCGCCAACAAGGTCCATGCCGGTGAAATCACCAATGCCGCAGGCGAGAAGTTTACCACCGCTGTACAGATCGGTATCGGCGGAAGCGACCTGGGGCCCCGCGCAATCTATCTGGCACTCGAGAACTGGGCAAAGACCAACGACACCCTCAAGATGGAAGCCCGCTTCATCAGCAATGTCGACCCCGATGATGCTGCTGCGGTTCTGAAATCCGTTGATATTCCTCATACCCTGTTTATCGTCGTTTCCAAGTCCGGCACGACTCTGGAGACTCTGACCAATGAATCCTTTGTGCGCGATGCTCTTCGCAACGCAGGCGTAGATCCTTCCAGGCATATGCTCGCCGTCACCAGCGAGACATCCCCGCTGGCTTCCAGCACCGATTATCTGGAAGCATTCTTCATGGATGACTACATCGGCGGACGTTATTCTTCCTCCTCCTGCGTCGGCGCCGTGATCCTCTCCCTGGCATTCGGTCCCGAGATTTATGCGCGTGTCATGAACGGCGCTTCCGAAGGCGACAAGACCGCCCTCAACCCCGACATCCGTCAGAACGCAGCTCTTCTCGACGCTCTGATCGGCGCTTATGAGCGCAATGTCGAAGGCTATCTCTGCACCGCGGTTCTGCCTTATTCCCAGGCTCTGCACCGCTTCCCTGCTCACCTGCAGCAGCTCGACATGGAGTCCAACGGCAAGTCCGTCAACCGCTTCGGCGAGCCTGTCAACTATGAGACAGGCCCCGTTATCTTCGGTGAGCCCGGCACCAACGGCCAGCACTCCTTCTATCAGCTCCTGCATCAGGGCACCAGCATTGTTCCCATGCAGTTTGTCGGCTACAAAGACAGCCAGATCGGCATGGATGTCGATATCCAGGGCAGCACCAGCCAGAAGAAGCTGTGCGCAAACGTCGTCGCCCAGATCATGGCCTTCGCATGCGGCAAGGATGACGAGAATCCCAACAAGGCATTCGCCGGCGGCCGTCCTTCCAGCATCATCATCGGCGACCAGCTCTATCCCGAATCCCTCGGCGTACTGCTGGCCCACTTCGAGAACAAGGTTATGTTCCAGGGCTTCATCTGGAATGTCAACAGCTTCGACCAGGAAGGCGTTCAGCTCGGCAAGCTCCTCGCAAAGCGCGTCCTTGCACACGATACCGACGGTGCCCTCAAGGCCTACGCAGATCTGTTTGAGATCTGATCGTCAACATATGCCGCACAGACCGGCTGATTAAATACTGAAAAACAATACGCCGCGGACAGACTGCACTGCAGTTTTGTCCGCGGCGTCTGTTTTCTTCAAAGCATGCCGCCCTTCAGTATTCAGGCATTGCTCCGCGTCCCGGACGCTCTCAGACCGCTCCAGACATTCGGAATCCCTCCGGACCAGTCAATTGCAGATAACCGGATTCTGTAACAAGCCGGGGAATCCTGCGGTCCGTCTCCTCTGTGGCAATCTCCTCCAGCTCCTGCAGGTCAAACGCAGCCATTATGAGAATGGTTTCCGGTCTGCAGAGTGCCAGAAACCTGTCATAATATCCCGCCCCATGACCGCATCTGTTTCCTTTGCGGTCAAAGGCGACGCAGGGAACGAGGATCAAATCCATCTGCTCCGGCAGAAGGATCTCTGATCGATCCAGGTCCGGCTCTGTGATGCCATAAGCCCCGCGGCGCCAGGCATCCTCTCCCTGCGGGACAGCAGCCTTCATGATCCCGTGCGGAAGAGAAACCGGATAGGCGACCTTCCTGCCGGACTCTTCCATCCGCTTGTTGAAGCGGTCCACATTGGCCTCCTCCGGCATCGCCCGGTAGGAAAAGACTGTCTTCACATCCTGAAAATTTCCTCTCTCGAGCAGTGTCTCCAGATGCCGGCAGATTGCCCTGCTTTTCTCAGCACACTCCTCCCGGGTAAGCTCCCGTCTCCTCGCAGCAATCGTTTTCCGCTGTTCTTTTTTACGCAAATAGATTTCATTTTTGTCTGAAAACACTGACTGCCTCCCAATCCTTTGATCTTAACAACATTGTATAGGAAATCGTCGAATTGCGCACCTTTCAGTTCATTTTTACGCCATAATCCGCCTCTGTCTTAACCATTTCCACATTTATTTTCAGAAAAACCATGAAAAATCGTACAATTTGTGAATTCCATTTCAGTAAAAGACTGTGTTACTCTATAGGCAGACAGTACAGATGCGTTTTTCGCACTACGGGATGTACGGAAATATTTCATCCTGGCATAAGGAAATTAATGATAAAAAGTTCCACCACATATGCAAAAGGAGGCATACCACCATGGGATTTAAGTCCGATATTGAGATTGCACAGGAAGCGCAGCCTAAGAAGATTACTGAGATTGCGGCAGGACTGGGCATTGACGAGAAGTATATCGAGCAGTACGGCCACTACAAGGCAAAGATCGATTACAACTATCTCAAAGATCACGCAGACGCTCCGGACGGAAAACTGATCCTCGTGACCGCGATCACCCCCACCCCCGCAGGTGAGGGCAAGACCACGACCAGTGTCGGTCTGGCAGACGGTCTCCGCGCCATCGGCAAGAAGACAGTTGTCGCTCTCCGCGAGCCCTCTCTGGGACCGGTCTTCGGCATCAAGGGCGGCGCTGCAGGCGGCGGCTATGCTCAGGTCATTCCCATGGAGGATATCAACCTCCACTTCACAGGTGATTTCCACGCCATCGGCGCGGCAAACAACCTGCTCGCGGCCATGCTCGACAACCACATCCAGCAGGGCAACTCCCTCGGCATCGATGTCAAGCAGATCACCTGGAAGCGCGCAGTCGATATGAACGACCGCCAACTCAGAAATATCGTCGACGGCCTCGGCGGCAGAATGCAGGGCGTCCCCAGAGAGGACGGCTTCGAGATCACCGTTGCCTCCGAAATCATGGCGATCCTCTGCCTGGCCAGTGATATCACCGACCTCAAGGCACGCCTGGGCAGAACCATTGTCGCCTACACCTATGACGGCAAGCCCGTCACAGCTCATGACCTGCACGCAGAAGGCGCAATGGCAGCCCTCCTCAAGGATGCCCTCAAGCCCAACCTGGTACAGACCCTCGAGCACACACCCGCCTTTATCCACGGCGGCCCCTTCGCCAACATCGCACACGGCTGCAACAGCGTGACCGCGACCAGAATGGCACTCAAGCTCAGTGATTATACCGTCACAGAGGCCGGCTTCGCAGCAGACCTGGGCGCCGAGAAGTTCCTCGACATCAAGTGCCGTCTGGCAGACCTGCATCCCAGCGCAGTTGTTCTTGTAGCCACTGTCCGCGCCCTGAAGTATCACGGCGGCGTTCCCAAGGCAGACCTGAACAACAAGAACCTGGAAGCACTGGAGAAGGGTCTTCCCAACCTGCTCCAGCATATCGACAACATCAAGAACGTATTCGGTCTCCCCTGCGTCGTGGCGATCAACGCTTTCCCGACCGACACCAAGGAAGAACTCGACCTGGTCGAGGCCAAGTGCAGAGAGCTGGGCGTCAATGTCGCTCTGTCCGAAGTATGGGCAAAGGGCGGCGAAGGCGGCAAGGCTCTGGCACAGGAAGTCGTCCGTCTCTGCGAAGAGCCCAATGATTTCCGCCAGTCCTATCCTCTCGATGCCACTATCGAAGAGAAGCTCGACATGATCTGCAGAAAGATCTATCACGCAGACGGCGTGCAGCTGGTCGGCAATGCCGTCAAGCAGGTCAAGCAGCTGACAGACCTCGGTTTCGCGGGACTTCCCATCTGCATGGCCAAGACCCAGTACTCCTTCTCCGACGATCCGGCACTGCTGGGTGCTCCCAAGGGCTTTACCGTCTCCGTGCGCAACCTCAAGGTCAGCGCGGGCGCAGGCTTCATCGTTGCCCTGACCGGTGACATCATGACCATGCCCGGACTTCCCAAGGTTCCTGCGGCTGAGAGAATCGATGTCGACGAGAACGGCGTTATCAGCGGCCTGTTCTGATCGAAATACTGACTGAAATACTGATTGAAATATTGATCGAAATCATATCCAATCACGTTACAGTACA
Organism: uncultured Lachnospiraceae bacterium; assembly: GCA_902780385.1. Lineage (GTDB taxonomy): Bacteria > Bacillota > Clostridia > Lachnospirales > Lachnospiraceae > CAG-791. The sequence continues at coordinate 4,894 of CACZFF010000021.1, forward strand.
CGCCCTCTCGAAGGGCGTGTACATGTAACGTTGCGAAAATCGCATTCCAATGCGCTGCGCGCGCGATTTTCGCCGTTCAACTCGGGTTTTGCGCAAAAGCGCGCAAAACACCTCGCGTTTCAGGTGAGTCTCTACTGTAACCCAATCACCACAATCCTCCATCTGTCCGGATTGCAAATATTGAAAAAAACAATTTCCTATAGGATAATAAGTGTGCCTGCGTCCGCCGGATCCGTTAACCGGCAGATGCAGGCACATTCCATAATGCAGTACAATCCTCTGAAAGAATCTGAAGTAAAATTGACAAGGTGCACATCGCTGCGCCCCGCATGGTGAATTCTATGAAAATGATCGAAAAAACTGTCACTGCCTTTACCGAAGAACTTGCCTCCCCTGCTCCCGTACCGGGCGGCGGCGGTGCCAGCGCCCTGGCCGGCGCCATCGGCATCTCCCTGGGAGACATGGTCGGTGAACTCACGACAGGCAAGAAAAAATACGCAGATGTCGAAGAAGACATTCAGGCCCTGATGAAACGTGCACAGGCTCTCCGCGTAAAACTCCTTGGCTTTGTGGACGGAGACGCGGAAGCTTTTGCCCCTCTGGCAAAAGCCTACGGCATTCCCAAAGATGATCCCACTCGCGGCGCTGTCATGGAAAGCGCCCTGCAGGTCGCCTGCAGCGTACCCATGGATATCCTGCGCACCTGCGCCGATGCCATTGACATCATCGGGGAATTTGCCGCCAAGGGTTCCCGTCTGGCGGTTTCCGATGCAGGCTGCGGTGCCATCCTCTGCAAGGCTGCCATGCAGGCCGCTTCCCTCAACATTTACATCAACACAAAATCAATGAAAGACCGTGCCTTGGCACAGGCACTTGAAGCGGAAGCGGATGCCCTGCTCTCAGGATATACACAGAAGGCTGATGACATCTTCAACTCTGTGATGGCCGGAATCCGCAGCTGAAACCCGACATTACCGGTAACAACCTGACCATGTTAAAAACCTCTCGATTCCGAACCTCTAAGACTGACAAAACCGAAAGAAAGGAACTGTTTATGGCAAGAATACTAAAAGGCAAAGAAGTCGCCGACGCCCTGACCGCAAAGATGCAGCAGGATGCACAGGCGCTGAAAGAAGCCGGCATCACACCCACCCTCTGTATCTTTCGGGTAGGAGAACGCCCCGATGACCTCGCCTATGAGCGCGGAGCGGCAAAGCGGGCCGAGACCGTTGGCATCGCCGTAAAAAAGGTGATCCTTCCCGCCGACGTGTCACAGGAGGTCTTTGACCAGACTCTGCAGAGCGTCAACGAAGACGACACCATCCACGGCATCCTTCTCTTCCGTCCCCTTCCGGGACATCTGGACAACGAGAAGGCCCGGCAGATGCTCAATCCCGCCAAGGATATCGACGGCTGTACGGACCTGTCTCTGGCAGGTGTTTTTACAAATACAAAGACAGGCTTTCCGCCCTGCACAGCTCAGGCGGCCATGGAGATCCTCCACCACTTCAATATTCCGATCAAGGGCAGAAAAGCGGCTGTCATCGGCCGTTCTCTGGTCATCGGCCGCCCGGTCGGCATGATGCTGATGCATGAAAACGCCACCGTCGTCAACTGCCACACACGCACCGTCGACGTACCCTCGATCACCCGGCAGGCAGACATTCTGATCGCTGCTTCCGGACAGCTCCACAGTGTCACAAAGGATTACACCAATCCACAGCAGGTCGTCATCGATGTCGGCATCAACTGGGATGAAGAAAAAGGCGGTATTTCCGGAGATGTTGCTTTCGAAGAAGTCGAACCCTTCGTACAGGCCATCACACCTGTCCCCGGCGGCGTCGGCAGTGTCACCTCCTGTGTCCTGATCGGACATGTGATCGAAGCTGCGAAAAGAGCCGCAAAATAAGGGTTTAAACAGCAGGTAACAGAAAAACACAAAAACACCGGCCGCGTTTGTCTGTTCTCCGATAAAGAAACGGGGTCTTCTACAACGCGCCAAAAGGAACCGGCAGAATGCTGTACACTCTGTCCGGTTCCGGAAAGAATAAAGACTATGAAAATCTGGATCACCCGCCACGGGCAGACTGACCTCAACCGCACAAGACGCATGCAGGGGAGGGTCGAATGCCCTCTCAACAAAAAGGGGATCGCCCAGGCGAAGCAATCCCGCAAAAACATAGGAGACATCCGCTTTGACGCCGTCTACGCCAGTCCCCTTCAGCGCGCGCAGATGACGGGATCCATCATCGGAGGCGTCGATGTCTCCGAAATCATCGTGGACCCGCGTCTGATCGAGACCGATTTCGGCAAATACGAGAAGCGCAAATATTATCTGATGGGGCCTGCAATGACAGCCTACTGGGTCATGCCGAAGCTTTTCCCTGCCCCGCCCACTGTCGAGACGATCGCATCAATGAAGGAAAGAGCGGCCTCTTTCCTGAAAGATCTTGAAAAGCACAGCGAATACGAAAATGTACTCGTCGCCTGCCACGGCGGCATCATGCGCGCTCTGTGCGGCTACCTGGACGATGCACCGGACGGACTTCACTGGGAACGGGCAAAAAACTGCGAGATCCGCGTGTACGAATACAAGGACGGAAAGCATACATTTTTGAAGTCCTACATCCCGGAAAAAATATAAAAAGATTACTTGAGAAAGGGATCAGAATAATGAAAAAAGTCATCTCCGTCTTTTTAATGATGATGATTCTTTCCGGCCTGACAGCCTGCGGGCAAAAAAACAATGGTTCCGGAGGAGAAACTGAAAATGCCCCCGAAACCACTGTTGAATCAACTGCGGAAGCTTCCGCTGATACTGCTTCCGAAACCACTACTGAAACCACTGCTAAAACCGATGCTGAAACCGACTCAGAAATGTCTCAGACCGCTGAAAGCATACCGACAGCCGCGCCGCAAGGCAGCACCGCTGAAGTTCCGGCAGCACAGAATGTACTGCCTGAGGAAGAGCAGCGCCGCATTCTGGAGGAAAACCGCAGTCTCTGGACTTTCGACGAGGGCGAGTATTCTCCGGACTGGTACTATACCTTTACTGACCTGGACCACAACGGGCTTTTGGAGGTCCTTTCCGCCTCCACACAGGGCAGCGGCATTTTTACCTATGCTCATTTTTATGAGGTTCTGCCCGATGGCTCCGGCATCAGGAACCTGTATCACGCCGATGTGGAAATACAGGTGCCGGATGACTGGCCGGAAATTATTCTGGAAACGATCCCCTGCTATTACGACAAAGCTTCCGATCGTTACTACTACATTTGCACAAACAGCACACGGGACGGGGCTGCACACGCTGTATCCCGGATTGCAGCGCTCTGCCTGAAGGACGGGGCTGCGGAATGGGAGTATCTGGCATCCATGGAGACTCAGGTCACCGAAGATGGTAAGCAGAAGTCCTGGCTGGACAGCAGCGGAAATCCCATCACAGAGGAAGACTACAACAAGACTGCGGACAGCCGCTTTGCAGGCATGGAACAGTCCGAACTCAAACTGGACTGGATCAGCGGTACATCGCAGTAAAGTGTAAAGTGCGATACGGGCCGCGTCATAAACGACCTGTCATAAAAGGCAGGTACACATACTTCAATGCCTGATTCCGGGCTCTGTCATGCTGACGGGATCCAGAATCCGGGACAGCTCCTCAGGCTCCATGATCTTTTCTTCCAGAATGATTTCCCGCACCGGCCGGTTCTGTTTCAATGCTTTTTTGGCAATATCCGCCGCACGCTGATAACCAATGACGGGAGCGAGCGTTGTCATCTTTCCCGCCGTGGGGATCACATCGTTTGTAGACTGACCGGACCAAAACCTGTACGGATTACAGCTATTGGACCGAGATGAAATAAACATCGTCACCGACCAGGACTGTCGCCTGGCCGGGAGCCATTGCTTCCAGAGAATCACTCACGACAAGCTGATCGGAGCTGAATCCTTCTCCATCGAGTCTCTCCCCGACCTTCATGTCAATTGTACGGGAATGTCCTTCGAGCCATTCACTCCATTTCACTGTATAACCGGACTCTCTGTTGGCGCAAATGTATTGGTATACGGCCCTGGCCAGCACACAGCGCTCTTTCTGTGCATGGCTTTTCTCCGGTGCAGCCCGGTCCACCAGGTTTCCGCTGCCGGTTTCGGCCTGATGCTGGAGGATTTCCTCCACAGGTGTGCCCGGCTTCTGCATCATCTCATAAATAGTCATAAAGGCTCCGGTCCGCCCGGACCCTGCCTGACAGTGGAAATGAAGCCAGACGTCTCCTTCCAGCCTGCCTGCAAAGTCAATAAATGAATCGATCACTTCAGAAGGCGGCCAGCAATGGTCGGGACATGCCAGGCGCAGGTAGTGCATTCCCTCAGCCTCCGCCAGAGCCCGCTCGGTTTCCCATTTCTCCACAGAAAATTTCATGCCGTCCACGGGCTGGTCATTCTCTGCGGTGTAGGCCGTAATAGTTTTGCCTGTCAGGCTGGAAAGTGCCTCTTCCTCTGCTTCCACTTCTTCCGCTGTCTTCCCCAGATTGGCTCCATTATCCGCACCGCACCAGGATACAGCTATTCCATTGATGAGACCGTGGCTCTCCAGCCGGCAGTCGACGATCCAGACATCTTCTGCTTGTTCCCTGAGTTTTACTGCAAGATCATGGAACTGTGTTTCGGAGAACTGTGCGCTTCCGGACATACCCTCATCCTGCAGAAAACGCACGTTGGAAAGCTCTTCCTTCCAGGCATTGGGATCATCCCTGTCGATGCGGATAAATACGCCGTTCTCCTCTTTACGTGAGCAGGCTGAAAGAAAGAGAACAGCCAGGATCAATATGGCTATTTTTTTTAAGATACGCATATGATTTTTCCTCCCTGTCCTTATTGTACAACAGGTTCGTTCCAAAGTTCTCTATCTATCGAACTGTTTTCCTCTTTCTTACCAATCTGATTCTCCCCAGCGCAGCAGCCTTCACCGTTTTCGCGAAGTCGAAAACGGTGAAGGCTCAGGGGATGTTTGGACTGTCCCGCAGCACAAACATCTGAAAAAAGCGCCTGCTTTCAAAAGACTTATAAGTTCTTTGAAAACAAACGCTTTCAGCCTGCATACACTATTCAGTTGTATTCATCCATAAGCCCGTCACCGGACAAACGGAGCGTTGTACTCCGCATTGATTTCCCGGATTTCCTTCAGGCCATCGATATAGGGCTGGTAGATGCTCTCGATTCGTCCGCCGCCGCGGTTGTCGCAGCCGGAACAGAACTCGCAGTCGATGCCGCATGCGCCCCACAGCGCCTGGTGGACGATCTGCTGCCGCTCCTCCCTCGTTGTGTCCTTGATCAATATGGATTTCATTTTATTACCCTCTCTGAGAATTGGATTGGTTCCCATGCCGAAATATTCTGTATTTGAGTATAACAATATAATCTATACGCATACTATGTCAATAGGCATTTTGCAAATGAAAAAGGGTCTTGCACAAAGCAGCATTTGCTGCAGCATGTACAAGGCCCTTTACTTCCAGTTTCCCTGAGATGGGGCGTTTTACTCTGTTCAGACGATCGATGATTCCTTATTATTCTGCTCACTCTCGAGTCAGAAGCAGCAATCAATTTCCTTCAATATACTTAAGTACTTCTTCAAATTGGTCTTCAGGGGCATAAATACTTATATTGCTTTGAAAATCACCCTTGATGATACAAACCGTTGCAGATTTTGCCCTGCCGCCTTCTGTATCAGAAATCTCAGTATAGGCATGATGATCCTCTCCGGCTATATTGATGGTTTCAACAGCACACTCCGCTTTATATCCCATCGCTTCATTGATACCCTGCTCCAGATCATAACGTTCCTGAGCCAGATCCTCTTCTTTTTTCCCCTGATCTTTCGAAGTGACAGCAGAAACAGTCATAGATATAGAGCATTCATTATAGGCGCTGCGTGTACTGATCATAATACAGCCATTTCCGTTTGTATAGGTTTCGCTCAACGGCATAATATCAGTGCCCGAATCCATCAGACTCTCTATTGTACCGCCCTCGATCTTGTTGATCGTAATCCCGAAATAGTCATTCCGATAAGCGTCTTCCGTCAATACACCTGTTAACGCCTGATCATCTTCCGGGCTGATATTTGTGATGGCATCCGGGATTTCAAGCTGATAGTCGTCCTCATCTCCTGCTTCTTCATCGGATTCTGCCTGTGCATCGTCTTCTATGTGCAGGACTTTTTTCTCAAAATTACTGTCCTGAGATGTTTTGGCGACACCGCCTCCGCAGGCAGTCAGGGAAAGACAAAAAGTTCCAATAAGCAGCAGTGCAATAATTTTCTTTTTCATCTTTTTTGATGCGGGGGGATCAAGTCATCTGACTTGTTCAGGCCCGCAAACCTCCTTTCAATTGTCTGCAAAGACCCAGGTGCAATATACCCTCGCGGTCTTTAAAATGCGTATTTCTCTGACATAGGCTTTACATTTGTTGACGTCGTCTGTGCACTAACGTGCTCAGACATGTTCGGAAGAGTGAAGGACCGTGCTGACTTCCTCCGCAAACTTCTCAGGGTATTCTCTGATCAGCATATGTGTACTATTCGGGAAGCGGACAGCCCTGAACGGTGTCACTACATGTTCTTTGTACCAGTCTGCAAGAACCGGTGAGAACAGGGAGCCGGGATCTGCATAAAAATAAGTGACCGGCACTGTAATCTGTCCTGCGACCGGGCGGTTATCCTGGGTTTTCATGGATACCGCCAGACTCTTCAGAACGGATTCATCGCATTTTGCCAATATTTCTTTCAGAGGTTTCTTAAGGAGAAAGCCCGGAATCTTCCCCAGTTTTGGCATAGCTCCGACAGCAAAATTTTTATACCGGGTATAAAAATCCATATTCGCTTCCTGTTCCATATCCTGCCTGGTATATCTTCCCTTATACAGCCCGAGCTTCCACTCCTCATCATTGAGCTGCTTTGGTGTCATATCGCAGAGGATGATCTGCTTCAGGGCGCTGCAGCCATAGAGTCGGATGTAGTTGAATACAACACCGGCGCCCATGGACCATCCCATAAGTGTGATATTGGAGAGTGAAAGCCCTTGAATAAGTTCATTCAGATCTTCCGCCAGCGTTTCCATGGTGGGGTTTTCGCCTTTCGCATCTTTGCTTCCCCCGTGTCCCCGATGATCATAAATGATGCACCTGGCATGTTTCTGCAGCATTTCCGCCGGCTTCACATAGATCTCGTGAGTACTTGTCCAGCCGTGCATCATGATCACTGTATCCGATCCCTCTCCTCTGTCCTCATAATACAGTTTCTCTCCATTTTTCAGAGTGAAGAAGCTCATAAAAAACAATTACCTCCTGTTGTCTTTTGTGCGGTGACGGCAGTGACAGCAAAGCATCCGGGAAACTGCCATACCTTGTCCGTCGCAAAACCATTTTTATCTTAACATATCAGGAGAGAAAAAGTGTGTCTTGTCTATTAAATCGTTATCTTTAAAACGAAGCTGCAGTACAGCCTCCGCTTGAATCTGTACGCAAAAATACCCCGCCTGAATGAACCGCGGGGTATTTTGCAAGTGGTTTCCGATTATGCCCTCATCTGGAGCGGACAATTGCTTTCATGATCTCCCTGTAAGCCGCGAACAGGACACCTGCCACAGGCCATACGATCCAGGTGAACTCCCAGCGGGAAGTCGCAAAGCTCCAGCACAGATAAACTGCCGTCGCAATCGCCCAGTAGATGCCGTCATACTTTCCGGCCTTCTTATTCAGTCTGCTGTAGTCGCCTTCTTCCAGCAGTCTGTCATATCCGCCCTGCCTGATCGAAGTAAGGACAATCAGCTTGACTCCGACAGCACACATGATCAGAAGCAGGGCAATGCCCAGTGCGGGAAGCAGATCACTGTTGTTGGAGTATTTGACTGCCTCAATACCGAGCAGAGGCACTGCGGAGATAATGCACAGCATAACCCCGATGATCAGCCGTCTGCTGTGTGTCTCCGCATAGGTGTCCCGGCGCTCCTTCACCATTCCGTCCACACCGTACTCTGTTTCGATATCGATCTTTTCCAGATATTCGTATCTTTTCCCCCGCATCCCTTCTCTGATAAACAATCCTACAGCAACCGCTATGATGATCAGAAGAATTGCCGTTCCCGCGATTTCAGCAATCGCACTCTCCAGAGGAAGATATCCGATTTCCGCAAGCTGCACCAGGAGGATCAGGATCACGGGAGACACAATGCACATCATGACACCGGTGGATACCGCGCGGGATTCCTTCTCATTATATTTCAGAAAGGAAGCCGCCTCCTCCATGGAGACGCTTCTGACTGTCTCTTCCAGCCCGTTGTCCACAGGAGCCTGTTCCGGGACCGGGGCTTCCTCAATCTCGTCCCTGATCAGATAATCTGTGCTTACACCGAAGATCTCCGAGAGCTGCAGAATCTTCTTCATATCCGGTATTGCCTGGGCGCTCTCCCATTTGGACACGGACTGCCTGGAAACTCCCAGCTTCTCTGCCAGCTCCTCCTGGGACCAGTTGTTTTTCTTTCTGTTTTCTATAATCTTGTCTGCAAGGATCATCTCATTTCCTCCATGATTCGAGTATATTGGTTTTATGTGTAATGCCTTCATCTGCTCAAAATATACGTTACAGTACACGCCCCCTCGAAGGGCGTGTACATGTAACGCTGCGCGCGGCGATTCCAACATCGCTTTGCGTGCGCCGCGCGCCGTTACACTCGGGTTTTGCGCGAAATAGCCGCGCAAAACACCTCGAATTTCAGGTGGGCCTGTACTGAAACAAATATACTCCTAATAAGGATTGCAGACTACCAATCTGCCTTGTCAATTTGTCAACTTGCGGTTGCAACCGCCGGTTTCCATCTGTCTCCATTGCGCTTTTGCTATTTTCAGGGTTTGCTTATCGCTATCGGTATGTTCAGGTTAATGGAAAAGGGACTGTGAAACCCCACAGCCCCTTTTTTAAATGACACAGCCCGCGCAATGTAGTTTTCCGCCTTGCGGCGGAGACGTCCTGGATCTTATCCCTTCATCTCTTTGACTTTCTTTGTCAGTGCAGGGCATATGACATTCAGATCGGCAACGATTCCGTAATTTGCCACACCGAAGATCGGCGCGTTCGGGTCTGTATTCACTGCCACGATAATATCGGATTCCTTGATTCCGTTGACATGGGGCAGGGCGCCGGATATGCCAAAGCCGATATACAGCCTGGGTGCAACCGTCTTGCCGGTAATGCCGATCTGGTAATCTTTTCCGATCCAGCCCTCATCCACTGCGGCCCGGCTTGCGCCGACACTGCCGCCAAGTGCTGCTGCCAGTTCATACAGCTGACCGAACCCCTCTTTGCTTCCGACGCCGCGGCCGCCTGCGACAATGATCTCAGCGTCCTCAATGTTGGCTTTTGTCAGCTCATCGTCCGGCGTGAAGCCCAGAAGCTGTGTGAGCAGTATCCCTGCCGGCACCTCGATGGCTTCCTCCACCGTCTCGCCGCTTCTGCCGGCTGCAGGCTCCTCCAGTTTAAAGATGCCCGGTTTGAAGGTACCGATCATGGGAGCTTCCTCAATGCCGATATTGGTATTCAGCCTGCCATCGTAGGACGGACGGATCCAGAAAACGCCGCTGCCTGTGATAACCACATCCGTACATTCACTTGCGATTCCGCAGTGAAGACGTGCGCTTGCAGACGCTGCAAGGTCCCGTCCTTCAGTCGTTGCGCCGATCATGACAATTTTCGGCTCATATTTTCCCGCCAGTTTTTCCAGAATATATGCCGCGCTCTCAAAGAAAAATTTCTGCCGCACGATCAGGACCTGGTCCGCGCCGTTTTCAAAGGCAGCTTTGCATGCTTCTTCCGGTTCCGGATCTATGATCACGGCTGCAGCCTTCCCGGAGCTTCCTTCTGCGAGTGCCTTTGCTTTCTGCATCATTTCAAGGCAGACTCTCTTAGGCCGGCCGTCAGACAATTCAAAAAATACCCAGATATTCTGATTGCTCATGGTCTTCCTCCTTGGTTTCCTCCTTTTAATCTCGATCACATGAATCTCTTCATCGAATGAATCTCTTCATCGAATGGATCTCTTCATCGAATGGATCTCTTCATGAATGGATCTCTTCATCAAATAAATCTCTCAGTCTGATTGATCTCAATCAAAAGGCCGCTTGTTCCTGCAATAATTCAACCAGTTCCGCGACAGCCGCTTCCGGATCCTCACCCGGGATCATCTGTCCCTTTTCAAGCGCAGGCGGCGGGAACAAGCCGATCACCTTGGACGGGCTCTTTATGCCTTCTGCCGGAATCTGCAGCTTCTCATTATCCAGCACTTCAATAACAAGCCTTTTGGACATCGTTCTGCCTTTGATGGAAGGCTTTCTCGGTGTATTGGCATCCTCTGTGACAGAACAGACAAGGGGGAATGAAGCGGTCAGCTTCTCATAGCCGGTACCGGCTTTGCGGTCGATCGTCAAACCGGCATCTGTGATCTCGATCTTGCAGGCATTGGTAAGAATGCCGCAGCCCAGCATGGTACCGAGTTTGGCCGGGATCTGTCCGGTCACACCGTCAATTGAACTGGCACCGCAGAAAACGGCATCATAAGGACCGGTTGCATCGATTGCAGCCTTCAATATTGTTGCCGTAGCAAGCGTGTCCGCTCCTGCGAAAGCCTTGTCCGTCAGCCGGTATGCCGCTTTAACACCCAGGGACGCAGCTTCGCGCAGAATGCTCTCACTGCTCTCCGGCCCCATGGTTATGGCAGTGACCTCACCGCCCCGGGTATCGGCCAGCTTCAGCGCTGCTTCGATCGCATGGCGATCTGCCGGGTTCATCATCTTGCCGACACCGCTTCTGTCAATCGTAAAATATTGACGATTGATCCTGATTTCGGAGACTACCGGAACTTCTTTTAATAATACAAGTATTTTCATGGCACCCTCTTTCATTAGAAAACGAGAAAACGACTAAATGCTATCAGTTATCAGTTTCCAATCAAGGTTATAGTTCCATAAAAATAATAAGACAGGCGTGCGGAAAAGACAAGTATTACACCCGTGCTGCGCAGAGCATATTGGTGGAAAAAAGAGAAGGATTATGATAGTGTGGAAGAAGGGGCGAAGACTGTCCGAAAGGTGGAAAAATGAAAAAGGTTATCAGCAATTTAAAAGCTGCTATGAAAAATGCCGGATTATTTCTGATCATTCAATCAATTCTATACATCCTGCTGGCCGGGCTGCTGATTGCAGCCGTGATCGGCATCTATCAGGACGGCGCCGCCCTGCGCGCGGAGGATCCTCTGGCAGCAATCTTTTCCCGGGAGATCGCAGCAAAAGCCTTACGCAAAATTGCTCCAGCCTTCTTCGGGGCTGTCGGAATCACCGCGGCAGGACTGGTTCTGAACAGGAAGAACCATACTCCCAATGATCCCATCGGAGAAGCCCTTTCCGGGATTCCTCCCCGCGATGCCGCTCCGACGGGAGGCATGTACGGGAAGAGCAAAAATGTCCTCAAGGCAGTGAACGGCGGCATAGCAGAAAACAAAGTGTCCGGAGCAAAGAAGGTGCGTATGGTGCTGCTGATCACAGCGATCGCTCTGATTGCGGCAGGGGTCCTCAACGGGAGCGCAAGGGATGTTTTCGGCAAAGCGGTAAAGATATGTACGGAGTGTATCGGCCTTGGATGAGACAAAAACAAACTGGAGGCAGAATTGCCGGCCATCGACCAGAAGACTGATCCAGCTCTACAGTGCGCTGCTCCACAATGCGCACCTGAAGGGCTTCATTGACGGCGATATTTATACCGGGAAGGCAAAATATGCCTGTGTTCCGGGCCTCAACTGCTATTCCTGCCCGGGAGCAGTCGGTTCCTGTCCGCTGGGGGCACTGCAGAATGCGCTGGCCGCGGCCGGTCACAGGGCCGGCTGGTACATAATGGGCATTCTCCTGCTGTTCGGCACTGTACTGGGCCGCACCATCTGCGGCTGGCTCTGCCCGCTGGGACTGATTCAGGAACTGCTGCACAAAATACCGACGTTTAAAATCAAAAAGAGCCGGGTGACCCGGCTTCTGACATATCTGAAGTATGTGTTTTTAGCTTACTTTGCGGTCGCGATTCCTCTCTGGTACGGCCTGAAGCACGATATGCCCATGCCGGGCTTCTGTAAGTACATCTGCCCGGCCGGTACACTGGAAGGCGCTGTCGGCCTGCTCTCCAACCCGGCCAACAGCGGCCTGTTCAATATGCTCGGTATCTTCTTCACGCGCAAATTTGTCATCCTGATCATCATAAGCCTTGCCTGCATTTTCTGCTACCGCAGCTTCTGCCGCTTCATCTGCCCTCTGGGGGCCGTCTATGGCCTGTTCAACCGCTTCTGTCTGGTCGGTGTGAAAGTAGATGGGGACAAATGCAATGGCTGCGGAAACTGCGTCCGCCACTGCGGCATGGATGTCAGGCATGTAGGTGATCATGAGTGCATCCACTGCGCCGGGTGTATGGACGTCTGTGCCCGAAAAGCCATTTCGCTCAAAGCCGGAGGGGTCACCCTCAAAGCTCCTGCCGGAGCCTGCAAAGAAGAAGATCAGAAAAAGCGGGACACTACCGGCCGTATTGCATGGGGTATTGCACTGGCTGTACTGTGCTTTGCCCTGCTCTGGTTCAATTACCTTGATCCGGCAGCCAGGGAAGCAAAACAGGCCGGCGCAGATGCCGCGGCTGCACAGACAGACAGCGGCACACCTGTCGGCTTTGAAGTCGGCCAACAGCTGGAGGACTTCACGATCAACTGTTTTGACGGCTCAACCTTTACCCTCACTGAGACGCGGGGCAAAGTGACCTTCATCAACCTCTGGGCCACCTACTGTACTCCCTGCCTGCAGGAGCTGCCCCACTTTGATGCCTTCTACCGTGAGCACGGGGATGATATTGCCATGCTGGCTGTCCACTCCTCTGTCGTGACAGACGATCCGGAGGTCTATCTTGCTGATAAGGGTTATAGCATCCCCTTTGCTCTGGACTCGGAGGATGACAATATATGGCACATCGTAAACGGTTCCACGACCCTGCCGCAGACGATTGTCCTGAACCGGGATGGTGTGGTCATCTACAACCGGAAGGGTTCCGTCACTCCCCGGGCGCTCGAAGCGCTCTACGAGCAGGCATCCGCCGGCAGTGCCGGGCCCTCCCTTCCGCAGACTGCCGCCGAAAAAGATGAAGGAACTTATCTCGTCCTTGTGACTGATGAAGAGGGGACACCCGTCCCCGGAGTGAAGGTTCAGTTCTGCTCGGATACGGAGTGCATACTGGGAGAAACCGGCGACGACGGTACCGCGGGATTTGACCGGGAAGCCGGCACGTATACGATCCACATTCTGCAGCCGCCTGAGGGCTATGCCGCAGATGACACAGAATATGCCGCTCCTCTGACGCCGGGCACCACAACCATCGTTCTCCACGCAGAAACCGGGTCTTGAGCCCTGGGAATCTTAAGCCCCGGAAGTCTTGTGCCCCGCAAGAGGGTCATGCCGGCTTTTCCTCAGGCCCGGAGGCATATTCAGGAACGAGCGTCGGCAATGTAAAGCCGCTTCCCGCACTGGCCACTATGCACATTGCTATATAATGCAGGGCAGCAGAGCCGAAGTGCAAAAAGAAATTATTTCCCCTGGCAGTGTTCAGGACGATCAGGATCCCTGCCGTAAAAAGGAGGAAGGAGCCGCGGGAGATCCTGGCAGAGTGCGTAAATGATGTCACCACAAGAGCAGTTCCTGAAATAATATACAGGGCAGCCAGGTAAAACAGATAGCCAAAATCACCCTCCACTTTACTCATCAGGAAACAGATTGCCGCGGCAGACAGCGCGATCCATATCAGGATCCGGAATATTCCGGGTCTGTCTTCCCTTGCGTAGTTCACGCAGAGCAGGATATAAGCTGCGATATAGAGCACTGCACCTACAGTAATGGACGTTGTCATCATAACATCTGCACCGGTCAGCAGGGCTGCCGCATAGATAATGATCCGATGGAATCTGTTCTTTTTTCTCCTGTATCCGTAAAATGCAATGATCAGAATCAAAGCGCCTATTACAATCTTGAAAGAGTTGATCTCTGACGGAGAGATATTATAAAGAGCAGTGAGGAACTCCTTGGTCAGGAAAACCTCCAGAATGAGGAAGAAGCAAATGATCGGAAGAGGACGAAAACGTGTGTCTTCCGGTATAAATCCACGCTTTCGTTTGTAGCGATGGCGGATCCACATGGACAGCAGCGAGATCACAAATAAGACCGTTATAACCGACAGAACCGCTGTCATCAGGAAGAAGAGAACCAAATCTCTCCATGTCACCGTCTCCGAATAACTGTATGCATTCAGCATCAGATCCACCCTTGTAATTGACTTTTCCTGCTCATAATGCGTGAAAGCTATAGAAGAACGATCTGGGATTAAGGTTCTGGACGACACATCGTACTTGACGGTCATCACATCATCGGTCTTCATATTGCTGGAATACTTCAGCGTTTCTTCCGGTGCATGTCTTCCCACCTGAAAATCCGCCTCAAAAACCTCCACGGTCTGCTCCCTGTTGGAACGCATGGAAATTGTGTACTTGTGATCACGGGGAATCAAAACTGTGATTTTATGGTCACGGACACCCAGGTAATGGTGAGAATCGAGATTGCTTTCGCCCGTCTCAAGCGTTTCCAGGACTTTATCATCCCTGGAGAGCGTAACTTCAGTATCACCATTGACATAGAGCAAAGTATAATTGACAGAATCACTGTACAATTCCGCCGCATCATCCACAGAGAAAACCCAGGATACATATAGTTCCGGTGTATGTGCCTGCATAAAATTCGCTCCGACAGAAGCATTCTGGTTAAACCTGCGGAAAGCGTTCTGCGTGCCCACATAATCCAATAATAGATATGAGATCTGGTTCATCAGAATATTTGCTTCCAGCCGGTTATCATCATTGATCAGAACCGGATCCTCTGCCATTTCCAGAAGACGTGTCATAAGACTGACCGCATCATGCTTTTCCCATAAAGAAATCAGATATTTTTCCAGACTTTTATGATAGGTTTCCACATCCGGACAGATGTGCAGCAGACAGTCGATCAGTACTCTCAGCTGGCCGCTTATGTCCGGATTTGCCCAATAGGAAATACCGGTCACCTCTTTGTATACTTCATCTGCCTTCTTTCGTTTTGTCCAGAAATCAGAATCGGTTTCCATGGCCGGCGTGGACAAAGTAATACCATATCGGGAATAGCCCCAGTCCGCAAACGGAATGTTGGTAACCGGATCCATTTTCCCGCAGATATTGAAGATGTTCTCATATGATTTCGGTTCTTTGTCGCGAACGGTCATCGGCGTCGCGAATGTGTAGGCAAATACGTTTTCCTGAGAGAAGGTATCCGAATCTGACAGAAGCGACGCAGTGATGTTGGAAACAGCCGCAGCCCTTGAGAAGCCGGAGACCCAGATCTTCATCTTTCCCTTGAGGTGGTTCTCCGAAATATAGCCGAATACACGGTCATATACAAGGTGGGCAGCACTGGAGAAACCGGTGGGATTCTTCCCTGTGCCGACGGACAGATTGGATTCCCACTCGTCCGCATATCCCTGTCCGCAGATTCCAACGGCGATCAGTTCAAAGGAATCCTCCCCTTCACCGATCGTCTGATGTCCCATCACCGTGGAAACGGTATACTTACTGGGATCCTTATCGTAATCGTCACTGCGCAGATTGACAAACCCTGCCTGCTCCAGAAAGGACCGCAGATTATAGTCTGCCGGCTGGCTTTTTTTGGAAAGAGGGCTTTCCGGCCGGAATGCGGAAGTCGCCAGCCCCAGAGACAGCTTGGCCAGATCATGATTGTAAACTCGTGCGTCATTCCTGAACCAGGAGCGGTTGAAAGGAACATGCAGAGAGTGATCTTCCTCTGTTGTCTTTGTATAAAAAACATCAACCAGGTCTATGGTTTTATCCGATACTTCTGCTTCATGTTCTTCATCTGCTTCAGATACTTCGTCTGCTTCAGATACTTCGTCTGCATAAACCAGCGCGGTATGATTCAGAAACAGTAATATAACAAGGCTCCAGATCAGTATTCTTTTCATAGTCATCACTTGTGTATTTCCAAAACCAGCTTTTCTATAAGGCGGTTAACGGTTTCCGGTGCATCTGTATTGGAATTATGGCCTGCTCCTGCAATCCATTCAAGGGGTATTCCTGTTTTTCTATGCCATGCTTTATTATATCTTATACAGGAACCGGCATGGTCTTTTTCCCCGCAGATCAGCAGAGCCGGGCATTTGATCTCGTAGGGAAGATCCTCCTCCATCGCCTCTGCCAGAATCTTAAATCCATGGCCTGCGATTTTGGCATATCTCTCCTGATCCCCGTCATAGGTCATCATGATCTTATGCATGAGCTTTCTTCCGTAAGCTGTCGCTGCAACGCCTTTTGTGCCGGACTTCAACAGAGCTTTCCAGGGATAATGCCGATAGACCGGTTCCATTCTCTTCAGCAGCCAGATTTCAATGGCAGTGACATATTCCCGCTGCAGCGGCGCGGAATCAATGGAGACAAATCCTTTCAGTTTCTCCGGGAACAGCCGAGCATATGCCTGCCCCACATATCCCCCCATAGACTGGCCGACTATGACCGGTTGATCAAATCCTTCCCGGGTCAATATTTCATCCAGCCATCGGGCTTTATCCATCAGATTGAAATCGAACGAAAAAGGCCATGATAAAGCATGACCCGGCGCATCCCAGACAAATACCGGATATTTCCCCTCAAAATATTTAATCTGTTTAATAAACAACCTGTGATCTGCTGTGAGTCCCGGAAGAAACACCAATTGAGGGGAGTTCGTTTCTGCCGCTCTGCTGACCCAGTAATGAATGCAGCCGCACGGCGTTTCATGTGTCCGCTTAATCATATTTCAGCTCCATGGGCAGGTGCCCGCAAACATGTACGTCCTTCTGATCACCTTAAAAATCCGACTTGGGGACAAGGTCCTGAATTGCTGTTTCCTGCTTATATTCTTCCAGAAACTGCTCCAGGAAAGCATGCCTTTTTTCTGCCATCTGTTTTCCTGTTTCCGTGTTCATAAGACCCTTCAGCCGCAGCAACTTATCGTAAAAATGCTGCACGGATTCCTGCATGGCTCTTCCATGCTCACCGCCATAGGCAAATGTCCTTGCGATCCCGACAGCACCCATGGCGTCCAGGCGGTCTGCGTCCTGCACTATTTTCCCCTCCAATGTCCCGGGAGGGCGGCCCTTGTTCCGGCTGAATGAAACCGAGTCGATCACCTGGCAGATCCGGTTGATCGTTTCCTGGGGAACCTGATTCCGCTCCAGAAATGCTCTGGCATTTGCCTTGTCCTGTGTAAAAAACAGCTTGTGGTCATCCGCATCATGGAGCAGGGCTGCCAGTGCGACGATCAAAGTATCACAATCCTGCTCATTTTCCGCAATCAAAAGGGCATTCCTGTAGACGCGCAGGGTATGACCTGCATCATGTCCGCCGGCGTTGGTCCGAAACAGGTCCTCTATATAATGGATTGTATTCTTTATGATCTTTTCTTTCAATGATATGCTGCACCACGTTTTCATCATCGGCACCTGTATACAAGAAAAGTCCCACCGACCACATTACAAGTCGCTGGGAAATCAAATAAATGCATGCCATCACCAACCCAATCGATTCAAAACTCCACCGGCAGCCATGAAAAATATACTGAATGCCCGTTTCAGGAGTTTGTTCATCCTGGCTATTCTCCATGATTCAGGGCGGCTGCCTGCTTACGAACATAGTCCCTGTATTCCTGCTCCTGCTCATTTTGCCAACCTTTGAACAAGACTTCCTCTATGTCTTCATCGTTGAAATAAAAGCTTAATATCTTATTCGCGAGGCCTTCGGGATACATCACTGCAATATAATCATATATTTCTTCTTTTGCAGTGCTTTTCTGAAGCCAGCCAAAAATCATGAAAAGCTGATCCGGAGTATCTTTTATCTTTACAACACTGCCAATTGGCAAAAAACCTTCTTTCTTCATAATAAGCCTCCTATCAAGCCTGTTATGTTTTTCCAAATTCCTGATGATCCTGTATTTACTGTAAAAGTTCGATCAAGCGGCTGTGCGGATGATCGACTATGCAAATACAGACTGGTCTTCTACAGGGAGATGGATTCGATTCTCCGATTTGAGGAATGGTAGACTACGGTGACATGATTCCGTCCGCTATCCTTGATGCGTTTAGCCAAAGCTTTATCAGCGCCGCGCAGCATGAACCAGCTCTTAGTTCCATTTACCACTCCTTCAAGCTTTCTGTCCTGATTATGGTACCCTGCCGGAACTATGCGAATCTCCGATAAACACACCGTCACGAGGTCCTCCGGTGTCTCTCTTAATGTACCTCTGATTCCTATTATGCCGCTGACTAAAAGGATAAGACCTATGACTGCAGCGCCAAGGACGTAAATCCTCTTGTCCGGTTGAAAAAACATCACACACATCCAGCTGAGAATCAAAACAGTCAAGGCTTCCGCGATACAGAACAGATTTTGCAGAAGTACATTTTTATGGCCCTTTTTCCCTATATGTGTTCCGAAATGCAACAGGAGAATATGAATAGTTAAGAACAATATAAGCAGAACAGCCAGCGTGATAACGATTGTTGTCATGTCATATTACTCCTTGATGAAAGAAACTTCTGAAAGCGTTCTTCGATTTCACAATCATACCCCGTGAACAGAATTTCCCTTATGTCCTCCTGGTCAAAGCAGCGGATGTTCTCTTCCGTTGTATTTCCTTCCGGAAAAGGAACGCCCCGATAGTCAAAATATTCCTGCTTCCCGGGTTTCTTAAATCTTCTGGCAATAATCATATAAGGATGAGTGCTTCTGCTGGTCAGCACAACACTTCCGAGGGGAAGATATTTCATAGGAACTACCTCCGATTATTATTATGAACGCTAATTCGATATAATCCAAATCAGATACCATCCGGCAAATAATACGTTTCATCATTACCGGCAGGATTTCTCCAGTCAAGAATAAATTCTATCGCGTTCCTTACCTCATCGCGATTAGACTCTCCATCCCGATCCCAGTCAGCTTCGTTAAAAGCATCCACTACATGACCGGTCACTATACCTGCACCGGTTCCGACCAGCTTGCCGATCACAGCTGCTAAAGGTGCGATTGCGGCACCAACGCCTCCGGTTGCACCGGCACAAGCTGAAGTAATAGCTGTAGTGACAGCAGCCTCTACCGCTTTTCCTGCCCCCATTGCCAGGAGAGTTGCTGCTGCTGCTACGATAATATCCGCGTAAAGACCATTGATTGTCGCTCCATCCTGAAGGTCATCGATCATATAATTTATAGCATCTAAGATTCCTGCGGCAATGTCAACACCATCGCCCAGGCCTTCCACATTCTTCAGCGCCTCAATCAAGCAGGCAATAAAGGACACGGCATCATGACCAATGATATCCTCCAGTGTTTGAAGAGCTTTCTCTATGGCACCATCTTTATCTACCTCGGCCGCCGTTCCTGACTTTTGTGTGTCTGTATCATTATCCTGACTTAGTATTTGATTATCGGCTCTTTCATAGAGCATCACAATTTTTTCCAATGCCGATGACAACTCAGCCAGCTGTGTTTTTTCTACACCGATTTCATTGGAAAGAGTTCTGAGGGCTGCGTTGACAGCAATGGAGTTTATCGACAAATGTATTTTCGGTATACATTGGGTCAGGTCTGTCTGATATTGACCCATTGCTGTTTCCAGTTGTTTCAAATCACCAATCACAGTTCTGGTACGGGAAAGTTCAATTTTAAATTCACTCATGTCTTTATCCTTTTGTGCGTGATTGAATAACCTACAGGATTCTGAAATACTATTGCAGATACCATCATAAGGGTTTTGCGAGTCATCACATATAAATCCACTGCAAAAAGCAGAAATAGCACTGCACCATTCAAAATTAATACGTTTTCTTTTTTTACTATATCACGCAGGAATATTACATGGCAAAAATACGACGAAATGCAAATTTAACTGACAGATAACCATTACTTGTACACGCCCTATCAAGGGCGTGTACAAGTAACGTTGCGAAAATCGCATCCCAACAAAGGGAAGCATTGTCTGCGCTGTGCGCGCGATTTTCGCCGTTCAACTCGGGTTTTTCTGTCAATCCCATGTCCTTTGCAAAACATCTGAATCTGTTCGGAAACCAGCGATACATCATCTTCGTCCCGAATATCCAGAAGAATCACATCGCCGGGAGAGAGCTGGAAGTTTTCAGGGAGAGCCCGGTAATCGGACTTTGACGGGAGCAGCTTGCGGGTTTTGAACGAGCAGCAGGCCAAGACCGTTGCCAGGGACAAAAAGTCGCTCACGGGAAAGGCGGCCAGAATTCCATATGCGCCGAAGACTACGCCGAGAACAGCGGCTGCCAGTACGACATAAATCAGAATGGACAGAACAGACAACAGCTGCATATCCCTGGTACGGTTTACTGCATGAAGATAAGCGATCCTGAGTCGAAGAAACCCGTAGAGCGGCGCTTCCAGAGCAATCATGCGCACCGCAAAGACTGTCATATTCAAGAGCTCTCCCCCCTCAGAAACATACAGCCTCGCAATAGGCCTTGCAAAAACAAAAAACAAGATGCAGACAGTTCCGCAGAAACGAATAATAGCGTTCATAACGGTGCAGATCAGAGCCGCCCTCATTACCCGTTTTCGTCCGCTGTCCATATGAATGGCAGCTGCAAGGACGCCAGTCATAATAAGAGCAGGCAGACCGATTCCAATACCGCGGAGATATTGTGCTGCCGGGGCTGCCATAGCTTGATCGTCAAGAAAATTACTGGCGATCAGACCTGCTCCGATATGTGCAAGTTCGATGAGAGAAAACATCTATAGCACAGTTGAATAAAATGAACAACAGTCTTGGTTGACAAGAAGACCGGAACATAACTTTCGTTGACAGGCAGTCCGGAATCTAAGAGATCCACCACGTTCCGTCTGCAGCCTGATGCAGGGCTCCGATTTCTTCTGAAAGAAGATCTCCGTGGAAATCCTTAGTTATAACCTTGTTATAATACTTATACTCTTCGGTGGCACAATCGTTTTCATCATCCCAGCCTTCCTCGATCCATGCTTCAATATATACTTTACCCTCTTCGATAAAGCATACCGTCTCATTCGGCCGCAGCGGAAAAGAAAAGACCTCAGGATAATAGCATTGCAGCTCCCCTTCCTGACTGATAATATGGACCGGATTTCCCACGATCCTCAGATTGTAGAGATTGACCTGGTCCAGCCTCAGCTCCGCAGCTGCCTGCGGCATTTGGCCCGGGAAATATCGATATAAAACGAGAGTGTTTTCATCATAATCACCCTGAAGGAAATAATAGGATCCGTCCGCATATTCCGGTCTGCTGTATACAACATTTTTCTTTTTCTCAAAGGGCTGATAAACATCTCCCGTCTCAAAATCATAGAAATATATGACAGCCCCCTGATAACCGCCGCGCTCTGACCAGGCGATCAGATCATAGAAATCTTCATTGTCGGACATGGCATAAGCCAGCCTGTCCTGACCATATATCTTCTCGATATATTTTCCCTTTATTGCCTTGAATTTTCTGATCATAGCTGTCCCCCTCAGGCCCGGGCCGGAGATTCCCGGACCGCTGCCGCCAGCAGGCAGAAAGCGACTGTAACTGCCAGAATCAGCATGCTGCCCGTTTCTTCAATCCCATGTCTCTCTTTTCCTTTCCTGAAAACCAGAATCAATGCTTACGAGCAGGCTCGAAGCGGCCGTGCTTAGGTTTGGACGTGCATGACTCATTGCTGAAATACATTTACAGCTGATATTTTCCAGCTAATGCAGGAGCCCCCATCCATATTTGTCATGCAACTGCTTCACTCGCTTTTGAGCTTTTCGCCCAGGGCAGTCAGCTGTTCCGAAGTAAGGCCTATTGCCCGCAGGTACTGCTCAGCCTCCTCCTGCAGGTCTGCCTCTTCTAAATCATCAACCTCAAAAAGATTACTCAGTGTCTTCACAAAATTATTATTCAGAATAATGCTGTATGCAGCATCCTCCGGCTGAACCTTATAGTAATTATAGTAAGTGGTCATATAATCCCGGTTGACATCATCAGCTGCGGCGCCGGCAAAGTATTCCAGTATTGCGCAAAGGATTCCGGTGTGGTCTTTGCCTTCCTTGCAGTGAATGAGGTATGGTCCGTCGTTTTCTGTAATACAAAGGACAGGAAGATCATACCCACGGTCATCAATATAGACGGTGATAATATCTCCGACTTCTATCCCGCCTGCCTTCATTTCCTCAAAAGTAGTATCCAGAATCAGATTGCCGTGCTTTCTGATGTCTTTGATCTTTATTGTCATGGTTTTGTCCGTTCCATAACAACCGGATACAGTGAGAAGTATTAAAAAAATGACAATAATGCTGCCAAAAACCTTCTTTATCATAGGAATCACAGGATCCTCCCCCTTCTGCCGGGCTTCTCCGCATAAAGCGTTCTGCCGGGCTTCTCCGCATAAAGCCTTCCTCCGGCTCACAAAAGACAAGTCGATGAGCTGCAAAGCCTTTACAGGATTACTGTCTGCCGGAAAGATGATAATACCTGTCGGGAATATGGCAGTACCCTCCGGGATTCTTCTCAAGGTATTTCTGATGGTACTCCTCGGCAGAGAAGAAGTTCCTGATCTGTTCCAGTTCTACGGCAAGGGGTTTTCCCGCCTTATCCTGCTCTGCATCGTAGACAGGGCGGATCTCCTGCAGCTGCTCACTGTCCGTATAGTAGATTCCGGTGCGATACTGTATACCACGATCATTCCCCTGCCTGTTCACAGAGAGGGGGTCTATGACCATGAAATAAAACCGGAGCAGTTCCGGCAGAGAGATTCTCTTTTCATCGTAGATGATCTTCACAGTCTCAGCATGTCCGCTGCTGCGGCAGACTTCCTCATATGTCGGTGAATGACCATCTCTATTGTCCGGGCCGTTTGCATATCCGACCTCTGTGGAAACGACGCCGTCAAACTGATCAAAAAACTTCTGCAGCCCCCAGAAACAGCCGCCGGCAAGATAAATTTCTTTCATGATTAACCCCCTCATCGTCATTATCCTGGTCTGCTTATCGCCCCGGCTTACAGTAACATTCATTTTTTGTCAGATCTGCAGCATATCTAATACAGCTCTTTAAGCACCGGCACTGTGATTCCCTGATCGTCTCCCGGCATGATGCGTTCTATCCCCCCGGATATAAGGATCTGTGAAGAATGCGATTACCAGATGCAGGGCCATGGCGCACCAGATTAAGGGTTCGCACAATATGACAGCCCTGTACCCCATCTGAGGCACGAGCAGCCAGGCAAAAAGGCATTTCCCGGCAAGCTCAATGAAACTTGAGAGGACAGGCGTAAACTTTGCGCCAAGACCCTGCAGTGCCAGCCTGGTCTGGTGCAGCACGCCCAGAATGCCGGTAAACACGGCTGCAAATTGAACATATGCGACAACATTGCCGATCAGTTCCGGATTTGCCGATCCAGAAATCAGGACAGCCAGTTCGTCCGCAAACAGGAACAGTATGGCGATCGTGATCCCGCAGCAAATCAGATCGTAAATATAGGATTCTCTGACCCCGCGGATGATCCGCTCTCTCTGTCCCGCGCCCTTATTCTGGGAGACAAAAGTAGAGATCGCCATTCCCATTGCCGTATAGGGGAGTATGCAGAGCATGAAGATTTTTCTCGCTGTCGTATGGCCGGCGATCACAGTCGGCCCAAGGCTGTTGATCCCGGACTGCAGGATCACAGAACCGATGTTAATGACCGATCCCATAAAAGCCATGGCATATCCCTGCCCGGCCAGTTCCAGATACAGCTTTTTTTCAAAGATAAAATCTTCCCGGCGCGGAATCAGTATCCGCGCTCTCCGCACAATATAGCCGGCACAGAGCACAGCGCTGACCCCCTGCGCGATCACTGTCGCTGCCGCAGCGCCCCGCACTCCCATTCCGGCACCTGCCACCAGTGCGAGGTCAAGAATAACATTCAGGACAGAAGAAATGATCAGGAAGACCAGGGTCATGGCGGAATTTCCGATTGCGCGCAGAAGTGACGATAAAAGATTGTAGGCGAACATCACCACAGTCCACCCGCCTATGATCCTGATATATGCCAATGCCTCTGCGTAAATTGCCTCCGGTGTCCCCAGAATCCGCAGTAGCGGTCCCAGTCCCAGCAGAGACGCCGCTGTCATCACTGCGATCGTTCCGGCTCCGATCACCAAAGACCCGGCCACAGACTTTCGCATCCTGCTCTCATCGCCTGCACCGTATGCTCTGGACACAACAATACAGAGACCGTTTCCCAGGGCCTGGGCAAACATGACCATCAGGTCAAAGATCGCGACGTTGGCCCCGACTGCCGCCAATGACTGTTCTCCCAGAAAGTGCCCCACAATTGCTGTATCCACTGCATTGTAAAGCTGCTGAAATATATACGATACCAGGATCGGCAGCATGAAAATAAATAGATTTTTCATGATCGGACCGCCGATCAGATCGACCTGCCTGTTCCATTTCATCAACATCTTGTTCTTCCAAACAAAATTAAAACCACCAATATCACTCTAGCATCTTGGTGAATCAATCGCAAGAAACGTATGGCCGGCATTACAAGGGCCGTGTCATAAAACAACCTCCCCTGTCTCCCCGGAAAAAACATCACTTGAGATCTTCCGACTTGTTCATATCCATCTGTCTGCTTCTCCTCCATGCAAGCGGCGGCATTCCTTCCGCCTGTGAAAACAGCTTTATAAATCCCTTCAATGAAAACCCCGTCCTCTCCGCGATTTCAGTGACCGGCCACTCCGTCCGGATCAGAAGGGTTTTGGCATAGTCCAGCTTCTTGTGGTTCACGTATTCGACAGGAGAATAGCCTGTATCTCTTTTGAAACGGCGGGAAAAATGAAAACTGCTCAGGGAAGCCGTCTCTGCAAGTTCTTCCAATGTAATCCTGCGCCCTATATTTTCATTGATATATGCCGTGACCTGATCTATATAGGAAGCTCTCCCTGCGTCCTGCGCACTGCCGCCGTGCAGATAGCGCAGGATCTCATATACCCTGAGGGATTCCTCGAATTCCGTCTCTGTCTTCCCCTCCTCATAAAACTGCATCGTTTTCTCAATAAATGCGGTAAGAGCCGCTGCATTCTGCTTTTCGACCACAGCCCCCCGCAGGTTCAAAATGTGCTGGCATATCTCATGGGCATTGGATCCCTCAAAATGGAGATAATAGAATTCCAGCCCGTCCATATCCGCATAATAATAATGGGGCTCCCGGCAGTCGATCAGTATCGCGTCCCCCGCCGTCAAACGGCTGGAAGCCCCCCGGTACTCCACATGCAGACATCCTTTTTTGACGCAGAGCACAAGTACCGGGGAAAAGTAGTCTCTGCGGATCGTGTAGGCGTGTGTGCAATAATAGTGCCCGATCTGAGTAATGTAAAAATACAGGGATTTTGCCGTGGGCAGCGGTGTGAAGAGATGCCCGCTGGACTTTCCCAGTACTCCCGTCTCCTGCAGCATCCTGAAGTCAAGTCTCACGTTCTTTCCTCCATGGTAAAAAACCAGTAAAAAAAATGCTTTCTGTCTCAAGAACCGAACATGCCCGTCTTCTCCATAATCCTCCTGCTTTATTGTAACACCCTATTTGTGAAAGGAAAACAATAAGAGCAATATCGGCGAAGTTTAGAGCAACGAACAGGATAGGATACTTTGGTTTAAGGAGTATACTCAGAATCATCAAAGGAAAGAAAACACTTTCCTGAAACAAAGAAAAATCTTTACCGAAACAAAGAAAACTCTTTACTAAAACAAAAAACCGGGAACTCAAAGAAAGCACAGAAATCACAGAAAACAATAAGCAAGGCACAAAATTCTCAGAACAAAGCATTTTTAAAAAGACAAAGCCTATTCAAAAAGCCATTTAAAGCAGGAGGAAAAGAAAATGATCAACGGAGAAAAGAAGATTGCAAGGCCTTTCAGATGGGGTATCGTAGGCGGCGGCCGCACCAGCCAGGTCGGTTACAAGCACAGGCTCGGCGCCCTGATGGACAACACCAATTTCGAGCTCGTGGCTGCAGCATTTGACATCGATCCCGAGCGCTGTATCGACTTCGGAAAAGAACTGAATATGGATCCCGCCCGCTGCTATCCCGATTACAAGACCCTCTTCGCAGAGGAGGCAAAGCGCGAGGACGGTATCGAGGTCGTGGACGTCGCCACCCCCAACTTCCAGCACTATGAAGTGACAAAGGCAGCCCTCGAGGCAGGCCTGCATGTTATCTGCGAGAAGCCCCTCTTCTTCGAGAGAGAGCAGGGTGAGGAAATTAAAAAACTGGCCGAGGAAAAGGGCAAAATCGTAGCAGTCACCTACGGTTTCTCCGGCTTTCCCATGCTCAAGCAGATGCGGGCGATGATCCGGGACGGCGCCATTGGCAAGGTCAACATGGTCGAGCTCCGGTATACACATGGCTTCGGCTGCGATGCCACTGCCGATGTCAAGGCAGAAGGCCAGAAGTGGAGAGTCGATCCTGCAAAGGTCGGCAGAGGCTTCGTCCTCGGTGATCTTTCCACCCACACCTTCTACATGAGCGAGCTGATCTGCCCCGAGTTGAAACTGGACGAGGTCCTCTGCTTCCGCCAGGCCTTCGTAGGCAGCCGCTATCCCCTGGAAGACAATGCCTATGTCCTCATGAAATACGAGGGCGGCGCAGTAGGCCGTATGTGGACCTCCGCTGTCAACGCGGGCGACATGACCTCCCAGCACATCCGCATCGTGGGCTCCAAGGCTTCCCTGGAGTGGAACGACTCCACCGCCGACAGGCTGATCTTTGAGGAGCAGGGAAAACCCCAGCAGGTCCTGACCCGCGGCATGGATTACCTGGATGACCTCGCCAAGGAAGACGAGCGTCTGGGCGCTCTCCACTTCGAAGGCCTGCCCGAGTCCTGGGCAAACCTCTACACCCGCTTTGCCATCGTGATGGATGCCAAGAACCGCGGCGACGAGGAGACCATCAAGAACACCATCTATCCCGACATCGATGCCGGCATCGACGGCATCCGCTGGATCAACGCCTGCGCTGAGTCTGCTGACAAAGGCTCTGTCTGGACTAAGTTTTAACCCCAACCGCAGGGACGGTCCTTTCGTTTCCGTCCCCCCTGTTTCATAAAAACAGGGGGACAGAAACAAAAGGACCGTCCCTATACAAGCGGAAACATCAGCTCGACCCTGAATACCTTATCTTTACATTCAGATTGGCAGCTTCCGCCCATCTCCTTCATCATGCTTCGTATGCTCTGAATACCTATTCTGTTTCCTTCTACTGTTTCATCCGTCACTGCGATCCGGTTTTGGAACAGGAGCCCGATTTCATCCTTTCTTTCCACCCTGTCTATTGTGATCGGATATTCCGGATCCGCATATTTCACAATGTTCGACATGATGTTATCCATAATGCGGACAAGATAATCTGTGTTGTATTGAATCTGTACATCCGACCATCGGACATGCATTTCTGTATGATAACCTCTTTGTTCAAGATAGCAGCTGGTTTCAGAAAGAAGATCATAAAACACTTCAGAGAAGGATTCTTCTTCCATATCTGTTTTTGTTTCTTTGCAGGTGCCGAGAGAATATTTCAAAAGACTGTCTGTCCTTTCTTTGAGCTGCAGTGCCTTTTGATTAATCTTTTGTATATATTGTGTTTTTTGATTGTCATCTTTGGTTTTTCCTGCCAGCAATATTCCGCATACAATATGATGGCTGTGACCGGCGTCCGAAGATCATGCGACATTTCCGTGATGACCTGCTGATGGTCACGGATCATCTCCGCTTCTCTTTTCTGACTGTCCAGGAAGGTCCTCCTCATGCTGTCAAGACCTTCTGCCAGCACGGATAGTTCATCGCATCCTCTTACGGTGATCGGACAGTTCAGACAGCCTCCCTCAAGCACTTCCACTTCATCACTGAGCTGACGGATATAGCTCATTTTTCTTCGAATGCCCAGCAGCACAATCACCAGAAAGGCCAGAAAGCTCAATCCAATTTCAAACTTCTGAACACAGCTGTAGACCTGATAGCTCCATGCGCCGGAGATCATGATCTCTGCAATCCCGTCTTCAAATCTAATCGTATCGTACTTGATCCAATCATAATCTGCAGCAGCGATTTCCTGATCCCAAATATGCTGATACGGGTAGGCCGAATCAAACACCTGAATCCCGTCCTTGTAGATACTCAGAGAAAGCAGACGCTGTTCCTGCACCCATTTGTATATATTTTCCGCATCCCGGGAATAGATCCTGTTTTCTGCAATGTACTCCTGAAATCCGGCGACAGCTTTCCTGATCCGGGTCTCAATGTAAACGCTCTCCTCCATATAGCGCTCGATCGGGTACTCGCTTATCTTGTCCAGCACAAAAAAGAATCCAACGGCGGCCACTGTAGCGACAATAAGGAGAATCATCATTTGTACATATATGGAATGCCCTCTATGAATGTACCGTTTCAAAGCGATATCCCTTTCCCCACAAGGTCTTAATATATCTAGGATTCTTGGGATCCTTTTCTATCTTTGTGCGCAGCTTCCTGATATGTACCATCACCGTACTGTTGCACGAATAAAAATACGGCTCCTCCCAGATACTTTCATATAGATTCTGTGCCGAAAAGATTTTCCCGCTATGCTGCATCATGAGCAGGAGAATTTTATATTCAATGTTGGAAAGTTCTGTTTCCCTTCCTTCGATATATACTTCATTGATCAGGCGGCTGATCCGTATACCCGCCCGTTCCAGGTATTCATTGTCGTCAGTTTCTTCAATCCTGCTGCCCATGTAAACCCTGTATCTTCTGATCAAAGCTTTCACTCTGCCCAGAAGTTCCGCATAGGAAAACGGCTTTGTCAGATAATCATCTCCTCCTGCCATCAGCCCGATCAGTTTGTCGGATTCCTGCGATTTTGCCGTGAGGAAGAGGACCGGTACATTGGAAACCTTCCTGATTTCCTCACAGGTTCGAAGACCGGTCATTCCGGGCATCATAACATCCAGAATCACAAGGGAAGTATCTTCTTCCAGCAGCTGCAGGCCCTTCTTTCCGTTTTCCGCTTCCGTGACTGTATACTGCTCACTCTCCAGGAGAATCCTTATTCCTTCCCGAATATCTTCGTCATCTTCAATAATCAGAACTTTCTTCTCCGTCATTTCTTTTCTCCTCTGAGTTTGTTCAGAATTTTGGCGGCTTTCTCCTCATAAACAAGACTTTCTTTCGTCCAGGATGCATATGCGGAATCTCCGCGATGGTCAGGCAGCTTATACTTTCGTATTTCAAAAGCTGTCCTGCCTTTGATGGTCCTTATCATAAGCCGCAGTTATTAACATAGAAATGGATGTTTCTTTTCTCAAAATAGGGAGTACATGTTTCCCACACTTTTGTCTCAGGGTAAAGCGATTCGACGCACTTCCATGCAGCCGTGCCAATGCCTTTGCTGTGGGCATTCGGGCTGACAAACAGAAGATCCAGATGATTGTGGTGTGTCTTTTCATCGATCTGCAGCACAAGTCCTCCGACAATTCTTCCATCCTCACGAATCCGGTAGGCAACACCCTGGTCGATGCTGTTTTCAATGGTCTTTCGGGAAATGATCTCACCGTCTTCCTCAAAGTGACTGTCCCTTTCTCCAAATTCTTCCATTGCCCCATATTTGAATGCGCGCTGATTATCAAGAATGAATTGTTCCCGATCATTCCCTGTGAGAAGAGTAAGTGTAATATCTGCCATTTATTCAACCTCCTTCAACAAAAAAGCTCGGCAGCAAAAGGCTTTTTAAGCCAATTGTTCCGAGCTCACTCGACATCTTATCCAACAGGCGGCCTGCAAAGCTTTCGCTTTACGATCCCCTACGCTGCGGCGTACTGTCCTCCGATGACCAATATTCAAATTACGTGCATATTATATCCTCTTTCAATCTCTGATTCAAGAGGAGACAGGGAGACAGGGGAGAAGACAAAGAACCGTCCCCTTCCTGTCTCCTCCCCCGTCTTCCCCATTAATTTCCATGGCAGTGATGATCTGCACAGTGATCGTGTCCGCAATCGCCATCGTGATGATGCCCGTGGTGATCGCAGCGGGCATCCGGATCGTACTCCATTGTTCCTGAAGCCAGAGACTTTGCTGCCGCATCCGCTGATCCCCGAACACCGGCGTAGAGTTTGATCCCGGCATCTGCCAGTGCCATCTGCGCTCCCATGCCAATACCTCCGCAGATCAGCGCATCCGCCTTTGCCGCCTGCAGGAAACCGGCCAGTGCACCATGTCCGCTTCCGTTTGTATCTACAACCTGTTCTCCTATGATCCTGCCGTCCTCAGTATCATACAGTTTGAACTGCTCTGAACGCCCGAAATGCTGGAAAATCTCTCCGTTTTCATAAGTAACTGCGATTCTCATTGTACTGCTTCCTTTCTCCATTATGTGCTGTTTAATTTCGACCGGCGCGAATTCACAACGGCCCCCTGCGATCAACAGCCGTTTTCCACGAACAAGGGCATCCGCGACCTTTTTTCTTGCGCTGTTGTAGATCGATGTGACCGTGGTCCGGGCAATGTTCATTCTGGCAGCACAGGCTTCCTGTGTGAGCCCTTCGTCATCAAGAAGGCGTAAGGCTTCAAACTCATCCACAGTCATATACACACTCTCGGCGGCTATTATATCGTCGGGTGAGAAGCTGCGATAGACCGGCAGCCGCTCTATTCTCCGGCATCTGATAGGTCTTGGCATGTTTTTTCCTTTCTGACATATGTCAAATACTATTATACACAGTTTCTGACATATGTCAATTATCAGACCGTCCCCATTGACATTTAAAACAGGGGGACGGAAACAAAAGGACCGTCCCCATTGACCGCGAAATATCTCCCATTCATTTGGATTGACCATATAAAACGCTCTGTCATATAATTATATACGTAATATTCTTACTCCAAATGTGCTTTGAGGGACACCTGCACCATCCTGTGACTTTGTCATGCTGACACGATCATGTCAGACTTGCATCATGTGAAAGTTCACTTGAACCGGACAGGGACCCTGACATGCAGGAAAGCAGTGCCGAAATGACTGTTCAATCCAGTGGTTTCCAGGAATATCTGGCGGAAGAGATCAAAAAATACGGCGGAGTCATGATCCCTGTGAAAGCAGGTCTGATGGAGCGTCTTCTGGTGAAGGAAGTAGAGATAAAAAAACTGCATCCTAACCCGGACGATGAATTCTGCATGCCCGGGATCGGGCC
Organism: uncultured Lachnospiraceae bacterium; assembly: GCA_902780385.1. Taxonomy (GTDB): domain Bacteria; phylum Bacillota; class Clostridia; order Lachnospirales; family Lachnospiraceae; genus CAG-791. The sequence continues at coordinate 36,317 of CACZFF010000021.1, forward strand.
GAATGACAGGATCATCTCCGACTATATGGCGCGTTATCAAAGATACGGATCGATGAAAAACCCAGATGCGATCGAGGAGGATCCGCTGATCGTAGAGAAAGTCCACCCGGATGGATACATCATCCTGAACGGGCATCACAGATGGGCGGCTTTCTGGAGACTGGGCATAAAAAAAGCACCTGTATCCATCGTCAATCTGACACAAAAAACGGATATCGAGGAGATGATCCGCACATCTGAACATGACAGACGCGTCACACTGGATCTGGATGAGGTCGCATTCTGCCGTGGAGACGAGCCCGGGGAGAAGCCGATCAAGGGTTTTTCTGAAGGACAATTTAAAGAGAGACTGCGTCCCGGGATTCCCGCGCTTCTCCAATACCTGTCCAGACAGGGCTATGACATCTGGGTCTATACGGCAGAATATTACTCGATTGAATATATCAGGGAATATTTTTATTATTATACAGTGAAAATCGACGGAATCGTCACAGGAACAGGCCGCAAGAGCAAGGGCTTTGCAGAGGAAAGGAAAAGCATAGAGCAGCTCGTAAGAGAGCGCTACGAACAGACCCTGCACATAGACCGCCGAACTGTCCTGCGCACATTTGCCGGCTCGAAAGATTTTGAAGAATATCCGGTGGAGGAAGGGGCCTTCGGATGGGCACAGACCGTGAAGTCGATCATCCGGAGGTTTGAGAATAATGAATCATACAAATAACAGGATGCGGGTTTCCTTTGACCTGGACGAGGTATTGTTTGTCTCTCCTGATACTCACAGGACGGAACCGGCACTCCGCTTTCCATTGAATTTAATTTATAAAGAACGCCTGCGCCTGGGGACGCCGGACCTGATCCGTACCCTTCAGAGCATGGGCTTCGAGGTGTGGATCTACACATCCTCTTTCCGTACCGAGGCCTATATAAAGCGCCTGTTCCGCTGCTATGGCGTCGTCTTCGACGGAATCGTCAATGGAACCCGGCACCTGAAGGAAGTACAGCAGGGACATTCAGAAACGCTGCCCCAGAAGCTGCCCAGCAGGTACAGGATTTCCCTGCACATCGATGATGAGACCATCGTCTGCACATCGAGCCGTCAGTACGGATACAACGTGTATCAGCTTAATGCCCAGGATGATGACTGGAAGGAAAAAATCATCGCACGGGCGGTGCAGATCAGAAATAGAACGAATTAGGGACAGAAACAAAAGGACCGTCCCTAATTCAGAACAGGCACTCTTTGATGAGGATTCTGATAACCTGTTCATAAGCTTTCCTTAATAGTTTTCCTCTAACCTCTTTTTTTGATCATGATCAAAGCTGCCACCAGAAGGAGAATCGGTGAGATCAATATTGTCTTGATTCCATACTTTACAGAAAGGATTCCACCAATGCCGGCTCCTATGGCAAAGATAAAAATGATGCCAAAGAAATCCAATGCCTTATTTAGTGATTCCTTCTCTTTTGTTCTGAAATACTGTGACAGACTTTCCGTACCGCTCCTCAGATTGCCGATACACATCGTACTGGCATATCCGTATCCATGAACCTTCTTGAAAGTCTGCACCTGCATGGCACATGTAAATGATACTATGCTATTTGCAAGCATATTTAATCCTGACGGCATAAATCCTACAGCCAAAAGCATTGCAATCTCTATGAAAAGTATGATCTGTCTCCAATGAATTTTACTGCCGATCTTAAACCTGCTCTCTATTCTTTCAGCCAGAAAAATACCTGCAGCAAATGATATGAGCGGAAGCATATAACGTAATCCCTTATTCCACTCTCCCTGCATTAAATTCTGGCTCATCAGTACCACATTGCCGGTCTGGGCATTTGCGAATACACCATCCCTCACGTTATAAGTATATGCATCCTGTAGTCCTCCCGAAAATGAAAGCACCGCACTTAATCGAAAGCTCTCCGAGGTCTGCGATTTTGTAAGCGTCATCTCTATCCTCCAAAAATACCTCCATTTAAAGTGACTCTTTAAGGATCAACTTAATCTCTTCCTTCGTCAGCACTTTATGGCCGCCTACGAGTTCAACTTTTGCAGCAACACTATAGTCTCGACATGTGCATTTTTGTCCAAACCACTAATCTGCTGCCTGACGGTTTTATATATACTCTATTGGAAGGGCAATCAGATTTTCTCTGAGATACGTTTTCTTATTAATAAGACAAAGAATAACTCCTGTGCCCCTCTTTTTGTCCGGTATCTTGTCCAAAACCTGATTTGCTGCCCCCATATCTGCCTTAGGATTTCCGGTCATCTTTATTTCCACCGGGTACAGTTTTCCGTCTTCCTGAATGACCAGATCGATCTCGTTCTCCCCGGACGACCTTTTGTCCTTACCTCTGTAATAAAAAATGCTGAACCTGTAATCACGCCCTTCGTTACTGTAGGATTTTAATATCTCTGACACAACAAATGTCTCAAACATATTTCCGGCAACAGCTGAATTCATCAGGGTTTCCGGAGAAAGCCATCTGGTCAGATAACATGCCAGACCCGTGTCCCTGAAATATATCTTAGGAGTCTTGATCGCCCTTGCCAGAGCACTTGAACTGTAAGGCTGCAGGATATACACAATACCGGTTCGTTCAAGCACTGAGATCCAGTTTTTTATTGTTGGTTCGCTTACCCCGACTTCACCGGCTATATTGGCGTAGTTGAGCATTTCTCCCGTTCTTGCGGCAACGGAAGTCATGAACTTCGTGAAAGTAAGGCTGTCTGCCGCAATCAGTTCATTAATATCCCTTTCCAGATATGTCGCAACATAAGATGAATAATAATCCTGCCAGTCCCGGTCCACATCATAAAGCTCAGGATAAGAGCCTTTGTGAATGATTTTCCAGATATTGGAATAGGGTCTGAGTTCTTTCTCTCTTTCCCTCAGATATTCTTCAGAGGGAATAAAATGGTGATTGAAAGAAATGCCCTTGATCTCCCTCAAAGAAAGTCCGGTGAGTTCCATGACAGAGACCCTGCCCGCAAGAGACTCACTGACACCTTTCATCAGCTCCAGTTTTTGCGAGCCCGACAGTATAAACTCCCCCCTCTGGTCAGAATCATCGACAATCTGTTTGATCTCTTCGAGAATGCTGTTTTCTTTCTGTACTTCATCTATAAAAAGAGGCCTGGGATTGTTCAGGAAAAACAATTTAGGTTCTTCCCTGGCTTGAAGCCGTGTCAGCCTGTCGTCAAAATTAGCCCTGTGAAATTCAGGAAAAACGTGCTTCACAAGCGTTGACTTCCCAACCTGCCTCGCCCCTGTCAACAGCAGGCATTTGCTCGTGGTAACCCTCTCTTTTAAAACGGATGTAATTGCTCTTTCAATATAGGCCATCTCCGCCTCCTTTGACGACTAATCTAAATTCTTATTTTATATTAGCCTCCGCCAAAACTATTTGTCAACGCCGTTTCGACTAATCTAAAATATAACTTTATATAAGTCGCTGATGGGGTCAGCTAGAAGCAAACCCAGCGAGCCAACTGCGAAACCTTCCTGAAGGCCTTTGAAAAGCAGCCGGATCAACTACCGGAGCCGTTTGCGGGAACATGTCGATAAGCCGGATTTTACACTCGCAGCATACTCCATATGCATTCAAGCAAAGTCAGGGGATACGGGCATCAATATTGTTGATCACTTCATTACGGATCTTTATATTCTCTATTCACAAAGAAATTATCTCTATCAACTATATACAAAAAGGCTATAGACTAAATGTCCATGGCCTTTTGTTCTATAATTATATTTAATATCCAATTGTTCTTTTTGATTTGTTATCTACATTCTCTCTTCATCCCGGCATGCGCAGACGCAGTCCTGCCAAAATCGTATCGGGTTTCATGCGCAGAACGCTGTACATCTCACCGGCCATGGAAAACCCGCAGTCATCACAGGCTCCCATGATGCTGCCCGGGCAGTTGGGAAGTATGCGGCCATCGATCAGAATATAGTTGGCGATCCAGCAGTCCTTAGGAAAGCCTCGTTTTTTCATGATCTTCAGGCCGGAGACAGAATTCATGATTGGATACCCCCGCTTTTTATAGGCAATGATTTTGTCTATGACACGGTTTCTTTCCTCCCAGTCCATCATCAGGTCTTCAGTTCCGGGAAAGGGGGTATGGAAGTTGAAAGCAATCTGGCGGATGGCGGGGTTTTCTTGCGCGTAGCGGATCAGCCTGCCCACTGAGTCCTTGTTGATCCTGTTTACTGCCATGGCAATGCTGACCTCCGGGTGCCCTGCTTCCCTGATATGCCGGTCAAGCCTGGCAAAAGTCCCCTTACCGCGAACGCGGTCGTGATATTTGCCGTAGCCGTCTACACTCACCCAGACGGTATCCGCGAGTGTGTCCGAAAAGGGGCGCTGGCCGTTTGTGGTCAGGGTACAGGACCAGAATCCCACCTCTTTAGCCAGCCTGTACAGGTCGTTGAGCGTTCTGCCTTCGCTGTCGCGCCAGAGGGTCGGCTCCCCGCCCTCAAAATCGATGAAACGGGATCCTCTCTGATAGGAATATTCCAGCTCTTTTCTGATCTCCTCATAAGGCTTCATTCTGGAGCCCTGATGGCCTTCTTCCATGCAGTGCCTGCACTTCAGATTACAGTAGTCCGTCACAAAGAGCACTGTCTGGAGCGGCCTCTTCTGATTCAGGATGCGGCTGCGAAAAAACCACCGGGGCAGATAAGTCAATTTTCCCAAGGTCTTCCATACATCTGCAGGCTGAAATGCTTCCTTTTTTCTGAAAGCTCCGACAGGCTGTATTGCATCCTCTCTTCTGAAAGCTCCTGAAGACTGTATTGCATCCTCTCTTCTAAAAGCATCTACAGGTTGATCTGCTTTCTCATTCTTGAAAACGCCTGCATTTTCCATTGCATCCTCTTTTCTCATAAGGCCTCCTGAATATACCGGATCAGTTTCCGTCTTTCACAAACAGGCGGGACAAACCTTCACGGAGTAATACCCGTACCGGTCTGTCCCGCCTGTATTTGTTTACGTGTATATGGATCATTTTAAAGCCCGCCGGTGCTTGCTGCGCGACGAAGACGGCACACTATCCTGCCGCAGACACTTTACATTTGGTCTGCAGCAGTTCCCGGAAAACGGCGCTGACACCGTGGTCAGGCAGTGTTTCAACTGCCTGCAGAGCACGCTCAGCATACATTTCCATATCCGCCGCTGCGCGGGCAAGGCCGCCGGAAGCTGTGACGATCGTCTTGAGAGTCCTGGCATGCTCTCCGGTAAAAGTTCCTTCCTTTGCCTCCCGCAGAAGATCGATGATCCGATCCTTTGCCTGCGGATCCTGCATGGCATAGAGTACAGGGAGCGTCAGTATTCCTTCCCTGAAATCCATCTGCGTGAGCTTGCCTTCCTCCTCCGTGTCGGAAACAAAATCCAGCAGGTCATCGCGGATCTGGAACATATAGCCGAAATTGATCCCCAGCTGTTCGAGCTGTGCCTGTACGTCTTCACTGCATCCGCTTTCCACTGCGCCCGCCAGACAGGCCAGCCTGCACAGGGCAGCTGTCTTGCCGTAAATATTGTGCATATACTGCTCTACCGTGATGTCATCTCTGCCGCGGCACTCCATCTGTCCCAGTTCTCCCAGACACATGGACTCAACAGCTTGGCCGAAAAGAGCGCCTACACGATAAAAGCCGTCCCGGAACAGACTCTGGACAATCCTGCTGAGGATCAGGTCGCCCGCATAGACAGCCATATCCTTGCCGTATTTGCACTGTGTTGTCGGAAGTCCGCGGCGAAGAGGCGCGTCGTCGACAATATCGTCATGAATAAGCGATGCCAAGTGGACAAGCTCCACCAGGGCTCCCAGGCGGCAGAGTTTCTCTCTCCTGCCGGGCTCCTGCCCATCTCCGTACCGGCTGGCCATCAGTAACAGCCGCGGACGGAGCCGCTTTCCTTTTGACATCTGCATATCGCGGAGAATGTTTCCCACAGCACCCCCGTATCCGGGGTCGCGAAGGCAGTCTGACAGATATTTTTCTACTTGCTCCATTTCCTGCTGCAGCTCTTTTTCTTCGTAACGATCCATCGGTTTCCCTGCCTTCCGGTCTGTCTGTACAATGCCGGTCTGAAAAGTAACGCAAATAATCTTGTGATCACAAAAATGTACATAGATTATTTACATTAAAAGAGTTTTATCATCAACCACTGCACCGCGAGATGCACAGCCGAAGACGCCAGATAGCCTTCAGAGATCCAGAAAGCCATTGACGCAAGCGCACCGGTTGCAGGAAGCTTGTTGTCACGCGTCCGCTCCTCGCGGAATGTCCCCGCGATCCCCTTTCTGCCCATATAAAGCGATGCTGCCAGAACAGGCAGTCCGAAGGAAAAAAACACCGCCACATTCAGGACAAGCGACGTCAGCCAGACAATATTAAGAAAATCTGCAAGCTTCTTTGCCCGCGCACGGCCCAGAAACATGGGGAGTGTACGGCGGCCGGCAGCATAATCCCGATCCATGTCGCAGGTGTTGTTCTCCAGCATGAACTGAGATACCACGAGAATCATCGGAAGAGAGCGCAGCAGAATAAGGGGCGTATCCTGAAGACGTCCTGTCAGGGACACATAGACGGCCAGCGGGATCAGTCCGCCCATTGTAACCCCCGAGAGCACTTCTCCAATTGGCATATGGGAGGTGGAAATCCATCTGCCGGAATAAGTTGCTGTGACCAATGCACCGAAGACTCCGATCGCAGCCGGCACCGGTCCGCATTTTATCACCACATATATACCCATCAGACAGGCAGCAGCAAAAAAAAGGAGCCCGTAAATAAGAGCCGGGCGCGGATTTTCCACCTGATGATAGACAAGGGGGCCCTCTGCCTCTGCCACAATGTTTTCAGCCGTATCATTACCGCTGATAAAGTCATAATAATCGTTGAGCAGATTCACCGAACAATTTGCCAGAGCCGGAATCAGCAGGAGAAAGATCGTCAATGGCCAAGACAAACTTACCTCCTGCTGCAGGGAGATAATCACTCCCAGCAGAGCAGGATTGATGGCAGAGAGAAGAACTGCTCCGGGAGTGATCATATCGACAAAAACTTTCCAGGTGATCCGCCGCACAGGCTGCGCGCTCTTTACCTGCATACAACAAAACCTCGCATGCGGATGCCGCCACGGCGGCTTATTTATTCTTCATCGCGCAATACCCGTGACTTCAGTCATGGGTATTGCGCAAGACTCGCGAGCGAGTCTTCTGTCCCTTGCGTTGAAAACCATACGTACATAGTGTCAAATCAGGCATGTTATAGCAGCAATATGGAACAAAGGGGCATCGCTCGGGACAGCATTCTGCTTTTAACTATTATCCTTTGCGCTATTATCCTTTGCGGAAAGCTACACCCATACCGCCCATGGGGTGGTCCCAGGACTCAACAATACGTCCGTGTGTGAGGACGCGGCAGGTGCCGCATTCCAGACATCCTTCACGTCCTCCCGCTGGCTGTAGAGTTTTGCGGGACAGGCCATGATCACTCTCTCGACCAGCTTCTGGTCGTCGCAGGTATCTTTTACATGGATATGCGCATAGCTGCTGTCAACGTTAAACCGGTTATGTCCAAGCTTATCTTCAATTGTCATTGCCATTACAGTGCACCCATCGCCTTTCTGACATCCCCGAAGAGTTTGAAGATGCCGACCTTCTTCACTGCGCCCATAGCTGTCTTGAAGAACTTCTCCTTCTCCTCGCCGTCTACCAGCCACAGCCCCTTCATGATCTCTTCCATCATGCCGGGATACTGTTCAAAGATGCGGTGATTGTCAATAAATGCAGGCATCTTGCGGTAGTGCTTCATGTCCTTTACGATAAAGCTGTCATTGAGTTTCTTCTCGTACAGGGAGAGAGAAGCTTTGCTGTAGTCACCTTTCTCCTTGGCGGCAATAATGGTCTCTGCCGCAAGACGAGCGGATTCCGCGCACAGATCCATGCCGCGGATAGTAAATCCAAGGTTCATGACCAGAGCCGCCGCATCACCGGCGACGATCACACCGTCGCCGTACAGCTGAGGAATCATATCATAACCGCCCTCTGTGACCAGATGTGCGGAATATTCCACCAGTTCGCCGCCCGTCAGATAATCTCTGACAGAAGGGTGATTCTTCAGGCGCTCCACCATATCTCTGGGAGCGACACCGCCGTAGCCGATCTCTTCGATCGTCTCGACAATACCGATGGAGACACAGTCCTTGTCTGTATAGAGGAAACCACCGCCGACTGCTCCGTTTGTGACGTCACCGGCAAACAGCCATGCCAGGCCCTCTCCGTCCTTGACGCCGAAACGCTTGTTGATCTCTTCTTCACTGAACTGGATGACTTCCTTGACGCCGACCGCGACCTGTTTGGGCTCCAGCTCCTTTTTCAGTCCCAGCTGCTGGGCGAGCAGAGAGTTGACGCCGTCCGCCAGAAGTACACAGTCCGCATACATTTCTTCCTCACCGGCCAGAACACCGATTGCTTTTCCCTTGTCATCCGTCAGGACCTTGTCCACACGGATTCCATGAATGAACATGGCACCCGCCTCCTCGGCCTTCTCTGTCAGCCAAGGATCCAGATTGCCGCGCAGAATGGAATAGCTTGCCTTCTCCGGTTTGCGCATCTCTTCATCGTCATACTCGAGGGTTGTAGCAGTTTCCTCTGCCAGGAAAGAGATTCTCTCACGCACGATCTTTCTCTCTACGGGAGCCTCTTCGCCGAAGCCGGGGAAGATCTTCTCCATCGCATGTCCGTACATGCGTCCGCCGGTCACGGCCTTCTGTCCCGCTTCCTCGGCGCGCTCAACAACAAGTACTTCCATCTCTGCCTGCGCCAGAAGGTAAGCAGCTACACATCCCGTAATGCCTCCGCCTACGATTATGACATCAAATTTTTCTTCTGCCATATGTTCCCCCTGTCCTTTCTCATCATCCTGTGCTGTGTTGATCAGTAACTGTATTGCATCTGTAATTCAAGACTCGCTCGTGAGTCTTGCGCGCCGGATGCGGGTTGACATGTCTTGTTTTTTCAAAGACATGTCAACATCTTCCGCACATGCAAAGCATGTGTTAACGCTTCCGTGCAGCATCCAACACACCTTCGGTGTGTAGGAGCTCAGTTTTTTCCCAAAAATCTTGCGCAGAGCACGCTGACTTCAAACAATACCAGAAGCGGAAGAGCCAGCATGCACTGGGAGACGACATCCGGCGGTGTGAGAACCGCCGCCACAGTAAAAACTGCCAGAATTATAAATTTCCTTGCCCGGACCAACTGCTGCGCCGTCACCAGGCCCAGTCTCGAAAGCCAGACCACCAGAACCGGCAGCTCGAACATGATCCCGAAGGGAACCAGAAACGCAAACAGAAAGCTCACATATTTTCCGAGTGAAAACATGGGTGTCGCCATGTTATCCCCCATGGTGACAAAAAAGTTCACTGCAAGAAAAAAGACAAACCTGTAGGCAAACATGACTCCCAGAATAAACAGGATCAGCGCCGCAGACAGATAGACCAGCGCAGCCCTGCGTTCCCGTCTGTGCAGAGCCGGGCGCACGAACCACCAGATTGAGCCGAATACCACCGGGCTTCCCAGCACTGTGCCCGCGATCAGGGACATCCTGGTCTGGGCACTGAAGGCCTCGGCGACCTCTGTATAAATCAGCTGTATTCCTTCTCTCTCCAACGGTTCGGTCACCCACTGTACCAATCGGCTGCTCCATAGAAAAAAGACGAGCAGAAAACCGATCAGGATGGCTGCCATACTCGCGAGCAGGAGCTTGCGCAGAGCCTGCAGATGTTCCAACAGAGGCATCGCCTCCAGAGTCTCCGTTTCTGCAGGAGCTGTCATGGCTTTCCCGGCTGTCCTTTCTGTCAGGGCGGAAGCGTCCTCTTTCCTGTCTTTTTGTTCAAGATCACGCTTTTTCATCGGACCTGCCGTCCTCTTCCTTCTTTGCGGCAGGATCGTCCGCGTTCACCTCTTCCTTGAACTCCCGGATACTTTTTCCCATTGCCTTTCCGATTCCTGCGATCCGGCTCGTCCCGAACAGCGCGATGGCAATGATCAGGATCAAAATCAGTTCTGTGCTTCCTACCCGCATATCGCTTTCCTCCCTGAATGCTGTGCAGTAAAAAACTCTACAAAGATTATACCGTCTGGGCATTTCAAAAAATATCAGGGGATTCCCTCTAATTGGAGAGGGAATCCCCTTTGAGAAACGGCAGGTATGGTGTTTTCAGACTGAAGATCTGGCTCTGTTAAGCAATCAAGCAGAAAGACAAGCAGAGTGTACAGATCAATGCTTAACAGCGCATTACTGCAAAAGCTTCTTTTTGAGGGCATATTCGACCAGTTCCGCACGGGTTCGAAGGCCCAGTTTGTTCATGATCTTGGCCCGGTAGCTCTCGACGGTTTTGACGGAAATAAAGAGCTTTTCGCCGATTTCTTTGTTGCCGTAGCCGCGGGCGATGAGAGAGAGCACCTCAAGTTCACGCTCCCGCAAAGACAGATAGCCGGACTTGCCCTCCTCGTGTCGGTTTACGAATCCGTCCACAAGATGCGGCACCATCTCCTTGCTGATATAATCACTTCCTCCATAGACCGTGTGAACAGCCTCGATCAGTTCCTCCTCGGGAACGTTTTTCAGAAGATAACCGGAGACGCCGGTCTGCACTGTATAAAGCAGGTACTCCTTGTCGGCATGCATTGTCAGCATGATGATCTTTACTTCCGGGAAATCCGCATGGATCTTGCCTGCGGTGATCACGCCGCTCTCCCCCGGGGGCATGCTGATATCAAGCATGACAATATCGGGCTTGAGCTTTGCGACTGCATCGTAGGCCTCCTGGCTGTTTGCCGCGGTTCCGATCACTTCTATATCAGGCTGATGATTCAGCAGCATTTTTAATGCATTTCGCACAATCGTGTGATCGTCCGCAAGGACGATCCGAATCATCTTGTTCCCCATCAGACACCCCTTTCTTTATATTTGCGCCTCACGGCACTTCCACCTCAAGCAATACGCTGGTCCCCAGATCCGGTGCAGACCGCACCGTCAGAGACGCACCGATATTCCCCGCCCAGTAATACATACCGGGCAGTCCCATTCCGCCTCCGGAGATCTGCAGATTATCTGCATCAAATCCCTTTCCGCTGTCCCGGATTTCCAGACGGAGCATATTTCCGTCCAGATACAGCCGGGCTAAGACCAGTTCCGTTCCGGCATATTTACAGGCATTTGCCGTCGCCTCCTGTCCGATCCGGTAAACCACCGTCTCGATGTCCGACCCGAATCGCCTGTCTCCTATATTTTCCTGAAAGTCCACCGTGATCTGATAACTGGCTTCCATAAAACGAAAATGCCTTAGAAAGGCAGCCTTCAGCCCAAGAGTCTCCACGATCTCCGGCTTTACGCTGACCAGTATTTCCCGCAGTTCCTTCTGAATATGGCTCAATGAAGTATCCGCCAGCTGCAGTCCCTCCCGGATTTCTTCCATAACATCTGTGTATTTGAGTGTGCGCAGCTGCATCTGAACCCCGAGAAGATCCTGGATCACACTGTCGTGCAGATCCTGCGCAATACGGGATCTCTCCTCCCGAAGCGCCGCCCGCAGCGGCACATCGACCAGCTCATAGATCGGCAGTTCACGGTACTCCTGCCGCCAGACTTCCTCCAGTGCAGCCTCATAAGACTCCGGAATGATCCGGCGCCCGAATATCCCTTCCGAAAGGATCTGCTGCAGCTGCTCATAGCGCTCCCTGGTGACCGAATCATTCTCCCGCATGCCCAGCATCAATACCGCGTCCACTTCCTGGTCCTTCCAGAGAGGGAAAGCGGCAAAGCTCTGAATATCCTCTGCCAGGAGTATGGGCGTGTGCACCCTCTCACTCTCACTGTATTGGAGCAGGGCATTCTGTACAACCATGGTCTTCCTGCGCAGAAAGACGCCTCCCGCGATTCCCTTGCCCGGTTCCAGGACAATTTTCAGGTAATTCCGGTTCCGGTTTCCGGAAGCCTCCCGCCATGTCAGAAGTGTCCTCCTGCCCCGAATCGCACAGGCAAGTCCGGCAAAATCAAATCCGCACTGCCGCCGCAGCGTACGGAGCTGCACCGACCATTCATATTCTTTTCTCATCAGACACCTCGGAAGAGAACACTGGTTATGTTATACTGTCACTGGAAATACTACAGATGATAGAATGTGGATTCAGCTGAAAAAAGATTGCAGCAAAAAGATCTGTATGCATTCCAGGGATTCTATCGGAAAAAGAAAGGAAGCCTATGTCCCTGTGGAACGATTATCTTGCGCGAAAATTGATTTTTGAGAGCCACCCGACAATAGACCAGGATCGCTGCCTGAACCGGATGCAGACACGTCATCCATGCAGATCCTGCATGGATGTCTGTCCGGCGGGCGTCATTTCCATGCCCTTTGCCGGCAGCATGAAAGCGGACTGGGATTCCTGTTCAGGGTGCGGTCTGTGCGTCAGTGCATGTCCCTCACGCGCTGTTTCTCCCGCCCGCATACAGGCAGAACGGCTCTTTTCCTACGCCTCCCGTTTACAACATGATACCATCATTTCATGCAAAAGCGGGCTGTCATCAGACATTCCGACGGATTATCCGGGCGCGCTGAACTGGGAATTTCTGTGCTTTCTTGCCCTGCACGGTATCGTCACGATCATCACCGGCGACTGCGCCGGCTGCGAAAAATCCTCCTGCCGCAAGTCCCTCGAAAAAAACCTGTCACAGGCAAAGATCTTCCTTGGAGAAGAACTCTATTCCCAAAGAGTGATCCTGACACAGGACCCCTCTGCTGTACCGGCCCGCCGTTATACACGACGTGAGGCTTTATCCCTGCTCATGACAAAGACCGGAAGGACTGCTTCCGCCCTTCTTCCTCTTCCGCAGGAATCTGTTCCCGACGGAACACTGTGGAGGCAGATTCTGCTCCACAAAGTAAAACAGCTCTCCAAAGACCCGGTTGAAGCCGGCCAATCCCCGTCCGGATCCGGCTTTTCCTGGATGCTCCCGCATTTTGAAAAAGGCTGCACAGCCTGCGGGATCTGCACCCGCATCTGCCCGGCGGGAGCCCTTCTTCGCGCCCCCGGTCCCGAAGGTTCCGGGCGCTATTATATGGCGCTTCTGCCGCATAAGTGCACCGGCTGCGGTCTCTGCAGCCGGGTCTGCCCGGAGCAGGCTATGGCGGCGCCGTCTCCTCTTGAGCTCAGCGAGCCGGACCGTCCGCTCCTGACTGCCATAGCGGCAAAACCCTGCATACGATGCAAAGAGCCGGTCCCCCTGGATTCCGGCTCCGATCTGTGTGCCCGCTGCCGGGGCGAGCTGTCCATTTAAGCGCGCCCCGGTCTTTTCGGACACGGTTTACCCATAACATCCCTTTATCATCATTCGGAAATCCCATTGAAACAGACAAGAGGATTCCCGAGTGAGATACCTTATAGATTACGCTGTTCCTCAGTTCGTTTTTTCCCTGAGCTCTTCCTCAGCCTTCTGAATTTCCTTCAGGACGCCGTCGAGATCCGAAGTTACGGATCCCGCGGCGTCTTTTATTATGTCTTTCCGTCCTGTGTTATCCGGGCTGAGATCCAGGTCCGGCACAGAGGGCAGATTGATTCCTCCTACTGCCTCCTCGTGCAGGTCCACAGTCAGCTTTCTGAGCTGCCGCAGGGTCCTGGCAAGAGTTCTCGCGAGCTTGACCATATCCTCCGGTCCGACCACCACATAGGCGATCACCAGGATCAGGGCCAGTTCACCGGCTCCAAGTCCCATAATCACTCCTCTCCGGGATTCAGGCGGAACAGAATCGCCGCCGCGGCCATCACGAATACGATCAGACCGACAGGCAGAATACCGACGATCCACTCAACAGCGGTTGGCACGTAATTCCAGAAACGGACGAAAACGTCCTCCCCTTCCGTGAAGGTTCCGACCGCGATCGGGAAGGTCCAGAGCTTTCCTGCCACAGGCAGTGTGAGCGGAATCGAATTGAAAGCGGGAAGGAGCAGCATCATACGCTGGATGAAAATACCCGCAATAACCAGGATGCCTGCCACTGAGACCAGTTCCTTTCCGAGACCGCCGCCGACCAGGAAAAGGATCATTGCCAGCAGAGGCAGGAGGATCTCCAGCCAGAAGAGCGGTCCGTAGGTGTGGAAGATCAGATGCAGCAGATGCCGGCTCTCCTGTGTGCCGCTCCAGGCAAGCGGAACGATCTCGATAAAGGACATGACAATGTAGGCAGCGATCGATGCAGCTGCGATGCGGGACAGAAGACGGATTCCGTCACTGTTCTCAACAAAAATCTCATGTCTGACCATCAGCACACAGAGAAGGATGGTGAAAGACAGACCGACGGCTGTCGCTTCCGCGCAGGCATTGACCGGAATCAGAGCGCTGTGCCACCACTCCCTGGTGTTCTGTGTCGCAAACATGAAGCTGGTGATGATATTGAGAAGAAAAGCCATGGGAAAGGCAATAAAGGAAAAGCGCCGGCAGTTCTCTTCGTTGGTCATCCTGTAGCCGCGGTCATGGACATGTTTTTTCGTGTCGGGAAGGAGCGTGAGCACTACCGCAACAAGGCAGACGATCACGTACAGGGTCAGAATCACCACATCCCAGAACAGGGGAGAGCCCACATTTGGGGTGATGATCATATAAAGTGCGTGGAAGGGTTCGCCCAGATCCTCAAAGATCGCGACGCCGGCCGCGACAACAGAAGCCAGAGAGCCGATGGACGCAATTTTGACAAAGGGCTTCAAAGTCTCAATGTTCCAGAGATAAGCAATGGAGAAGGCAAGGATACCGCCTGTCGCCATCGCGATGAAGAACTCAAAGCTTCCCATGTAGAGTCCCCAGGTAAAACTGTTGCGCAGGTTAGTGACCTGCATGCCCTGAACCAGCTGATAGATCCACGCCGCAAGTCCTGCGGCGCACATAGCCGCGCCTATGACCAGGGCAGCTGTTTTTTTGGCAGATAATTTTTTCATAGCTGTCCCCCTTACGGTATGATGGTGTTCGGTGTCTTATTTTCCCAGGACTGTTCCGTCCACGGACCCTCGACATTTTTGCTCTTGGTAGAGGAGATATAGTAGACTTTGGGCTCCGTGCCGTACTCCTCTTTGAGACGGAAGACCTGTTTGGAGCTGACCAGGCGGCTCACTTCGGAGTTGGGATCATCCAAATCGCCGAAATAACGTGCCTTTCCGGGGCAGGCGCGGACACAGGCGGGAAGAGCATCATAAGTGCCGTCCGCATTCATGCACTCAACACAGAAAGTGCATTTTTCCACGACACCTGCCGGACGGTCCTGGGTGTAGACCAGGCGTTTGCCCTTTTCTGTGACATCAAAGGGATAGCCATATGCATAGCCGGCCTCTTCCTTTGCCTTTTTGGGATCCTTCCAGTTGAACTGGCGCACTCCATAGGGGCATGCCGCCATACAGGTGCGGCAGCCGATGCAGCG
This sequence comes from uncultured Lachnospiraceae bacterium, assembly GCA_902780385.1. Classification (GTDB taxonomy): domain Bacteria; phylum Bacillota; class Clostridia; order Lachnospirales; family Lachnospiraceae; genus CAG-791. The sequence goes on from CACZFF010000021.1 coordinate 51,803, forward strand.
GTCATAGTCCACCAGGATCATGCCCTCTTCATTTTTGTAAGTCGCGCCTGTGGGGCAGACTCTCTCACAGGGGGCATTGTCGCACATCTGGCAGGACACCGGGAGATATTCGATTTTAAAGCCGTCTTTGGTGCCGACTGCAGACTGGTGATAGTCGGATCCCTGCGTGAAGACCCTGTTCCACCAGGTTCCCTGCGGCTGGGCGTGATGCATTTTGCAGATCACTGCGCAGGTCTGGCACCCGATACATTTGTCCAGATCTATAACCATACAGTAACGCATTTGTATTCATTCTCCTTTCGGCTTATTTAAATCTCTGCCTTCTTGAAGTCGACCAGACACTCATTCCATGAGGTGTTGGGCGCCCACATCTGCGAGACAAAATACACCTCATGTACCGGATTGATCCAGGGATAGAGCAGTGTATTGTAGGAAGTTCCATGCGTGTAACGGCTCCACCATCCTTCTTCGAAGATGACGGTCATGGTGCGCACACCGGGATCCAGAACGGCTTCCGCAAGAAGTTTGCCTCTGTCGTTGAAGACCTCGACCAGATCGCCTGCCGCAATTCCCTTTTCCGCGGCATCATCAGGATTGAGGTAGACCTTGGCGCTGTCATCCTGCAGTTCCCGCATCATCTGGTTGTTGGAGTGCGTTGAGTGTACACGGTGAATACTGTTGCGTGTGATATAGGTATATTTGTAAAGTTCCCTCGCCGCGGGATTGAGCACATACTCAGTCTCCTCAAACGGCGGTTTGTGAACAGGCAGGCATTCGCCGACCTTGATAAAGGTGTCCTCGTCCTTGTAGAACTCGATCCTTCCGCTCTTGACGAACTGAGCTGTCTTGTCGATGGTCATGGGATAACTGACCGGCGGGAAGGGCTGTCCGCCCTGGATCTGCTCGTAGAAAGGGATCCTCTTGCGTCCGGGATTCTCGTGGTGGAGCTTGACAGGGCCCTGTTTCAGTTTTTCGAGAGTGACTCCCTCCATCTCGATACCGCCGGTCTCGCAGGTAAGTTTGATGACTTCCTCTGCGGCCTTGTCGGGATCCAGATCGGGGTAAAACCACTTTCTGTCTCCTGGATTGACACGGTCTGCCAGCTCGCGCATGATCCAGAGCTCGGGCTTGCAGTCGTACAGGGGTTCGATTGCCGGCTGCATGAGCTGGGCATAAGGATGAATCGGTGTGGATACCAGCTCGGTCTTCTCATACCAGCTGACACCGGGCAGGCAGAAATGCGCATATTTACTCGTTGTGGTCTTCTGGAAGTCCAGGGTGATCACACACTCGAGCTGTCCGCTCTCGACCTGCTCGCGCAGGACATTGGCGATATTGTGCTGATCAAATGCGTTGCAGCAATACAGGATCCAGGCCTTGATGCCGCTCTTGGGGAAGGGACAGGTCATCGTGGGACGGGGTCCGTTTTTCGCATAATCGTTGAGCGTGTAGTCCAGCATGTAGGCGAAAGAGGTTCCTGCCGGCTTCTTGTCGGGAAGCTCCGGTACATTCCACCAGGCGCCGCCTTTATAGCGCATCTTGTACTGGCCGGCATAGGTAGAGAAACCGTCTCCCAGATGACCGATGTTACCGGTCAGAGCTACGAGCAGGGACAGGGCACGGCCCTTGAGGTCTCCGTGGTACCACTGATAGTTGGAGGCGCCGTACATGATATGAACGGGCTTGACCGTCGCTATTTCCCGCGCGATCCTCGGAATCTCGGAGGCAGGCATATCCGTCTCCGCTTCGACCGCTTCCGGCGTCCACTGTGATGCCATCTCGCTGAGCAGGTCGAAGACAGGCCGGCACTTGACGCTCTTGCCATCCCTGAGCCTGATGGTCACTTCACCTTCAAGCTGCGTATCCATGGGCAGGTCAAACTTCTCGGGATTGACAGTGACAGGTTTCCCCTTGCTGTAAGCAACAAAAGCCTGCCTGTATTCGGGCATATCCGCGGGTACTTCCAGTCCATCGACATCTGCTGCCAGGAGCTTCTTCTGATTATCGCTCCGGATCAGGATCGGCATATCCGTAAATTTGCGGATAAAGTCCGCATCATAGAGCTTCTCGTCCAGAATGACCTTGGCGAAGCCGAGCGCCACTGCCGCGTCGCTGGAGGGCTTGATGGAGTACCATTCATCCGCCTTGGAAGCTGTCGCAGTAAAGCAGGGGTCAAAGACCAGAAGCTTTGCGCCGTTCTCACGAGCCTCATTGAGGAAATGGGCGTCCGGAATACGGGTCTGCATGGGATTGGAACCGAAGCACATGATGTACTTGGCATCCAGCCAGCAGTAAGTCTCAAGCTCCTCGGACTGCACGCCGAAGGTGATCGGCGCGGACATGGGCAGGTCGCCGTTCATCTCGTAGCCGCCCATCATTGCCCAGCCGTTGAGTGTTGCGATTCTTGAGATCGCGCCCTTTGCCACGTGGCCGGTGCCCGCGACCTGGACGACACAGGCGATGGACTCAGGGCCATAGGTGTCGCTGATCCTGCGAAGCTCCGCAGCCGCCTGATCGAGTGCATCCTCCCAGCTCAGCTCCTCAAATTCATCCTCGCCGGGAGCTCCGATCCTCTTGAGAGGCCCGTGCATACGGTTAGGTCCGTAAATCAGATTGGAGAAAGAGATGCCCTTCAGACATCCTCTGGGATTGTGCTCGGAATCCTCGTAGTCCGATGCCTGAATGATATCTTTGATCTCTCCGTTGTAAACACATGCCTGCTGTCCGCAGCCGCCGGTGCAGTTGGGCGCGCAGGTGGTGCGCACATACTTCAATTCACCCTTTTTCGCCTCTTCATCCGGCGCGGCATGAGCCGCAAGCTCAATTCCTCCCGCAGCGGCAACGGCGCCTGCCGCTGCCGATACCTGGAGAAATTTTCTTCTGGTCAATTTCAATTCTTTATCCATACCTGTACCCCTCCTTGCAAAGTTGAAACCCTGTTACTCCCCTGCAGTACTCAAAAGAGTCTCTTTCAATAGAGACTCTTTGTTTGGGCAGACAACACTGTCTAAATCCTTCTAAAATTATTATAAAAAAAATCAAATAACAAAAATATCGGGGGAATCCCTCATCTAAAATAGGGTTTTTCCCTGTGTTGCTGTTCACTCCCTGTCGAGGGCGTGAACAGTAGTTTCCCTGTCATTCATCCTTCTCCTGCAGATTCCAGTCCGTCAGCCGCCTGCTGCCGCGCTCATAGACAAATCCGTCAGAAGTCTCAGTCTGTCGAATATATCTGCGGTAAAGCAAATACTTCAGGCCGCTTTCCGTGTCTGCAATGCCTGCAGACTCATCCTCCTGAAACATTTCTTCAGATCGGATGCCTCCCCGGGCGGGAACCTTCTGGTAGACCTCAAGGATCCGCAGACAGTATCCCCCCAGCATGGCATCCAGTACTTTCAGGCATTCTTCCGCGCCCTTTTCTCCCTGCTGATCTACACCGATGCAGCGGCCTCTTGCCGGCAGAATCATCTGAGGACACAGTCTTTTGACCCGTCGGAGAACCTCGATCTGCAACCCTAATGTATCCACCTGCGGATCCCAGCTGTACACTCCCGGCACTTCATCAGCACCTACCGCTTCGCCGGCAAAAAGTAATTTCTTTTCCGGAAACCAGAGTCCGGTAAGCCCCTTCCTGCATGCCTCCAGTCCTATGATCCGGAGTGTCCTGCTGCCGATCCGGAATAAATCTCCGTCCCTCACCTGTTTCCATGGAAAAGCCTCTTTATCATACGCATCCTCTTCCGCTTCCGGCCTGCCCTGCATTTTCCTGTCCGGTTCGTCTGCCTCCTCGGAAATTGTCCTGTAGGGCCGGTCACAGCAATAGATCTTCATCTCCTTAAATGCAGGCCCGCTGTCCGTACAGAGTTCCTTTCTGCAGGGCTGTGTCAGGTAGATCCGGATCCTTCCGCTGTCCATTTCCCTTATATGTGCCAGACGGCAGATACTCCCAATCATGTCCACTGAAGAGGGATCGATGACGACAACATCCTCCCCGGAAAAAAATACATAGCTGTTAGAAGAACTGCCTGCCTCACAGACCCTGTATATATCCGGATCTCTCATAATCTCTTCCCAGATCAGGCGTTTTCTGCTGTTGTTTGTCAATTAAGGACACCTCTTTCCTATTTCAAGACTCGCTCGCGAGTCTTGCGCGATGAAGAATAAACTTTCCCTATATAAACTTTCCCTTTATAAACTTATAAACGGCAAATGATCGGTAAAAATACAGCCTGTGGACACTATATGCACTTTAACGATCGTCATTCCTGATAAAAGCATAACATTTAAAAAAACATAAAAAATCGGGGAATCCCCCGTGATTATTCACGGGCGATTCCCCTTTTCTTGTTCTTATCACTATTCCCCATTACATAGTGTAATGGACTCACTGGGACCACATCAGCCAAGTTCTACATCTATGTTTTACTCCTTGTCGCTCAGCATTAATTCGTACTCATTATATCATAGGGTACGATTGTCCAT
>CACZFF010000022.1 GCA_902780385.1 uncultured Lachnospiraceae bacterium
AGGCGCAGTTCAAATACATCTCCTGTAATTTCCAGTACAGGGGCGAAAATGTTTTTGACTCATATGTCATCCGTGAAATCGGCGGCCGTAAGATCGCTTTCGTCGGTGTGACGACGCCGACAACGCTTACAGCTTCTACTCCGACCGCTTTCCTGGATGAGAACGGAGAGTATGTCTACTCTTTCCTGGAGGACGAAAACGGTGAAGCCGTATTTAATGCCGTCCAGTCCGCGGCGGACGAAGCCAGAAAAGAAGGTGCGGAATATGTCATTGTTATGGGACACATGGGACAAGAAGAGTCCTGCAGGCCCTGGACCTATGCGGATGTGATCTCTCATACCACGGGGATCGACGCCTTCCTGGACGGACACAGCCATGACCTCGACCAGGTGATCATGAAAAATAAGGACGGTAAAGAAGTTCCCCGTGCTGCATGCGGCACAAAGATGCAGGCCATCGGATGGTGCAGGATTCCGGTGGAGGGAGAACTGACCACTGGTATTTATTCCTGGACCATGGATGATTCGGCACCGGAGGTGTTCGGAATCGAAAATGATATTTCCGAAGCAGTAAAAACTGCCAGAGCACAGGCTGATAAAATGATGGAAGAGAAGATTGCCGTCGCTGAACAGGAACTGACGATCAATGATCCTGCAGCTGTGGACCCCAAATGGGGAAAAGTCCGTATGATCCGCCGCGCGGAGACCAATCTCGGCGACCTGTGCACGGACGCCCTGCGGATCATGTCGGATGCGGATATTGCAATCCTGGGCGGCGGATCCATCCGCGCCAACATTCCTGCGGGCGATGTCACCATGAAAAATATTTACGAAGTCTTTCCATACGGGAATGAGAGCTGTGTCGTTGAAGCGACCGGTCAGCAGATTCTGGACGCTCTGGAATGGGGCGCACAGTCTGTCCCTGCCGAAAACGGGGGTTTTCTCCAGGTATCCGGTCTGACTTATGAGATCCATACCTATATAGATTCAACCTGTACAAAGAATGAAAAAGGAATGTTTACCGGGGTCGAGGGTGAACGCCGGGTTAAAAACGTGAAGGTTGACGGCGACCCTATTGATCCGGAGGCAAATTACAAGGTGGCAGGCACCGATTACTATCTGCTCATGGCCGGAGACGGACACACAGCTTTTGACGGATCTGAGCGTTTAGATGCAGGAGGAGTGCTGGACACACAGATGCTCTCTGATTACATTACAGGAAAACTTGGCGGCGTGATCGGCAAGGAATACAGTGACCCGTCAGGTACAGACAGGATCGTCATTGTGGAGGAGAAACCCGCAGAATAAAATATTGTCAAGTGCCATTCATTTTTGAATCGGAGGGGGGTGTTGATTTTTTTGAATCGGAGGGGGTGTTAATTTTCTTGACATTGTTTTTTGCCTATGGCAATATAACTCCGTGGCTTTTTTTGATGCTTAAGAGAGTCCTGCGCTGTGTGGTCTGCTGCTGATCAGCTTTTTGAGACTGATCCGGCCCGGTTTTCAAAGGGGAAAACACGGCAGGTCTCTTGTTATGCTGTATAAAAGCGGTTATTCCCGCGAAAGCGCCGTGGAATTGCGATTTCAACAGCAGCGTTCCGACAGAAGAAATAGGAAGGAAGCGAGACAGGATGTACAAAAAGGTAAACCCGGACCTGAATTTTGTGGACCGCGAACACGCGACCGTAAAGTTCTGGAAGGACAACAATATTTTTGAAAAGAGTATCGAGGAGCGCGAAGGCCGCCCCTTGTATATGTTTTATGACGGACCGCCGACTGCAAACGGCAAGCCGCATATCGGACATGTCCTGACACGTGTCATCAAGGACATGGTTCCCCGTTACCGCACCATGAAGGGATATCAGGTCCCCCGTAAGGCCGGCTGGGACACCCACGGTCTGCCCGTAGAGTTGGAAGTCGAGAAGGCGATCGGCATCGAAGGCAAGGATGAGATCGAAGCTTATGGCATCGAACCTTTCATCAAGAAGTGCAAGGAGAGTGTCTGGCAGTACAAGGGCATGTGGGAGGATTTCTCCGGCATCGTCGGTTTCTGGGCAGACATGGACAACCCTTATGTCACTTATTATGACGACTATATCGAGTCCGAGTGGTGGGCTCTGCAGGAGATCTGGAAGAAGGGCCTTCTCTACAAGGGCTTCAAGGTCGTTCCCTACTGCCCTCACTGCGGCACACCCCTTTCTTCCCACGAAGTTGCCCAGGGCTACAAGTCCCTGAAGGAGCGCTCCGCCATCGTCCGCTTCAAGGTCAAGGACGAGGACGCCTACTTCCTGGCATGGACGACAACACCCTGGACCCTGGCTTCCAACATCGGTCTGTGCGTGAACCCCGAGGAGACCTATGTCAAGGTAAAGGCCGCCGACGGCAATACCTATTACATGGCTAAGGCCCTTCTGGACGCCGTCTTTGCTCCCGCAGCTCCCGCCGAGGAGAACAACGAGGGCAAAAAGGGCAAGAAGAAAAAGAATAAGAAGCAGGACGCCGAGGCAGCAGCAGCTTCCGCAGAGGCAGAAGCAGAAGCCGCCAAGGCAGAAGCAGCAAAGAATGTCCCTCCCTACGAGATCCTCGAGGAGATGACCGGTAAGGACCTGGAGTACAGGGAGTATGAGCCTCTCTACCAGTGTGCCGCTGATGCCGCCAAAAAGCAGCATAAGAAAGCCTTCTTTGTATACTGTGATGACTATGTAACCATGACAGACGGTACAGGTATCGTCCATATCGCTCCTGCATTCGGTGAAGACGACGCCCGCATCGGACGCAGATATGACGCTCCTTTCGTGCAGATGGTAGACGACAAGGGCGTGATGAAGCCCGAGACACCTTTTGCCGGCATGCGCTGCAAGCCCACTCAGGCAGAGATGGACGAGGGCGTGGTCAGCGCCGACCCCGAGGTCCTCAAGGAACTCGAGGCCAGAGGCATGCTCTTTGCAGCACCTAAGTTCGAGCACGACTACCCTCACTGCTGGCGCTGCAACACACCGCTCCTCTACTATGCACGCGAGTCCTGGTTCATCGAGATGACCAAGGTCCGCGACGACCTGGTGCGCAACAACAAGGAGATCAACTGGATCCCCGCCAACATCGGCGAGGGCCGTTTCGGCAACTGGCTGGAGAACATCCAGGACTGGGGTATCTCCAGAAACCGTTACTGGGGCACACCTCTCAATATCTGGGAGTGCCCGGACTGCGGTAAGCAGATCAGTGTCGGCAGCCGCAAGGAGCTGGCCGAGCTGACCGGCGACCCTTCCGCAGAGCAGACCGAACTCCACAGACCATACGTGGACAACTATTTCATCAAGTGTGCCGAGTGCGGCGGACAGATGAAGCGTGTTCCCGAGGTCATCGACTGCTGGTTTGACTCCGGTGCCATGCCTTTTGCCCAGTATCACTATCCTTTTGAAAATAAAGAGCTCTTTGAGAAGAATTTCCCTGCTTCCTTCATCAGTGAGGCAGTGGACCAGACCCGCGGCTGGTTCTATTCCCTGCACGCGATCTCCACGCTTCTTTTCAACAAGCCCGCCTATAAGAACGTCATTGTTCTGGGTCTCGTCCTCGACAAGGACGGCGAGAAGATGTCCAAGTCCAAGGGCAACGCTGTAGATCCCTTCGATGCCCTGCAGAAGCACGGCGCCGACGCGATCCGCTGGTATTTCTACTCCAACAGCGCGCCCTGGCTGCCCAACAAGTTCCACGACAAGGCCGTGCAGGAGGGTCAGAGAAAGTTCCTGGGAACACTCTGGAATACCTATGCCTTCTATACCCTGTACGCAGAGATCGACCAGTTCGATCCCACAAAGTACACTCTGGATTATGCCAACCTTCCCGTTATGGACAAATGGCTCCTGTCCAGAATGAATTCCATGATCATGAAGACGGATGACAACCTGGACCGCTACAGGATCCCCGAGGCGGCCACAGCCCTGTCCGATTTCGTCGACGAGATGTCCAACTGGTACGTCCGCCGCTGCCGCGACCGTTTCTGGGCCAAGGGCATGGAGCAGGACAAGATCAATGCCTACATGACTCTGTACACTGCCCTGGTCGGTGTGTGCAAGGCCGCCGCTCCCATGATCCCCTTCATGACTGAGGAGATCTACCAGAATATCGTCCGCAGCGTCGACAGCACTGCGCCCGAGAGCATCCACCTCTGCGATTTCCCCGCAGCGGATGAGACCATGATCGACACCGCTCTTGAGAAATCCATGGCGGAAGTCCTCAAGGTCGTCGTTATGGGCCGTGCCTGCCGCAATCTTTCCGGTATCAAGAACCGCCAGCCCATCGCAAAGATGTTCGTCAAGGCTCCCGGTCAGGACGGCGGAAAGCTGGAGGACTACTTCGTTGAGATCATCGAGAATGAGCTCAATGTCAAGGATGTGGATTTCACGGATGATGTCCGCGAATTCACCAGCTATACATTCAAGCCTCAGCTCCGCACAGTCGGACCCAAGTACGGCAAGCAGCTGGGCGGCATCCGCAAATATCTCGCGGAGCTGGACGGCAACGCCGCCATGGATGAGCTGAATGAGAAGGGAAGCATTTCCTTCGATGTGAGCGGAACAACTGTCGAGCTGACCAGAGAAGATCTCCTGATCGAGATGACCCAGAAAGAGGGATATATCTCCCAGGAGGACGGCGGTTACACAGTCGTTCTGGACACCAACCTGACACCTGAGCTGATCGAAGAGGGCTTTGTCTACGAGCTCATCAGCAAGATCCAGACCATGCGCAAGGATTCCGGATTTGAGGTCACAGACCGCATCCGCGTCGCTCTCTCGGGCAACGAGAAGCTGACAAAAGTCCTGCGCGCAAACGAGAAAGCCATCGCCGATAAGGTCCTGGCAGTCGAAGTCCTCGACAACCAGACCCTTGCCAACGCAAAGGAATGGGATATCAACGGCGAAAAGGCCGAGATTTCTGTCGAAAAGGCCTGAGTGCTCAGGCAGCTTGACAGTTATTATTGATATTTATTTCGATAACAGCGGCTGCGGGCCTGAGCCCGCGGCTGTGAGAATAATGACAGCAGATTCTGCTGTATAGGGGGATGAAAGTTACGGTACACACTCTTCGAGAGGGTGTGTACTGTAGCGGATGAAACACTTAATAGAGATGTTTTTTCACAGGTTTGCAGCGAAACAGACCTGCTTATGGAAAAGCAGTGCCATGGTATCTGCAGAGGAGCATCGCGGATGTCACGGAGACAGGGACTGACCGGCCCTGTCAGGGTTTAATGCTCCGGAATGAGGATAATTTATGATAAAAAGACCTGCTATCGAATTTGACAAAGACCTTTTCAAGAGAAGCGTAGAGTACAATGTACGTACGATGTACCGCCGCACAATGAAGGAAGCAACGGAACAGCAGGTGTTCCAGGCTTCTGCCCTGGCCCTCAAGGACCAGATCATTGACTGCTGGATGCGCACTCAGAAGGCGTTTGACGACCAGGATCCCAAGAGGCTGGTCTACCTGTCCATGGAATTCCTGATGGGCCGCGCTTTCGGCAACGATGCGATCAACCTGATGGCCTATGAGCCTATCAAAGATGCTCTCAAAGAGCTCGGCTTTAAGATGAACGCCATTGAGGATCAGGAACCCGACGCAGCTCTGGGCAACGGCGGTCTCGGCCGTCTGGCTGCCTGCTTCCTTGATTCTCTGGCAACCCTCAATTACGCCGCTTACGGCTGCGGCATCCGTTATCATTACGGCATGTTCAAGCAGAAGATCGTGGACGGCTATCAGAAGGAAGTTCCGGACAACTGGCTTGAGAACGGCAATCCGCTCGAACTGCGCAGACCCGAGTACACCCAGGAAGTCCATTTCGGCGGCTATGTCAAGTCCTATTACGATGAAAAACTCGGCAGGACCATGTACAAGCAGGAAGGCTACAGCGCTGTCAAGGCTGTTCCCTATGACCTTCCCGTAATTGGCTATGGCAACGGCTTTGTCGACACTCTCCGGATCTGGGATGCTCAGCCCGTCGAGACCTTCAAGCTGGATTCTTTCGATAAGGGTGATTATCAGAAGGCTGTTGAGCAGGAATACCTTGCCAGGACCATCTGCGATGTCCTCTATCCCAACGATGAGAACTATCAGGGTAAAGAGCTCCGCCTGAAACAGCAGTATTTCTTCGTTTCCGCTTCCCTGCAGGCAGCGATCCAGAAGTATCTGCAGACCCATGATGATATTAAAAAGCTCCACGAAAAGCTTGTCTTCCAGATGAACGACACGCATCCGACACTGACCGTGCCGGAGCTGATGCGCCTGCTCATGGACGAGTACGAGCTGACATGGGAAGAGGCGTGGGAAGTGACCACCAAGTGCACAGCTTACACAAACCACACCATCATGTCGGAAGCACTGGAGAAATGGCCTATCGACCTCTTCTCCCAGCTCCTTCCCCGCATTTACAGCATCGTCGAAGAGATCAACCGCCGCTTTGAGGCCCAGATCCATCAGACCTATGACAATACCGGTGTCAACGTGCACGACAAGATCCGCAGCATGGGCATCATCTATGACGGCAAGGTCCGCATGGCAAACATGGCAATCGTGGCAGGATACTCTGTCAACGGCGTTGCCCGCCTGCACACTGAGATCCTCAAGAACCGCGAGCTGAAGGACTTCTACGAGATGTTCCCCGAGAAGTTCAACAACAAGACCAACGGCATCACTCAGCGCCGCTTCCTGCTGCACGGCAACCCCCTGCTGGCAGACTGGGTCACAGACCACATCGGCGACGAGTGGATCACTGACCTCTCCCGCATGAAAGAACTCAGAGTCTACGCGGATGACAAGAGATCCAGGAAGGAATTCCTGAACATCAAGTACAAGAACAAGGTCCGTCTTGCGGATTATATCCTTGAGCACAACGGCATTGAAGTGGATCCCCGCTCCATCTTTGACGTACAGGTCAAGCGTCTGCACGAGTACAAGCGTCAGCTGCTGAATATCCTTCATGTCATGTATCTGTACAACCAGATCAAGAAAGATCCTACTCTGGATATCCCCAAGCACACCTTCATCTTCGGCGCCAAGGCAGCTGCCGGCTACAAGACCGCCAAGCTGACCATCAAGCTGATTAACTCCGTCGCGGACGTCATCAATAACGACGAGTCCATCGACGACAAGATCAAGGTTGTCTTTATCGAGGACTACAAGGTATCCAACGCCGAGATCATCATCGCGGCTGCAGATATTTCCGAGCAGATCTCCACTGCCAGTAAGGAAGCTTCCGGTACCGGCAACATGAAGTTCATGCTCAATGGTGCCATCACTCTGGGAACCATGGACGGCGCCAACGTCGAAATCGTCGAGGAAGTCGGCGAAGAGAATGCCTTCATCTTCGGTCTTTCCTCTGATGAAGTCATGAACTATGAGAAGAACGGCGGCTATGATCCCATGCAGATCTTCAACGAAGACGAAGATATCCGTCAGGTGCTCGTACAGCTCGTCAACGGAACCTACTCCCCCGACAACCCGGAGCTTTTCCGCCCCCTGTACAACAGCCTTCTGCAGAGAAACGGCATGGATCCCGCAGACCGCTACTTCATCCTCAAGGACTTCCGCTCCTACATCCAGGCGCAGCATGACATCTGCGAGGCCTACAAGGATCAGAAGCACTGGGCGCAGATGGCCATCCGCAACGTCGCCTGCGTCGGCAAGTTCTCTTCCGACAGGACCATCCAGGAATACGTCGATGACATCTGGCACCTCGACAAGGTAAAACTTCCTGCAAGACGCCGCCGCAAAAAAGCAGCCGCGGCCACTGCAGCTGAAGAATAAGCCGGAACAGACAGCAATAAGCTGCACTACACACCCCTGAGAGGGAGTGAGTATAATAGTAAATAATAAAAAAGAGTGAAAAATATCGTAAATACGATATTTTTCACTCTCAGAGCTTTGTGCCGCGGGACGGCCCAAAGCTCCGCTGATCGCATCGGAGAAACCCGTTCCGGGCTTTCCCCTCGCGCTGCCGCTTTTACGAGCGGCATGTTAGGAAGAGTTAGAGGGCCGCAGGTCCGGCTGGACAAAAGCCGGTCCCTGCGGCTTTTTGTGTAAAGCAATGAGCCTGCTGCAAGCCGTGCTTGCACCTCATGGCCCGGTGTTTTATCATTGAAATACCAGACGACATATCAACAGTTTTTTCTCGGGAGTCCGGAGGACTGTTACACGGGCTCTCAGCGGAGGAAATCTTTTGAATTACAATACATTGAATGAGTTGAAAATCGTTGTTCTTTGCGGAGGACTCAGCACTGAGCGGAACATTTCGTTCCTGACGGGTTCCCGTGTATGCGGCGCGCTCCGCGCCAAAGGACACAGGGCGGTCCTGGCGGATCTGTATATGGGCTTTGATGATGAGAAAGACGAGGCCAAAGGGTTTGATCCACAGGCCCTCTTCGAGAACCTTCCCGAGATTCCTCAGTATTCCTTTGACGGACAGGCGCCGGATCTGAAAGCTGTGAGAAAGTCCAGAAAGTGGAAGAGCCCCTCGCTGTTCGGTAAACACGTCCTCGAGCTCTGCGCAGCAGCTGACATAGTCTTTATCGCCCTGCACGGAAAAAACGGTGAGGACGGCCGCGTCCAGGCAACGTTCGACATGCTCGGAATCCCTTATACGGGTTCCGGTCATCTTGGTGCCTCCATGGCCATGGACAAGATGATCACCAAGATGATCGTCGGTCCCCGCGGCGTTCGCACACCTGCCTTCCGCCGCTGGGATTTTGTCCGCAGCGATGGCGGAAAAACGGATGAAAAAGAACAGTTTATCAGTTCTGTCTGCCACCAGACAGATGTACCCTGCGTGGTCAAGACACCGGACGGAGGATCTTCTGTCGGCGTGTACATTGTCCGCCACAAGGCGGATCTGGAGGATGCGGTCCGCAAATGTCTCTCATTCGGGGACTCCTTCATGACGGAGCAGTTCATCGATGGACGGGAATTTACCTGCGGCGTCCTCTGCGGTCAGGCCCTTCCTTCTGTGGAGATCGTTCCCAAAATCAGCTTTTATGACTATTCGAACAAGTACAAAGCCGGTGCCACTGAGGAAATCTGTCCCGGACGTGTCAAGCCCGAGATAGAAAAGGAAATGGGGCAGATGGCTCTTCAGGTACACAAGATCATGGGACTCTCGACCTATTCACGAAGTGATTTCATGATTGACAAGGAGGACAAGGTCTGGTTTATCGAGGTCAACACATTGCCGGGTATGACACAGACAAGCCTGGTCCCCCAGGAAGCAGCTGCCGTGGGCATCAGCTATGAGAAACTGTGCGAGAAAATCGTTGAGGACGGCCTGAGGCTGCGCGGCCGAAAGTGATTTTGGTATTCCGGTATAAATAGTCGGAGGATGGAAATGGAAAAATTATATCTCGAAGAGCTGCTGCAGGCGACCGGCGGAAAGCTGCTCATGGCGCCGCAAGGGGAAATGCAAACAAATGCTGTTCCCCCTGCGGAGATCCTGTCTGTCGTCACGGACAGCCGCAAGATCACGAAGGGCTGTGTCTTTTTTGCCCTCAGCGGGGAGCGCTTTGACGGACATGCCTATGTGGATGCTTCCCTGAAGCAGGGCGCTGCCGGATGTGTGGTGAGCAAAGAACCGGAGAGCATGCTCCCCGGAAAGTTCTATGTCCTCGTGGAAGACACAAGGCATGCTCTGGGAGATCTGGCCCATTTTTACCGCATGAAATATGATGTGAAGGTGGTCGGGATCACAGGCAGTGTCGGCAAGACGACCTGCCGTGAGATGGTCGCCTCCGTTCTGTCCAGACATTTCCGGGTCCATGCGACCTCCGGGAACTTCAACAATGATATCGGGCTGCCTATGACGATCTTCGGACTTTCGGCAGAAGATGAAGTCATGGTCCTGGAGATGGGCATGAACCACCTCGGCGAGATCCGCCGTCTCTCGCAGATCGCCGCCCCGGACATCGCAGTGATCACCAACATCGGGACCGCCCATATCGGGATCCTGGGCAGCCGCGAGAATATTTTCCGGGCAAAAAAGGAAATTTTCGAGGGAATGTCATCGGGCTCGCAGGCGATTCTGTGCGGCGACGATGATTATCTGCCGAAGATTGCCGTGGAGCCCGCGCTCCTGGCCAGACACAGGGTTTTCTATGCCGGAAAAGGAGCCATCTGCAGTTACCGCGTCGAGGATGCCCATGTGGAGATCGGCAGTGTGGATGCAAATGCCTTTGAAGCGGAAATGTCCACAGTCTGTACGATCAGAATGCCTGACGGAAGGGATACCCTGCAGGTCCGCATTCCGGCAGCCGGTATGCATCTGATCTACCCTGCCTCCATAGCGGCGGGTGTCGGTGACCTGCTGGGCCTGACGTCCGAAGAGATCAGGGCCGGAATCGAAGCTTTTTCCGGCCAGCGCATGGCCTGTGAAAAGTACGGCGATATCCTGCTCTTTGACGATACCTACAATGCCAGCCCCGATTCTATGAAATCTTCTCTGCAGGTGCTGGCCTGCCTGCCCGTGCAGAAAAAGGCTGCCATATTGGGTGACATGCTCGAACAGGGAGACTTTGCACAGCAGCTTCACCGGGAGGTCGGCGCCGCGGCTGCCGAAGCCGGGCTCGACACCCTGATCACGGTGGGAGAGCTTTCAGAGGATATGGCAGATGAGGCGAGACTCAGAGGACTGATGGATGTCCGGTCCTATCCCGACCGGGAATCTGCCGCGCAGGCGGTAGAGGAGATCACTGTACCGGGAACTGCCCTGCTCTTCAAGGCGTCCCACAGCATGGCCCTTGATAAACTTGCCGCCATCAGCCGCAAAAAAGCCGAATCCCTGATGCGGTAAAACAGCGGACACTTATCCGGCGTTCAGACAAGAACGCGGGGTTATGGTACAAATACGCGAGGGCATGGGCACAAATGCACGAGGCCATGAGTACAAATGCACGAGGCCATGGGTACAAATGCGCTGGGCCATGAGTACAATATCATGACAGGGAGGAATATGGTATGGAACATAAACTCCACAGGACAGACCGCCAGCTGGCGTGTGCCGGCGCGGTGCTGGAATTCTACAGAGATACCATGGTCCTGCCCGACGGGCAGGTACAGACCTGGGACTATGTCCATCATAAAAAAGGCGGAGGTGCCTGCACGGTGCCCGTCCTGCCCGACGGACGCATTCTGCTGATCCGCCAGTTCCGGCCCGCGATCGACCGCGAGGCCCTGGAACTTCCGGCCGGAGCCCGCGATTCCTCCGGGGAGGATCCCGCTGTGACCGCCGCACGCGAGCTGGAAGAGGAGACAGGCTATCGTCCCAGCAGGATGACAAAGCTTGCCCATATCCTGACCGCGATCGCCTGGTGCAACGAATCGACGGATATCTATCTGGCCAGAGATCTTGAGCCTGTGAGCTCGCAGCATCTGGACGAGGCGGAGGAGATCGAGCTCTGTATCATGTCCCTGGATGAACTCTGCAGCAGGATTTTCGCAGGCGAGATCCAGGACGCCAAGACCGTGGCGGGGATCATGGCCTACCGGAGTTTCCTGGCAATGGAAGAGCAGAAAAATGCCCCCCTGCCATCGGCGTCGGATCCATCGAAGACTGCTGACGACTCCGCGGCTGCCTCTGCTTCCGGTACTTCTGTTGACTCCGCGGCTTCCGGAACTTCCGGCAGCTCCGAAAACGGCAGCCAAAAGGACTCCGGAAAAGGCCCGGGAAATGACCCGGGAAATCCTTCCGGCGGTTTTCAGCGCCCTGACACCCTGCTCGATAAACTCCAGCGCATCGTCAGACGCGCCCGCACGGGCTGAGAGTATACGGATGCAGTGGATGCGGCGGCATCGCATTCATTCCTTTATGTCTGTGAGCGAGAGACCGCAGCAGCAAGGTTTGTATGTTATTTATTTCATAAGGAGATAATATCCATGCAGCAGAAAAGCGCGGCGGATCGTTTCGCGCCGCTTTTTATACTGACCGCCGGGGCCATGTGGGGAAGCATGGGCCTCTTTGTGCGGGTTCTGGGGAAGATCGGATGCTCTTCCTTTGAAATCGTCTTTCTGAGGTCCATTGTGACCACCATCTGCCTCTTTCTGGTTCTGGCTGTCCGGGACAGGAGCCTTTTTCGTGTGCGCCTGCGTGACCTCTGGTGTTTTTTCGGAACAGGCGTTCTCAGCATCGTTTTCTTCAATCTCTGCTATTTTACAACCATCCGTCTGTCTTCTCTGGCGGTGGCGGCGGTTCTCCTCTACACGGCACCTGCGATCGTCATTGTCCTTTCCGCCATACTCTTTCAGGAAAAGCTTACCTCCAAGAAGCTGGTCGCTCTGATCCTGACCCTGGTGGGCTGTATCTGCGTCAGCGGAATGCTTTCCGGAGACAGCGCCATGACCCTGCAGGGCTTTATCACCGGACTGGGTGCAGGCCTGGGATACGCCCTGTACTCGATCTTCGGCCGTTTTGCCCTTGAGCGGGGCTACAGGAGCTTTACGATCTCCTTCTATACCTTTTTGTTTGCTTCTATAGGGACTATCCCCTTTATTTCCATGAACAATATCCGGCGGGCAGTGACCACATCCCCCTCCCAGACCGGGTTGGTCGTCCTCTACGGCGTGTTTACCACGGTCCTTCCCTATATCCTGTATACACGGGGACTGCAGGGCGTCGAGAACGGCCGGGCGGCGATCATCGCCTCGGTGGAACCCGTTGTAGCCACCATTCTTGGTACAGTGATCTACCATGAAATGCTGAGCCTGTATGAAGTGATCGGGATCGTCCTGGTCCTGGGCGCCATCGTGATCAGCAACGGCAAAAGCCCGGCGGAAGGAGCCGGGCAGATCAGAACAACGATAAAAAAAACGGCTTAAGTGAAGAGAGTCTCCCCCTGGCTCTCCCAAAAAACTCTCCAAAAAACATAAAAACAGACTTGACAAATCTCCCGTCAATTTTTTAAAATACGTTCACAACGTGTGGCGTAACTGCGTAAATCCGGTTGCATGCCACACGTTTTTTATTGCAAAAAAGTCCCCAGCTAAAGCGGACAAAACAAAAGAGCGTGTGGCCGGCAGGAAAGAAATGCCTGCGGCTGTGCGCTCTTTTTTCTTAAAGGTCTCAAAAGGATTGAAGCGGCCGGAAGACATACGGAGTAAAAGATTACGCATGTTTCCGGAAAGCAGAGAGGCGCAGTCAGAAAAAGTGAATCAGAAAGGAAGGCAGAAAATGGAACAGACATCAAATCAGTTTCTGGGGGAGGAGAAGATCAGCATACTCATGCGCAAATACTCCATCCCCTGCATCATCTCCCTGCTCGTCGGAGCATTGTACAACATCGTGGATCAGATCTTCATCGCGAATGCGGATTATCTTGGTTCCTACGGTAACGCGGCCAACACGGTCGTGTTCCCCTTGACAGTTATTGCCCTTGCGATCGCGGTCATGATCGGTGACGGCTGCTGCGCCTTTGTGAGCCTGAGTCTAGGCATGAAGCGTGTCGGCAAGGCAAAGAAGAGTGTCGGCAATTCTGTAGTCATGGTCATTGCGGCAAGTCTTCTTCTCTGCGCGGTCTATCTGGTCTTCAGCAATCAGATCATCGCCATGTTCGGCGGCACGGTCAATGCGGAGACCTTCAGACATTCCAAAGAGTATTTTTTCTATATTACCCTGGGAATCCCTTTCTATATGTTCGGACAGGCCATGAATCCCATCATCCGCGCGGACGGAAGTCCCGGATTTGCCATGGCATCCACCCTGGCGGGTGCTGTGATCAATATCATCCTGGACCCCATCTTTATCTTTGTCTTCAAATGGGGCATGATGGGCGCGGCAGTGGCCACAGTCATCGGACAGATCGCGACGGCAGTACTGGCGGTGTGGTATATCGTGAACATGAAGATCGTGCGTCCTGAAAAGAGCGATTTTGCCCTGGAGAAGGAGGTCTGCAGGAGAACGCTGATCCTCGGCATCACCAGTTTCCTGTCCCAGATCTCCCTGGTGGCTGCTATGGCCGCCATCAACAACATGATCCGCAAATACGGTGCTATGGATTCGGTCTTTATGCAGGAACAGTACGCCCAGATCCCTATGGCAGTTGTGGGGATAGTCATGAAATTCTTCCAGATCGTGATCTCTATTGTTGTCGGTATGGCAGCGGGATGCATCCCGATCGTCGGATTCAACATGGGCGCCGGCCTCAAGGGCAGGGTGCGTGAGCTGTTCATGACCCTCCTCACAGCCGAAGCGGTTGTCGGTGCCGTCGCACTGGTCATCGTCGAGTTCTTCCCGGGACAGCTGATCAGCATATTCGGCGCTGCCAACGAGAGCAGCTATTATACAGATTTTGCCCTCAAGGCTTTCCGGATTTATCTGTGCATGATGATCTTTGCCTGTGTCAACAAAGCCTGCTTTATCTTTCTGCAGGCTATGGGCAAGGCTGTGGAATCCACCCTTCTCTCCATGGTGCGTGAGATTGTCTTCGGCGTAGGGTTCGCCCTCCTTCTTCCCCACTTTTTCGGGCTTGACGGCGTCCTCTACTCCATGCCTCTGTCAGATATCCTGACCTTTGTCATTGCGCTTGTCCTGATAGTTACCACCTGCAGAGAACTGGGCAGCGGCACTGTAAGCGGTATTTCCGGCAGTTCTGCAGACAATGCAGCAAATGCTGCGGACGATACTGCGGACAATGCAGCAAATGCTGCGGACAATGCTGCGGACAATGCTGCAGACAATACTGCAGGCGGCATGCCGTCCCTTATTGAAAAAAGATTGTCCACAGCAAAAGCATGAACCGGATTCACCTTTTTTTAAATAGCTAAATCGCTTCAGCAAGACAAATACCGGGGAACAGCGGAAACGTATTCCGCATAGATGACCTTATGCGTTCTCCTCATTCCAGGCCTGGAGCTGCCTGCGGAAATCGGAGGGCGACATGCCGGTCTGCTTGTGGAAGAGACGGCTGAAATAGAGCGGATTGTCGTAGCCCACCAGCTCGGCGATCTCCGTCACGTAGTGGTCTGTTGTCTCGAGAAGACTCTGGGCGGCCGAGATCCGAAGGGAGATCAGATACTGGGCGGGAGAAGTTCCCGTGTACTCCCTGAAGCTCCGCGTAAACCAGCTCACGCTCAGTCCCATGTCCCGGGCATAATCGCTGACAGAGATCGGCTTGCAGTAATTTTCATGAAAATAATTGACGGCAGTGCGCATCTGTCCTGCCATGTGCGGCGTTTTACGCCGCACTTTTTTTTCGCCCAGACGGCTGAGCAGGATGAAGAGCAGATGCAGCCGGTAAATGCAGGCATTCTCATAGTGAGGCCTGCATTCCTTCAGCTCCCTGATCATCTGCTGGAAGATATGGGAGTACTCCAGGGACGTCCCGCTGTGAACGATGTGTTCCCCGTCCTTGAAACCGTACTGACGCAGGATGTTGGTGACATTGTTGCCCGTGAAATGGACCCAGTACACCTCGGTGTGGTCGGCTCCGTAGTAATAATAGCGCTGCTCCTCCCTGGGGCGGTAGAGGACCATATTCCCGGCGGGGACTATATGCTCCTTCCCGTTAAAATAAAAATGCCCCTTCCCGGCAGCGACATAGAGCAGCTGGAAATCCACCCGCCCCCTGGGCCGGTGTGTCGGAAGCTTGGTGAGGGTCATCAGCTGGTAAGTGCCGCAGCTCCCCACGAACAGAGGGTGCTTTCTGTCTTTAAAATCAATCCTGGAATTGCGCCAGTACGCGTTGTCCACAAACATCTTTTTCTCTCCTGTTTATGCAGTCATTTTTGCCTGCTGTTAGTGTATCATTTTGTGCATGTTCTGTCCATCACAGTTTATGTTCAAAGAGATTTGACTGTCGTATCATAGCAACAGAGGGCAATACTCACGGCAAAACGACACAACATATTGCCGAAACGTCGCAATATCCTGGATTTGTGACGCTTTCGGACAAAGAACAAAACAAATGATTACAGCCAAGAAGAAACACTTTTTGTTCATAAATAAGGCCTACGGCATGTACTTTTCTGCCGGAGATATATGAAATGGACCAAGTGAGTTCAGCTTTGTGCATGCCTAAGGAGGAGAGGAACATTGATCGTACCCAAGCATTATGAAAATCTGTCCGTTCTTCATGAAGGAACAATGCCGGACAGGGCTTATTATATTCCGGCAGGAAGTCACTTGGAGGGCCTCGATGAAAACAGGGAGGCATCGGACCGCATCACCATGCTGAACGGAAAATGGAAATTCCGCTGCTATGACAGCATCTATGATCTGCAGGAGGCGTTTTACCTGCCGGACTTTGATGTTGACGGAGAAGATGCCGGCTTCGAGGAAATTCCTGTGCCGGGGGTCTGGCAGAATTACGGATATGACTGCCATCAGTACACCAACTTCAAATATCCCTTCCCGGCGGATCCGCCTTATGTGCCCCAGGAGAATCCCTGCGGCGCCTATGTGCATCGGTTCAATTTTGAAAAGAACGAGGACGTTCCAAGGACTTTCCTTGAATTTGAAGGAGTCGATTCCTGCTTTTATGTCTGGCTGAACGGATATTATGTCGGCTACAGCCAGGTTTCCCACGCTCTTGCCGAGTTTGAAGTCACTGATGCTCTGCAGGAGGGGGAAAATGTTCTCGCTGTGCTCGTCCTCAAATGGTGCGACGGAAGCTACCTTGAGGACCAGGACAAATTCCGCATGTCGGGAATCTTCCGCGATGTCTACCTCATGCGCAGACCCAGGCAGTGTATTTTTGACTATTTTATCAATACAAAGATCTGCTGGCAGGAAGGCGCCCGGGACAAAGAGGGCGGACAGGCCGGGGGAAGTGAGCAGGAGAAAGAAAACGTCACGTTGAATACGGGAGCCGGGGAGAAAACCGCAAATCCGGAAAAGTCCTTTTTTGCACCCCGGGCAGCCCGCGCTGAGATTTCCATTACGGCCTCTTACCTGGACCGCGAAATCCCGGTCTCGGTCAGGATCCTCGACGGGGATGGAAAGGAGATCGCTGATTTTTCCCTGCGCGGGAGTGCAGCCGTCAGTATAGATGATCCCCATCTGTGGAACAGCGAGGAACCCTATCTCTATACCATCGTTTTTGAGACAAGCCGTGAGGTCATTTCAGACAGGATTGGAATCCGCGAGGTGAGAGTCGACGGAAATGTGCTCAAGATCAATGGTCAGCCTGTCAAATTCCGCGGCGTGAACCGCCACGACTCCGATCCTGTGACGGGACCGGTCGTGGATACGGCGCATATGCGGCGCGACCTGGAAATGATGAAGCGCCACAATTTCAATGCCATCCGGACCAGCCATTATCCCAATGCGCCCATGTTCTGCCAGATGTGCGACAAATACGGATTTTTTGTCATTGACGAGGCTGACAATGAGAGCCACGGCCCCTGGATGCTTTATTACAAAAATGACTCGGACGAAGAGCGGGCCGCCCGCTGGAATGAGATGATCTCGGACAATCCGGATTTCATCGAGCCGACTCTGGACCGCGTCCGCAAGCTGGTGCACCGGGACAAGAACCGCCCCTGCGTGGTCATCTGGTCCATGGGCAATGAGTGCGGATACGGCTGCACCTTCGAGAAGGCCCTTCGCTGGACCAAGGAGTTTGATCCTTCCCGCCTGACCCACTACGAAAGTGCCTATTACCGCGGACGGGCCCGTAAATACGACTACTCCGACATCGACCTCTACAGCAGGATGTATCCTGAATTCGACGATGTCATCCGCTACGCCCGGACCGGCTCCGAAAAGAAAAAAGACGGATTGCAGGCAGACCAGGCAGCCGGCGTGCCGGACAAGCCCTACATCCTCTGTGAGTATGCCCACTCCATGGGAAACGGAGCAGGTGATTACGAAGACTATTTCCGCCTGATCGACAGCTTCGACTGCGTCTGCGGTGCCTTCGTCTGGGAGTGGTGCGACCACGCCGTCTACAAGGGAACAGCCCGGGACGGAAGAGCAATCTACTACTATGGCGGCGACCACGGCGAGTATCCAAACGACGGCAGTTTCTGTATGGACGGTCTTGTATACCCCGACCGCACACCTCATACCGGCCTGCTCGAATACAAAAATGTACACCGCCCCGCCCGCGTCATTTCATTTATCTGCGGAAGTTCCATGCAGGATATCTTTGCAAAGGAAAGGACGGGCCATTCGGCAAAGGCAATGGCCGGACAAGCCGTCATAAGCAGGAAAAATGACAAAAACGAAAAAAATGAAAAAAACGACAGGAACGACAGCACTGGAAAAAATGAGAAAAATGAAGGACGCGCGACCTGCATCCTGGCTCTCAAAAATGAAATGAATTTTGTCGACCTGCGCGATTATCTGGCACTGGAATATGAACTTACCTGTGACGATGCCTGTATTGTCTCCGGCGTGATCGCATCACCGCGCATCCCGTCGATACCTCCGCGGCACATCGGAAAGATCTATCTCTCTCTACCGGCCCTCCCGGAAAGAGGCCGGATCTATCTGAAAGTGTCCTACATCCTCCGCAAGGCGGATCCCTTCCGTGAGGAAGGCATGCTGCTCGGCTTTGACGAGATCGCTCTCGCGGGCGGATCCGACGACGAATCCGGACCCTCCACCGGCTGTCGGAAAGAGTCAGCCCCGGCCGGTCTGTATGCCAACCAGTCGGTCGGGACCCTTGCGGAGGAGGCTGCGGCCCGCGCCCGCGGCATGCAGCCCCTCCGTGTAGAAGAGAGCGACCGAAGGCTGATCATCAGAGGAGAAAACTTTACCTACACTTACAGTAAACTCTACGGCGTTTTTGAAAAAATGACCTATGCGGGCAGGGAACTTCTGGACCGCCCCATGGAAGTCAACATCTGGCGCGCGCCTACCGACAACGACATGTACATCCGCAAAGAGTGGGAGAAAGCCATGTACGACCGGGCCTGCTCCCGCGCTTATACAACACAGTACCGCAGCGTGGATGACGGTATCTCCATCTCCAGCCGCATGTCCATGACTGCGGTCACTGTGCAAAAACTGATGGACATAGACTCCCTCTGGACCGTTACACCTGACGGGCGGATCGCAGTGCACATGGATGTCACCCGCAACATGGAATTCCCCGAACTTCCCCGCTTCGGTCTGCGCCTCTTTCTTCCCGAGAGCATGCAGAATACCGTCTACTACGGCATGGGACCCCTTGAGAGCTACTCTGATAAACACAGAGCCTCCTGGCACGGCCTTTTCGCCGCACCCGTGCGGGATCTCCACGAAGACTACATCCGCCCCCAGGAGAACGGAAGCCGCTGCGACTGTGATTACGTCACCATCTATGACAATACCCATATACTCACAGCCTACAGCCACGTACCTTTTTCCTTCAACGCGTCTGACTACACCCAGGAGGAACTGACCGTCAGAGCTCACAACTACGAACTCGAGCCCTGCGGCAGCACCGTGCTCTGCCTCGACGCCCGCCAGGACGGCATAGGTTCCAACAGCTGCGGCCCCCGCCTCCTGCCCCAATACCGCTTCGACGACCAGCACTTTACCTACGACATGACACTCCTCCCCGCACGCGACCCCGCGGAATGAGTCACGAGGGACGGTTCTGCCTGACTCATTTTTTGAGACACCGGGACACGAGGGACGGCTCGCTGACCGTCGTGCGGTGTGTGATCCTGAGACTTCATGCCTACTTAATGGAATAGTATTTAAGATGGAATAGTATTTAAGCAAGGAGAGATTTGATGGAAGAAAAAAGATATTTAAACTGGTACAACAAGATTGGCTACGGTTCGGGAGATATCGCCGGCAATGTCGTGTACGCGCTGCTGTCCGCTTTTGTTATGATCTTCCTGACAGATACAGTCGGGATGAACGCCGGCATCGTCGGCACCCTGATCGCGGTCTCCAAGCTCTTTGACGGAATCAGCGACATCTTCTTCGGATCGATGATCGACAAGACCCACAGCAAAATGGGAAAAGCCCGCCCCTGGATGTTCTACGGATATTTCGGCTGTGCCGTCTGCCTGGTCGCGATCTTCTGCATTCCGGCTGACATCAGCGCCAAAGCCCAGTATGCCTGGTTCTTTATCGCTTACACTCTGCTGAACGCCGGCTTCTACACCGCCAATAACATCGCCTATTCCGCCCTGACCGCCCTCATCACGAAAAACAATCAGGAGCGCGTCCAGATGGGCTCCATCCGCTTCATGTTCGCCTTCGGCACCAGCATGCTGATCCAGACCATCACCGTCGGCCTGGTCGCCTATTTCGGAGGCGGCGCGGCTGCCTGGCGCACAGTTGCGGTCATTTACGCGATCGTCGGCGTGATTTCCAATACACTCTCCGTCATGTCTGTCAAGGAACTCTCCCCCGAGGAACTGGCGGATGAGGAAGAGGAGAAGGCTGCTGCCAGGGCGGAGGAAAAATACACCCTCATCGATGCATTCGGCCTTCTGATCCGCAACAAGTATTACCTGATGATCTGCGCCTCCTATATCCTGATGCAGATCTACTCCGCGACCCTCAACATGGGCATCTACTACATGACCTATATCCTGAAAAACGCCAATCTCCTCGGCGTCTTTTCCTGGGCCATCAATATTCCCATGATCATCGGTCTTCTCTTCACACCGGCCATGGTCGCCCGCTTCCGCGGCATGTACAAGCTGAATCTCATGGGCTACACACTCGGCACAGCCGGCCGTCTGGGCGTTGTTGCCGCCGGCTACATGGGCAGCGTTCCCCTCATGCTCTTTTTCACCGCCATCGCCGCGATCGGCATGAGTCCCCTGCAGGGCGACATGAACGCCCTGATCGCCACTTGCTCCGAGTACACCTATCTGCGGACCGGAAAACGTGTTGACGGCACCATGTACTCCTGCACATCCCTGGGCACCAAACTGGGCGGAGGCATCGGGACCGCACTTGCCGGCTGGCTCCTTGCCTTCTCCGGATATGTCGGCGGTGCGGCCGTCCAGTCGGCCTCCACCCTGACCATGCTCCACATCATGTACCTCTGGATCCCCATGTGCATCAACCTTGTCATCACCCTCATCCTCTCCCGGATGAATGTCGAACATGCTGTGGAAGAAGAGAGAGCCGCTCTTCATGCAGCTGCCGCCGGCCGCTCCGGGATCAGATGACGGATCGGTAAAAACATCTCAAAGCCGGCGCAGGCTTGACATGAAAGAGCCGGCCGAATGATAGCCGGCCGAATGATAGCCAGCCAAATGAGCTCTGACCAAATGAGAGCCGGCCAAATGACTTTCTCCTGACTCATTGAGAAAGCCTTCTTATCTGCTATAATCAATACAGAACTGCGGACCGGAACCGGCGGGAGCACGTCGGTTCCGGTCTTTTTTGATCAAAATATATATGATGTAAAGGCCTAAAGGTATCCATAGCCACCTTTTGACCTCAATATCATATATGAGCAATTCATTGTTTTTTTGGAGGCAGCCATGATCGAACCCGAACTGGCCCGCAGATTCATAGAGCAGGTGACTCAGTTTACGGAATACAACATCAATATCATGGATGAAAACGGAGTGATCATAGCCAGCCGGGATCCCGGGCGGATCGGCACTTATCATGAGGTGGCGGACCGCATTGTCAAGGGAACCGGGGATGTGATCGTGATCCGCGATGACCGGATGTTCCCGGGCGTCCTTCCCGGCATCAACATGGCGATCATGCACGAGGGCCGCAAGGAGGGCGTCGTCGGTGTCACGGGCGATCCGGACAAGATCCGCGATGTCGCCATGATCACCCGCATGGCCATGGAAGCCATGCTGAAATATGAAAAGCAGCAGGAGAGCATCCGACTGAGAAGGAGCCGTAAGGAACACTTTATCAACCTCCTGACCCAGGTGGAGTTTGCCAGCCCCACCGAGATCCGCGGGATCGCCCGCCAGCTGGAATACGAAGAGTCCCTGGTGCGGGTGCCCATCCTCTGCAGGATCAAAAGCTTCGATACGGATCCGGGTACAGATTCCCGGAAAGGCGGGAATGACAGGAATGGCAGGAATGACAGGAATGACAGGAATGACAGGAATGACAGGCTCTCCGATCCATCCTTTCCGCCCCGCTCTGACCTGCAGCAAGTGGTTGACGCTCTGCGCCGCGGCAAGGGCCATCATTCACAGGATCTCAGCTTTATCCTGGATGAGACGCATATCCTTGTATTCAAAACGATTAGGGCAGACAGCAGGAACAGTTTTGTCGATTACCGCAGGGAGATCGGGGATTACCTCGAATATACTCTCCGCTGGCTGCGGGAGAGAAAGACTGCGGCCGTCTTTTACATCGGAACCCTGCAGAACTCTTTTTCTCAATATTACTATGCCTGTCGCCACTGCAAATGGCTGGAGTCCCATGTCGGCGAAACCGGGGAAATCGTATTTTTCATGGACCATCTCAAGGAGTATTTCCGGACCCTGGTGCCGCGGCAGGAGCTGCAGAGAGTCTTTCATGTCTGCGAGACCATGCTGGACAAGAGTACCGCAAAGCAGTTTTCGGAGATGACCGCTGCGTTGGAGGAGACCAACTACAACCTGACAAAGGCGGCGCAGATGCTCTATGTGCACAAAAATACGCTGGTCTACAGATACAACAAGATGAAGGACTATCTGGGGATCGATCCGCTGGAGCGGTCACAGGACAGGACCTTTTTGGAACTGCTCCATCTTTATTTGGAAAAATAAAAACAGGCCCGCCCTTCAAAGCGTCTGCTCTTGATATATCCTTGTAAGGCGCAGACAAATACAGGGAAATGGAAAAAGAACGCATGTTTTGTGTTGCTGATACAAATACCTGCGTTCTTTTTATTATGTCTGAATCTGTTAAAAACCCGGCCATGAGGTTATAATATATACAAGTTAAGAGGAGAGAACAAAAACAGTAAAGATTTAGAGTAAAAATGTTTAAAAAGGACTTAGACAGCAGGTAAAAGGGGATTGGTACAATAGGACAAAGAGGAGGTAAGACATGAAACTTGTATTTGCATCGGATTCTTTTAAGGGAACTGTTTCCAGCGAGCAGACAGTGGAGCTCCTCACAAAGGCCGCACACGAAGTGTTCGGACCCTGTGAGACCGTGGGTGTCCCGGTTGCGGACGGCGGCGAGGGAACCACTGACGCGGTCATTCAGGCCAGAAAGGGAGAGAAGGTTTTCGTCAACGTACACGGACCTCTGATGGAGAGCGTCAATGCCTACTATGGAAAGCTCAGCGGCAGCGAAGCGGTCCTCGAGATGGCGCAGGCCTCCGGACTTCCCATGGTGCCCGAAGAACTCAGGAATCCTCTGAATACAACCACCTACGGCACCGGCGAGCTGGTGAAAGCAGCCCTCGATCAGGGCTTTACGGATATCTCCATTGCGATCGGCGGCTCCGCGACCAACGACGGCGGCATGGGCTTTGCCAGTGCCCTCGGTGTAAAATTCTACGACGCGGAAGGCAATGTCCTGGAAGGCAAGGGCAGCGAGCTCGAGAAGGTTGTCCATATCGATATGAGCGGTCTGGATGAGCGCGCGAAAAAAGCCCACTTCACTGTCATGTGCGATGTCACAAATCCTCTCTGCGGCAAAGACGGCGCGACCTATACCTTCGGCAAGCAGAAGGGCGGCACCCCCGAGATCCTGGACCGCCTGGAAAAGGGCATGTGCAACTACAGGGATGTCATCATCAAAGAGTTCGGCGTGAATCCCGATGAGACCCCCGGAACCGGTGCGGCAGGCGGACTTGGCGCAGCTCTTCAGATTTATCTGAATGCCGAGATGAAGTCCGGTATCGAGACAGTTCTGGACCTGATCGATTTTGATGCTCTCATCGAGGGCGCTGACCTGGTCGTGACCGGCGAGGGCAGGACAGACTGGCAGAGCTGCTTCGGCAAAGTCATGCAGGGCGTCGGCGACCGCGCAAAGAAACACGACATTCCCGTTACAGCACTCTGCGGCGGCCTCGGAGAGGGCTATGACCAGATCTATGAGCACGGAATCGATTCCATCATTACCACTGTGGACGGCCCCATGCCTCTCTCTCAGGCACTTGAAGAAGCAGTTGACCTCTATTATAAGGGTGCCATCCGTATGTTCCGCATGGTCCGCGCCGGTATGAAGATCCGCAAATAAAGATTCCGATTACTTTATTATTAGAGCATTATCGTCAGAGTTCACAAAAAAGAAGTTCTTCACACTGGGATAAGTCCCGGTGAAGAACTTCTCTTTTTTTCCCTCTTTTATTTCTTTTTCTTTTATCCTTTCACAGCACCTGCCGTCAGTCCGGCAACTATGCTCCTTGCCATGAAGAGATATACGATGATGACCGGAAGAATGGCCATAAAGATGAACATGTATACCTGTGCCATGTCAAATTTCAGGAAATCCGCAGAGCGCAGGGTCGCGATCAGGATCGGCAGTGTCTTTTTGCTGTCGGATTTGAGTACCAGTGCGGGGACGAAGTAGTTGTTCCAGCTGGTGACGAAAGAGAAGATGGCCTGTACGGCGATCGCCGGTTTCATCATGGGAAGTGCAATCTGATTGAAGGTACGCAGCTCGCTGGCTCCGTCAATGCGTGCCGACTCCAGCAGCTCCATGGGCAGGTTTGCTTCCATATATTGCTTCATGTAAAAGAATACGGCCGGTGCCGCGATGGAAGGGACGATCAGCGGGATGAAGGAATTCATGAGTTTGATCTTGCGCAGCAGACTCAGAAAACCGAGAGCGGTGACCTGCGTCGGGATCATCATGATCGCCAGGATAAAGGTGAAAGCAGCTTTTTTGAACCTGAAGTCGTAGGCGTGAATGGCATAGGCCGTCATCGCTGAGAAATACGTGCTCACAACTGCCGTGCTGATCGCTACCAGAAAGCTGTTCAGCAGTCCTCTGAGTATGGGCAGGTTGCTGTTGTGGAACAGATTGTACAGGTTCTTTAAAGCGTAATGACTGGGGATTATTGTGAATCCATGATTCAGCTGTGCTTTTGATCTGGTCGCATTGACAAACAGCACATAGAACCAGAAAAGACAGAGGATCGTGAGAAGCACAAGAACAATATAGGCAATGATGCGTCTTGTGCCGACACTCAGGCTCAAGCCTTTTGGAGTTTTGTCGTCTTTCTTTTCTGTCATGTCTTTCTCCCTTCTCTTTCGTTCTTTTCCCAAAATGCCGGTCTCCGGAGCGGCAGCGCGAGGAGTTTATTCAATATCTGCTTCGGACTAAATCCGGATCCTCTGTAAAACCGGATCCTGCTATTTCTGCGATCTGGTATTGATCCGGAAAACGATGATACTCAGGACACCTGTGATAAAGAACAGGATGACAGAGAGAGCACCGCCGATGCCGTAGTTTTTGCTGTACAGATGCTTGTTCAGGTACATGATCAGTGTCATGGTCGTCCTGTTGGGGCCGCCCTGTCCGTTTGTCAGGATCTGGGGGACATCGAACAGCTGGAGACCTCCGATCAGGGAGGTGATCACCACATACAGCAGGATCGGCCTCAGGATCGGAAGAGTGATCCGGAAAAAGATCTGTGTCGAGGACGCGCCATCCACTTCCGCGGCTTCATAGAGTGACTGGTCGATACCCAGCATGCCGGCCAGCAGCAGGATCGTTGTATTGCCGAACCACATGAGGCAGGTCATGAAGGCTACAAGCGCGCGTGCGCTCATAGTGTGAGAGAGAAATTTGTAGGGGGCGCTGATCAAACCGATCTGCATCAGCAGGGAATTGATCGGGCCGGTCTCGGCAAACAGGGCAAAGAAGAGCATGGAGAATGCGGAAGCCATGATCAGGTTGGGCAGATAAATGACCGACTGGAAAAACTTTTTCCCCTTGAGCCGCAGGGACGGGTCGGAAAACCATGCTGCAAGCAGGAGAGAGATAATGATCTGAGGGACAAATCCCATGACCCACATGATCATGGTGTTTTTTAAATAAATCAATATATCTCCCGAAGCCAGCAGTGTTTTGTAGTTCTCCAGCCCTACCAGATTCGGTCCTACTTCCGTCAGACCGTTCTTGAAATAATGCTCGAAAAAACTGTTGTAGATCGTCGTGACCAGCGGGATCAGCTGGAAGATGACGAACACGACAAAGAAGGGAATCAGAAAAAAATATCCCCAGCGATTATGGCGCAGTGCATTTCCTGTCTTCTTTTTTTTCATAACTCTTCTCCGCACTGTAATGTGTTTGACTGCCTTAAGATGAAGAACAAAACCGCTGCGTGCTCCTTCGCGATAGAAGGGGCACGCAGGAGTTGTAAAGGAGGAATCATTCTAATAATGTTCGTTTCATTTAATACCGATGTGACAGATCATTGCGCTGCCGTTTTTTTGATGTCCGGTCAGGCGATCGATCCGCCGGATTTTTTTCTGCCGGGTTGATTGATCCGGTCACGCTGATTAGTAAGAAAGCTCAGGATACTTCTCAACGACAGCCTTGAAGAATGCCTGGAGTGCATCGTCATAGGATGCATTTCCTTCGAAGTATTCCTTCATAGCCAGCTGGAAGGACTCGTTGCAGCCCTGGTCATATTCGGAAATGTTGGACAGGTCGATCTTCTCGGCGCCTTCGCAGAACATTCCCAGAGGATTCTGGCCGCCCAGGGGCTTGAAGGCAAAGCTGTCATCGGTAGCAGCAGCTTCCATAGCGGGCTTGTTGTTGACAAAGTCATTGTCCATCTTGACGATGTCGGTCAGGACCTCTTCGTTTGTGGTCATCTGTCTCATGATCTCCGCAACAGCGGTGGGGTTGTCTGTGCCTGCAGCGGCGCAGATCCATGTGCCGCCCCAGTAAAAGCCCTGAGGTCCTACAGTAGCTGCCCAGCCGCCTGCAAATGTACGGGAACCGTCATCTTCGTTTACACCGTCATCAACTGCACCCATGGAGAAGTTGATCAGCCATGCAGGTCCGAAGTAGCAGAATACGTCCGCATCTTTGGCAAAGCCCTTGGACCAGTCTTCAGACCACAGATCGGCAGTTCCGGTCTGGCCCTTGTCGACCATTTCTTTGGACATGTCTACCCATGCCTTGATGTTGTCGTCAACATTGATCTTTCCGTCAACGACCCAGGGAGAGGAGACGTTGTTGGAGAATACACGATAGGAATCATTGGTAGTGGAAGTGATCTTATATCCCTTCTCTTTCAGCTGATCGGCTGTTTTCTTAAAGGTATCCCAGTCTGCGACTGCCTTCTGGACTTCCTCGGGATCATCGGAACCGAGAACTTCTTTTGCGATATCCCTGTTGTAGATCAGAACGCCGGGGCATCCCTGCCAGCTCAGACCTTTCAGATTGCCGTCCGCATCTGTGACGATATCCTTTGTATACTTATACTGATTTGCCAGTTCGTCTTCCGTGATACCCAGATCAGCGATCGGAAGAGCAACAGGGGTGTTCACGTATTTGAGAGCGTAATCAGCCTCGACGAGGAACATATCCACCTTTTCGTCCGCTGCAGCATCCGCATTTGCCGGAAGGAGAGCGTCCAGATTGTTCTGATATGCATTGTCTGTGGAAGGGGTGACTGCGAATCTGACTTCTACATCACCGAGCTTGCCGCCCTTTGTCGCGTCATCCTTGTCAAAAGCTTCGTAGCCGGGCATATGGTCGCGCATTCTTCTGGCGAACTCGTCATTCCAGCACTGGATATTGAGGACCGCTCCTTCTCCTTCGCCGCCGGCTTTTTCGGCAGCTTCGCCGCCGGCTGCTTCGGTTTTTTCTGTTTTTTCAGCCGTAGGAGCTGCAGAGCCGCCGGATCCGCAGGCTGCGAGTGATGCGGCAATGATGCCGGCCATTAAGATACTGATCACTTTCTTTTTCATAACTACTCCTTTCATGACAGACTGCTTTTGATCTGAATGAAATACTAATGATGCTTTGATGAACCGTTTCCTTCTATACAGAAGCAGCAAGGCGGGCCGCTCTGAGGCCGGATACCGTGTACCCTGTATCCCGATCAGGGGGCGGCCTGTAACGATGCTACGCTGGTTCCTTCCAGTACGTATCCTGAAACAGAGATTTCTTCAGGAATACAGGTCTTCTTGTTCTCGATCGTTTCGACGAGTTTCCGCACGGAAACTTTCCCGATCTGTTCCGCGTCCTGATGATAGGTCGTGAGCTTGGGGCGGAGAAACTGGCTGATGGGGATGCCGTCATAACCGGCTGTGCTGACATCCTGCGGGACAGACAGTCCCATTTTTTCCAACTCTGTCATGCCGCCGATATAGGAAAAATCATCCGGATACATGATGACTGTGGGCGGATCAGGCAGCTCCATCAGGTATCTCGTCGCCTCCCGGCTCTTTTTGGGATCGTGGAAACGCCCCTGGACAATATACCGGTCATCCGGTTCGATCCCGTGATCCCTTAAGGCCCGGTTAAACCCCACAAGCCTTTTGTTTGTAACAGAGGTCCTCTCTCCGTGGATAAAAGCGATTTTCCTGTGTCCTTTTTCGATCAGGAGAGAAGTGAGGGCATAACAGCCTTCCATGTTGTCCGACATCACGCAGCTGGTACTGTCAAATGCGTAGTCGATTGTGATCACCGGAAGTCCGCTTCTGACCAGTTCGACGACACCCGGATCCGAGAAATCCACGTTTGCGATCAGAACGCCGTCGACTTTTCTGTACTGGCAATGCTCCAGATAGGTCATCGGCCTGCCGCCCATGTTTTTCCCGATGAAGGTTATGTCATAACCAAGACCTTCCGCCTCGGCCCTTGCGGCATCCAGGATCCCTGAGAAATACTCGTGCGTCAGACCTGAGTTCATTTCATCTACAAACAGGACACCGATATTATGCGAAGTGTTTGTCTTCAGCTGTCTGGCGGCCGTATTTGGTATGTAATGCATTTCCCTGGCGGTCTTCCTGATCAGTTCCGCAGTTTCCGGTGCTATATCACCGTAATGATTCAGGGCCTTGCTGACCGTGGCAACAGAAACGCCGCATTTCAGGGATATATCTTTGATCGTGACATTTCCTTTTCCGCTTCCCATCTTATGCCCTTCCCCGGCTGTTCCAGCGTCTTTCAACTGCCGTGATTTGTTTCCGAATACGTTTTCGTAAATTCATTTTAAATCCTGAAAAGAGAAAATGCAACCGACATAATTCATAATTAATCAGGTGGAATTTTGTTAAATTTACCCAATTTTTCAGATAATTATAGTCTTTTGATTGCTTTTTTGATTGTTTTGTTTTATACTGCGGGAAATAGATAAGGGATATTTTGCTTTGTTGCGAAAACGATTTCGAAAGAATGGAAAAAGAGAAAAAAGTGTTGAACTGGAGGAAAAGATGGGAAAATATGGTTATTTTGATGATCAGAAGCGGGAATATGTGATCACAAATCCGAGGACACCGCTCCCCTGGATCAATTATCTGGGATCTGAAGATTTTTTCCGCCTGATCTCCAACACGGCGGGCGGCTACTGCTTTTATAAGGACGCAAAGCTCCTGCGCCTGACGCGCTACCGTTACAACAACAGCCCCATGGACTGCGGTGGGCACTATTTCTATATAAAAGAAGGAGATACCGTGTGGAACCCCGGCTGGCAGCCTGTTCAGACAGAACTGGATGAGTACAGCTGCCGCCACGGCCTGGGATACACGGTGATCACATCGGAGAAGGATCGGTTGGCTGCAAAGCAGGAAGTTTTCGTGCCGGTAGACGCGCCCTGTGAGATCAACAGGCTGACCTTTACTAATAAAAGTGACTGCGAAAAGGTTTTCGATGTCTTCAGCTACGTGGAATTCTGCCTGTGGAACGCGGAAGATGACTCGTCCAATTTCCAGCGCAATTTCTCCACGGGAGAGGTGGAGGTCTGCGGCAGCCGGATCTATCACAAGACGGAATACCGGGAGAGAAGAAACCATTATGCTGTGTTTTCGGTCAACCGGGATCTTGTCGGATTTGACACCAGCCGGGATGATTTTGTCGGCCTTTACAGAGGCGCGGCTTCTCCCCGGGCCGTGATGGAAGGAAAGAGCCGCAACAGTATCGCGCACGGATGGGCTCCTGTGGGCAGCCACCACCTGTCCGTCCGGCTTGGCCCGGGAGAGACCACATCCATGATCTTTGTGCTTGGATTCTGCGAAAATCCCGTGGAGGAGAAGTTTGAGGCGCCCGGTATCATCAATAAAGCACCGGCGGACCGCCTTCTGAAGCGCTTTCAGACGGATGCCCAGGTTGATGAAGCACTGGCCGCACTGGCCAAATACTGGGATTCCCTTCTGTCTCACTTCCAGATCGACAGCAGTGACGACAAACTCAACCGCATGGTCAATATCTGGAATCAGTACCAGTGCATGGTCACCTTCTGCATGAGCCGCAGCGCCAGCTATTATGAGAGCGGACTGGGAAGGGGAATGGGATTCCGAGATTCCTGCCAGGACCTCCTTGGTTTTGTCCACCTGATCCCGGAGAGGGCGAGAGAGCGTATCATTGATATCGCCAATACCCAGTTCGAGGACGGGAGCACCTATCACCAGTATCAGCCCCTCACCAAGCGGGGCAATGCCGGCATCGGCGGCGGCTTTAACGATGATCCCCTCTGGCTGATCGCGGCGGCCTCCGCCTATATCAAGGAGACCGGCGACTTCAGCATCCTGGATGAAATGTGTTCCTTTGATTCCAGTGACACAAACAAGGCGACCCTGATGGAGCACCTCCGCAGGAGCTTCCGGTATACGGCCGACCACAGGGGACCCCACGGACTGCCCCAGATCGGCCGCGCCGACTGGAATGACTGCCTGAATCTGAACTGCTTCTCCACAACTCCCGGAGAGAGCTTCCAGACGACCGGTCCCAGCGAGGGACCTGTCGCGGAGAGTGTCTTCATTGCGGGCATGTTCGTCAAAAACGGACTGGAATATGCAGACCTGTGCCGGCATAGGGGACTTTCGAAGGAAGCGGAGGAGGTCCGCAGCCTGGTCGAGGACATGAAAAAGATCATCCTGGATGCAGGCTGGGACGGAGAATGGTTCGTCCGCGCCTATGATGCCTTCTCCAGACCGGTGGGAAGCCGTGTCTGCGAAGAAGGGAAAATATACATTGAACCCCAGGGCATGTGCGTGATGGCGGGTGTCGGCGTCGAGACCGGCCAGGCGGCTGCGGCCCTTGAGAGTGTCGAAAAGCACCTGGATACCAGGTACGGCATCGTGCTGCATCAGCCGGCTTATACCGTCTACCATCCGGAGCTGGGCGAGATCACTTCCTATCCGCCGGGATACAAGGAGAACGCGGGTATTTTCTGCCACAACAATCCCTGGATCGCCTGTGCCGAGACCGTCCTCGGACACGGAAACCGTGCCTTTGAAGTCTTCCGCAAGACCTGTCCCTTCTATCTTGAGGATATGGTGGACATCCGGCGCGTGGAGCCCTATGTCTACTGCCAGATGATCGCGGGACGGGATGCGGCGACCTTCGGAGAGGGCAAAAACAGCTGGCTGACCGGCACGGCAGCCTGGACCTTTGCCTGCATGAGCCAGTACATCCTGGGGATCATTCCGACCCTGGACGGCCTGAAGGTCGATCCCTGCATTCCGGATACGCTGAAAAACTATCACTGCGACCGGATCTACCGCGGCGCACTCTATCACATCGAGATCGACAATACCGCCGGCGCCCAGCAAGGGGTGGTTTCGATGACGGTCAACGGAGAGAAGATCAACGGCACGCTGATCCCGGCACAGGACGGCTGCAGGGAATATGAAGTCAGGGTTGTGATGGGATAAATTGTTTGTAATGGGATAAATTGTTATGGAGGGCAGTCTATGCAGTTTTCTGATAATTTTGTCTGGGGCGCGGCAAGTGCCGCCTATCAGATCGAGGGCGGAGCCTTCGAGGACGGCAAGGGGCCGTCGATCTGGGATTATTTTTCACATGTGCCCGGAAAGACTTTCAATGGACATACCGGCGATATTGCCTGTGACGCCTATCATCGGGCAGAGGAGGACCTGGATCTGATGCAGAGTCTGGGTATCAGGCATTACCGCTTCAGCCTCAGCTGGCCCCGCATTTTTCCGGACGGAACAGTAAATGGAGCAAATGGAGCAAATGGAGTGAATGAGGTGAGCGGCAGCGGCGGCGGGGCTTCTTCCTCTTCCTGCAAGGGGCTCAATCCAGCCGGCCTTGCCTACTATGACCGAATTGTGGACGGATGTCTTTCCCGCGGCATTACACCCTGGATCACCCTTTATCACTGGGATCTGCCCCTTGCCCTCTACCATAAGGGCGGCTGGATGAACCGTGAGACCGCTGACCGCTTTGCCGATTATGCCGCTTTTGTCGCAGCCCATTTCAAAGGGCGTGTGACAAACTATATCACGATCAATGAGCCGCAGTGCGCGATCGGTCTGGGAATGGGGAACGGCCTGCACGCTCCCGGCCTGCAGCTGGATCCGCAGACCCTGTTCCGCTGCTGGCACAACCTGCTGCTGGCGCATGGGCTTGCCGTCCGCGCCATCCGCAGTCAAGTGCCGGACGCGCAGATAGGGGCTTCCTCGACCGGTGCCCTGGCTTATCTGCATGAAATGCCGTCCGATGATCCGCAAAGGGATACAGAAAAAGCGGGGGAGACACCGGAGGCCCTGCGTACGGCTTCCTTCTGCTCACTCCCGCTCGATGTGAATCCGGTATACTATTTCAACCATCAGTGGTTTTTTGACCCTGTTTTTCTGGGACATTATCCGGACGATCCCCATAATCCCTGGTCGGCCTATGCCGGCAGCATTCCCGGGGAGGATCTGCAGATCATCTCCGCGCCGATCGATTTCGCCGGCCTCAATATCTATAACGGCCACGGTCTGGTGCAGGATGAGACGGGCCAATATGTCATGGAGGAAAAATATCCGGGCTATCCCCGCACGGCCCTCAAATGGCCGGTGACTCCCGAAGTACTCTACTGGGGACCCCGTCTGATCTTTGAGCGCTACCATGTTCCCATCTATATCACAGAGAACGGACAGAGCTGCAACGACAGGATCTTCCTGGACGGGAATGTCCACGATCCCGACCGGATCGATTTCCTGCACCGCTATCTGCGGGAGCTGAAAAAGGCCTGCCTGGACGGCCTGCCGGTACGGGGCTATTTCCATTGGTCCTTCACGGACAACTACGAGTGGCACAGCGGCTATGATGACCGCTTCGGCCTGGTCTATATCGACTACCGGACCATGGAACGCATGCCCAAAGACAGCGCCGCCTGGTACTCGGAGGTGATTCGGACCAAGGGAGAGATCATCTGAAATACGGACAGATCTGTAAAATAAAACTTACAAACGCAAAAATAAAAATATAAACATAAATAAAAGCAAAAACATAAACATAAACAAAAAGAAGTTCTTCACTCCGGAGGGGGTACTGGTGAAGAACTTCTTTTTTATTCTTTTATTTTGATGATTGACCCTCTTGATAGCTTCCGGACAGACCCGGAACCGGGTGCTCCATCCTTCTGCCATCAATCAGGGGGCTGAACTGCCGGCTCTCTTTTTTTGACAGGGCCGGCAGTTCCGGACAGTATGCTGTTCAGGTGATCGTACTGATCAGCGGACCATGCAGGGACGCTTGGGATCGAAGGTCCAGCCGGGGATGAGATACTGCATGCCCTTGGCGTCATCGCGGGCGCCCAGGCAGTTCTCGATATAGAGCTTGTTGGCCTTCATGATCTGCTCGCGGTCGACTTCGATGCCGAGGCCGCCCTTCTTGGGAAGGTCGATGCAGCCGTCTACGATCTGCATGGGCTCCTTGGTCAGGCGCTCACGGCCTTCCTGCCAGATCCAGTGTGTATCGATACCGTTGAGCTTGCCGGGGACAGCTGCTGCGCACTGTACGACCATGGCGAGAGAGATATCGAAGTGGTTGTTGGAGTGGCAGCCCCACATCAGGCCGAAGTCATTGCAGAGCTGGCCGACGCGGACGGAGCCGTTCATGGTCCAGAAATGAGGATCTGCCAGCGGGATGTCAACACTGTTCAGAGCGATGCAGTGTGCCATTTCACGCCAGTCAGTGTCGATCATGTTGGTAGCAGTGGGCATACCGGAACCGCGCTTGAACTCGGCCATGATCTCACGGCCGGAGAATCTTCCCTCTGCGCCGCAGGGATCTTCGCAGTAAGCCAGGATCTTCTTGAACTCGGGAGCCAGCTCCAGAGCTTTTTCCAGACTCCAGCATCCGTTGGGATCCAGGTCGACACGTGCATCCGGGAAAGCTTCCTTGATAGCGCGGACAGCTTCGAGTTCCTGCTCGGGCTCCAGAACGCCGCCCTTGAGCTTGAAATCCTCGAATCCGTATTTCTCATAGGTCGCCTTTGCCAGGGCTACGATTGCTTCGGGAGTCATAGCCTCCTCGTGGCGCAGACGATACCAGTCACAATCGGAATCCGGCTCTTCCTCATAGGGAAGATCGGTCTTTTTGCGGTCGCCGACATAGAAGAGATAGGAGAGGAAGCGGACGCGCTCTCTCTGAATACCGTCGCCCATCAGAGCAGCGGCGGGAACATCGAGGTATTTGCCCAGCAGGTCGAGCAGGGGGGCTTCAACAGCGGTGACAACGTGGACGCCGGTGCGCAGATCGAAGGTCTGCAGGCCGCGGACGTCGTCCTTGATGTTCTCATTGAGCCAGTTCCTGATCTTTGTCAGGGTCTGCTTGTAATCGCCGATGCTGCTTCCGACGACCAGGTGTTCAACAGCTTCCAGAGCAGCGGTGATCTTCTGTCCGCCGGGAACTTCGCCGACACCTTCCGCACCTGTGGAATCTGTCAGGATGACAATATTTCTGGTGAAATAGGGTGCGTGTGCACCGGAAAGGTTAAGTTCCATGCAGTCATGTCCTGCGACGGGATAAACTTCCATCTTTGTGATAACGGGGCAGCTCATGGTTTTCCTCCTTGAATTTGAAAAGCGATGATTACGTTGATTCAATAGGGTGTTGGGTATAGAAACGGGTAATATTTCAAAACAATTTGTCTGTCCCGGGTGCGGGTATCATGCCGGAGCGGCAGTAAACACTCCGGCATGCCGCACAACGGGAGACATTTTACGAGGAGCTGGCTTATTGGGTGATCGGACGTATTCTATTTTCTATTCACTTTTAGCTTAGTGCATGAATATGCCCAGAACAAAGAGTTCAACAATACCGACGCCTGCCATGATGAGGGAGACAGCAGTTTTGCAGCGGACCTGGTCTTTGAGCTCGGTAACACCGAACATACCGTTGAATACCCAGAATCCGGAGTCGTTGAAGTAGGAGAAGGAGATCGCACCGACGCAGCAGGAGACTGCCATGAGGAGCGGGGATACATTCAGCATACCCATCAGACCTGCGGACAGGGAGGCTGCAGTCGTGATCGCGACAGTTGCGGAACCCAGAGCGATACGCATCAGGGCTGCGATGATGAAGGGGATCAGGATGGCGGGCAGCGGAGTCTTTGTGATCGCTGTGCCCAGGACATCGCCGATACCTGCGACTTTGATGACATTTCCAAGGGAACCGCCTGCACCGGTGATCAGCATGATGATGCCGGTATCCTTGATCGCACCGTCCATCATACCCAGGACTTCCTTGGTTTCACGGGTGCTTACGAGACCGTAGATGGAGAGCAGTGTGCCGATCAGCAGAGCGATGATGGGGGCGCCGATGAAAGCGATGACGCTGCCGAGAGTGCCTGCCTTCATAGCGTCAGAAGCTGTCATATCCCATACTGTCTTGACGAAGATCAGGATGACGGGAACGATGATGGGAGCAATGGATGCACCGAAGGAAGGAAGAGTCTTGGCATCGATGAGTTCCTCAACCTGTGCCATGGACTTTCTGTACTCGGGCTTCCAATCCATGCGGGTAAAACCGCCTTCGGGATTGGGAAGCTGGTAGATCTTCTTGCCGATCCATTTGACATAGATCATGACGACGATCAGCATGGGGATGGAAACGATGGTGCCCATCAGGATCATCTGACCGACGTCGACACCCAGCATACCGGCTGCAGTCAGCGGGCCGGGGGTCGGAGGTACCAGGCAGTGTGTCAGCTGAAGGCCGCAGGCCAGTGACAGCGCTGTTGTGATAACGGAAATACCTGTTACTTCGGAGATAGCCTTTACCAGAGGAGCAAAGATGACGATCGCGGAATCCGCGAAAACGGGGATCGCGACGAACCAGCCTGTGACAGCCAGCGCCCACTCGACGTGCTTTTCACCGAGCTTTTTGATGAATGTAAAGGCAAGCTGTTCTGCAGCACCGGATTTTTCCAGGATACCGCCCATCATGACGCCCAGACCGATGATGATACCGGTACTCTTGAGCGTGTTGCCGAAACCGTCCTGAATTGCGGTGATCAGACCAGTGACGGTCGTGCCGTCATCCAGCGTGACATTGCTGATCGGCATGCCGCCGATGAGGCCGGTGATCGCGGAGGCGATCAGCAGAGCCATAAATGTGTGGACTTTGGTCTTCATGACCAGGAAGATCATGACCGCAATACCGATTGCAAGACCGAGTATCATTCTTGTAGCTTCACTCATGATAGTTTCCCCCTTTCATGTGAAGCAGCTGTAATCCGCATCCGTGTCTCCCGTTTTGATCTCTGATGATACGAACGTTGACTGCCCGTTTTCATATGACATTCGGACACTGTACAGATCACAGTATCTTACGTTTCGCAGGAACAGGGGCCCGCCGGCATTCGTGCGAAGAAGAGACCGGAGACTGGCCATACATCCGGACCTCATCTGATGAATGGGATCCGGACGGGGGTTATGATGACCTTTCATGACGGGCTTTCCCTGCCTGTTATGAAATGATTGTAAAAAATAAACGATAAAAAAACTATTGACCAAATTAATAAGAATATCCGACTTAATTTATGGGCATGTGATAGAATTTCATATATTGCAAATAAAATGTTTCAAATTCGGTGAAATGTGAAATTAACATTTCAAAAAATTCAAAAAACCGTGCAGAATGCATTTTCGGAAGATTTAAATAATTCCGAAATGCATTCTGCACGGTTTTTTTTCTTCATAACACGATACCCGTGGCTTCATATTGTGGGATATGCGGCACAGGTTTCGCGGGTAAGTTCCGGATTAAAATTTCGCGCTGACGTTGTATTTTTTCATATGGCGCCAGAGGGTGGTCTTGCTGATGCCCAGTTCTTCGGCCACAGCAGCCCGGTCGCCGTCATATTTTTCCAGAAGCTCGCGGATCTTCTGTGCCTCGGGAGCATCATAGACGACCAGGCGCTGCTCGCCTTTTACCTCCCGGACTTCAGGGTACATGATATTGTAGAGGCTTCGGATGACCTGCTCGTCGATCCTGCGCTTTTTGGAGGAGAGGACCAGGCGCTCGCAGAAAGCGTCTACCTGGCAGTAGCCGCCGGGCCAGCGCAGCCCGCTGATCAGGCGCAGGGACTCCTCTGTGACCTGCAGATGCCTGTGATACTTGGTGCTGTATTTTTCCATACGTCTGCGGAAAACCTCTTTCAAATCTTCGGGACGGCTCTCCAGAGCAGGTATCGATAAGGTGAGGCCGCTGAAATGATAGTAGAGTTCTTCGCTGAAGGTGTCCGCTTCCACAGAAGGCAGGAGATTTTTCTTGGCGCAGGCGATGATCCGCACATCCAGCGTTGTGATCGGCCTTGCGTCCGCATGGATCTGGGTCCAGGGAAGGAGCGTCCTCAGCAGCTGGTGCTGTGCCTGAAGCGTCAGCTTTTCGATCCGGTTGATAAACAGGGTCCCGTGGTTGGCGCGCACCATGGCGCCGGTCGCGAGACTTTCAGGGCTGCCGGCATCGGCGCTGTTTCCTTCCCGGGGCCTGTCATTTTCAAACCGGTCATAGAGGCGTTTCCGTGAGGCTGCGCCTGAAGAAGCCTTTGAACCTTCCTGCTCTTTGTTCTGCGGCAAGCCCCGGTGCAGCAGGGCATCGACCTGTTCTTCGGGGTAGAGATCCCGGATATCGAGGCTGACAAAAGGACCGGATTTGCGGTCTGAATTGTTATGGATCGCCCTCGCGATCATAGATGCTTCATTTCCCTCCTCCTCATAGAGCAGAACCGGGCTGTCGGAAAGCGCGAAAGTTTCCGCCGTTTCCAACATCTCCCGCATATGGGCATCTTTAGTGGGGAGGTCCCGGAAAGTCACAGTGGTCCTGTAACCGCTGAGCAGGAGCTCCCGCTTTGCCTGCCTGGACAGACCGGACATGGCGCTGAGCTGGCGGAAGGACAAAATGGCACCGGTGATCCGCGTTTCAAACCTGATCGAGGCAACCAGGACCATAAAGGCTTCCTTATTTAAGTCGATGGAGGTTGTCATGCTCTCCCGGCTGCCGGAGAGCACCTGATCCAGAGGATGGAGATTGACATCCGGCAGAAGCTCGTCCACCTTGCGGCCGACTGCCTCTTTTTCTTCTATATTCAAGAGTTTTTCTGCGGTGGGGTTCATGCTGAGCACTGTCCGCTCCGCATTCAGCTGTACGATGGCATTGAAGGAGGAATCCAGGACGGTTTCAAAACGTACAGCCTGCTGCTGCTCCGAATCCAGGACGGTGGATAAATTCCTGGCCATTTTCATGGCAGTAGCAATGGAATCTGTCGTAGAGCTGTAGAAGAGCGTCAGATAGCCGCGTTCCCGCGCCGCTTCGCAGGTAACCTCACCGCCGATGATGAGATCCGGACGTCTCCCTTCATATCCCTCAAGGACAACACTGGCTTCTTCAACCTTATCCATACAGGAA
Source organism: uncultured Lachnospiraceae bacterium (assembly GCA_902780385.1). Classification (GTDB taxonomy): domain Bacteria; phylum Bacillota; class Clostridia; order Lachnospirales; family Lachnospiraceae; genus CAG-791. The sequence goes on from CACZFF010000022.1 coordinate 38,668, forward strand.
ACTGTCAGTTCAACTTCCATCAGAGAGGCGATATAAGTCATGTCCGGCAGCATGTTTTCGAAAGCGATGATCGCTACATGAGGATGGGCTTTTCCGGTGATCTCCTTGGCGCGTCTGAGGAAGAGGCAGATTTCCTGGGCCGAAAAGCGGATCTCTATAAGAGGGATCTTCGTATGTTCCCGCAGCAGCTTTGCCTGGTATCCGCGGGCAATGATGATCTGGGCGCCTGCCTCCACGGCCTCCCTGGCCGCGTTCATTGTGTCTGCTGTCCTGATGGTCCGGCAGCAGACCACATCGAGATCGAACTTTTTCAACAATTCCATTGCTTCCTGCCGCATGTTCTCCCGCGGTACCAGAATGCCGATCTTTGCCATAGTGTCCCCCTTGCTTATTTCCTCTGCTTCTATTTATATTCCGTATCTGTTTTTTTGTTTACGGCTTATGTTCTCTGCTGCGTTCTTTGAATTTTCTCCGGAAAATACGGTGAAAACAATCGGGAATCTCTTTTGTTTCGTCTATATCATCATAATCAGTGTAACAAAACGAGTGATTTATTTCAATAATTGAAATGTATATTTCGGAAAATGAAAAAATGACGGCCAAATCAAAAATAATGGTGCAATCTTGTTATGTTTGCGAATAGAATCGCATCCCGGCCGCCGCTACAATATGACCATGCGAAGAAGAAAGACGGAAGACAGGGGACAGGCGCCGCTCTTTTTAGCGGTATGAATGTAGAAATGGTGCTTAACAACTAAGTTAGTCCTGACATGAGAAAGGCAGCATTGCCCCGATCAATTTGAAAACCACAAAGGGAGGTGTCAATTGGCGGAAAAGCTTTTTGTCAAAATTCAGGAAAAAGATAACGTCGCGATCGCCCTCAGAGATCTTCCCAAAGGAACAGAGATCCTTCCCGGCGTAGTGACCAGACAGGACATTCCGCAGGCACACAAGATCGCGCTGACGGATATCCCCAAAGACGGCGAGGTGTACCGATACGGTGTCGTGCTCGGCACAGTCATCGAAGATACACCGGCAGGAACCTGGATCAATGAGCACTCACTGCATCTTCCGGAGCGTCCGGGCCTGGACAACATGGCCTGGGGCACAAACATTGTGCCCAAGGACCAGCTTCCGGATCCTCCGCGGACGACCTGGATGGGATACAGGAATGCAGAAGGTCCTGCGGGAACCCGCAACATGCTGGGCATCGTCACTACGGTGCAGTGCACAGCGGGTGTCCTCAAAAAAGCAGTGCAGCGTATGAAACAGGAACTGCTGCCCAAATATCCGAATGTCGACGATATCGTCGCGGTGACACATCCTTACGGCTGCGGTGTGGCGATCAATGCCCCCAACGCCTTCCTGCCGATCCGCGCGGTTCGCAATCTGATCCATCACCCCAATTTCGGGGGAGAGATCATGGTCGTCGGACTCGGATGCGAGAAACTCAGTTATGACCGCGTGCTCACGCCGGAGGAAAACATTCCCGAAAACGTGCTCACGCTCCAAGACTGGCCCGGCCATGACGCCATGATGAACGCACTTATGGAAATGGCGGACCGAAAGCTTCAGAAACTCAACAAGAGGACGCGGGAAGAGCTGCCTCTGTCCGATCTTCTGATCGGTATGCAGTGCGGCGGATCCGACGCTTTCAGCGGCGTCACCGCAAATCCCAGTGCCGGATACGCCTCGGACATGATCGTCAAGGGCGGAGGCACAGTCATGTTCAGTGAAGTCACTGAGTTCCGCGACGGCGTCCACATGCTGGCAGCCCGCTGCCTTGACCAGGAGGCGCGCGACAAACTGGCTGCCGAAGTCGGCTGGTACGACAATTACCTCGATGAAGGCGGAGTCGACCGCGACGCCAACCCCACTCCCGGCAACCACGCAGGAGGTCTCTCCAACATCGTTGAAAAAGCGATGGGAAGCATAGCCAAATCCGGAACCAGCCCGATCGTGCAGGTCATCGGCCCCGCCGAGAAACCTGCCAAAAAAGGCCTGATCTGTGCCTGCACACCGGCGAGCGATATCGTCTGCGGACCCAGCCAGGTCGCCAGCGGTATAGGACTGCAGGTCTTTATGACAGGACGCGGCACTCCATACGGCCTTGAGATCTCACCGGTCATTAAGGTGTGCAGCCGCAACGAGATGAAAGACCACTGGTTCGACATGATCGACATTTCTGCCGGTCCCGTCGCCACCGGTGAAAAGACCATCGCGGAAGTCGGCACCGAGATCTTCAATATGATCCTGGATGTTGCCAGCGGCGTTAAGCAGCCCTTCAGTGATCAGTACGGTTTCCACAACGACATGTGCATCTTTAACCCGGCACCGATCACCTGAGTTTTTCGGAATTTGAAAAAATCAGTCAGAATTCGGAAAAATCAGTCGGAATTTTGAGAAAACAGTCAGAATTTAAAAATCAGTCAGAAGCAGAATGATCAGTCAAAATCAGAATTATCATAATCAGAATTATCATTCAGAGAGGAGAAGAAAATGAAAGTAGGATTTATCGGACTTGGTATCATGGGCAAGCCTATGGCAAAGAACCTCATCAAGGCGGGCCACGAGCTCATTGTCTGTGACTTTAATCAGAAGAATGTCGATGAAGTAGTCGCTCTGGGTGCAAAGCAGGGCAAGAACGGTGCAGAGATCGCTCCTCAGGTAGAAGTAGTGATCACAATGGTTCCTAATTCCCCTCACGTCCGCGCAGCAGTCCTCGGCGAGGGCGGCGTAGCGGAAGGCGCAACAAAGGATACCGTCGTCATTGACATGTCCTCCATCGATCCCGTTGAGTCCCAGAAGATCGGCGCTGATCTTGCTGCAAAGGGCATCGAGATGCTTGACTGCCCCGTCTCCGGCGGAGAGCCCAAGGCCATCGACGGCACACTTTCCATCATGTGCGGCGGCAAGAAGGAAGTCTGGGACAAGTATAAACCCCTCCTGGACTGCATGGGCGCATCTGTTGTCTACGTAGGCCCCATCGGCTCCGGCAACGTTGCCAAACTGGCCAACCAGATGATCGTTGCCATCAACATCGGCGCATGCGCTGAGGCTTTCACATTCGCAAAGAAGATGGGCACAGATCCCCGTCTCGTCTATGATGCAATCCGCGGCGGACTTGCAGGATCCACTGTTATGGACGCAAAGGTTCCCATGATGCTGGCAGGCAACTACAATCCCGGTTTCCGCATTGACCTGCACATCAAGGATCTCACCAATGCCCTTAACGCTTCCCATGCCATCAACATGCCCGTTCCGCTTACTGCCAACCTCATGGAAGTCATGCAGGAACTCAAGAACCATAATGAAGGCGCCTGCGATCACGATGATATCATCCGCTACTATGAGCGTATGACAGGCACTTCCATCGTTGAGAAATAAGTCATTTTCCGTCTCATCTTCTGATGTGACAGGATCCGGGCGCTCAGAATTAATTGTTCAAAAATCTCTTTCTATAAAAGCAAACAAGCATACAGAGCGCCCGGCTCTCCTGTGACAGCCCATACACACCTGTGGAGGTCAATAATGAATTTAGATTTTATCAAAGGCGTGGTGGTTCCGATCATTACCGTCATCGACAAAGACGAAAACATTGATGAAGCCGGCATGCGTGCCCAGGTCGAGTACTGCATCCAGGGCGGTCTGCACGGCATCCTGGCATTCGGCTCCAACGGCGAATTCTACCAGATCGAAGAGGACGAGATGAAGCGCGGCCTGAAGATCATGGTCGATCAGGCGGCCGGCCGCGTACCTGTATACTTCGGCATCGGCGCCATCAACACCAAAAAGTGCGTGCGCCTTGCTAAAATGGCTGTCGAGAACGGCGCTGCCTGCATCTCTGTACTGCAGCCCATGTTCCTCAAGCCTACCAGCGAAGAGCTTTTCCTGCACTTCAAGACCATTGCGGAAGCAGTTCCGGAGACCCCCATGCTGCTCTACAACAATCCCGGCCGAGTCGGCTACGGCCTCACTGCCGAGATGGTTGACCGCCTTGCCCACGAAGTGCCCAATATCTGCGGTATGAAGGATACCTCCGGTGACATCACCCTCACCGAGGAGTGCGTGCGCAGATGCCGCGACGTCGACTTCAAAGTCTTCGGCGGCAAGGACACCCTTCTGTATGCAAGCCTCTGCGTCGGCGCCGTAGGCGGCGTCTGCACCGCAGGCAACTTTATGCCCGGCCTCATCACCGATGTTTACAACAAGTTCATCGAAGGCGATATCAAGGGCTCCCTTGAGGCACAGTTCAAGCTCAACCCTGTGCGTCTTTCCATGGATGCCGCCTCCTTCCCTGTCGCTGCCAAGGACATGGCTATCCTCCAGGGACGCAATGTCGGCGATCCCTACCTGCCCAGCCTGCCTACCGCAGAGGGTCCTGTCCTCGACAAGATCCGCAGCGCCATGGCAGCAGCAGACCTTCTGTAAATAGAGAATATCAGAAAAAAATAGTATTTGTTCGGCTCCGGGCTTTAAACAGATACGAAAAAGAAGGGATTATTAAAGAAGGGATTATCATTCAGGGGATGTTAAAACACGTAAAAAGGATTGAAAAGGCTTACCATACACCTTAGGATTTCCGGACACAGAGGACTGCTCTTTCCTGGGAGCGGTCCTCTGTGTTTTTTACACTTCAAAACCAATGTCATTTACTTAAGCATATTTCTGTCCAAAACACAAATTTGCTTCTCTGTCTCCAGCCCAAATAATGATTCTGAAGGACTGTCAACCATTTTTGAAAATGTCCCAAAAATCTTTTAACATTAGCACCGGAAATTCCGGTGCTTTTTCTTTCTCCGGGATCAGTTAATGATACAGGG
>CACZFF010000023.1 GCA_902780385.1 uncultured Lachnospiraceae bacterium
GGTCAAGACGGCCTGCGATGCGGTCATCATACGGCTGGGGTACAGAGGATGCACTTCGGGCAAAATCGTCTACGATGAGCAGTTTAAGACGTTTCTGGATGCCTGCAAAAAGTACGGCATCCCCTACAGCATCTATTTCTTCCCGACTTCTGTCAGCGATACGGAAGCTAAAGAAGAGGCAGATTTCATTATCAATGCCATCAAAGCGTTCGATATGAAGCTGTCTCTGCCTGTATTCCTGGATTCCGAGGTGGTCAAGCGCAATAAATCAGGACGGTCAGACAATCTGAGCAAGGCCCGCAGAACACAGTATGCAAACAGAATCTTTAAAGAACTGAAAAAAGCCGGCATCCCCTACGGCATTTACGCAAGTACCTATTGGTATTCTGATTGTCTCCACGATGGCGACCTTGACGAAGATTGTGAGCGGTGGGTCGCTCAGTATGCTTCAAAGTGTACCTATAAGCGCACTTACATAATGTGGCAGTATACGCCCTCTGCATCCATAGCAGGCGTCAAGGGTAACTGTGATGCGTCCCATCTGTACACACAGCTTCTGGAAAATCAGACGCTTTTACAGTCTCAGGACAGCCATGAGGACGTCGTCGAGAAAGCCGTCAAATGGATGGTAGACACAGCCAACGACAGCGCCCATGGTTACGATCAGAAATACCGCTGGGGCGAAAAGGGCGATTATGATTGCTCTTCTGCCGTCATCACGGCATGGCAGTATGCAGGTGTACCCGTCAAGACAGCAGGTGCTACGTATACAGGGAACATGCTCAGCGCCTTCCACAAGTGCGGATTCACGGACGTTACGGATTATGTAGACCGCCAGACCGGCAAGGGCCTGATTCGTGGTGACGTCCTCTTGAACACTGTCCACCATACCGCCATGTATATCGGTGATGGTCAGGAAGTGGAAGCATCCATCAATGAACGTGGTAAGGTCACAGGCGGTCAGCCGGGCGACCAGACCGGGAAAGAGTTTTTGATCCGTTCGTATCGTAACTACCCGTGGACGCATATTCTCCGTTTTAAGGGCTCTTCTGCCACCGGCGGGGATTTCCGTGCACCATCCAAAACAGTGCGCTACACGGGCATCGTAGCCACCAAATCAGACCCGTTAAACGTCAGGAAGGGACCGGGAACAGAGTACGCACTCTGCCAGACGTTCGGGCCATTAGCAAAGGGAACACAGGTTGATGTGTGCGATACCGTGACTGCTGCGGACGGCTCCACGTGGCTGTATATCTGCTATCGTGGCGCTAAGTATGGTTTTGTGAGTGCTAAGTATATCAGGGAGGTATAAATGGCTTATCAGTGTATTAATTACCTTGAAAGAGTCGGCGACAATGCGGAAAAGGTATTCAAAGAGGCTGTTGCTCTCAGGTGCCGTCATGTCAGTACGGCATCATGGGAGCAGATGCACCGGGACAAGACGATTAACTGCAACGGGTCTGGGGCCATAGCTTTACAGCTGTCCGGCTGTCTTGACAAAGGCGTGCGTATGGGACACGTATCTACAAAAGGCATCGATGAAAGCCAGATCACATCGATCGACAAGGCAATGTATAATCGGGACAAAATCCGACATTGCAGATTTGTATGGGTCGGCGGATGCAAATATAAAGACCTTCCATATTGGCTAAGGCAGCGAGGCGTGATCTATATCCAATGGTCTAACTGCTGCACTAATGCGGGAGATGGCTGGATTTGGTCGTGTAACGAGGAAGGGGGATATAACAAGCAGTCAGATGGATCATATAGATATGATCAGTATAAAGGCGGTGTCTTAACACATAGTGGCCATTATCCGAGAAACGGGATAATTTTTGTATGTATCGTTCCGGAAGAGAAATGGGACCAGCACTTTGCTGTGGAAGTTCTGCTTGAAAAACACGGCAAAAAGGAAACCAGAATGGAGCACTTCGGGAACCATTATGAGAAGATACAGAAAATGGTAGACCGTATGTGCCGTGATCATGAGTATTTCTGCAGGTGGTGCGCAGACTATATCCTGGAACGCTACGGCACAATCAACGATTTCTATAAGCCAGGTCATTTCGACTACAGGGCCGAGGTGAAGGAAATGGTCAATGAGATCTGCAAAGGGGCACATGAGTGCTGGGCCGGCAAGCACGGCGGAGAAAAACAGCGCAGAAAGGACTTCGGCGAAGATATGTACCAATTCGTCCAGCGTCAAGTCAACAGAACGACTAAATAACAACTTGGCATCAACTTAGTCAACGATTAGTCAACTAAATTCAACTTTCTTTGACTAAATTCAACTTTAGTCAACTAAATTCAACTAATTAAGTGAGAGACACACATTCCATGGAATAAGTGTTTCACAATAAAGCCCCGGGAACTGCTATCCCGGGGCGATTTTTTTATTTCATCATATCTTTTCTGATCAGGTTCTCAATGTATTCGCTGATTCCAATTCCTTTGGATGACGCTGTCCTTTTGGCTGTCTCCCAGATTCCAATGTTGACCGAGATGGTAGCGGTCATCTTACCCTCATCCTCTTCAATGACTCCGAAGATCTCTTCATACTCATCAGCTTCCAGATGGTCCTCTGCCCACTGTCTTGCTGATTCATAGGTCAGGGGGATGATCTTCTCAGATCCGCACCAGTTGTTCTCCCCGCAGGACTCTGCGTATCTGGATGCCGGTCCGCCGGATCCGTACAGGAAGAACTCACCGGTCTTCTTCTGGTACAGGTGCTCTTCAAAGAAAGAGAAATCCCGGTAGCTGCCGGGGGCGTAATAGTCGCCCCGGAGCTTTGCCTTTTCTGTGTCGTAAACCTTGCCTTTAATGATCTTTTTCATTTCATGCCTCCTCATAAAGTGTATCTGTGATTGTGTCATTGACTTCCTTGCCGGAAACTCTCTGATCATATACAAACTGCTGGAACATCATATCCTTGTCCAGAGCAGGCCTAACGTGCGTGCCGGCTGTGCAGATAAACTCTGTGCAGTCTTCATCGGCGTAGTAGTTAAGGTGCGGGACCGGGATGTCAGAGCGCCTTGCGTAGCACTTGATTGTGGGAACCTGTGCGAATACGGCGGTGCTGGGTTCGTATACTGTAAAGGTGTCGCCGTTATCAGCTGCGTAATGAGCAACAGGCTGCAGCTCCTGAGCATTTTCCTCTTCCTTCTGGAGCTTGTCCAGGATCTCTTCAACGGCTTCCTTCAGAGTGGTATTGTCGCTGTGGACGCGATCCGTGTTAAGGTCGATATATGTCTTAGCAGCTTTCATCCTGCGGGCTTCGCAGTTGCTGATGGAGTCGCCGTTAAACTCTGCGCTGCTGATGTTGCCGGTATTGTAGTAGGTACAGGTGAGACCGATCTGGCCGGCATTGATATAAAGCCTGTCGTAACTGCCCTTCTGCCATCTCTTAAATCCCATCTCTTCAAGTTTCCTGATCATTTCGCTTGTCATTTTTATTTCCTCCTGTGCTGTTGGTTTGTATTTGTTTTGTTGAGTTTATTGTAACTCTATTCTTAAATAAAGTCAATAGGAAATCGAGTTTATTTAAAGTAAATCAAAAAAACATGAAGTGTATCGAGAAATGAAGGCGAAAGAACATGAAAAAGTACACGGGATTGGAGAAACCGCATATTATATAGAAGAAACAGGCATCATAAGAATATTCAAGTCCCCCCCTCGCTACGCAAAGAAAAATGGCTTAAATCCGAGAAATGACGGATTTAAGCCATTTTTTCATGCTCTCAACCTGCCGGTATGAGAAGTTAAACAGTCAGATTTGATGCAAAAAAGCCAGAAATGAAAGAAAAAAAGTACACGGAAAAGCACAGGATAAGTACACGCCGTGCACACGGTCACAGGAGAGCGCCAAAATGGTCGTTGGCCAGCTGCACCATATTCTTATCCTGGTCAGCCAAAGTATGCCTGTAGACATTTTTCATGACGTAATCGGACATCCACCCGCCGCGCTGCATGATGTAGCTGTCCGGGACCAGGATGGCATGGAGGGACGAGACCATATAGTGCCGGTAGTCGTGGAAACGGAAGGCCGGGAACCCATGGGCCTGCAGGAAGCGCCGGTGCATGTCGGTCAGTGAGTGCGGGGAGACATTCGTGACGTATCCCCTCTCTCGGATCAGCGTGACCACGGCCTCCGGCAGCTGGACGTACCTGTCGGACCCGAATGTCTTCGGCCTCTGTTTGATGATCCACTTCCGGTCCGGCCCCATTACCATGTCCTTATTGACATGGACGGTGTTGCCGTCAAAGTCATCCAGAGTGAGCGCACAGATCTCACCGCGGCGCAGGCCCCCGATCGCGGCCAGAAGGACCGGCGCCTCCAGCTCCGTTCCTTTGATGGCTGCGAAGATCTGTTTGACCACATCGTCATCCGGGACCGTGATTTCTGTCCTGGTCTTGGCCGGCAGTACCACAGGAGGCAGGTACGCCTTCTTATATTTCATCACCGCAGAAATAAGCCCGTAGTAATTGCGGACCGTCTTAGCGGACAGGCCGGCAGCGGTCAGGTCCAGGATCAGCTTCTCGACCTTCTTGTCATCTACGGCATCCAGACGGGTGTCGCAGAACTTCGGGAAGTCATTAGAGAGCCGTCTCTGGATATTCCGGTACCCGCGGATAGTAGCCGGGGACAGCAGAGCCTCTTTGCTCTGGATGAACGCTTCGATGGCGGAGCCGATCGTGTCCCCTGTCGGGCTCTTGTGCAGGGCCTGGTATTCCAGAGCCTTCATTTTGACGTCCTTCTTTGAAGCGCCGGTGATAGACTTCCGGATCTGCTTGCCGTTGACGGTGCCCAGGTTCAGCACCATACGATAGCTTCCTGATTTCAGTTTTTCAATTTTGGGCATAATAAAAAACCACCTTTCTAAAATTTGAGTTACTTTAAAAAAGGTGGTATACTAAACCATGTCGAATGGTTTGCGTAGCATACCACCTATAAGATCCGTGAGGGATGGCGGTCCCTTGCGGGTCTTTTTTTATTTGCGCCGGCGCAATTTTAGGCCGGTGAAATCGATTCGAAAACTCCGAAGCAGGGTTCGAAGTATATGACGAAGTTGTCTACCTGGTACATGATTCCGTATTTGCCGCGATAGTAATTTACGGCCTCCTCCAGGAGCTCCTCGGTGACGTCCAGGAACTCGGCTGCTTCATAGCGGTTCCTGCATCCGTGACGGTGCGCAGCAATCAGACCCTGCAGGCCGATCATTCTATTATATGCCCAGACGCGGGCCTGTAGCTCCTGCTTTCGGTTACCAGTATCATTCATATCTAATATGATCCCGGAGGACGTATAGTGATGCCCCAGCTCTTCGGCCAGGACAGCTGACCGGTCTGCAGATGTCTGCAGATCAGCAGATAAAGCAATGTTGCCGTCACAGTACAGTCCTTTGATCCGTTCTGATTCAAATCTTATGGTGTCGATCGGGATGCCTTCCTGATCGGCCTCCTCTTCAAGTTTTTCCAGATTAGTCATTCTTCCCTTCGTGACCTCACAAACTCTGCGTATTTTCTTATTTCTTCTAATTCTTCCGGAGTGTAATCCTTACCATCAAAGTGGGCTGCCAGCGTTTTAGGAGATTCGTCGACAAGATCTTCGGATAATAATTCATCAGCCGTCACTCCCAAAGCATGAGCGATTTTGATTATCAAATTAATATCCATTCTGTTGCTATCTCTCTGAATTAAAGAATAGATTGTAGACGCTCTTACACCAATCTTCTGAGCAAGTTCGTTGGCGTTAGTATTCCTGCTTTTCATGAGATATTCAAGTCTTTTACCGATTCCCATAACGTGCCCTCCTTTATTTAATTCAAATTTAGCACCTGTGCGTAATTAAGTAAATAGGAATTTACGCAACTGAATAAAAAAATATTGACAAGATACGCATAAGCGTATATCATAAGGCTTAAATGATACGCAGGTGCGTAAATATCAAAAGAAAGGAGTTATAGATGGGATATCGGAACTTAAAAGCAGAGATGGCAAGAAAAGATATCACTATTAAAGACCTTATGGCCGTGACGGGAAAATCCAGACCCGGTATTTCGAACAACTTGAACGGCAGAGGCAGATTTACGGTGGAAGAGAGTCTTGCTATCAGAAGAGCATATTTCCCGGAGATGAGTATCGACTACTTATTTGAGAGCGATGAGGATCGGGAAGAAAACTAAGGAGGGAAGTCATGGTGGCAGCAGTATTCATTGGAACATTTTCCGCTACATACTTTTGGCTCCGGAAGGCTGCCGGGGCAGCGGTGCTCAATGCAGTCATGGGATCTTCCCTGATGGCACTGGCATTCATCACGGCCGGCCGGGTCTGGGGCCTGATCTGAAAGGAGGGCACTATGCGCAAAGCCATTCGACAGCTGGATTTCAAGGAGATGATCCGGAGGAAAGCGCACGACCTTGGGATGTCCCTGGAGCAGGTCAGGGAAAAGACAGGGATGTCGGAATCCACATTTTACAGGCGGGTGAAGCATCCGTCGGATCTGACGCTGAGAGAGGTCTACATTCTGGACCTGTACCTGCATTTTGATGACAAAGAAAAATTGGAACTCGCGAACCTGAAATACAGATAGGAACCATATGAACTCGAAAGCCAAAGCCCAGAAAGCCAAAGCACTCCGCTATAAAAAGCCCATCGTCAGGGACATGAACCTGTGCACGATCAAGGAAGAACTCTGGGAGATGATCGATACCTGTGACCAGGTCAGATATTTCATAGAGTGCGACACAGACGAAACGCTCCTGGACGCAATGCTGGGCGACGAGGAAGAAGTGACTGAATTTAAATGGATGTTCGCGGACCTTTCGGCGGAGTGCGAACGCTTTTCAGAAGATCTCGATGATTGGGAATGGAGCGACTACATCGAGCGGTACTACGACCTGTTCATGGTGAACGGCCATATCCATAACGACTTTGGAGGGCTGCTTGGATACGACCAGAGCGAGGGCGATTACTTCGGCCTTGACAGTACCTACGAGAGCGACATGGCGGAGAAGGAAGCGGGAAAGAAGCTCATGCATGACCTGACCAAGGAAAAGATGCTGGATCTGTTCGGCCGGTGCATGAGGCTCTTCACCCAGTACTTGGGCATCCGGTACAGGTATGACTGCCTGGAGGCGTCAATGGCCATCCTCCGCGACCAGAACGCAGCCCGCTTCAAGATGGTGAAAAGGATTAACGAATTATACGAGAAGGTGGACGAGGAGACGCGTGGCTTTGAATTCTGCTTTGCGAGCAAAGAGGCATACCAGGAGCTGGATAACCTGATCGAAGCCATGCCGCAGGAAGCCTTCCTTTGAGGAGAAAACTATGAAAAAAGCATTATTGACAATGATCCTGTGCATGATGACCACGATGTCGGTCATGGCCGGGGAAGACTACTCAGACGGGGACCGGCAGCAGGTGTACGTCTGGATCCAGGAGGGAGACGGACGGTTCTGTTATATCAATGACGGCGGCTGGTCTGAGGCCCAGATGCTGACAGGCTGGCACACCATTGATGGGGAGACCTATTACTTCTATCCCCAGGAGATGGAAGACGCCAGGTATGGCCAGATGGCCACCGGGGAAGTCTGGATCGGCGCATGGGTGTGCTACTTCGATTCGGAGGGCCATCTGACAGACTGCCAGAGAGGAGTCTGGTGATGATCATCCTTACACAGAACAAGCAGGCCATCTGGAATTTCGATGATATCTCCCGGCTCCATGTGACCGGAAGAGGGACCGGTATTCAGGCGGTGGCCAGGAACGGATCCGGGGGAGAAGTCGCCCAGTACCGGGACAGAGAACAGGCTACTTATGTCATGGAGATGCTGGCCTCAGCAATATCCGCACAGGAAAATGTCTTCGCGTTTCCCTCAGAGCGGGAACTGCAGCATGCCAAACAGCATACATCAACAGGTGGAGGAAAACGCCATGGGAGTTCTTAACGCAAAGAGGATGAAACGGATCCTGTTGGTAGCCATGGCCTGCCTGTTGGCGGCCTCCCCTGTATATGCCGGTGACGGAAAGATGGGGAAGCGCCAGAAGACCAAGGAAGAAAAGGAGATAGAAAAGGCCGAAAACGAGAAGAAGTACAAAATGTTCGACAGCAACGGCGTCCGCATAAATCTCTTTTTCGACCACGGCAAATACTCAAAGACCCCATCTGCAGATGTGAAGAAGAAGGCCCAGACGGTCAGCAGTGATACAGAATACCTAATCGTCGCAGATCTGCGATACGGGAAGATGTGCCTCTTCGCGTATCGCGGCCGCAGGGGCAAGCGCAAGCTGGTGAAGGCTGCGCCATGCAGCTCCGCGGCGAATATACCGGGAACCAAGACGACGAAAACACCGTCCGGTTCCCACAAGATTGGGTGGAAGACAGACCGCCTGGTCTACAAGAACAAGGAAGGGAAACGGTGGCAGTACTGGAGCTGCTCCATGACCTGGGAAGGCTGGGGCATCCATTCCCTTACATACCACATGTACGCCCGGTATAAATACGACCGGATGTACCTCCTGGGCGGCAAATTGGGCGCCCATAACTCCCCGGCCTGCATAAGGACCGAAAACGCTATGGCCGACTGGATCTATAAGCACTGCGGCCGGGGAACAGTGATCTACGTGATCAGATAACAAATATGCGAGCGTGGGCAATAAGAGAACAGCAATCCTAAGACTGGAGACAAACACGAAAGACCCATGCCATGACCATATAGGGACTTGCCGGGTCCCAAAGCAGCCTTAGCACAGCAGCGAGTGCAGAGCCTTTTAACCAGTCCCAGACGGAAAGGAAAAATGTTTTTATCTCCTGATACTTACCCACGGAAGGCAAAAGACGCCGGTGCGAGTCCGGCAGGCTGTGATCAGCACCTTTAGCTCAGCAGGGAGAGCATCCGCGCAATCTATCTGTATCCATAAGCCATTCAGACCTCCAGGAATGCTTATCAATAACCTACAGCGGAAGACGCCGGTTCAAATCCGGCAAGGTGCTTTTTGTAAAAAGTAGACCAAGGAGGAGACCTCGATGTCCAGAGAACCAGTCAACAACCCATGCCGGCCCTGCTGGCAGTGGACATACTGCATGGAGAGATCCAGAGGCATGAAATGCAAAGGATTCATGACATGGGAAGAGGCCAGAGAGGCCAGCGGATATGAAAGGTTAGACCTCCACAACAAAAAGAAAGGAGACGCAAATTGTTCGACAGATTTGGAGAGTTCGACAGCTATGAGCAGCTGAACGAACTGGCAGAAAACCTCTTTAACGAGGGAGACCTTGACGGGATCCGGATCCTGGCAGAAGAGAACGGGATCGGGGAATTCGCAGGCCCTTACATCGAGGGCGATATCCCGTCGCTTTGCGACGCCGAGACGGCAGCAGTAGGCAAGCTGACCGTCGAGGCGGACGCGCTGAAACTGAAAGGCCTGATGCTCGACTGGCTGGAATATGCCAAGGCCCTGGCAGCCAAAAAGGAGGAGGTTGCCATCGGGATTAGGCGCAAGAACAGGAGCCTGGAAGGCTGCATGGCCGTGCTCCTCAAAGCTGCATTCCAGTTCCAGATGCCGGTGGATGACAAGATCATTAAGGCGGCCGGCATCAAGGGAGCCGGTAAAGTCACCTTCGGCGTGCCGTCCATGGGAGAAGCTAAGAAACTGATCAGCCAATATTACGGAGGCAAAAAGTGATCCGGAAGCTCCTCCTGGAGATGCTCCCTCCGGAGCCGGCATCCAGGGAGGCTGTAGAGAGGATTCGCGCCGATCAGCTGAAGAGGACCGACAGCAAAGAACTGCATGGTATTTACTGGGGACCGAACCGTACGGATTGTGCCTACGTCTGGACAAATGTCACATATTTCGAGTACGCCGTCCAGGCCGTCGTCGAAGCGGAGGTCTGTGACCATCTCCTGAGGCTTAGCATCTACAGCAGATATGCCCTGCACAGGGGAGACCTGCAGCCGGAAGTGGTGGTCTATATCGACAAGCACGAAAAGAGGTGGATGAACTATTTCCCCCAGACTGGGAAGTGGACCACGGCCATGATCGACCACGTATCTGATGTCAAGACCTGCAGGGCGACCAACAGCTATGGATACGTTCAGCACGATGAGATAGCTTCCACTGGGACGGAGAAGGCGATCTCATATCTTGAATCAGATATAGAGATACAGCCCAATGACACCGCCTATGATGCGGTCCTCAGGTGGCAGCGGTGGACCCGCGTGGAAAAGAACGAAAGAAAGAGGGAGGCCAGGGTCGACAAGTGGAACAGGGCCATGGAGCTGGTCCCGCCGCTACCGGACGATTTTGAGGAATGGTCCTTCCGGGACGGGATGCGGCGCCATAACTTCCTCCTCCGCCAGGTCATTCCCAAATATAACCAGAGGAGGACATGGACCGGGAAATACAGGTATATCTGTACATTCTGCGAAGGCGAATGGGAATCAAATGATCCGGGAACACACAACTCAGAATGCGAGTGCCCTTTTTGTGACACCAAGCTGGTCCTTAAGTATTGGGGCAGGCAGAAGGAACTATACAGGGAAGGGTACACCGGGATCATCCAGAGGTATGGCGACGGCTTTATCCTGCGCAGGTTTTATTTGAGAATCCGCCGCAGCAGGGGCACTGATTACGTCCCGGTCAGGGCCATAACGGAGGCCCGCCGGCTGGTGCTCAATAAGGATTTCGCCCCACAGGCCTGCTACGAACACGATGACCGTCAGGGCAGTGTCGCACCCTGCTGGAACCCGAAGCTCGTGATGGTCGGATACAGCTATCCGCCCACGCCCATGATCAAACGCTTTGAATACGCTGTCATGTATACAGCGAACATCCGGGAGGTCATGCAGGGCAAGAACAGATGGATGGCCAAGCTGGGAGAGAAGGATTCGCTGTGGCACCCGGGAGAAGGGGAAGATGTCTATCCGGTAGAGGTACTGGAGAGGATGAAGATATATTCCTTCCTGGAATATGTAGAGCGGGCCGGCCTGATCAAACTGACCCAGCAGATCTTCCACTATGGCAAAACGGAAGGCATGGATACATCCGCCGGCCGGCTGAGGGGCCTGCTCGGCGTATCCGGGAATTCGATCGCCCGGATGAAGCAAGGGAATATCGGACGTTACGGCCTGCAGGCCCTGCGCTATGCGGAGCAGCATGGAGAAAAGCTGGGGGACGAAGCCTTACAGTTCATCGACGAAAAAGAGATAAACATAAGTCCCCTGCAGCTGGACCGGACAGGCCTGACCCTGCAGAGAGCTGTCCTGTACCTCAACAGGATGGCCATCCGGAGCAGGAGGTCCTTCGGTCAGACGGCAACACGCTACAAGGACTATCTGGACCTTGCCCAGGAAAGAGGGATAGATCTGCATGACGATATTGTCCGCCGGTCTTCAAAGGTAGACGAACTCCATGACAGATGGTCGGAAGAAAAACAAAAGGCCAAAGACGCTAAAAGAGAAAAAGACGTAGACCGGAAATACAAACGGATAGCCCAGGACCTCAGTATCAACAAGGAACACTTCCACTACGAAGCGAAAGGGTTCTGCATCGTCGTTCCGGAGAAAGCATCGGACCTGGTCAGGGAAGGCCGCATTCTCCATCACTGTGTGGGAGCCAGCGACAGGTACATGAAGAAGATGACAGAGAGAGAGTCCTTCATCCTCTTCCTCCGCAGGGAGCACCAGCAGGAGAGTCCATATTATACGCTGGAGTGCACCTGGGAGGGGAAGATCCTGCAGGCCTACAGCGAATATGACCGCAAGCCAGATTACGAGGCCATAGGCCCATGGCTTCAGAGGTTTACCAGAGCCATCCAGAAGAAGATCGCGAAAGAGAACACGCAGAAATTGATGCAGGCAGCAGTGTAAGGAGAAAAAAACATGGAATATGTACAGATGACATTAGACGAATGGGCCCGGATGAAGCAGTCCATTGAGGATGATCTCCGGAGCCTGTCAGAGGGATTTGTCAGAGTAGGGTATAAGCTGCGGCAGATCCGGGACCAGGAGCTTTATAAGCATGACGGCTATGAAACCATAGCGGAGTGGGCCAGGGCGGAATACGGCCTGAATGCCTCTACGGTCTCCCGATTTATAGCGATCAACCAGAAGTATTCGGTGGACGGCAATTCGGACCGGCTCCGGCCGGAATTCGGGAAGCTGGGCCAGAGCAAGCTGGCGGAGATGCTGACCCTGCCGGACTCAGATCTGCAGATGGTGGAGCCTGCCATGAGCAGGGACGGGATCCGGGAGTTGAAGCAGTTCAATAAGCAGGAGCCGGATAAAGGCGTGGCTGACGATCTCTATGAGCTGATCGAACAGTTCTGGAAAGACAACCTTGACCTCAAAGCAGAACTGATCAAGGCAGGCGGACTGGATGTGGATGAAGCGAAGGAGATGGTCAATCCCTCCGGGAACAGGACATACCGCAAGGGCCTTTTCTTCATGGCCATGTATGAGGGGAACATCCAGTTCAAGAAGTTCAGATGCGATCCCCAGACCATGGAGTGGGGCGAGTTCTTCCGGATAACCCGCATCATCTTTGATGAACAGGCGGAAGAGGAAGCTGCCAGAAAAGCGGCGCAGGATATCAAGAAAGCGCAGGAAAGTGCCCAGAAACCGGAGGAAAGTGCCCAGAAACCGGAGGAAAGCGCCCAGAAACCGCAGGAAACTGCACAGGAACCGCAGGAAAGTGTCCGGGAAGATCCGGAAGAAACAGAGCATGAAGAATTGAAAGGAGGGGAGCTTGAAGAGGCTGAGACAGCGGATGACGGGGGCAGGCCTGATCCTGCTGTTGAAGATCCGGAACCTGCAGCTGTGGATCCTGGAGAGAGCATCGGACAGGTATCTGAAGCGGGCCGAGAAGGATCTGGAGAAGAGCAGGAAGATGAGGGTCAGGGCGCTGAAGCTGATGGAGAAGACGATCAGGACGATGGATGGATGAACCTGCCGGAGACGGCAGAAGTAATTGCGCCGGCGCAACAGAACGGCCTTGAGGCATCGATCCATATCATCCTGGAGAACCTGCAGAAGGCAGTGAATGTCAAGGCTTACAAGTCCGCCCTGTCTTCCGCGGAGAATCTTGTGGACCAGCTGAGGAAGCTGGTGGAAGGAGGCGACCAGTGATACTGATCAACGAAGTCCTGGTAGATCCTTTTGGAATCGATGCCTTGAAAAAGGGGAAATGGATCAGCCAGAAGAGCGGGACAACGGTAGACGGGATCCTGCTCTACACGAAACAGGGTGCCACGATCCCGATCGAATGTGACTCTCCGGAGCAGGCCATGAGGGAATTCAACGCTGCGTGTGAGACCATCATGCAGCTGGACGAGGAGAGGAAGGCACGGGAGACAGATCTGTCCATGAAGATCGGAGAGATGCATGTAGCATGTGCCGCCCTCTCCAAGAAGGCCGAAGAGCTGAACAAGCGCCAGAAGGAGAACAAGAAGAAGCTGGACAACCTGAGCAAGGCCGTGGCGGAAGTCAAGAAGCCGGTCATCATTCGGCCTGATAAGCCGGTCCCGGTGACGGGAGACATAGGAGAAGACATGGAGCTGAAAAAGTATGAAGAGTTTGGCCAGAAGATCAAGACCTATACCGAACAGAAGGGCATCACGCTCAACGAGTTCGCGGAATCCATAGGGATGTCCGGCGTGACCATGCACAGGATCGTCAAAGGGCGGATCGTGGTCCATGCGCCCATGATCATCAAGATCATCAAAGCCATGGGCATGGATGTAGATGCAGAGATGAAGGAGATGTTCGGTGCCGTTTGATTTCCGGGACGACAGCGCCAGGGCCCTGCCGAAGGAATACTACGGGCAGGCCCGGGACGCTGACAGCATCTGGGGCGACGACGACTGGCGCCAGATGGAATATATGGGCTCCACCCAGTCCAAATACGAGCAGGACGGGTGGAGGTCCATAACGGACTATTTTGTCGATGCCAAAGGAAAGTGGCGCACTCATAACCGATATATGAAGAAGGGACCGGACGGGACGCCTGTGTATGTATCGTCATCCGTCCGGATCTTCGGGAAACACATTAAAGAGTGGGAATCTGCAGGAAAGAACAAGAAATGATCACACGTATTCTGGAAATCTTATGCGGTATGGCAATGACCGCGCTCATATCGATCATACCTTGCTGGGACCTGATCGAGTCAGCGAGGGCAGACAGGCATTGTACCGCGCTCGGCGGGGAGCTCCTGCCAGTCTTCCTGATCATCCTGGCAGCGGCCGTCGTGTCCGCGTGGGTGGTCGAGAGGATCGACCGAACCTTCAATATCTGACGATAAGCCCGGAGGCAGCCGCCCCCGGGCGTTACAAATAGCAGTCGCGGGAAGCGGGCAGACACCCGCTTTTCTCCCTCGATAAAGATATTAAAGATAGGACCGGGAGGCGGATATGTATAAGCAGAATAGATATCGGTTTCCCGATGCCATTGAGGTGGAGCAGTACCACACTGGTAAGTACGGGGCACCGGGGCAGAAGAGGGAGGCTCCGGCCAATGCCACTCCGGAGCAGATCCAGAGAAGGAATGATCTGAACAAGAAGATCCGGTGCAGGCGGAAGCTGAGGGCCCACTTCACGGCAGGAGACTATTTCGCGACATTGACATACCGGAAGGATGCCCGTCCCGCGAATATGGACCAGGCGGTGGAAGACTGGAAGAAGTTCATCCGCCGTGTCCGAAGGGAATACCAGAAGCGGGGAGCAGAGCTCAAATGGATCCGCAACATCGAGGTGGGCACCAAGGGAGCATGGCATATCCACATGGTGATCAACCGGATCCCGGACACGGACGAGATCATAGACGAGGCCTGGGGGCATGGCATGACGGATTTCAAGCACATCCGGAAGATGGGCGATATGGAGAAGATCGCCTCTTACATCACCAAGTCTCCCAGGACGGAGAAGCGGCTGAAGGAATCTTCCTACAGCAGTTCCCGGAACCTGCCGATCCCGAAGCCGGAGACGAGGGTCATCATGCGCTGGCCCACATGGAAGGAGCCGATCGTGAAGAAAGGCTGGTATCTGGACAAGGAGTCCATGCACGAAGGTATCAACCCTGTGACGGGTTACAGATACAGGACATACACGCTGTTGAGACTGAAAGGAGGAGAAAGTGAAGCTGTTGATCGCATTCATATTAGGGGTTCTGGCCGGTGATGCCGCCACGATTTTTTCCATGGCCATGGGCGGGGCCGCAAAAGAAAGGGACGACTGGAAGGAAGAGAAAGAGTGAACGATAAATGGCAGCAGGCGCAGGTAAGGCAGATGGTGCTCAGCATGTATGATGCCGGCGATTCGGTAGACGATATCATGGCCGCGTCCGGACTTGGAGGAAGCTGGATCAGGCAGGTCATCCTTGCCAGCGGCCGGGTAGTAGCATTCCGTCCTTATGGCAAGCCGGATTCGCCGCCTGCAAAGGAATTTGCAAAGAACTGGAAGGAAGTAACGGGCATGGTCATGCGCAGGCTGGCCATGGACAGGAGGAAGAAATGACAGGAAGCGTGGTATTGGACATTATCGTACTGGCAGCATCGAACATGATGTGGTTCATCATCGGGCGGGATACAGGTTTTCAGAAAGCGCTGAAGATAGTCGCGAATGGAGTGAAGGTGGTCATCGAAGACCATATGGAGGACGAGGATGAAGAATGAAGAGGCCGCCAGGTTACTGGAACGCATCCTGGATGAAGATGGATGCTATCTCACGGAAGCAGCAAAGAAGGCGCTGCAGAAAGGGATATATGCCCTCCTGGATGCAGACCGCAGCGAGGAAGAAAGGGAGCAGGCCCTCTGGATCCCGATCAGCGTGGAGAAGCCCGTCGTAGGACATGACGTCCTGTTCTCGCTCGCAGGAGTATATGCTGCGGAAGGCTGTCTTCGGGACGATGGGGACTGGTGGCAGTTCCGCTGGGACGCCACTGTACCGGGACACCAGGTGGATGCATGGCGGCCCCTTCCCGGATCCTATAGAGGGCCGAAGCAGACGTAAGCAAAGGAGGACGTATATGGCATACAAGAAACAAAGGGCCGTCAAGTTTCTAGGCTTAGATGTGGATCATGACAATCTGCAGTTCCGGAATGTGGATGTGGGCATGGACGAAAGCGGGACGTTTGTGATCATCGACGGGGAAGACAGGGATGGGAATCCCGCGTCTGAGTATTACGCGGTATCCAGGATAGAGCATATGTGCATCGTGAGGAACAAAGGAGGACTGGACATTGAACCATGAAGGCTATAAGGACGATACCGCAGAAAGAGCGATCAAGAACATGAACAGGCAGCATACAGCTGATCCGGACGCCTCTTACCGCAACAACAGGGCCATGGTGGCTATCCGTGCGGTAGCGGAGGCCTGCGGTCTGGAGATCGTCGGCAGGATCGCTCTCAGAGACAAGGAAAGCGGGTGGGTGTTCAAATGAGCATGATGTTCCCGAAACAGAAGACCAAAAAGCGCCGGCGCCACCACCCGGAGAGCATCATCCAGAAGAAGAACGGACGGTGCCTCCTGTGCCAGATCATGGATGGAGATACCAGCATAAAGAGGGGTCTGCAGAAGCACCACATTTATGACGGGCCCAACAGGCAGATATCGGAAGAGAACGGCTTTTACTGTTACCTTTGCCGGCGCCATCATACAGACGGCAGGGATGCTGTCCACCAGAACGCCTCCAATATGCGCAGGCTCCAGAAGGCCTGCCAGAAGATCTATGAGAGGCGGCACTCCAGGAAGGAGTTCATGGACCTGATCGGCCGCAGCTATTTAGGAGATGAGGAGGATGTATGAATTCAAGATGCAGATCCTGCGGGGCAGAGATTAAATGGATCAAGATGACAAGCGGGAAGATGATGCCGGTGAATGTCAGGCAGATCAGATATAACCCGGCTTCACAGTCAGATGAGGATGCCCTGGTACTGGTCACCGAGGACGGGAGGATAGAGAAAGGGCATTTCAACCCGAGCGCATGCCGGATCGGATATACGAGCCATTTCGCGTCCTGCCCGGCAGCGGCCAGCCACAGGAAAAGATAAAGGACACAGAAATGGAGTTATGGTTGAAAGTGACGGCCGATGAATATGAGCTTCCAATGGCCGTCGCTGACAGCTGTCCGGAGCTGGCCGCCATATTAGGGATAGACAGGTCGACCATTTTCCGTTCGGCTCAGAAGTATGAAAAACAGGGCCGAGGAGGAAAGCGCCGATACATCTACAGGAGAGTCAGAGTAGAAGGAGACATTGAAGAATGGTTAAAGGAGGAATCGGATGTTCCTGAAACGAAACGTGTTGAAGAAGATCATGAAGGAAAGCTATAAGCGCAGCGGCCTTCATGTGTCCAAGGATGACGGGCCTTCGCGTCCGGGATATACGGTCAGCGGATATGGCTGGGCTGTATGGGTAGACGAGGCGCTTATGACAAAGGAGTTCAAGGCGGACATCGTCGAACTGGCCGGAGAGCTTCCTGATCCGGGGACCCAATTCTGCGCATCGACCGCAGAAGATGGTCTGCAGATGGAAGTGTACATCGAGAGGGAACGCTGGATGCAGGAATGGTGGAACAAGAAGGGCGACCGGGCCCATATCACCAGGCTGGTCATAGCCCCGCAGGGCCGGAGGATCGTCCAGACCAATTCAGGGTCCGGATTCATAAGCCAGATATTCGTGGATCTTCTCGCACCGGACCAGATCGACGAGAAGAAAGGGGAGACTGTCCCGGACGGGCCCTATGAAACAGAGCAGGGGATCCTGATCGGCAACAACGCCTGCTTCCTCTTCGTCCAGATGTGGAGGGATGAGGAACTGAGCAGGTTCTGGGAAGAAGTAGACAGGATGGACATCGACGAATTGATGAAGCCGGAATGATAAGGCGCGCCGGCAGCAGGCCAATTGCGCCGGCGCAAATATAGGAGGTCGAAGTGAGAGCAAGGTATCTCAAAGAGTTGGAAAGAGATATGGACCGGGAGCTGATGCGCCAGTGCCGCCTGATCTACTCATGCACAGCTGTAGCCTTGAAAAGGTCTTACAACTGGGAAAAGCGCGGGATCCTGAAGTTGCTGGACCTGACGGAAGAGATCTGGAAGGAATGCGGGAGCACCATCCTCAAATCCCTGGTGCAGATGCTCGATGAGGAGACCGGCGTAGAGATCCAGCGGGGAGACGGAAAGAGCTGGCGTGATCTGGTCTATCTCAACGCGGAGCAGGCTGTGGGATATATGACCAAAGAGAAATGGACGTACATGAGGGTCCAGCAGAAAAAATGGGTAGCCCCGCAGGTGACAGCCGGCATCCTCCTCGCCCTGCATCGCAAATGCGGGTTCGATTCTGACCGCATAGCGGAGACCTATGCCAGGATCCTCGAAGTGGAAGAAGAGGTAGGATACAAGGAAGACCGCGCCATAGATCTCTGCAGACGGGAGACCATGGTGAACATCGCAGAGGAAGGGAGATTATGATGCTAAGACGCAAAGACCTGGAATATTCATGGATATTCAAGGCATCGTTCTATGTCAATGCCTATACAGTTACGCTAAAGAATGGGAAGACATATATAGTATTCGCGCATGATTTCAATGACATGGAGTTCTTTTTAACAAGGCTCTATGCAAAAGAAGCGGGAATAATGACAGTAGCGACAGACTCCGATTTTGTTCCATACCGGAAAAAGCTCAGCTATATCCCAGACAAGAACGACGAACCAGTCAAGAGGCCGTTCTGGTACCGCGGCAGGGTCTACGAGCTGGCCGATGAGGAAATGAGGTGATGGAATGAGGCTGATTGATGCAGATGTGGCGATTGAATCGCTGACTGAATACGGAAACGGACGAGCAGTATACATCGGTGTGGAAGAAGCGGTTAGACGAATTGAGCAGTTGCCGTCCGCACAGCCAGAACACATGCACACTGTCATGCTGAAGATTGCAGAAAAGTACGAAAAAGCCATGAACACGTCTTACATCCTTAATCCGATGGCATGGGCACTGTATCAGACATGGAAGGAGTACGACAGATAAGGGAGGACACATTGATGAAAGCATATATCGGGAGCGACAGGAACGGTGATGAGGGAACTGCAATTGTTGTCTTTGCAGAATCCTCAGGAAAGGCAAAAGCCTATGTCGCAGGTACAGACACATTCTGCGAATATGGTTTCACAGGGATCAGGATAAACAGGTGTGCAGCACTCGATCCATACTACAAAGGCAGGAGAGAAATGGACTGGTCTAACATGGAAGACCGTGTTGCGATGGTTCGGTATGCTGACTTTGAGTGTTCCTCAGAGATGGATTGGGACAGCTGTGACTGCGAATACTGCGATGCAAGAAAGTGGTGTGGCCGGTACGAAATGATGACGGAGAGGTGAGCTGTTCGGAATATCCGAACAGTTAATGTTCCTGATTTTGGGAAGGTGTCAAGGAGTGAGGTGAGCGAATGAAAGTCGAAGAAGGAAAAATATATCCGGGAAGCAGAAAGGTCAAGGGTGCATTGCCTTGTAAAAACTGTGGCATAAATCCAGTAATGGAAGTGTGGAAAAGCGGCAAAATGACCTATGCGATCAGATGCAATAACATGTATAGACCAGATGATTGTGACAACGGATTTTATCGGTCTAAATGTAACAATCCCGAAGAAGCAATACGGCGATGGAATGAATGGGTTAAGGAGTGTGTTGACGAATGAGACAGATTGATGCAGATGCGCTGACGGAAAAATACGGAGACTGGTATGTTGAAGAAGGCTCAGAAGAGGGGTTTATCGGCACGATTAAGCAGCTGATAGATGCACAGCCAACCATACAGTCAGAACAGCGATGGATACCTGTTACGGAGAGATTGCCAGAAGATGAGTATGTGCTTATTAGCAAAAAACCAACAAAGATATCGGGTAGCAAATGGAGCGTTGCTATAGCCATACGAACAGCAGACCCAAGAAGTAGAAAAATCCAATGGAGAGATAGCGGATTCGGCGTTATACAGGACGATAAAGTGCTTGCATGGATGTCCTTGCCCGAACCATATCAGGAAGGCGGTGAGCAGGAATGACATACACACAGCACCTGATCAAAAATTGGCGTGTAGCGTTTCACGCACTACACGACTTCTTTGCACACTTCATTCATGGTCTGTTCCCGTGGATAAAGATACAGCATCATCAGCCGTATCAGGAAGGATATGAAGAATGACAGGCAACATTACAGCAATCATTATGCTCCTGCTCATGTGGGCATATTATTCTGGAAAGTGGGGTGAGGGTAAATGATCAAACTGATATGCGCGATAGGTATCGCTGTATTTTGGCTTATTGTGGTCGCGCTTATAACGATAACGAGCCATGATACTCTTTACCATTGTGACCCTGAGAAAAACACCGAATGCCCAAAGACGCACTGTCACATTAATGGCGGAGATTGCCGGCTCACAACTCACAGAAAGTACAGGAGGAAGAAATGACGTTGGCTGAAATTGTAGCAGATATCAGACGGATGTTTGACGACTATGCTGGACGCATGAACTATTATGACGCTCAATGGTTACAGTTTCGCATCGAGTGGCTTGAAGATTATGCACGGGAACATGAGGACGACCTGAAATGAGCAATACCAAACTGCTGTATGAGTTACCAAAGCTCCGCTGCCAGATACGCATCCTGCAGAGCCAGATAGACGACCTGAGGCTGCAGGCTGAATGCGTGGGGTCGATAAGACCAAAGGAACATGTGCAGACTTCTCCCGACCTGTCAGCAAGGTTTGAGGATACCATCGCTGAGCGGGCCGAGCTGGAGGAGAAGCACCGGGAGCTGTGCGAGGTCTACTACGAGAAGGCTGAGATTGTGCAGGCGATGATAACACGGCTGCACGACCCGGAGCTGGACGCAGAGAAGATGTACCGGATCCGGATGATCCTGACACTGCGGTATATCTTTGATCAGGACTGGAAGCACATAGCGATCCAGATGGGGACATCGCTGAGGCATACCCACCGGCTGAAAAGTCTGGGGCTGGATATGATAGACGCGCTTGACGATGTCACACCTATCTGCTAAAATTGCTATGATAGAAAAAGTGTCAGATAACTCTATCACAAAAGGCATCCTTAACCGGGTGCCTTTTTTCATGCGATCAATAAGCGGTTTGCCAGAGCCTGCGGTTTTTGCAAATTTTCCCGTCATAGCCTTCCCTCCTTTCGCGTTACCCTTTTTCTTGCAGCTGTAGTGGTCAGTCTGTGAAGGTAAGGCTCTGGCAGTGTGCCGCGTTCAGGAGGAGTATGATCTGGAAACGCTGTCCCCGCTGTGGGAAACGTATCCCCGAAGGGACCCAGTGTGAGGGCTGTAAGCGCAAGAGAGATAAAGCCCGGGACCGCTACTACGACAAGCACGTCAGGAACAAGGACGCCAAAGCCTACTATGCCTCTGAAGAATGGAGGATAGCAAGGGAGCTGGCACTGGACAGGGCTGATGGTATCTGCCAATGGACGCTGGCGACTGAGGGAAGAGTCGAAGCTGCCGAGGATGTCCATCACATCATACCCCTGAGAGAGGACTGGAGCAGACGGTCCGACCCCGGAAACCTGATTGCGCTGTCGCATTCGTCGCACGCACGCATAGAATATATATATAAGCATGGTGAGCGCGAGAAGATTCAGAAAAAACTTTTTGAAATCGTAAAATCGTCTGACAGCTGACCCCCAGGGGCATAGTTCAAGGTTTTTCCCGAGCCGCCAGGACCGCGTGATCCAGGTTAGATTTTGCAAAAATCCCAATATTTTTCAAACAGTCAGAAAGGAGGCGGGTTATGCCGAGATCTCGGAAGGTTGTCTCCCTGCAGACACGACATAACACTAAGGCCGAAACGGAAGCCCGCCGCCGGGAAGAGGCGATGGTTGCTCTTCCCTCCGATCAGCTGGTCTCTCCCCCGCCCTATCTGAAGGGGAAGGAAGCCCGGCGTGAATGGCGCCGGGTTGTCCCTCTCCTGGAACAGATCGGAGTGTTTGGCAATCTGGATAAATCAAACCTTGCAGCATACTGCTATAATTACGGCGAATGGGTGGAGCTGATCAGAAAACGGTCCGCTCTCTCCATCACTGAACCGGAGGACTTCAAGCTCCTCCAGGCAATCGATAAACAGATCAAGGTCCATGAGGACCAGTTCAGACGCTTTGGCTCTGCGTGCGGTATGGATCCGTCTGGCCGCTTAAAGGCTGCAGCCAAGCAGACGCAGACTGAGCAGGAAACCATCGAGGCAAGGTTCGGAGCGATTTGAGCGACTTGCTCCCTGTACCGGAGTATCTTACCGAGATCCACGGTGAGACCACACTGGAACAGATCACTTACTATGCCAGGGCCTGCATAGCAGACCCGAAGCACAATAACAGAAAACACATCTGGGCATGTCAGCGCCTTCTGGGCGACCTTCAAAGGTCGGAAGACGCGGCGTGCCCTTTTTACTGGGACGAAACTGAGGCCCAGAACATCGTAGAGTGGTTCTCTCTCCTTCGGCACAGCAAAGGCGTCCTGTCGGGACAGCCTATCGTTCTCACCCCCTGGCAGAGGTTTTGGTTGTGCCAGCTTTACGGCTGGAAGAGGAAAGAGAACGGACGAAGAAGGTTCAGGAAGAGTTTTACGCAGGTCGGCAGGAAGAATGCCAAGTCGCAATTGGAGGCTGGCGTTGCCCTGTATGAGATCTCTGTTACAGCTGTGAAGAATGGCGAGGTTGATGAGGCTTACACGGCCGGTACCAAAAGAGACCAGTCAAAAATCGTGTTTACAGAGGCCGGTCTCATGCTCCGGGGCTCTCCCCTGTTCGGTAAATTCAAAATCAACAAGAACAACATTATCCATCTTGCCACCAAGTCGCAGATTACTCCTCTGTGTAAGGACGACGGCAAGAATGGAGACGGTACCAACCCTGCTTTGTTGGTCATCGATGAGTACCACCAACATAAAACAACTGAATTTTACGACTTAGCATTGGGCTCCAACACAAAAGAACCCCTGCTGATGATCATCACGACGGCCGGCATGGACCTGACCTTCCCGTGCTATGTGCAGGAGTACGCATACTGTTCGGATGTCCTGAACCCGGATGTAGATATCCAAAACGATGAATACCTGATAGATATTCTGGAGCTTGATCCAGAAGACTATAAAGACCTGTCCAACATTGCCGATGAGGAGCTCTGGTTCAAGGCAAATCCCATCCGCATGACCTACAAGGATGGTCAGGAGAAGATCCGGGGCGACTATGAAGTTGCTAAGCAGATCCCGGAGAAGATGATCGCCTTCCTGACCAAGATGCTGGACATCTGGGTGCAGGCCAAAGAGAACGGCTATATGAACATGGCCAAGTGGAAGGCCTGTGAGGTGGAGCCGGACCAGCTCCCTGACACAAAGCACTGGCCGGTCTACGTCGGCTTTGATATGTCGTCTAAAATCGACCTGACGTCGGTGGCTTTTGTCCTACCCTATGAAACACCGGAGCGGGATGAGGTCGGAAAGCCGGTCGTCAAATATATCCTGTATTCGCATTCCTTTATTCCTTCCCGGGAGAAGCTGATGGAGCATGTTGTTGTAGACAAGGCCCCATACGACGCCTGGGAACAGCAGGGATTTATAACCATCACCGATACCCCAATCGTGGACCAGTCGGCGGTCATGCGTTATGTGATCGACACATGCGCTGCTCATGACTGGGACATCCAGTGCCTCTGCTTTGATCCGGCGAACGCCTCAAAGCTGATGCTGGACCTGTCAGAGGAAGGCTACGACGTGGAAGAGGTCTTCCAGAGCCACAAGAGCCTGAACGAATCGACACAGGGCTTCCGGGAGCAGGTCTACTGTAAGAACATCCTCTACACCTACAACCCGGTCCTGAATTACTCCATGTCCAATGCTGTGATCCGCCGCAACAACGGCCTGATCAAGATAGACAAGGACGCCACAGCGAAGAGGATTGACCCGGTTGACGCCGCCCTGTGCGGCTACAAGCTGGCCATGTATCACGATTTTGGTACTTCATACATTGACGCTATCGATGCTTTTTTAGGAGCTGATTAAGTATGAGCAGAAAAAAGAGAAGGCGCCGCCAGGAACGGGCGGATCCGGTAATTAACGTAAAGAACACCGCGACAGAGACAGCGGGCCTCATGGATGATGAACTTCTGGAGTGGCTGGGAGTCAGGACGAACCGGAAGAAATCAATCCAGGAGGCGACTTACTATACATGCCTCAGGATCCTGTCGGAAGCCATCGGCAAGCTCCCGATCAAATACTATCAGGAGACCGAAAGAGGCAAGATCCGGGCAGAGCCCACAGAGGTCACGCGCCTGCTGACAAGGCGGCCCAATCCTTACATGACGCCGACACAGCTGTTCACAACGGTGGAAGCAAACTGCCAGCATTATGGAAACGGCTATATCTGGATCCAGCGTGGGACCATCGATACACCTTACGGCCCTGTCTGGGGCATCAAGGGGCTGTATCCGATGCAGTCCTCCGCCGTGACGGTCTGGTTTGACGATGCCGGCGTCTTCGGCAAAGAGGGCGGCCTGTATTACCAGTACTCAGACCCCCGGACCGGCAGGACATACATGTTTTCCATGTGGGACGTGGTCCACATTAAAACATGGTGCACGTTTGACGGGATCATGGGCAAGTCCGTTTCGAATATCCTCCGGGATACCGTCGGCGGGTCCCTGAAGAGCCAGGACTACATGAACAGGCTCTATGAGCAAGGCCTGACCGCTGCCATGGCGCTCCAGTATACCGGCGATCTGGATAACGAACGGATCAAGAAGCTGCAGAGGAAATTTGCCGATAAGCTGACCGGGTCAGCCGCAGCCGGCAAGGTCATCCCGATTCCTATCGGCCTGCAGCTCCAGCCGCTGAACATCAAGCTGACAGACGCTCAGTTCTTTGAGCTGAAAAAATACAGCGCCCTTCAGATTGCGGCAGCCTTCGGTATCAAACCCAACCAGATCAATAACTACGACAAGTCTTCCTACGCCAACTCAGAAATGCAGCAGATAGATTTCCTGACCGACACGGAACTCTACCGGCTGAAGACATGGGAGGAGGAGCTGAACGCTAAGCTCCTCATGCCCAGAGAAGCAGAGGAAGGTAAATTTTACAAATTCAACGAAAAGGCCATCCTGCGGACCGATTCCAAGACACAGATGGAGATCGTTACCGGATATGTCCAGAACGGCCTTTATACGCCTAATGAGGGCCGTGAGCTCCTGGATAAGGAGTGGCGCCCTGAAGGCGATGTACTGATGGCCAACGGTAACTACATTCCGCTTGAAATGATCGGCACTCAGTACAGCAGCGATCGGAATACGCAGGAAGGAGGTGGAGATGGCAACAGTTAACATCAAGGGAGACATCATTCCCAATGACCTTACCTGGGTTTATGAGTGGTTCGGATTCGACCACACCTCCCCCGCTATGGTCAAGACGGTCATTGATGAAGCCGCAGAAGATGAGACCATTGACGTCATCATTAATTCCGGCGGCGGATATGTGATGGCCGGTCAGGAGATCTACACAGAGCTGACAAAGAATCCCAATGTCAACATTGAGATCCAGTCACTGGCAGGATCAGCAGCGTCTGTCATTGCGATGGCGGGCCACAGCAGAATCAGTCCGGTCGGAATGATCATGATCCATAACGTCAGCGGACGCTCTGAGGGCGATTACCATGACATGCAGAAGTCCGCTGAAATCCTGAAGAACATGAATGCCGCCATGGCAAATGCTTACGTGCAGAAGACCGGAATGGACCGGGCCGAAGTGCTCAGGCTCATGGATAAAGAGACATGGCTCACAGCCAATCAGTGCGTCGAGATGGGATTTTGCGACGAAATCATGGGCGAGGAAGAGCCTATGCTGATGACGGCTTCCCTGGGCCTGCAGGTCACGCCGGACATGATCGAAAAAGCAAAAGCCGAGATGGCACAGCAGGAAGAGCTGAATCAGCTCAGAGAAATCACCAACTTGCTCGTCGAGATCGACGAGTCCTGAAAACCTTATGGAGGTATGACACCATGAAGAACAAGATCATGGAGCTGCGGAACACAGCCGTAGCAAAACGTAAAGAGGCACAGTCTTTTGCCGCTTCTGCGGACATCACATCTGCAAAGGCTTCTCTGGAAGAGGCCAAGAAGGCCGACGCCGAGGCTGATATGCTGCAGGAGATCCTGGACAGCACTCCTGCTGTTCCCCAGGTCAATGTGAAGCCTGAGAACCAGAACGATCCCGTCCACGAGTTCGCACAGGCAGTCCGCCGCGGATTTAAGAACCTGAACAATGAGGGCACCGGCGCCGACGGCGGCTACACTGTCCCCGAAGACATCCAGACCAGGATCGAAAAGTACAGAGAGGCAAAATTCTCCCTGGCTACTCTGGTCAGATCTGAGAATGTCACGACCAATCAGGGCCGCAGGACCTTCCAGACCAAGGCACAGCACGCAGGCTTTTCCAAAGTCGCTGAGGCCGGGAACATCGGATCCGTAAACGGTCCCCAGTTCGAAGTACTGAACTACTCCATCGACAAATTTGCCGGCTATCTGCCTGTGACCAACGAGCTCCTGGAGGATTCCGACGCCAACATCACTGCTGTTATGGTCGAATGGCTCGGTGAAGAGGCTGTCGCTACCGACAACGCTCAGATCCTTGCCAAGATCGCCAGCAAGGCAGAAACAAACCTGTCCAATATCGACGGCATCAAAGAGGCCCTGAACATCACTCTGGGTCAGGCATATGCTCCTACTTCCATCATCGTCACCAACGACGATGGCCTGAACTATCTGGATACCCTGAAGGTTTCTGCCAGCTCCAATGAGTACCTGCTGAAACCCGTTCAGGATCAGACATCCCCTTATGAGTATGTCATTGCTGTCGGTGCCCGCCGCGTGCCCGTAGTCGTGGTGCCCAACGGAATCCTGGCATCCACTCCCACCTATTCCGCTTCCGCAGACACTACCGTGAAGTCCGGCAAGACCTATTACACCGTTTCCGACGGTGTTTATACTGCGGTAGCATCTCCTGCCGGCAATCCTTCCACTTCCAGCTATTATGAGATGGACGCGACCGCCAAGATCCCGTTCGTCATCGGCGACTTGAAGGAAGGCATTGAGAAATTTGACCGCAAGCAGCTGACCCTGCTTACATCCAATACCGCGTCCATCGGCCTGGTCAACGCTTTCGAGCAGGATCTGACCATCTTCCGCGGCATCATGAGAGCCGACTACAAGGTCCGCGACGCTGGCGCGTTCGTAAATGGCTACATCCAGCCCTCAGCTTAATGGCTGAACCGGGAACATAAAGAAAGGCGGCAGGACATGCTGGATAGTGTAAAAAACAAATGCGGCATTCCCGCCGCCATCACAACCTATGACGACCAGATTCAGGATTACATAGAGGACGCCCTGGAGGATATGAGGAACTCCGGCGTCCCCTATAACATCTGTGACCAGAACACCGACGATAAGCGCGTGATCACAGCGGTCACGCTGTACGTCAAGGCGAATCTGGGCGATGATCCTGACAACTACGAATCATACCTGAGACGCTATAAGGCAAAGGTGTTCCGGCTTACGATGGAACCGGGGGAGGATGATGATGTGGAATAAATCTATATCGCTTCCCCTGCCGGTCCTTCCGGAGCAGGACGCTGACGGATTCCCGGTGCCTGCGGGGGACAGCCTTATTGAGCATATCCCGGCCAGACAGTGCACGACATCGAGAATCGATGAAACACTGGCGTCCCAGGACGGATACACCATAGACATGGCGGTCGATATCAACAAGGTCGCCTACTCCGGTCAGTCTTATTTTATCGACGAGGCTGATGGAGCCATCTATGATATCCGGGCGACACGTCCCAGACAAAGGGGCGTACTGATCCAGTTGACAGGGGAGCTTAGAGAACATGGCAAGGTTTAAATGCGACGGCCTTGATCTGGTCATATCTGAATTTTCGTCTTTTGCCCAGCAGACCTTTGTAAAGGACGCCCTGAAACAGGCGGCCCCAACTGTCGAGAAGGAAATGAAGCGGGAGATATCCTCCCACCACAAGACCAAGAGAGACAGGACAAGGGGACAGCTTGCGGCGTCCGTGAAGACGACCGGACCCAAACAGGTCGGTTCTGAGTGGCAGGTTGAAATAGCCCCATCCGGGACTGACAGCAAAGGCGTCCGGAACGCTGAAAAGCTGGCCTATCTGGAGTATGGCACCAGTAAGCAGACCGCTACGCCTGTTGTGGCTCCTGTTGTGGCAAGGACGGAAGACAGGGTCGTGAGAGAAATAGAGACCTATATCGAGAAGAAACTGGAGAAACTGAGCATATGAGCGCATTTTCCAAGATCATCGCGGCAGCAGAATCCTGCGGTCTCAGGGCTTTTCCTGATGTTTATGAGGGCAAGGACCTTGACCGCTGGGTCGTCTACCAGTACACAACCGAATACGGCGACCTGTACGGGGACGATGCTCCCGAAGCGATCACCGGAACAGTGCAGGTCAAGCTCATTCTGCCGGAAATGGAGAACTTCCTGAGTATCCGGGATCGTTTCCGGCAGGCTCTTTTCAGCCAGGGATTCACATTTCCCAGAGTAACAGAAAACTTCGTGGACCCGGACGGGCCCCACAAAAAGAGAAATATCGTCTTCGAACTTGAAGAGGACGAAATGGAGGAATAATCATGGCATATGTAGGACTGAGAAAGCCTATTATCGCGCCCCTTACAGCTGAGGGTACATACGGCACCACAGTCGCGTGGGGCAAAGCTGTTGCCTTCTCCGAAGCGCCCAACAGCACATCCGCAGAGCTTTACGGTGACGACGCTCTGGCAGAATCCGAAAAGGCCACCACAGGCGCGGGCCTGACACTGGGCACCACAGATATCCCGGATACCGTTCAGGAGCCCCTGTTTGGTCATTCCGCTACCGATGGCGAGAGAGTCGCCAACATCAGCGATGAGGCCGGCTACTGCGGCGTAGGCCTGATCGGCGTAAAGAAGGTAAACGGCGTCAGGGCTTATGAAGCACGTTTCTATCCCAAGACACAGTGGAACGATCCTTCTGTTGACATCAACACCAGAGCAGGTTCCACAGAGTTCCAGACACCCAGCACCGAGGGCACAGCGATGCCTCTGGATAATGGTGACTGGAGATACGTGGAAGAGTTTTCCACCGAAGCGGCTGCCCTTGCGTACATCAACGGCAAGTTTGGTGTGACCGGATCAACCGGAGGATCAACCGGAGGATCAACCGGAGGGTCAACCGGCACACCCTGAGGCCAACAGTTAATCATTAAGTTGTAATCAAAAGCGAGAGACATCAGGAGAGACATCATCCGTGGTGCCTCTCGCTTTTTTCTGTATGGAGGGAAACAGAAATGTTAACTAACAATGTCAGCACGCTCAAATTGGGCGGGATTGAATATCCGTTCAAATGCGATCTGATTGTCCTGGAAAAGGTCCAGGAAAAATATGAGGACCTTGTAAAGGTCGAAGACGGCCTGCGGGGCTTTATCCCGCGTATTGACGCTGATGGAGTCATTGACCGGTCTATTGGCAACATGACACTGCCCAATGTCGGAATGGTCTGCCAGATCCTGACATGGATGGTGGAGGAAGGCATCGAGATCACAGGTTCTGAGATTGAAGTGCCGGACCCCAATTTCTGGAAGCGTCAGGACGAACTGACACTGTCGGAGCTGGGCATCATCGTCTACACAGATTTTGAGGAGTGTATCGGCGGCAGGGGCCGAAAAAAAAAGACGACCAAGCCGAAGAAATAGACGGATACCGGAATCCGGAGGACAAGACCACCATTGATTTTGCATGGATCCTTTACGTAGGAGCCGCGTCCGGCCTGTCCCGGAAGGAGACCGGTCAGCTGACATTCGATGAATGGGGACGGCTCAGCAATCAGTTCAAACGGATGCACAACATGTCCGTTAAGAGGCTGGTTTTTTCAGGAGTATAACCTATGGCGAGACGGAAGATAGGCGCTACGATAGCGCTTGACGGCGAAAAGCAATTCAGACAGGCCGTCACAGAGTGCTCTCGGGCGCTTACGAATATGCGCTCAGAAATGCGTCTGGTGCAGACAGAGACTGCAGGGCAGGCAAACAGCCTTGAATCCCTGCAGAAAAAGCACACTGTCCTGACAAGGGCGCTGGAAGAGCACGAAAAGAAAGAGGCGGCTGTTGCAGCCGGTCTGGCACATGCCCAGCAGGACTACAGCCGCGTCGGATCAGAACTTGAAAACTACAAAAAGAAACTCCAGGACGCCAAGACCAAGCTGGAAGAAATGGAGAAGTCCGGCGATGCCACCGATGAGGAGCTGAAGGAACAGCGTCAGGTCGTCGCAGACCTGTCCAAGGTCGTTGAGCAGGGCGAACAGGCCTACCAGAAGGCGGGCAACCGTGTTCAGGATTGGGAGACCAAGCTCAACAATGCCAAGGCGGAGACCATTGACGCCAGCAGGGCCGTTGACGAGAACGCCAGATACATGGATGAGGCCGCTTCCTCTGCGGATGGCTGTGCCAAATCCATCGACGAATACGGCAAAAAGACAGAGGACGCCGCTGAGAGCTCTGAGAAGCTCGGCCAGTCCAGTACAGAAGCGATTAGTGATCTGGAATCCGTCCTTGCTTCTGCCGGTATCCTTGCCGCTCTGGACAGACTGAAAGACGGCTTCATGGAATGCGCTGCGGCGGCTGAATCTTTTGAATATGCTGTTGCTCAGGTCGGCACCATAGCAGGCGCCGGCAATATGGACGCTATGGCAGACCAGATACTGGCCCTGTCCAATGCCTCCGGGCAGGCTTCGGAGGAGCTGGCCCAAACGGCTTACAGCGCCCTGTCGGCCGGATCCGCAGTGGAGTCAGCTGTAGGAGACGCTCAGATAGCGACCGAACTGGCAACAGCAGGATTTACGGATACCACATCCGCTCTGCAGGTTTTAAAGACGGCCATGAACAGCTACGGGGACGCACAGAGTGACCTGCAGCATGTATCAGATTCCCTGATTATGACCCAGAATCTGGGCGTCACAACCATTGCTGAGCTGTCCCAGAACATGGGTGTCGCTATAGCATCTGCATCGGCCTACAACGTCAGCCTGGAGAACCTTGAGGCGGCCTATATCGCTACTACCAAATCAGGCATCAATACGGCCAACTCCACAACCTACCTGTCGAGGATGTTCTCCGAACTGGGTGATTCCGGGTCTACGGTCTCCAAAATCATCACCAACCAGACCGGTAAGAGCTTCGGCCAGCTGATGAAAGAGGGATATTCCCTTGCCGATGTCCTGGAAATCCTTTATGAATCCTGCGGAAATGACGCAGAAGCCATGATGCAGCTGTGGCAGCAGCAGTCTTCCGGTAAAGCAGCCAACGCCATTGTCAATCAGGGACTGTCGCAGTTCAGGCAGAATCTGGACAGGGTCACCAACAGCGCCGGCGCTACATCTAAGGCTTACGGCATCATGGAGAGCACCACACAGCACGCTCATGAGCGTATGGCTAACTCCATGAAAAACCTTGCCTCTGTTGTAGGCGGGGAACTCAATCCCGTTCTGGAGGATATTTATAACGCTGTCGCTGATATGTCGGATGGCATGCAGGAATTTGTCAAAGACAATCCCGGAGTTGTCGCGGCGGTCACTGCTGTCGCGCTGGGTCTGGGTACTCTTGTAGCTGCTGTCGCTGCTTACAGTATCGGCGTCAAGGCGGCTTCTGTCGTGACAGCCCTCTGGACGGCGTCAATGGCGGTCAATCCCATCTTTGCTATCATTACCGCTGTCACAGCGGCTACGGTGGCAATCGGGGCATTTGTGGCGATCATCCGAAAAGGCGTGGAAGAATCCGCGCAGGCCATCACTCCCGTAACTCAGGAGATGAAGGAGATGACCAAGGCCACACAGGAAGCCAACGACAAGGTCAAATCCTCTCTGGACGGCATGAACAAGGGCTTCAACGACTCCAAGGCCGCCGCTGAAGGAAGTGCCACACAGGCAAAGAAGCTGGCAGACAGGTTGAAAGACCTTGCCGGCAAATCAGAGCTGACGGCTGCCGAGCAGGCAGAGATGTCTGATATCATCGGCAAGCTCAATGGCGCCTACCCTTCACTGAATCTTAAAATTGACGAACACACAGGCAAGCTGAACAAATCTGCGGAAGCTATCGATGACTACATCGAAAAGATGAAGCAGATGCAGATCACTCAGGCTTACTATGACGCCGCTTCTGACGCCTATAAGGCGGTAGCCGAAGCGCAGATCGCTGTCACCGACGCTGAGACAAATCTCAATGCCCTGCAGGAAGAGGGCAACAAACTGAAACAGGATCAGCTGGAGCTCCTGGGCAAGAACGCTGATGAGATGGTCGAGTATAACGGCCAGCAGATGAGCGTCTTTGAAGCCCTAAACCTGATCGGGACAGCGCTGACAGATAACAACAAAGCGCAGGAAGAAGCCAACGCTGCCATTGAAGAGGCTAACGGCCTCACCGAAGAGGCAACAGCAAAAGCCGACGCCTACATGAACAAATACGGCGAGCTCACCGCTGCTACCGAGGCCAACACAGCTGCTCAGGAAGCCGGAAACGCTACTCAGCAGGCATCCATCGAGGTCTCTGAGCAGGCCCTGTCAGCATGGGGCAACCTGTCAGCAGGACAGCAGCAGACAGCCGCCGATTTTGCAAATGCTGTCACAAGCCTTGTAGACAGTACTCAGCAGGCTCTGGACTCCCAGATGAACATGTTTGAAGAGTTCAATGGCGGCGCTGAGATCTCTACCGAAACGCTCCTGTCAAACATGCAGAGCCAGATTGACGGCGTTGCCAACTGGGAGCGCAACATGGCAGAGCTGGCTGATCGTGGTATCAATCAGGATCTGCTGCAGCATCTGGCTGAGATGGGACCTGAAGGCTCCAGCTATGTTGAGGCATTTGTAAACATGTCTGACGAGGAGTTCGCCCAGGCGAATGACCTGTGGGCCCAGTCGGTAGACATGAAGAACATGACGGACCAGTGGGGTCAGGACCTCATGGATTCGGGCGCTGAGAACATTGCCAATTCCATGGACGGCATTAGCGAAATCATGGAGACTTCTGGAGCTGAGACGGCACTGGGCCTTGCCAGAGGCATTGAGTCCGCAGCCGCTCAGGCCGGAGACGCCGCTGACGCCATGGGCGTGGATGTCATCGAGAGAGCCAACGCGGCACTCGGTGTACAGTCCCCGTCCTGGAAGATGGAAGAATCCGGCATGAACATGGACCAGGGCCTTGCCAACGGCATGATCAACGGAATCGGCGTGGTTGACGCGGCCTGCTCTCAGCTTGCCAATTCTGTCGTCACTGGTGTGACCGCAAAGGTTCAGAACGCGGGCGGCGGACTTAACGCTGCCGGCAGACAGATGGGCGTGTCCCTCGGTTCCGGTCTCCGGTCCAGTATCGGAGCGGTGCAGGGAGCTGCCAATGAGGTCGGACGCATCACCGTCACCATGATCAACACCACAAACAGTTATCAGGGACCGGCCAATAACGCCGGCCTGCAGCTGTCAACCAAACTGGCAACCGGTATCCGGTCCGGCATAGGACTTGTGCAGACAAACTCCCGGTCCGTCGGCGAGATCACTAAAGAACTTGTAAATGCCGCTACAGCCCAGCAGACGCCTGCCTACAACGCCGGCAAAGGCGTAGCTGACAAGCTGGCATCCGGTCTCAAAGATGGTCAAAGCGGTGTCAGCACTGCCGCAAAGAATACCGGCGGAAAGGCCAGCGCTCTGGTAGACGCAGCCAACAACGTGAAGGGCGACGCGCACAGCGCCGGTGTCAACATTTCCAAAGGCCTTGCCAATGGTATCTCTGACGCTGTCGGTTATATCACATCAGCGGCAAGGGCGGCGGTCAGGGC
Organism: uncultured Lachnospiraceae bacterium; assembly: GCA_902780385.1. Taxonomy (GTDB): domain Bacteria; phylum Bacillota; class Clostridia; order Lachnospirales; family Lachnospiraceae; genus CAG-791. Next base: position 33,926 of record CACZFF010000023.1, read on the forward strand.
CGGTATCAACGCCGCAAAAGATGAGGCCGGCATCGCGTCCCCGTCAAAGGTAGCCCGGTTTGAAATCGGTCAGATGTGGGGCAGAGGACTTGCCCTTGGTATCCTGGATTCGTCCAGGGAAATTGAGGCGGCCGTAAAGGATACCATGTCGCCGATGACAGAGACCTTTAACTCTGACGGCGGTCTTGTCAATGCCCTGAATCAGCTGTCAGGCGGAAATCTGTATAACGCCGTGAAGGAAGGTATGGAATCTGCCAACCTGGGCATCTATCTGGATGGCAGAGAGGTCGGCAGAACGGTCAGAGACATGAGAGGAGGATCGGTGGCATGGGCTTAGTCAATATCTCATATACATCATCTGACGGCACCAAGTTCGATCTCATGGCAAAAGGGTTCCGCCGGATCAGTGCAGGCGCCTTCCATGACTGGAAATGGGCGCCTGATACCACCGCCCGCCAGTACGGCGTCAGAATCAATAAGATGCAGAAAAAAGCCCTGGAATATGAAGCCAAGATCATGTTCCAGGGTACTGCCAACGAGCGCCGGAAAGCCCTGAACAGCTTCCACAGCGCTATTGATATGGACTGTTTCAATCAGGATCCAGGCACGCTCAGATGGGGCAACTCATACATCCGAAGCTATATCACTGAATCATCGGTGGAGCCTGACAAAGAGCGCCCGGACAGAACGATCAATAAGGTCAAATTCTACTGCCCCGTGCCCTTCTGGTACACAGAACAGACCATCAGTGTCGCCCCGGTCAGTGACCACACGGCGCTCGATACGGATAAAGCCTACATCGACACTGAGGGCGAGAATTTCGGATACGGCTATCCGTACAGCTACAAGGTGGAGCTGGCCGCCCCTCACATGGACATCAACCATTATGCCCCGTCGGATTTCAGACTTATCATATACGGCCCTGCTGTCAATCCCACGATCAATATTGCCGGGAATCAGTACAAGGTCAACTATTCCATGGAGGATGGTCAGGTCCTGATCATCGACTCCCGGAGCACACAGCCATGGGACAGACGAGTGTATCTGGTAGCTGGTCAGACTGTTATCAACGTTTTTGATTATAGAGACCCTGCCGGATCCATTCTGAAGAAGATCCCGCCCGGAGACATTGCCATCGGCTATGCCCGGACCTACGGCATAGAGCTGACGGTCTACAAAGAAAGGAGTGAGCCTGAATGGATAACCAGCTGATCATGCTCACGTCATCCCGGCATGAGCTGGGACCTGCTGACTTTGACGGCGATTTTGAAGTCGGCTCCTCCGATGTGGCAAGCAACTCACTCTCTTTTACAGGGGACTTCCCCGCCGGCTGTGCCGGTCTGTACGTCCCGGGTACTGAGTTCGGCGGCCTTTTTGAGTTTGTCAAAGAGGCATCTGACGACGATCAGACGGTGTCTTACAAGGCGTGGACGTGGCGGGGGCTCCTATCTCAGTGGATCATCTGCCCGCCTTCCGGCCAGGATTATTACACCGTCACCAATCAGGACGCCAATATCGTAATCAGGAATCTGCTGTCCACCATTCTGGGCGGCTTTTTTAATGTCCCCACAAGAGACAGTGGTATCACGATCAGCAGTTATACCTTTGCTTTGTATACAACCGTTCTGGACGGCCTGATGGCTATGCTGGACTCAGTGGACGCAAAGCTGTACATACACGCTGATAAGACTGCTGCAGGAGCTCCCATACAGGTCACTGTTGAGGCGGTGCCGGCAGTAACGCTGGACACGGTCTACAACACTGATTCGCAGCTGACCCTGACCTATACGGATGACAACATGGGTATCAACCATCTGATCTGTATGGGCTCCGGCAAGCTGCAGAACAGGATGCGGGTAGACCTGTACACCAATGCCAGAGGAGCGATCTCACAGACAAAGACCTTCACTGGCTTTAAAGAGCGCCAGGCTTATTTTGATTACTCTTCTGCCCAGTCTGAGGAAGATCTGATCAAGTACGGCACCAAACGCCTCAATGAACTGAAAAGCTACAAAAACATGCAGGCCAATGACGCTGAGTTGGAAGGCGACATCGGAGACAGGCTGTATGGTTATTTCCATGGGACAGGCGTTACTGTCCCGATCGCCCGGAAGACATTGAAGATCTCCGGCGGAATGTACACCTATGTTTACAAGTTAAAAGGAGAAAAATGATATGGCTATCTTAGTCAATGGCTCCGGGTTTAAGTTTGTGTCCGGCCAGATTGATGCGGATCTCTTCCGGGGCCTTACGGGCGGTGATGGAGTCTTCCTCCAGACTGGCAGCAACATGGCCTACTCTGTGCCGTCAGCCAACACGGTTAGGATCCTGGACGGCGAGTTCATTACCAATGAGGGCCGCCGCATCCAGATCAGGGCCGGCAACTACGATGATTTTGCCATCCCTTCCGGATCCCAGGGCGTCACGACTTACTACTTCATCGGATATCGCTTTTACATCGGGACCGGCGAGCGGGAAGGCTATGAGCTCTGCGAACAGTATGTTTACACCGGCTCCAGCGCCTCCGACGACCCTACGACCGGCAAGCTCCGGGATGGAGCTCAGGAAGTCATCGTGGCGCTCTACAGAGTCAAGCAGGTCGGCATTACGATCTCAGAGGTCAAAGCGCTGCGGAAGACCGTAAAGCCTCTTGCCTATATCGACACGCTGGAATCAGCGCTGAATACTGCTGCAGCCACAGCTAAATCCTACACTGACGCCCAACATCTCCATCCCGGACGGACTGATGTCCTGACACCTGTCTGCTTCGGGCATATCACCAACAGCAAGAAAACCATCGAGGTCATGGTGCCGCTCAAAAAGACACTGGGCAGTGATGTCAGCGGCATCAGCGTCTACAGCCTTTACGCTACGGTCCGGCAGACCGGGCCCGGCTATCTGTACGGCGCCGCCGGCACGCCGAAAGCTATCGACCCGGCGCACTGCACCGTATACGACACCAGAGGCGGTCTGAGACTGGTCTGGACGGAGAGCAAGGCTATCAATGACAAAGCCATCAACAACGGTCTGGTATCCATGGACGTACAGCTCCGGCTGACACTGACCTGAGGAAGGAGGGAAAAGTAAATGACAATCTTATGTACTATAGACCTGCTCACAAGAGAAGTCTTCCTTCCTGCCGACCAGCGTATTGCGGCTTACGACCATAATGTCGATGTCATCCATTTTCAGGCTGAACCTGTAGAGGATTTTTCTTTCGACTTATCCTCCATCCGTATCGCCGCCAAAGGCCCCAACAAAGCCCGGCACGACTATCCTGTCGACCCGTCCACCGTCCAGATTGAGGAAGAGACCGGCTATATCACTTTTGACTGGCCTATCCCTCAGGGCGTCACTGAAATGCCCGAGGACATGTTCGGTTATGGAGCCACCGGTCAGCTTATCTTTGCGGTTTGCGCCGAGATTATCAGCGGTTCGACCCTGTCAAAAGCGTGGCACAGCGATGACGGAATCATAACTGTTGTCGCTCATTTAGAACCCGAATCAGGCGGTGGAGAAGACCCCGAAGAGGAAGCGACCAACAGGCAGATGATTGGACAGCTCCAGACCGATGTAGCTGTCGTACAGAGAGAGGTCGCAGCAGTCGCAGGCGGCGTCCCCACAGTTGTTGATTCCATATCAGATATGACCGACACAGGGCTTATCTATATCCTGTCATCGGACGGCTACTGGTACTACTACGATGGCGCACAGTGGACGCAGGGCGGTTTTTATGGTGGAGCAGTGACAAGCACAACGTTCACGGAACATGGTGTTCCTGCGGATGATTTTGCGGTTGGACAAGCACTTGCTGAAAAGGCTGATGCAGATGATGTTGGTGACCTGTCACAGCTTACGACAACGGCAAAAGACAATCTGGTGGCGGCTATCAATGAAGCGGCGCAGACTGGAAGCAGTGGTAAAGTAACACACGAACTGCCTGTGCTGAAAATCTACGGTGACATCAGTGCATCAAACAAAGAGACAGAGACAAAGGCATACCGTTATGTCTGGGAAAATCCTGATGAAGGAGAACAGCGGACTGGATACTGCTCTTTGAAATGGCAGGGGGAAAGCTCACTGACCTACCCCAAAAAGAACTATACGATCAAGTTTTTCCACGATAAGAAGTACAAACGGAAAGATAAGATTTCTCTGTTCGATGAACTTGTCCTCAAGAAAAATAAATGGGTGATCAAGGCGAACTGGGTAGACCGCAGTCAGGCGAAGAATGTCGTGTCCTGCCGTCTGTGGGGACAGATGGTCAAGAGCCGGATTACCGAGCCGGAAAGCCACATGAAAGCCGCACCGAATTTCGGGGCAGTTGACGGCTATCCTGTAAAGGTTTATGTCAATGATGAGTGGCACGGCTTGTATAGCTTTAATATCCCGAAGGATGAAGACCTCTTTGGAATGGAAGAGGATAATCCATTACACTGCGCTGTCTGCGGTGATGACCAGCTGTCAGACGCTGTCAAGTTCCGTAAGGCATCAACCAATGGATGGGAATTGGAGGTCCCTGACGCATGGGCAAGCTATGAGGTCGAAGAGGAAGGGCAGACCGTCACTAAATATGTGGCTGATGGCTTTACAAGCATGATTAACTTTGTGATGACAGCAACGGATGAGGAATTTAAGTCAGGACTTGATGACTATCTGGATGTTGAGAGTGCTATTGACTATTACCTTTTTGCCTATTATGCCTGTGCCATTGACTCGCTGGGACGGAACCTCATGCTCGTCACTTATGACGGCGGTAACAAATGGTACTGCTCACTCTATGATGCTGACACCACATGGGGCAACGGCTTGAGCGGTGGAGGAGCGTACAATCCTCAGTTACCTTGCCCGGAAATGTACGAATGTCCGTCATCTCTGCTGTGGGAGAGGATGGAAGCGTGCTTTGGTGATGAGCTGTGGGAGCGGTGGTCAGACTTAAGGCAGACGGTTTTTGACCCGGACTACATCAAAAACGAATTTTCGCTGTTCTGGCGGTACATCACAGACGAGGACTATCAGGCAGACATCGACAGATGGACTAACGTCGACCCCAGCAGACCGTTTGTTCCTCAGTGGAATGTCAACATCAGGAAGGCTATTCCGGATTTTATCGAGGAGCGTGTGGTCTATTGCGATGCACAGATTAAAGCAATGCGGACACCTGTGCCTTGTACTGGCATCACGCTTGACCAGTCCAGTATCGCTTTTGCGACTGGTGACCCTATCACGCTAACGGCAACTGTTGAGCCTGAGAACACGACCGATGATATCGTCTGGACAGTTTCAGATAGCACGATCCTAACGGTCGAGGACGGAGTGGTAAGACCGCTGAAAAACGGAACCGCTACAATCACAGCGACCTGCGGAACACAAACAGCTACATGCACAGCAACTGTTACAGCTCTTAGTTATAGCGTGACATTGACAGGCGCACATGCGCATCTGTCCAACACGAGTGATGTACAGCCTAACGCATCTTACACAGGCACGTTGACCACAGATACAGGCTATAGCCTGACATTTGTCAGCGTATCAATGGGAGGAGTCGACATAACTGAGACAGCCTACAACAACGGAGTCATCACGATTGCACAGGTCACAGGTAACATTTCCGTGGCTGTCGATACGGTCTATGAATATGACACGACAGACCTTGTCTATCGTCTGCCTGCGGAGTTTAACGTTGACGGACAACACTACATCGATACGCTGTGGCAGTATGACGGTGTATCGTCCTTTACTGTTGCGCTCGACCTTACACAGCCGGAAGATGTTGTCACAAATGGCACGGGTCTTTTGGGAGCATTGTTGGCGGCTGGGTATAACTTCCGATACGACCCAGCATATCGTGGTTTCAGAAACATCTTAAATCAAAACATGATGTCAGGATTGCCTGCTGTAACCGGGGACAGGGCAAAGATCGTGCTGAGATATGACAGCACAAGACATGTACTTTCGTGCAGGTCATGGAGTAGATATAACAGTATCCAGTATCCAGACAGGACGGGCGAATCGACATCGTCATATGGTCATGTGACTGTCACGGGACAGGCAAATCGTGACGCATTTACTCAGACGCTCTATCTTGGTGCTATCCACACAGCCAGCGGTGCGGAATATAGTCAGGATTCTGGCACGTTCCACGACTGCCGTATTTATGACAGGAGATGGACCGATGCAGAGGTCATGGAGTGGCTCGGTGTAGACAGCTTATCAACCGTATTTACTGACGATATGGATGCGTAAGGGGGTGACCGCATGGACAAAGAAATGTGCCGTGGGGATACGATGCTTATCAGCATTGACGCTCCCACAGAATATCCCGTAACGACCCTGCAGGATGTAAGGATGTCGATTAAGCAAGGGCAGAACGAAACGCTGATTCCGCTGTCGGAATTTCAGCTTGTGACCATCCCAGAAACAGGCAATCAGGAATACCAGTACGTGATTTCTCAGGAAATGTCCCTTGGATTCGAAGAGACAAAGAAGCATGGTTACAAGGTCGAGATTTCACTTGTCTGGCTTAATCAGTCAGGCACAAGACGGCAAGACCCCAGAAAGGTCGTTTACAACATTAAACCCACAATTTACAACGAGGTGATGACATGAGCTGTGAACATGAGGTCAGATTTACAATTAAACCAACAGACGATGCCTGTAGATTCCATTTTGATGTACGTGCCTACAAGGACAGAATCGTTGCTCCTGACGAATACTCAGGGGCAACGGAAGTCACTCCGTCACATATAGAACAGGTACTTCCGACAACGGACAAACTGGTAAGGGATGACATTACTGTACTTCCTGCGCCGACCGAATACCTGTCTACTGACCATAACGGCACTTTTACACCATCTGACGGCAAGGTAGGCTTTTATCAGGTCGATGTTGATGTTCAGCCAGACCTGCGACCGCTATCCGTCAGCGAAAATGGGCAGTATAGTCCTGATGGGTTTGATGGGTATAGTCAGGTGAATGTCAACACAGGCATCAAAGCTATCACTGGCAAATTTGAGATAACAAGAAATTTGTCATGGGTAGAGGCACTCGAAACATCCATACCCCATGAGTTGGGGGCTGTCCCGTCCATGATTGTTATCTGGACACACAATAACGATGAGGCAAGACAAGGTGGTATCGTAATTATAGCTAAATGGATAAATAAAAATGAGTTCAATTTCCCATGGTCGGAAGACTGTTTAAATCCTTTTGTCGAGCGGTGGTTTTTACGTATAAATACTGATGCCAACTTATCGTTAGCCACTCCTACGCACAACATACTTGGTCTTAAGCACTTGCCCACGGCTACGGAGTTCCATCTCATAGAGACTAACAACACGGGTAGCTACAAGGTGGGAACATATTATTATCTACTGGTAGCAGGCAGTTGGGAGCAGTATGCGGATGATAACAGCGGTAACGTAGTTAGACCATAACCCACCATCCCCACCTGACATGTGGGTAGAGGAGACAACAATCATGGACTTCATAACATCATTAATTCTCAACTTCCGTACCGAACTCACCGAGGAAATCCACTATTCGCATGATTACTGGATTTTTCTGCTTCCTTTAATCCTGATTGCTACAGATGTTGTCAGCGGATGGATACAGGCTACGATTAATTCCACATGGGACAGTACCAAAATGAGAAAGGGTCTGTTCCGCAAGGGCGGTGAAATGCTTGTTGTCGTGGTGGCATGGCTTATCGGCATCGCTATTCCGTTAGACTTCAACATCGCCTTTTTCTTTTCCATTTACATTGTCCTGATGGAAACAGTTTCCGTCATTGAGAATCTTGACCTTGCAGGTATTCCTATGCCCGTCTGGATTATCAAGAGACTTAAAAAGACCATGCAGGATATGACGGATGGAACGGATAAATAAATATGATCATTGGGAGTCGGGGAACCGGCTCCCTTTTTAATTTGGAGGATATATGGCTCTCAAAGTAATTGACATATCCTACTACAATACCATCACTGATTGGTCAAAGGTCAAGACGGCCTGCGATGCGGTCATCATACGGCTGGGGTACAGAGGATGCACTTCGGGCAAAATCGTCTACGATGAGCAGTTTAAGACGTTTCTGGA
>CACZFF010000024.1 GCA_902780385.1 uncultured Lachnospiraceae bacterium
CTCCAAATAGTCCCGTTCGACTTGCATGTGTTAGGCACGCCGCCAGCGTTCATCCTGAGCCAGGATCAAACTCTCATGTTAAAATTTTTCATCTCCCTCGGGAGATGCTAAGATCTTAATACGAAAGAAATTCTCATGGTCAAAATGGACTTGGCTTTCCATTTTTATCCTTTTACTGAATTGGGTCGTTCGAAATCTTTGATCTCTCAAATCATTCTTACAATTCAATGTCCTCTGAATTTCCTCAAAATTCGCCATTTTCTGGCACGGTCCATTAAGATAAGACCGCTGGTCATGAACCGCGTAAGCTGTTCATTTGTGACCTCAAATATAAAGGAATATATTCAGGGTTGCATTTCTGTCTAGTACTCATATAAGATTGGAAATGTTTTTTCGAAGCCTGCAGGGCAGGTCTTCGTCTTTCGCTCTCGTCTGTTTTTTAGGTGAGAACTCATCTAATATATCACAGATCCCCGAGCCTGTCAACAACTTTTTTATTTTTTTCAAGCTGTTCATCAAATGAAATCAGTGAAAAAATCTGTTGTTGTGCCGTTCTTTTTCAGCGGCGAATCAAATACTACCACATGAAAAATGCCTTGGCAAGCACTTTTTTAATTATTTTTTATTTCCACACTCTTCGTACACTTATCCGCATTTGTCTGATAACTGTCTGCTTTCAGGTCAAATTTTATCATCTAAGTTTATCATCTAAAATGCTTTAGCCGATCAAACCTCCGTGCTGCATTTTCTCAATCTGCTTTGTGATCTGATCCTGCAGTTCTTCGGCAATGGAACTGGCACCGCTTTTCAGAAGCCTCAGCCCTGTTTCATGAAAGATACGTTTTTCTTCCCCGCTCAGTTCCGAGTATGCGCGCGCAAGTTCCCCGATGCTCTTGAAGTGTTCACTGGCAAATTCTGATACATTTTCAAAGCCTGTGTCTTCCAGTATTGTAAAAATGATATCCACAGTCTCCCGGCGCTGTTCAGGAGTCATACCATAAACCCATGTCTCGATGGTCTTTTTGAGCATAAGGCTTCCTTCGGAGATCTTCTCGGCTTCTTCAAAATGATTTCTCTTGATCTGCCAGCTCAGGGCATCGTGCTGCCAGAGTCCTTTTTGACTGCTCTTGATCACCTTATGGTAGTAGCCGCTGTCAAGCAGAATCCCAAAAAGGGATTCCTCCGGTACAACACTGTGCACCCGGGGCAGGATCTCCCTGTATGCGTCTGTCTTTGTGATTTCCTCCAGGAGTCCCGGCCCGTCATTACTGTAAACCTGTACGATCCTCTTTCTGGTCTCCGGAGCGCAGAAGGCTGCGGCAAACACTGCGAAATTGCCGCCTTTGGAATGGCCGCCGACACGAATCGGATAATCCGCTCCTAAATCCGTAAATCCACCCTTTCCTGCGGCAGAGCTGTGCGGCTCCTCACGTGTTCCGAACATTCGGTCCAGATATTCAGCGGCACTCTTCTGACCTGCAGTCTCCTTCATAAAGCTGAAAGTAAAATCCTCTTTCCAGCCGACCAGGGTGTCGTCTGTCCCGCGGAAAGCAGTAAATGCAGTTCCGTCAGACAGAAAATAGGTAATTGCTGCCATCTGTTCGTTCTTCTCGGAAGAGACTTTATTGACATATCCGCCCAGATACATCTCCCCGAAACGGGCTCCGCTGCAGAGCTTGTCCAGAACATATGGTGCCATTTTATAGAGCGTGTTACTGCTCTGGATCTCCGCTTCCGTGTGCAGTTCCCAATACCGCCTGACGGCATCCGGGACAGATACTACGGGAACCGCATTGAGCGGCATGGCTTCTGAACCAAAGCTGTCATCGGGTCCGGGCACAATGCCGGCGAAGTCTACATAGGCCACTTCTGACAGGATCAGGCTGTCCACTTCATTAAATGGGTCTGCCGAAAAAGGGATATCACCTCTCCAGTCAAGATAATCAAGCATGTCTGCCATCCGTTTCATCCCCCTCTGATATGGAATTTCCATTTTTATAAAGCAAAAAATGTCTGCCGAGGTCTGCCGCGAAGTAAATACTCAGAGCGTCACAAACCGGACAGAGGCTCGCGCTCTTTCATTATACCAAAACTGTCAAATAAAGACGAAATAAACCGGTTGGTGAGCAGTTTACTCATCAACCGGTTTACTGAATTTCTCCTGCGGGATCAGCGAAGCCTGTAAAGCTTCAAAGAGCCCTTATATTCGCAATTTGCGGATTATTTGAAATATCTGTCCAGAAGTCCTTTGAAGCCCTGGCCGTGGCGGGCTTCGTCACGAGCCATCTCGTGGATGCTGTCATGAAGAGCATCGAGACCCATCTCTTTGCACTTCTTGGCAAATTTGGTCTTGCCTGCGCATGCGCCGTTCTCAGCTGCTACACGTGCCTCAAGGTTTGCCTTGGTGGAAGCGGAAACGACCTCACCGAGCATCTCGGCATAACGGGCAGCATGATCAGCTTCTTCAAAAGCAGCCTGGCGATAGAAAGCGCCGGCTTCAGGATAGCCTTCACGGATAGCTGCTCTGGACATGGCAAGATACATACCGACCTCAGAGCACTCGCCTGCGAACTCTGCACGCAGGAACTCTTTCATTTCGTCGTCAAGATCAGATGCGATGCCGATTTTGTGCTCGGAAGCCCATGTCATCTCTGCAGACTCATCGAGGGGCTCAAATTTGGATTTCGGCTGTTTGCAAATAGGACATTTCCAATCTGCCGGAAGATCCGCAAATTTTACGCCCTCTTTTTCCTCATCATAAATGTGGCCGCAGATTGTGCATTTGTACTTCATTCTTTAACTCCTTTCTCCAAAACTATCAGAATTCAGCCTGACGCTGAAACAGCAATTACATAAAATATTATGCCTTTTCGTATCAGCTTAGTCAATGCTAACAAGGGTGCCGCAAGTGCGCCGCCAGCCTCCGCTACCGGCTGCGTCCCGACAGAAATCGGACATGCGTCCACCCCCTCAAGACAGGCAAAAGATGTGTATCTTACCGTTTTTTCACTCTTCCAATGCATGCCGCTCATAAGAGCGGCAGCGCGAGGAGAAAGCCTGGAACGGGTTTCTCCGATGCGATCAGCGGAGCTTTGGGCCGTCTCGCGGCACAAAGCTCTGGAGCGAAAAATCTTGTACCGACAAGATTTTTCACTCTTCCGAAACATGCCGGAGCACTTCAGTGCGTAGGCATCGTCAACGAGAAATTCGTGAAGACGATTTCTCGTTGACATCAGGGGATGTTTGTGCTCCGGCACAAACTATCGAGCGTTTTTTTCACTCTTCCATGGACTCGATCGCCTCAACATAGCCCATCAGCCTGTTTCTGCGATCCTTGCCCATGTTATTGTAGGCGTTGATCAAGTGGCCGAGCTCTGTCTTCTTTCCAACAACATACCAGTCTGCACGGCTCTTACGGGAGCCATTCTTTTCAATTCCGGACAAAAGCCATTCAGGCGTGACGTCAAGGACTTTGCAGATGACCATAATCTTTTCAGATGTAGGATTCGTCTTCTTCTTTTTCCACTCACTGATCGTGCTCTGCAGAATACCTGTTTCTTCAGAAAACTGTTTCTGGGTCATATGCATCTGTGTCAGTCTTTCAAATATTCTCTCACTGATTGTCATCTTCCTACCTCCATCCGCGATAGCAGTTTCTGAAGTTCAGCTGTCATCTATGTTCCTTATTATGAATCGCATTCATTTACATGAATTATACACCATTCTGAATTACTGTCAAGTCATAAATCCAGTTCTGTTCTCCGCTGTACTCTTGCTGTTTTCTACTGTACCCTGCCGTGTCCTGCTGTGTCCTGCTGTTTTCTACTTCACACTGAAGTGCTTCGGCATGCTGCGGAAGAGCGTGAATTGTAATATTGATTTTTTCAGGTTTTTACGTGAGGTCTGTTAATATTTTAGATAGCAATTAATTCGTGTCTGCTATATAATATTCTCAGAGAAACCAGAACCGGGATTGCATGGCGGCATGCAGTCCTTGTAAGACTAAACAGGAGGATGTTACTATGGGTTGTTTCTACTGTGATGAGCACCATGAAGGCCGTGAAGCGATTATGTTCAAAGTCGGCGAGATGAAGGCAGGCGTTCTGTATCTGTTCAAGGATCAGGCACACAAGGGCCGCTGCGCTCTTGCTCTGAAGGCTCACAAGAAAGAGCTCTGCGAGTGCACCGAACAGGAGAGAAATGATTACTGCGCAGATCTGGCAGCTGCATCCGGCGCTGTCAAGAAGCTCTGGGGCTGCACCAAGATCAATCTTGGTTCCTTCGGCGACTCCAACCCTCACCTTCATTTCCATATCGTTCCCAAATATGAGGGCGGTTTTGAGTTCGGCGGCAGCTTCGCCATCACCAATCCCGATCCCGTATTCCTCAAAGACGAGGAGTATCAGGAGATGATCGCTGCTCTGCAGAAAGAGCTCGGCATCTGATCAGGTAAAAGCCCTTTCCTCATAAGGGCGGCATAGAAACAGACAGGAAAAATCCCGCTTCGGCGCATATCACATGCTCTGCCGCAGCGGGATTTTTTTGTATTGACAGTATTATTCACTTTCCGTGTTCTGTGTCCCGTCCTGGGAATCCACATTCTCTTTCTTTACAGGTTCCCAGAATACGGTGACGACTTCTCCGGCATTTCTGCTGCCTGCGCTGGCATAGGTGCACAGTCCGCCGGCATTCTGTTTCCAGATGGAGATGTTCAGGCTGTCCACGACATCCGTCCCCAGATTTCGTCCTGTCGCTGTTCTGGAGCAGACAAACTCCTGTATGGTCCCGTCTGCATAGATGAGGCAGGCTGTGTTGCCCTTCACAATTCCGCTGAGGTTGAAGCCCTGGCTTCTGCGGTCCGCAATGACCGGCTCCAGGTCTCTTCGCTCCTCCACGACAAGTGCACTGTTCTCCGCGTCTACGATCGACTGGTAATCATCACGGGTGCTGCCGGTGTAAAGAAAGACATCGATTCCGGCATTGCGCACAATGAGACGTCCGTAATTGCCGGTTCCTTCTGCGGGATCCGCCACGAAGCCGTCCGCGCAGACATAGAAGGATCCTTGGTCCCCTTCATGCCAGCCGGGATCAACGGCACCGTCATCTCCGAGGTAGAACTTTTCGCCGTCCACCGTGATCAGGCCGGTCTGCATACTGCCGTCACTTCCGTAATAATACCTCTTGCCGTTGGTATGGCTCCAGCCGGTCCGCATGACACCGTCATTGTCAAAAAAGTAATCTTTTCCGTCCACGGTCTGCTTGCCGGTGCACTTGTGGCCTTCGCTGTCCATCCAATAGGTATCCCCGTCGACGGTGAGCCAGCCGGTCTGCATGGCACCTTCTTCATCCAGATAGTATTCCTCTCCGTCTATGGTCTGCCAGCCGGTACACCTGCAGCCCTTCTCATCCATATAATATTTTTTGCCTTCAAGGGTCTGCCATCCGGTCTGCATTTCACCCTTGTCGGAAAAATAATAAATATTTCCTTCGATTTCTGCCCAGCCAATCGATGCTTTCCCGGAACCGGGCTTGAAATACATCTTCTGCTGTGTCGCTTCATCAGTGACCCAGCCGGTCTGCATCAGGCCGGTCTCCATGTCAAAATAGTACCAGGAGCCGTCAATATTCTGAAGTCCTGTCACCATTCTGCCCTTTTCATCTGTGTAAGAATAATCATCGCCGTCCTGGATCCAGGCCTGTTTTGCCGCAAAACCATGCTGCAGGAAATAGCGGTTGGTCATCCAGGGAAGCTTGACCCAGCCGGAATAGCAGAAAAAAGCGATCAGAAGAACTGCTGCGATCCCGGCAGCGATTATAATGATCCTGCCCTTCTTTCCGGCGGCTGCTTTATTTTTTTCCATTCCATCCATACTCAATCAAGTGCCTCTTCCTATCCATTCTGCGTCGCTTACTCAGTGTCGACTCCCTTATCAGTCTGATGATTGGGTACACAGGAAAAATGTACAATCTGACGGATATGATGAGGAGCGTTGGAAATAATGACACCGTGGCCTGCTGCGCAATGGACGACCTTATCGCCGCCCAGATAAATGAGCACGTGGCTGTTCTGAGGCTTCGTGCCTGTGCCGGTGCACAGGATATCGCCCGGCACTGCATTGTCGAGGTCATTGCCTATATTGTGGCCGCCGGGATAGGTGCCGGGACTGTTTCCCCATTCGTAGGAGTGAACGAAATGATCCAGAAGCCCGTAGCGGAAAAGCACATGGTAGACGAACCAGCTGCAGTCCGTCTTTCCGCCTTCATAGAGTTCATCAAAGCGCTGGTTATGCGGGTCTGTATCGTTCTGGGCGGAGGCATAGTCGATCTTGCCCACCCAGTAAGTGGCATAATCCAGCATTTCCTGAACATCATCATTCGTCCATGCAGTATCGACATCATATTCGAATTCTCTGTGTGTATCTGCCTGCACCGGCGTGGTCAAAAGAGCTGCCGTGCAGACCGCCGCAAGCAGAAATGCCGTGATCTTTTTCCCGGATCCGGCGCGGAACATTGCTTTGCGTGTGATCATAGTATTTTCAAATCCTCCCTGATTTTTTTGTATCTTCTGTTCTTGTGACAGATCTAACAGCCTTCCGTTCCTGCAGTGAACCAATCCTGTCGGGATATCTTCCGCTCCTGCAGTGAACCAATCCTGTCGGGATATCTTCTGTTCCTGCGGTGAACCAAACCTGTCGGGATATCTTCCGCTCCTGCGGCTGTCCTTTAAACAAGTTCGATTTCCCGTCTGAGTATACCGCGTAGCACAGTCTGCACGATATCGGAGTGCCTGATCCCTTCGGGATCGCCGGCAGTGATCTCCCTGCAGCTTCCGTCCTGATAGTTGATGACCATTCTCTGCAGGACAAGTTCCTCTCTCATGGGAAAGAGCGTGCTCATTGCATCCGGTGTCAGTATTCCCTCTGCCCGGTCTATCGCTCCCGCCGATGCTCCTGAGCTGGCGTCCGAACCGGCAGAAACTACGTCCATCAGCAGGTTTCCGATCCAGGCGCATTCATCGTCGGAAAGGATCCTCTCAAATTCCACATCCTCCCCGAAAAACTCATTGCCGATCGTATCATCTCTGTGTAAAAGAAGATTCTCGCCTTCTGACTTTCTGAACAGGTACATGTACTCCTTCTCTTTGGTGGGGTAAGCGGCGGGCGCGCGGAAGAAGGAGACAGAGGATATTCCCGAGAGGAAATCCTTCCCGGCATCATTCTTCCCTTCATCAGGTCTTCCTGACGCAGGGACACTGACAACCTCTGCCTCAGGCAGCAGAAGCCGCTGCATGCGGTTTTCGATCGCTTCCTTCCACCCGGGAAGCTTTTCCATCTCAGTGACCCAGTCCTGGCAGGGAAGCTTTTCAAAAACTTCATATTCTTCCGGAGAAGCTGTAAAACCATGGTTTCTGGCAAGCCGCAGGTAGCGGTGGATAAAGAAACGGCTCACCTTTTTGCTGGACATATCGTAATAATACGACAGCCCGCCGCTGGTCGCATTGTCTACGCAGTAATACACAAATCCTGTAAAAAGATCCAGCTCAAGGCTCCTGATATACTCGCCCTCTTTCTGGTCCAGGATCATCAGACACTTTCTGCTGCGTCGGCCGACCGGAATCCTGTAGGATCCTTTTTCATCATGTACTTCGAGATGTCCCCTGATGACATTCGCTTCCATAACCGCCTCCTGTATTTTAAATCGAACTGAACTTGCCGCGCCCCTGGTCAGGGTGTGACGAGTAACGATACATATGTTTCCCTCATTTGTGATGAATGCATTTTTAAAGCGAGCATTAACTCTGTTATATAATAGCCCAAACCAGGCTTCTGTTCCAGTCTCTGAGATTCACTTTTTCGTGCTCACTTTTTCCGGATTACTTTTCCGGCCCACTTTTCCGGATTTCTTTTTCCAGTTCACTTCTTCCTGATCACTTTTTCCGGTTCACTTTTCCGGCTCACCGGAATCAGCAGTGACTGCAAATGCCCGCCCGGTGGTGTATACAGTTCATCAAAAAGCCCGTCCTGCCAACGCTCATGGATCAACGATCAGCTTGTAATGTTCATCGATTTCAGGAAGGACAACAGGGAGTTTTCCTGTCGGCTCTCCCATTCCGAAGCAGGCACAGACCGCCGCCGGCAGATTGGGCATATAAGCACTGCCCTCTCCTGATGCAGGGGGAATTTCGCGCATAACATATGCGCCGTATGAAAGAAGGATCGCATCCGCCTGGGGGAAGCGTTTGACATCATAGGGAAGCTGGGCGGAAATCAGGATTGCCTTTTTCCCTGCGGCATGTCTCTCTTCGATGATGCGTTCAAATGCCACGGCAGATAAGCCGTCTTCCGAATCGGGATCCAGATTGCCCGCATCATACATGCTGTGTACCAGGATCAGATGATCAGCCCCCACTGCAGCCTGTACACATTCCTCCGTATTGTCCGGTGAATAGACCATGACAGAATAGTCAGTGCCCTCAGGGTAGAATCCTTTCTCTGTCAGGATCTGCTTTGCAAATTCTCCTGCCCCGGCACGGCTTGCGCAGCTGTCGGCAAAAAGGATCAGCGCGCTCTGACCTGCCTTTGCTTTCACAGGAAATGCCTTATTCTCGTTTTTCACAAGTGTGAGGGCTTTCTCTGTAATATCCCAGGCAGTCTCTCTGTGTTCGTCACTTCCGACCCCCTTCACTGCAGCGTCTGCCTCTTCCTCTGTCACGGAAAAATCTGTCTGACCCAGGATGCCGTATTTTTTCTTGAGTGTGAGTATGCGGCGGACTGAGTCATCAATACGCTCTCCGTCGATCTTTCCGTCCTTTGCAAGCCGGACAGCCAGCTCTGTCATCTCCTCCATCTGACGGAACTTTTCCGCGTCCAAAGTCGTCGGTGGGATCAGCAGGTTGGCGCCTGCGTTTATGGTCAGGCAGACCGTATCTTCCATGGAGAAATTCTCTGCAATCGCGGCCATATCCAGGGCATCTGTGACCACCACACCCTCAAATCCCATCTCGCCGCGCAGAATATCAGTCAGGATCCTATGGCTCATGGTAGCGGGCAGATAGACCTGGTCTCCTGTCGAGATGGACGTGTATGTACCCGTTTCGATCTTAGGATACTGGATATGTGCAGTCATGACCATATCCGCGCCTGCATCTAAAGCAGCCTGGAAGGGGACCAGCTCAAAGCCCTTCAATTCCTCATAGCTGCTCTCTATGCAGGGGAACCCTGTGTGGCTGTCCGTATCGGTATTTCCATGTCCGGGGAAATGCTTGAGGGTGACGATCGTGCCCTGGTCATGCAGCCCCTCCATATAGGATATGCCGTACTCCGCAACCGCCTCGGGAGAATCACCGAAAGAACGCACGCCGATCACCGGATTGTTGGGATTGTTGTTGATATCCATCACGGGCGCAAAATCCGTATTGACGCCTACAAGGCTCATTTCTTTTCCGTAAATGGAAGCCATTGTCCTGGCATATTCCGGATTTCCTGTCGCTGCCAGAGCCATGTTTCCGGGGCCTCTGGTTCCGAAGGTCAATCGGGTGATGTAGCCTCCTTCCTGATCTGCAGCCACGAGAAGCGGAAGGCCGCCTGCCTCCTGGTTGGTCTGCTGCAGATCCGCAGTGAGACGGAGGGTCTGCTCCGCATCCCTGAAGTTCTCGGCAAACAGAAGAACACCGCCGAAATGATATTTCGCAATGCATTCACGGATCTGGTCATTGAGTTCTGTGACATTCACCTTCTGACCCTCGTCATCCGCATTCTGCACTGTCAGATTCTTTCCCTCTGTATCCGCTTCTTCCTGCCAGACCCGGAAAGAAGGCATGAACATTTGTCCGACCTTCTCCTCCAGTGTCATCCCTGCCAGAATCTGCTCAATTTCAGGATCCGGGCCGGGGTCCGCAGTCTGCGCGGCATTCTGTGCCGTCGCAGACTCTTCGGCTTTCTCTGCCGCAGATTCTGAAGCCATTTCTGCCGCAGATTCTGAAACCATTTCTGCCGTAGATTCCGTAGCTTTCTCTGCTGCGGCTGCCTTCTCTGTTATTCCAGGGGATGCATCACTTTTTCCCCCTGAATTACAGCCTGCCAGAGAACAAATCAACAGCAGGCAGGCCATGAGCACTCCGATCCCCGGACTGCTCTTTCTGTTATTTCTAAACGTTTTCTTCTTCATAATATGATCCTTTCGCAATGATCGGCTCACCAAATGAATCTGACTTGTGAGTCCGGGGCATTCCCGGGATAAATGCTGCCATTGTGCCGCCTCAATCATTTGAGCCGGAACACTATTCATTATAGCATAAAATCGGCCAACGGCAGACTCTCCGGAGGTCATCCGGCTCACGGACACTGAAAACACGCTGTAAAAAAAGCGCAGGAGGCCTCACTCTTTGTGATGCTTCCTGCGGCACTTTTCTTTCACTAAATGATCACCATATGAAATTCGATTTGAGCTGCTCGCCGTTGTCGACCAGCAGGTCCTGCCCGGTCATACTGCTGTTTATATTAGTGAGAAAATAGCAGTACTCCGCGATTTCCTCCGGCTTCGCCCACTTGTGCAGAAGTGTCTCATCCAGACACTGCTGCATGAGATGGGGATTCTCTATGATATGCTGATTCAGTTCTGTCAGAACTCCGCCCGCGGAGATGCTGTTGCAGGTGGCTCCGTACTGCGCTACGCGCAGAGCGACATTTTTCATGTAGGCCAGGATGCCTCCCTTGCTGGCGGCATAGAGGGGAAATTCAGCGCCGTTGGAAGCGCTGGAGGATGCCATGAAAACAACAGAATGGATATCCGGCGTAATGGCATATTTTTCAGTCACGGCGATGGTCCCTTTCAAGTTCACATCGATCTCATTTCCGCCTTCCTGCACACCGGCGTTATTGACTAAGATCTCTACGCCCTTAATCCCGGGAAGTTCCCCGGTGATGTCAACCATATAATGCGTATACCTGTCCGAAGAGATCGAACTCTCCCTGATATCAAAACCAATGACCTCATGCCCCGCTTCCAGATACCGCAGAGCACATGCCCGGCCGATGCCCCGGGCTGTTCCGGTGATCAGAACTCTCATGGATTCCCTTTCTCCTGTAGTCAGTCTTCCTTTATTGAGATTTGTTCTCAAAATATTTAAATAATTAAAACCAGTTCTCTTTTCGATCAGTTCTCTGTCCGATACAGGTCGGAAGGGATCACGTGCAGCAGATAAGAGACGACGACCAGTGAGAGCAGTCTGTCCAGATAATCTGTGAGGATCTGAACGATGAAAACACTGGCAGTAAGGCCAAGCCCGGCCTTGTTGAGTACCTGCACAATCACTGTGGAGCCCGAAGAAGTAATTCCTCCGAAAAGCACCGCTGTAATGACAGCGCTCACGATAGTGCCGGGGATGGTGATCAGCATTGCGCCCGGGATCATTCTCCATTTTTTAAGGGAAAAATATCTCGATACAAGGCCTGTCACGAGGCCAAGCATCAGACCGACAGGCATGAAATACAGGGAATAAATATCAAGGGTAAATCCCATGACAAGGCCGTAGAGCAGGGGCGGAAGCATGCCGTAGACGGGTCCGTAGAGCATGGCGATCATGATCGTGCCCATGCTGTCCAGATAAATCGGCAGGTGGAGCATCAGCGCGATCTGTCCGCCGATCACATTGAGGACGATCGCCAGTGCGACCACGCACATCTTCCTGACAGAAATAATGCTGTTTTCTTCTCTTCTGGTTGAAACAGTATTGGTATTGATCATTTTCTTTCTCCTTTACAAAAGAAACAGGCAGTTTTATAAGAAACAGGCAGTTTTTCGAATATGCTTTCTTTTCATTATTAAATCATGAATGAAACAACCGGATTTTGTTCATCGGCACAGATCCGCAAGAAGATCCGGTTCCTCTTCCATCTGCAGAAGGCAGGTGAAAAAGGTCCTGAAGAAGCGCATGGTGTCAACCTCTGTGAGGACAACTGCATTGGGCGTATGCCTGTAAAAATGCATGGAGTCCACCACTGTCTGGCCGATGCTGATCCCCTGTGTCTCAATCTGCACATAGGATTCAAATCCGCGGCAGAGATCCCTTCTGGCAAAATAGGCAACTGCCAGGGGATCGTTAATGACACATCCGATCAGATGCTCCCACTCCCAATGGAAGTCAAAATAAAATTTGGTGATCTTCTGTGTGAAATCCCCGGTACGCGGATCCAGCCGCTTCATATAGTCCAGAAGATCCGGTGTCAGAACGATCCTGCGGGTGACATCAAGACCCACCATATGGATCATCTTTCCGATTCTGTCCATTTCCCGATAGACAATGGCTGCGGCGTCCGGATCGCACCAGTAATTGTATTCGGCGACCGGTGAACAGTTTCCGTGGCTTCTGAAAGACCCTCCCATGGAGACTATTTCACGGATACTTCCGAAGGCACAGGGATCTTTTTCTATAAGCATGGCCAGATTTGTCAAAGGACCGAGGGCGATCACGCTGACCGCCTCTCTCTGCAGTGTCTCCTGCATAAACTGGACAGCATTCATTTCCTGCCGCTCATACTCTTCTTCCGACACCTCCGGCAGAAAGCTCTCGCCGAGTCCGTCGGCTCCGTGTGTATCCAGTGCGTTGACAAAATCCCGCTTCAAAGGTCTGTCCGCTCCCATGAATACCGGCACATCCAGGCGGTCCATAAACTTCAGGACTTTCAGGGCATTCCCATACCCCATTTCGACAGGGGCATTTCCTGCCGCGATTGTGATACCTGCAACTTCTATTTCTTCGGGCATGGACAGGGCAAGCATGATTGCCAGACTGTCGTCGATTCCCGGATCAGTGTCAATGATGACTTTTTGGGGCATAGTATTTCTTGTCTTCCTCCAATGTCATATTCAAGACTCGCTCGCGAGTCTTGTGCGATGAAGAATAAAAGCCGCAGGGTTGGACCCTGCGGCTTTGAATCTGCAATCTACCTGTTTTTTATCCTGGGTGGTCCACGACCAGCATCGATCCCGGGAATCATCTCCGGGACAACCAGGAAACTCTAACACATATTTATAAATTAAACAAGTGTAAAAATTAAGATTATGCTGTTTACGGACAAAAAAGTTACAGACCATATCGGCCGCATGCCGGCATGGTCTGCTTTTTCTTTTCAAACAATATTGTGCTTTTCGTGCTTTTTTCATCCCGAAAACCCTGATCCGGATGATTTCTTAATCAAGGATCTTCATAGGTTTCCACCTGAGGAAGTCTCCGGAGGTAAGGCTGTAGTGGATCCCGTTCATGGTCCCCAGTATGCTGTCGTTGAAGCGGGACTCTCCGTGGGAATGAGCATAGATGACCTGTTTTGCGCCATATTCCTCGGCCATACGGGTGAAGACACTCTCCGTCTGCAGGATGTTGGTCGGCGGATAGTGAAGAAACATGATATACCTGGTATATCCGTCTGCCTTGGCGGCTTCAAAGGATTTTCTCAGGCGCACGGCTTCCCGCTCCACCAGCTTTCTGGCGTGGGCCTCTTCCTCTTCATCCCAGTCAATGATCCGTCTGCGATGGTCCAGATAAAAGGGGCCCTCGAAGGTATAGCCCTTGGTTCCGACAATGGCATAGTCCTGATAGGATGCGTAATTGTCCTGGAGAAAAAAGAGATCCGGGGAGAATTGTGCATTGAGCTGCGGAGTCTTTTTGACATCCCAGAACATATCGTGATTGCCGCGCAGAAGGATCTTGCGGCCGGAGAGGTCCCTGATGTACTGCAGGTCTGCCTGGCACTGAGCCAGGTTTTTTCCCCAGCTGTGATCTCCGACCAGGACAAGGGTGTCCTCCGGACGGATCATCTTCTCGCAGTTTCTGCGAAACTTTTCCTCATGGTTTTTCCAGACCCTGCCGTAGAGCTGTCCGGGCGCCTTGAGCTCGGACTGAAAATGCAGGTGAAGATCACCGATCGCGTACAGGCTCATGCTAACCTCTGCTGCTTTTGTCTATTTCTAAGCGCTTTTACAATGTCAATTATCTTTCAGGGTAAATTTCAGAACAACAGGGTTGTGGTCTGTGTACTGGAATCCCTTGTCAATATTCTGCACGTATGTGTGCTCGATGTTGTCTGACACAATAAATCCGTCCAGGATAACCACAAAGCTGTCCTCGCAATAGGGAATATTCGTGTTGCGTGTCGAAGGCACCATCCCATCAGCATAGTCCGCACATTTTATGAAGCCATCCGGCATGATCTCATCGGGGAAGGGCGCGCACCAGCTGAAACTCTCCCCTGAGCCCGGGTTGAAATATTCAATGGAATCCCTGGTGAAGTCATGATTGAAATCACCTGCACACAGGACATAGTTGCCGGCTTCATACTCCCGCTGCATGTCCTCGAACAGCATCTGCAGCTGGGAATTTCCCTGGGAAGCATCTGTTCCATAGGCAGACAAATGCGTGTTGAAGACCACCAGTTCTTTGCCGTTTTCCACGGGAATCCTGGAATAGTTGTAGCAGCGGTCCAGGTCGAGAATCTTCTTGAAGCTCGTTGCGATCGGCAGGCTTCTGCGCAGGGAGGATGTGATATCCATCTTGCTCAGAGTGAGGATGCCGGAATTGGATTTACCGTGGGGCTTGGTCAAAGGGTACATCAAATAGGCAGAATGATAGTTTGAGGCAAATACACTGTCCCAGTTTCCCTTTTCGCCGAAGGCACTTTGGATGATTTCCTTCTGATCCACATGCCAGCTGCGAGTGGAATCCGTATCCACTTCCTGAAAGAGGACAATATCCGGTTCAAAAGAGAGGGCATTCTGCGCGCTGCCGTTCACGCATTCGAGAACACTCTCCTTCGACCGCGCACGGCTCTCCTTACCGCCGTCCATAAAAAAGGTAAAATCCGCAGTGTAGGCGCCGAATCCGATATTGTAGGAGACCGCTGTGTATTCTTTTCCGGTCTGTGCCGGCTCCTGTACATTTCCTTCCACAGTCAGATCAACATTGTCCTCGATCCGCTTGTAGGTGAGAAAGACATAGGCAAAATAACCGCCGACAACTAAAACAACTACAATAAGTAATGCGAGTAATATTTTCCACCAGGCAAATCTATGACCGCTCATCTTCCCTTCCTGTCCTTTTTCTATAATCTGTGTCTTTATAAGTTGATTAATGTTTTATGATAATCTGGTCTTTTTTTCTATAATCGCGTGTTTTTGCGATAATCCGGTCTTTTTACTAAAAGCGCGCGTTTTTATGATAATCCGGTCTTTTTGCTAAAACGCGCGTTTTTATGATAATCTGTACATCCTGTTTATGGAGCCTTTTTCACCTGCTTTTCAGAACAAGCCGCCTCCTTGGGATTCAGCGTATGAAACAGTATTCCTTCTCCGAGGATCTGTCCGGGTCAAAGGCATATCCGTCTCTGTCAAAGCCCTGAATCTGCTCAGGCTGCCGGGCGTTGATGGAAGCCATATAGCGGACCATCTGGCCTCGTGCCATCTTGGCATAAACGCCCTTCTGAACGACCTTCCCGTTTTCAAGTTCCCCGAAGATACAGGTAATAAACCGGTCTCCCGGACGAAGATATTTTTCAATACATTTGGAATACTCTTTAGAGGCCAGATTGATGAGGACACGGCTGTCGTCTCTGTTCTCATCAATGTCATCACCTTTCATCACCTCGCGGTAAAGGTCCTCTCCCCAGAACTCATAAATATTACGGCATCCGTTCACGGCCGCCTTCGCCTGCATCTCCAGACGGTAGGGAACGACGCCTTCCATAGGCTTTACGACGCCGTAGAAAGCGGATAGGATGCGGAGATGGTCCTGCACATAGGCGTATTGTCCGTCCTCAAAAACAGCGGGAGCCATATAAGTATATTGAATCCCGTCATAAGCCAGGATGGCCGGTGTAAGATTTCTGTAAAGATCCATCTGTGCAAAGCGCTCCGCGTTCTGCTGCGCGATCTTGTCATTGCACTTCCACAGATCCTTCTGCTCCGCATAGGAAAGACTGCAGATCCAGTCCTTGAGGATCTGCGTTTTTTCCATAAAACAGGGGACCTCTTTACAGACAAAAGTATCCGTGTCCACAACCATCTTTTTGGCGGGAGAAATAATGATCCTCAATTCTTATGCCTCCTGTCCGTGACCTCCCGATGCCACCGCCCTGCTTCTTTTTCATTGTACACCTGCAGTACTGATTCGAAAGCGCCCGCGGCACGGTTTCGAAATTCGCCCGCGATCCGGTTACTAATCCCGTCCGCGTTCAGGTCTCGAAATTCACCCACGGTCCGGTTTCGGAATGGAATCAGTTTCCGCCTGAATCTGACGCCGAATAATATCAGTTTTCATAAGAATCTGACGCCGAAGGGAATCTTTTGATATCGTCCTCGTCATCCCATTCCTGCTGGATAAAACGGACCATTCTTCTCATCAGGGGAATATAAGTCAGCAAAAAGACCGCAGCCGCTCCGCACAATACAGGCTTGCGATGTTCCTTTCTGACAAACATGCCGACGATGATGCCGAAGGCCATCACGCAGAATTTGACTGCTGCGATGATCTTCCAGTCGCTGGTCTTGATATAGCGGTCTGCAGCCTGAAACAGTTTTTTCATAACTTTACCCTCCTTGAATTCAGCTGATTTTTCCCTCGGCTTTTTCCTCGAGAACGCGGATGGCATGATAGGCAAAAGTCGTATAGGGCACTTCAATACCGACTGCCTCCGCCTTTCTCATCAGAGCACCTGCAAACATATCAATTTCAGTGGGGCGGCCGGCATCGATATCCTGAAGCGTGGAAAAGCGGGCATCCGGCTTGACACGGCCATGCTTGTTCTCTTCATACTCTATGGTGACTCCATATGCAGCGGCAACGCGGATCGCTTCGCCAAAGAGCTGATCATGGATAAACCGCACATGCGGACTGTCGACATAGGCCTCAAAGCCGACATTCAGAATCGCCTGCGGCAGATTATTGCTGATATTCAGGGCAAACTTCTGCCACTGCTCGGTATAAATATCCGAAGAAAAGCGGTGGGCAATTCCGGCCTTCGTCAGAAGCCTGTCCAGCGCCTCTGCCGGCGGTGTCATTTCGGGTGTGTTTTTGTCTCCGAATATAAGTCCCTTGGCATCGAGATTATAATCAATTGCATTACCCACCCTGGTGGACTGGACGAACATGAAGGCATTGAGCAGATGCTCCTCACCGATCAGCTCTGCCAGCGTCTCCTCACTGTCAATGCCGTTGAGAGCACTGACGACCACAGTGTGCGGAGCCGTCATCAGCTTGACGCTGTCAAGTATCTGACGGAAGCCGTTGTACTTGGTTGTGATCAGGATCAGATCCGCCCCTGTCGCCTCCTCAGGCGTGCAGACATTGGGAAAGACCTTCTCTCCGTTGATCACAAGTCCTTTTTCCCGAAGCCTCAGCGCCCGCTCACCTTCTGCGATGACACAGAAGTTATCTCCAAGCGTATCCCTGAGTCCTCTGATAAAAAATGCGCCGACTGCACCGGCACCGATCAGCGCTACTGTCCTGAATTCCATATCCTCTTCTTACCTGCTTTCCATATCCCTTCGTAGCCCAGCTCTTCTTTCCAGGCACGAGTCTTCTCAATTCCTTCCTTACACCTTACAGCCTTTTCGTTACAATACACGCCCTCTCAAAGAGCGTATGCATGAACATTGCGTGCTCCTTACATAACTCTATCACAGTAAGAAGGCTTTTGCCACGAGCACTTGTACCAAAATGGAAAGCTGGCTGAAACCGGTCGCCCTTTGTTTTACCTGGTAGATGTGAATGTTTCAGGAATTCCTTTTGGTCACTACTCTTTTGGGGAAAATGGGTGACTATTTTTCTTACAAAACATCAGGTCCGGAGGTTTTGGATGGGAAAAAGTCACCTGTACCGAGAAAGCATAGCGATATAGGTACTTCACGAGTAAAAGATCACCACTGCAGGAGAAGGAACAAAGCAGCCTAATTGAACAATTCTTGAAAAGACGCCCCTGTCTATAAGGGAAAGACATTAATAGGAACGAAAGGCATAAAAACACAAAAAAGCACAAGAAGGACAGGTTCGCTGCTCTTGTAAGTCCCGCTCGATATATGATATGATGGCTTTCGAGCCGCAAAACAGCGGGAATGAAAGAATTGGAAAAGTTGTCATACAAGGATTATCACGGAGAGACGCGTGAGAGCAGCTCGAGATCGGTGCAAGTGTGACTCTAATAACGAAAGGAGCCAAAATGGCTAAGACGAAGGTTTATATCGACGGGCAGGCAGGGACGACCGGCCTGCAGATTTTTGACCGGATCGGATCCCGGGAAGATCTGGAGCTGATGCGGATCGATGAAGATAAAAGACACGACAATGAAGAGCGCCGGAAGTTTCTCAACGCAGCGGATATCGTTTTTCTGTGCCTGCCGGATGATGGAGCAAGGGAAGCCGTATCTCTGATCGACAATCCCGATGTCCGTGTGATCGACGCCTCTACGGCTCATCGCACAAACGACGACTGGACCTACGGTTACCCCGAGCTGTCTGCAGAGCAGCGCGACGCGATTGCCAGGAGCAAAAGAGTTGCCAACCCCGGCTGTCATGCGACCGGCTTTATTTCCTGTGCGGCGCCTTTGGTTCGCATGGGAATCGTTCCGGCAGATTACCCTTTCACTTGTTTTTCCCTGACCGGTTATTCGGGCGGCGGCAAGAAGATGATTGCGAATTATGAAGCTGAAGACAAGGCACAGGCACTCTATGCGCCCGGTATCTACGGACTGACCCTGCACCACAAGCATATCCCGGAAATGCAGAAGGTCTGCGCACTGGACAAGCCCCCGGTATTTCTTCCTGTCGTAGATGATTATTACAAGGGCATGGCCACAACGATCATGCTCCACAATACTCTTCTGCCCGGAGCTCCCACTGCCGCACAGATCTGCGAAAAGCTGCAGGAATACTACAGCGGCCAGCATTTTGTAACTGTGATGCCTTTCGGCGAAAATGCATCCACTATCTATGCCGCGGAGCTTGCCGGCACAAATCATCTGAAGATCGTGGTCTGCGGCCACGAGGACCAGACCTCCGTCACTGCCCTCTTCGACAACCTGGGCAAGGGAGCTTCCGGCGCTGCTGTTCAGAACATGAATATCATGCTCGGCATCGATGAAGCAACCGGACTGGAGTAATAGAGTCTGGAGTAATAGAGTAATGAAATAATAGATTAATGAAGTAATAAAGTATTAATGAAGTAATAAAGTAATAAAGTAATGGAATAATCTCCGCAAGCGAATTATTTATCAGGATCAAAAGACTGCCCCGGCCTTTTATAGGCCGGGGCAGTTTATTTCCCTGCAATTCCTTGTATTTCCTGGTTTTCCCTTATTTCTTTTTCACCGGGTAGCAGACTTCCGTCACGAACTCATCAGGGTTCTGTGTCTCGTGAGGACTGACGTGGTAGATATTGAACATGGGCTCTGCGGGTTCATAGCCGTTTGCATCCATCCAGGCGATGACTGCCGAGTAGACATCTATGATCTGGGTGTAGCTGCCCTGGTAGGTGCAGCTCGCGACCGTCACTTCCGGAAGTGTGCGGAACTTCACATGTTCTGTATCCGGATAGCTTCCCTTGACGGTCTTCCATGCCATCATTTCTACGTTTTCTTCCTTGTACTCGCCGTCAAGATAAGTCACTGCACACAGACAGGGATCATCCTCCACGAGATTCATGCGGCAGGTTTCTTCTGTCATCCTGCCCCAGATGATTCCTTCGTCCTCGTAGCGGGGAATAGTCATCCGGACAGTAGCGGCATAACGCTCGGGAAAGGTCTTGGGGGTAACGTTATAACTCATGTCTTCTTCCTTTCTCAGCCTTTTTCTGGCTGCGTCCAGAAGCGTCAGCTTATTTGCCGTATCTTTTGACAGGGCCTCCAGTTCTTCCTGCCGGGCAGAAAAGAACTGTTCCAGTTTCTCTCTGTCATCGTAGACTTCAAGGATCCTGATGATATCCGCAAGCGGAAAGCCCATATCCTTCAGGGCCGCAATACGGCCTGCGATAGGGAGCTGGTCCTCTCTGTAGTACCTGTAATCCGTGAAGCGGTCTGTTTCTGCCGGTTTCAAAAGACCGATCTCATCATAGTGGCGCAGCATTCTGACGCTGACTCTGGACAGTTTTGAAAACTCTCCGATTTTCAACATGGCGGTACCTCCTCCTGCTGTCTTTTTGAGCTCAGGTCAAGCATAATGCCTGCCACAGTGTGAGAGTCAAGCGGTCTTTGCATTACAATCGGGTTTTTGCCTTTTTTTGCCTTGAAAATCACGCAAAAGCGCCTGTTATCTCGAATTTCGCGGCGGTCCGTACTTATACAAAGTCTTATCGCTTAATATAACGTCTTATCGGTTAATATAACGTCTTATCGCTTAATTCTCTTTTCTATATTCACGGGGAGTGCATTCATAGATCTCACGGAAAATCTTACTGAAATAGCTGTCAGACATGAAACCGCATTTTTCGGCGATTTCAGAAATACTCATGCCGGTTCCCAAAAGGAGGGAAGCGGCCATCTGAGCCCGGTATTCGATCAGGAAGCGTACCGGTGTGCGGTCGACCGTCCGCTTGAAGCACCGCGTGCATTCCCGGGAGCTGACGCCCGCCGCCTGCGCGATCTCCGTCACTCCGATCTGATCGCCATAATTTTTGTAGACAAAGTCCAGCATCAGTTTCATACGCTCCAGATCCCGTTCATTGCCTGCCTGATCCCTGGCAAGAATCTCTGCGGCCTCCTCGGAGAGCAGGATCAGAAAATCTCCCAGTATCTGTCTTACGGCCAGTTCATAGCCCCTGGGCTCCTCTCTCAAAACATCCAGAAGCTGCAGAATATAACCAATCAGCCGGATCCTTCTCTCTGTGTCGGGCTTTATATGCAGGAAGGTCAGGGATCTGGACCGGAGAAGCGGCGAAAAATACTTTCTGTCCAGATAACTTCCGAACTCTCCGCCCGGAAAACGGGTATCGCAAGAAAGGGAGTAATAACCGCCGTCCACCGGAAAGTCATAAGCGTGCAGAATACTTCCGTTGATATAAACAGCCTCACCCTGATGGATCTCCACGGTATTTTCCGGTGTCTGGAGCAAATAAGACCCTCTCTCCGTGTAGTTGATCTCGAACCATTCATGCCAGTGCCAGGGAATATGGTGCCCGATAAACACGTTGCTCTCATTGAAGTTGCACACAAAAGGCAGACCCTCAGATTCTTTCTCCAGAAGTTCTTTACTGTCACTTGCCAGAACAAGTCTGTTTTTCTGATAACGTATCATTTCCGATCCTCACTTGTCTTAACTGAAATCGCGTACAGGAAGATGTATATCGTCTATTACATGCTGTTCCAGGTCGGTTTTATTACATTTTATAGTCTCTTTATCACAATTTCAACCCGCCCCACGACCTATTTTTCCATGAAATTCCGGTGTTTCTTATAAAAATAAGGCCTTCATCGAGTGTGTCGGTTTTTTTACATTTTCAGTCAGCAAACCCTCTGAAATTATTGCAGTAAAGCACCTATAATCAAATCATCAAAGAAAACAGCAGGTCACAGAAAAACAGAAAAACAGAAAAAGAGTACAGCAAAACAATTCACCTGAAACATTAATGATTGATAAAAGACTGAACATCAAACACTGAAAAGACAGACATGAAGGAGGATTCAAAATGAAAAAGTTTAGAAATGTCTTAGCCACCGGTATGATCGCCATGATGTGCCTCACCGCCTGCGGAAGCAGCGCGTCGGGAAGCGGCTCTGCAGCAAACGCATCTGCAGACAGCGCTTCCACCGCCAAGGGAAGCAGCGCATATGATATCTGCTACGTCTCCACTGTGGAAGATGAATGGCTGTCGGAACTGCTTAAAGACATGAGCGTCAGCGCAGAAAACAACGATGTAGCACTGGAAGTCAAGCATGCAGGAAATGACTCCTCCAAGGTCATTCAGTGCATCGAGCAGGCAAAGGCAGAAGGCAAGGAAGCCACCATCGTCAACGTGGCCTATTCCAGTGACGTGACAGCCTGTGTGGAAGCTGCCGGCGACATGAACCTTGTATTTGTCAACCGCCTGCCTGAGCCCGATGATTACAATCTCCTCGGCGGAACAATCGCAGGTGTAGCCTCTGATGAAAACCTCGCAGGCACCTTCCAGGGCGAATTCCTTGCAGACTACTTCAAGGAAAAAGGCCAGACAGATGTCCGTTATCTGCTGATCCAGGGACCTCTGGATCTGTCCCACTCCGTCATCCGTTCCCAGAAGCCTCTCGAAATCCTCAAGGACGCAGGCTTCAACATGGTCGAAGTCGCTACGATTTCCGCAGACTATGACCGCGCAAAGGCACAGCAGGGTGTCGAATCCTTCCTTGAAACAGGCAAAGAGTTTGACTGCATCATCTCCAACAACGACGCAATGGCACTCGGCGCGATCAAGGCTCTGGAGAACAAAGGCATTGATCCCGCATCCATCCCGATCGTAGGTATCGATGCAACTGCTGACGCAGTAGAAGCAATCCAGAACGGAACCATGTCCATGAGCGTCTTCCAGAGTGCGGCAGGACAGGCAGAGGCAGCTATCCGCATCGCCAAGAACCTGATCGACGGCAAGCCCGCCGGCGAAGGAACCGGCTGCACAGTATCCGATGAGTGCGACAGCCTCTTCTACGTACCCTTTGAGAAAGTCACATCCGAGAACGTAAACGACTACGCGAAATAAGAAGTAAAAGAGAAATATCACACCTGATAACGGAAGCGATTACGCGAAACAGACTTTCGTAAACAAATACCGGGATAAAAGTCAGCAAATCATCTTTTTAAATAGTTTAAATAGTTACCCCCACCCTCAAGAAAAGAGGCAGCCGCTGAAATGACGGCTGCCCCTTTTTTCATGTATTATTTCTTTCTTTTTATTGCAGATTGTTCGTTACAGATTCGTATCTATTTTCGTAAAAAGAGACAACCTTCGGGAAAGAAACAACCGGAGCCGGCGGCACGGTGTGGCCGCCCAGCATTTTTTCCATCCAGATCATGTTGTACCATCTGTCAAATTTACAGGCGCATTTGTGAAATGTTCCGACTGTTTGATAACCCATTTTTTCGTGAAAGCGCACACTGTCAAAAGTTAGGTACTGATCCTCCTTCTCTCCCGGGACAGCGATGCAGGCGTTGGCATTTAAGATATTCTGCCGTCTCAGAGCTTCTTCCAGTGAATCCAGCAGCCGTTTCCCGATCCCTCTGCCTCTTGCATCCTTGGAGACATAGATGGAGGTCTCGACACTCCAGTCATAAGCCGCTCTCTGCTTGAAGGATCCGGCATAGGCATAGCCCAGGATCTCTCCCTTCTCTTCAGCCGCAATATAGGGATATTTCCGGAGGGTGCGCTCTATGCGGTCCCTCATTTCCTCCAGTGACGGCACTTCATACTCGTAGGTAATGGCAGTGTGCAGAACATAATGGGCATAAATGTCCCGGATCTGCCCTGCGTCCTCCGGACATGCTGTTCTGATTTTTATTTCCATCTTATCCAAATCTATTTGATCCATTGATCTCCATTGATTTCCATAGATTTCCGTCGCTCAAAATCTGTCGATTCCAGACATTTTTAAAAACGGACACCCGGCGATTTTCGAATACATGGGGGCGCTAACAAACCGCTGTGCGGTTTGAGGGGCATGGCCTCGCCATGCGCGCCATGCGGAGCAATCGACTTTTACTCCCTTGGTGGAGGCAGTCACGCTGCCATGGCAGTTCCCGTTGCTATTTATTCCCTGTGCGAATACTTATTGATTATCTGTGATCAGGTTTTTATAAAAATCCACCGCTCCCGGCAGGCAGTTGTAGGGGAGAGCTTCGTTTGTGCCGTGGATGCCCTTCTTCTCCTCCGGTCCGTAGACGATGGGGGCGAATCGGATGCAATTGCCGCAGATGGAATCGTAAAAAGCGGAATCCGTCGCGGCAGTGAGGACGTAGGGACTTGTGCGAATGCCGGGGAAAGTCTTCATGACGGTCTGCTCCACATAGCGGAAGGCAGTGCCGCCTATATCGGCCAGTTTCGTGCAGGGTGCGGCATCGAGCACTTCCATCTCCAGCTTATACTTTGCAGCCAGGCGCCGAATCTGGTTAAGGCTTTCCTCCATGTCCTGGTGATGGACAAAGCGCATATTGGCTCCCAGTGTGGCTTCAGCGGGAAATACATTGCAGGCATCCGACCCGGAGGCCATGGTGAAAGTGATCGTCGTCCCCAGCATGGCGGCAGCCTGGCCGCTGATGCGGGGTGTCACAAGCTCAATGGGCTTTTGGAAAACCCCTAAATTCTGCAAGGCGATGCGGAAGGGGAGAGCAGCGCCGGGTGCCATGGCCTCCAGCATGGCTCTGGTCGCGGGTTCCATCTCGCTGCGGAAGGGACTGTGCTTTTCGACTGCGCAGACAAAGGCGGCGAGCCGGGCAATGGGGGAATTCTTCCTGGGTGTACTGGCATGTCCGCCCTCTCCCCTGGCGATGAACTTCACATTGGCTCGCCCCTTCTCTCCGATGCCGATCATGGCAAAATTTCCTCTGACCCCCGGCATAGGGTCCGTGTAGATGCCTCCGCCCTCATCGCAGACAAACCAGGGTTTGACACCCCTTTTTCGGAGCTCTTCCACAATAGCAGGGCCACCGGGGCCGCCCCACTCCTCCGTGCAGGAGGTGGAAATATAGACATCCTGGTCCGGGCTGTAGTCCTCTTTGAGCAGTTCTTCCACTGCCTGAAAAAAGGCCATGCAGGAGCACTTGGTATCCACAGACCCCCGTCCCCACACCTTTCCCCCGGTGATCTTCCCGGAAAAAGGAGGATACTTCCATTCGGCATCTGTGACAGGCACGACATCCTGGTGCCCCATCAGGATAATGGGGCGCTCATGATTTTTGCCCTTCCAGAAATACAGAAGGCTTCCGTCCAGGTCCGTCTTGTCCAGTTTCTCGTGGACAAGCGGAAAAAGCTCTTCGAGAAGTCTGTGATAGCCGCGGTAACCTTGCAGCTGGACAGCGGCAGGATGCTCTGCTGAGTAGGGATAGGAAGTGGTGTCGTATTGAACCATTCTGGACAGGATCTTCGCGTACTGCAGGGCTCTCCTGCTCTCTGTCCCTGCCTGCTTTGCCTGTTTTACCCGCTTTGCCGTTTTTGCAGTACTTTTCCGTAAAGACCCTTGGATCCGGTTTTTCAGTTTTTCCGGATTCTTCTGCCCGAAAGCTTTTTTATGAACTGAGATATTCATTGCAGTGCTCCATAATCTCCTGCATGATCTGCAGGTCCTTCAGGCAGTCCCCTGTCTCCATGGAGTGATTGGTCCCTTCCGTGATGTAGAGAGGTAGATGAAGTTTTTCACACCCTTCGCGGATATCCTGTGTCTCTGCCCAGGGATCAGCGGTTCCGTGGAAAACGATCCCGCTCTCAGGCTGCATGAAGAGAAAACTCTGTTTGACCGGAGTAAAATAGATGTTCTTTCCGACAAAGCCATGCTGTTGCTGGAAGGCTGCCGCCACGGCCGTACCGATGCTCTTTGAGATGACGAGAATCTCGTTATCCCCGGCAAAAAGGGTCTTGCGGTCGAGTCCGTTCTTTTTACACTCCTTGCGGAAGATTTCCTCCGCCTGGGAAAGAGCGCTCTCAAAGGCCTCCTTCATCTTCTCGGGATTTCCCTTGATCCCGCCTTTAAACCCCCCGTAGGAAATATGGATCACGGTCTCATAGCCGTAGTTCTGCGCCAGTTTTCTGCCGTAAAAGAGGAGGGGCTTATCTGTGTGATAGCCCACGCCGGGAAAGAGAAGAACTATTTTCTGCATGTGATGATTTCCTCCGATTCGATATGGCCATTTAGCTCTGTGATCATTCTGTATTTCTACTCACACCTGGTAAATGTGTGATCAATTATAAGAATCGCTTTTTATTCCAAATCTGAATCCGTATGGGTCCGGATCGCAAGGATCTGCCTGAAGAGTGTCTCGTTTGCCGTGATCAAAAGGCAGAGCTTTTCACGGGCACGGGAAAGGCCTTCATAGAGAGGCGGAATGGCGGCACCTTTTTTTCCGTCCGCGCACAGATGCATGGATTCGTCATAATAAAAGCGCTTGTCCAGAACCATCAGGACTCTCTCGTATTCCTGGCTGATGATCTCGCCGGACCGGAAGGATTCCGGTGTCGCCCGGATGAGCTCATATCCTTTGGCCAGGTAGTGGTCAGTGAGACTTCTCTCCTCCTTTTTATCCGCGGCATAAAGTACATCGATGCAGCTGTAGTCCACAGAGCCGGACCATTCTTTCTGGTGAAAGAGGGTGCGCAGGAAGGAAAAAATCGGGCGATTGATACGGATATTGCCGGAGAGCTCCAGCCGCAGGGTTTCATAGCGGCTGATCATGGCCTCTGTGTCCTCCATGAGGGGAATCGTTCCCAGGATGCTGTGCGGATCGTAGGAAATAATGCAGGGAATGCCGCACTCGATGGCTTTTTTTACAAGTGCTTCCAGGCGGGCGGAGTCAAAGCGGTTGGCCTCGTCAACGAGAATACAGGCGTATTGCGTAAAGTCATGTCTCCTGCTGATATCTTGGGCTGAAGATTCTGTCCCGGAAAAGATGTGGACCTTGTGCAGACGGCTGTCGATCACACGATGCCCTTCCCTGAGCGGTCCGCCATGGACAAAGAGCACTTTTTTCTTTTTGGAAATCTCAATGGCGAGGTCAAATAAAAGCAGGGTTTTGCCGGTGCCGGCATTTCCTGTCAGTGAGATTATGGGAACCGAGGAATGTGCCGGTTCCGGATCCTCCTCTGAAGCAGCCGGACTTGAGGCCCCGGTTTCAGTTGAAGGAATTGCTGCGGCTTCCCTGCTGTCAGATATTTCCCGGAAGCCATCTTCATAAAGCTGCAGGATCTCAAGGATCTGCCTGCGGAATTCGGACTGCTGATTGGTCAGAAAATAGCGGCCGGTCAGGAGCTTCTCAGGATTTCTGATCGGGGAGATCAGGTAGTCCTGGGCCCGGAAAAACTGTCCGATATTCTCCTCTACATAAGTCTGCAGGGCCGGTCGCTGCATGGCAATGGCAAGCTCGGCCAGCGGGCACTTGCGAAGATAGCCGTGATCATTGAGGCAGTAGAGGCAATTGCTCTCCAGGACATAGGTGTAGGAAAGAATCGTTCTGGAAACATGGGACAGATAGTAGCGGTTCTGGTCCAGCTGCTTCCGGATCCGGTCCTCCCCGATCTCCTCGCTCTTGAGCTCAATATTCAGGGCGCAGTCCGCGTTCGCGGAGAATTTCAAAAGGTCAAATTCCTTGCTTATATGTTCAATGGTATAGGAAAAATAAAATCCGTCGAAGAATGAGACCCAGTCATGGCAGGGCTCGGGCTGCTGCTCCCCGGCCTTACTGCCTGCAGCATCCACGGCCTTTCTTCCTGTAACATCCACGGCCTTTCTGCCTGCAGTATCCACGGCCTTTTTGCCAGCCGCATCCACGACCTTTCTTCCTGGAGCATCCACGACCTTTCTGCCTGGAGTATCTTTAGCAGGGGTTTCGACTGAGCCGGAAGTAAAGGGAAGTCCGGTTGGATCTGATGCACCTGAAGCAGCTGCTGTCATAAAGCAGTCCGCCAGCCCGTTCACAAGCGCGCAGAGAGAGGCCGCTTCGTGGCTGCTGAAATGCTTGTGCCACGGGCGCCCGGAAAGCGCATTCTCCAGTCCCGAGAACGACTTGCTGTCATTGATTCTTGTGAGGGTATAGAGGTTCAGTGCTCTCATTTTTTTCACCGGTAAAGAACTTGAAAAGACGATTGCTCCATCACTTCTGTTTTCAGCCGCAATGGGGATCATTCACATGTGCAGATCCAATGTCATGCTGCCGGAAATGAATTTCTGTGTAAAAAATCACGCCACAAGGAAGGAATATTTCTTCACGCTGTAGAGCGGAACGAAGGGGATAAGGATAGGGACTGTTTTAATATATTTCAGATACTCAGGATCCAGTGCGTAGTTGCGGTCCTGGCGGATCTCCAGGCGCCGGGCACCGCTGAACATGATATAGACGATCAGGATAAATCCGAATGCGGCAGCGGCCCACTGCAGAATCCCGTGCAGAGAGCCGATCCCGGAGATCAGCACGCCCAGCCAGAGAAGCAGCTCTCCCAGATAATTGGGGCAGCGCACGATCCGGTAAAGACCTGTGTCCACAAAGCGATAGGGATTCTTTTTCTTGGCGGCTGATTTCTGCAGGTCAGCCGCCATTTCCAGGCAGATGCCCAAGGCCATGATGATCAGTCCTGCGATGACTATGCCACCTGTACCGTCCCCGTTTTTCAGACGGAAAAAGACCGGTGAGACCTCCAGAGTGTAGAGCAGGGAACAGCTGATCCAGATGGACACCTTGGGTACCATCCCCATCTGCCGGCTGCGGGTCAGTTCAGGATTGAGAACTTTTTTATAGGCCGGACTTTTCATCTCACGGATGAGCAGATAGCCGCCCAGACGGATGCCGTAAACCATAAAGAGCAGGCACTGCAGCACAGTTCCCCAGGTGAGAGAGCCCCTGAAGATGAAGAGCATGACTGCACCGATCGCGGCAATCGAAAAGCCGTATCCCAGTGAGAAAAAATAAATATACATGTAAAATCCGCAGGCACTGAAAATGAGACCTGTCAAAAGAATAATGAGATACTGTGACATGATCAATTCTCCTCTCTGTCAGGATCAACCGGCTGTCTGCAGGTTTGCGATCCCTGCTGCCGGACAGTTCTTTTAAAAGCTTTAAAGCTTAAAAACAATCGGATCAGAAATGACGGGCCTGTCATGTGTTCAGGATTTTCGTCTCAAAGGCCTGAGGACTGATCTCCACTCCCGG
This sequence comes from uncultured Lachnospiraceae bacterium, assembly GCA_902780385.1. Taxonomy (GTDB): domain Bacteria; phylum Bacillota; class Clostridia; order Lachnospirales; family Lachnospiraceae; genus CAG-791. The sequence goes on from CACZFF010000024.1 coordinate 28,858, forward strand.
GCCGTGCACAAGCCCCTCTTTGGCAAGCTGATCGCAGCCCGCAAAAGCCCATGCATGGATCTTCTCCATCCTACTTCCGCACACGACTCTCCGCAGATTTTTACATTCTTTAAACGCGAAGGGAGGAATAATGCGAAGCCCGTCCGGCAGTATGATCTCCTCGATCCCGCAGCGGGTAAAGGTATAGCCCCAGAGCGTTTTCAGATGTGCCGGCAGCGCAAGGTGCCTGAGGTTTTCGCAGCCGTCAAAGACAAACTCCCCCAGGTCCGTCACTGTGTCCGGGATATGGATGGAGCGGATCTCGGAATGTCCGCGAAAGACCTTGTCGTACACCATCGTGATGACCCTGTCCTCAGGGATCACCACATCCTGCTCATCTCCCTCATATCCTGTGACACAATAGGTGCCGTCCTCCACTCTTTTATAATAAAAATCCTGCATGATTCCACCTGTACTGTTATGAATAATTCGTTTTATGAATGATTCGTGTAATGGATCACACGAATCTAACGAAGTCACAAAAATGCGGCGACTGTTTTTCAAATCTCCGGCCTACCTTTTATCATAACATAAACCCGGCAAATTAGGGGACGGTCCTTTTGTTTCTGTCCCCCTGTCCCCCTGTCTCGAAACAGGGAAACAGGGGGACAGAAACAAAAGGACCGTCCCCTCTGTCTTGACACATATGCCTGAAAGTTTTACAATGCTGAAAGAGAAAGAAAAGGGGAGCTGGTTTGCAGCCGGCTGAGAGTGGACTGTATCGTCCAGACCCGGAACCTGATTTGGATAATGCCAACGTAGGGAAATAGCGTAAGATTTATTGCGGTACCTGTCGTTGGCAGGTACCGTTTCTTTTTCTACCGGCAGACCGGGGGCACCACTCTCTGCCGTCATTATAAACAAGGCGCTGACAGCATATATGAAAAAGGGCTTCATGAGCATTATGCATTTACTGCATATCCATGCGGCCGCATTCACTGTCCGCGCACCTATATCGAAGGATTCAAAGGGACGCACGGGCAGACGTGCGTCCTTTTTGTATGTGTGTTTTTGTAAAAACAATTGGCACCAGGAAAAGAAAGTGAGGTATCAATGGTCACGATCAACGGAAAGCAGGAGCAGGCTGCCGGCATGACGATCCTTGCCTATCTGCAGCAGGCAGGATACACCCCGGAAAGAGTTGTGGTGGAAAAAAACCTGGAAATCATCCCCCGCGAGTCTCTGAACAGTACTCTTCTGGAGGACGGAGACAGCGTGGAGGTCCTCCGCTTTGTAGGAGGGGGCTGATCCATATGATCCATATGCAGAAAGCAGAAAAACCGGAAATCGAAAAAAACAGTCCCCATATCACGAAAGAAGAACTGGACCGTGCCTTTGACGAACGCTTCCCTGTCTGGATGAAGGAAAAGCTGCAAAAGGCCTCTGTCGCTGTCGCGGGACTGGGGGGCCTGGGATCCAACATCGCGGTCAGCCTGGCCAGGTCCGGCGTGGGACATCTCCTCCTGGTCGATTTTGACCTTGTGGACGTCACCAACCTCAACCGGCAGATGTATATGATCCCTCATCTGGGCATGCCCAAGACACAGGCACTGCATGACATTCTAATGCAGATCAACCCCTGGCTGGATATACAAACACGGCAGATCATGGTGACTTCGGAAAACGTCCTGGAACTCTTTGGCGGCTGGCCTATCGTGTGCGAGGCCTTTGACCGGCCGGACCAGAAAGCCATGCTGGTCGGCTCTCTTCTTTCACAGTGCCCGGATACCATCGTGGTCTCCGGAAACGGCATGGCGGGTCTGGGGGACGCAAACGACATCCGGACACAGCAGAAGCTCCGAAGGCTCTATGTCTGCGGGGACGATACGACGGAGAGCGCACCCGGTGCGGGACTCATGGCTCCCCGTGTCGCCATCTGCGCAGGGCACCAGGCAAACAAAGTCCTGCAGCTGATCATCGGCGAGGGATGAACTGCTCTGTCCGGTGATTGCTGATCTCCTTCTGTTTTATCGGGAATCAGTTATGCATGTAGAATTCATTCCTTTGAATAACAAACATGAAAATGAATGGCAGTCATGAAAATCTATTTCATTGAGAATTACGTATAGCACACTGCTTACATTTGTATTACTTACATTTTGCTAACATTTGTTTTTTCCCATTCATATTACTCACATAAAGAAAGGCGGTATTAACAATGGCAGATACTCTCGTTCTGGGCGGACATGAATTTCAGAGCCGTTTCATTCTGGGCTCCGGCAAATACAATCTGAAGCTGATCAAGGCAGCTGTCGAGCAGGGCGGCGCACAGATCATCACCCTGGCGCTCCGCAGGGCCAACACCCAGGAAAAGGAAAATATCCTGGACTTTATCCCGGAGGGTGTCACTCTGCTCCCTAACACCTCCGGTGCCCGCAACGCCGAGGAGGCGATCCGCATCGCACGTCTTTCCCGCGCCATGGGCTGCGGCGATTTCGTCAAGGTCGAGATCATGCACGACGCGAAATATCTCTTCCCCGACAACTATGAGACCATCAAGGCCACAGAAGTCCTGGCAAAGGAAGGCTTCATCGTCCTCCCCTATATGAATCCCGATCTCAATGTTGCCCGCGACCTGCAGAATGCCGGTGCGGCAGCAGTCATGCCTCTGGCGGCACCGATCGGCAGCAACAAGGGCCTGGCCACAAAGGCCATGATCCAGGTCCTGATCGATGAGATCGACCTTCCCATCATCGTGGACGCCGGTATCGGCAAGCCTTCCCAGGCTTGCGAAGCCATGGAAATGGGCGCCGCGGCCATCATGGCAAACACTGCCATCGCCACTGCCGGCGATGTTCCCGCCATGGCGGAAGCTTTCCGTCTTGCCATCGAAGCCGGCCGCAAAGCTTACCTGACCGGCATGGGCCGTGTCCTTGCCCGAGGCGGCAGCGCTTCCGACCCGCTCACAGGCTTCCTGGGCGGTAAATAATCATTGGGTCATTGGGGACGGTCCTTTTGTTTCTGTCCCCATGTATCGAGCATCGAAACAGGGGGACAGAAACAAAAGGACCGTCCCCTCCCCAAAACAGAGGTAACAACACCATGAATGAAGAAAACCAGGTCTATTTTGTGGACAGTGACACACTGCCCGCCGAAGTACTTGCCAGAAAGCATCGTCTTGAGCAGGATCCTTCTTTCCGCACAGACCATATGAAATATATGCCGGGAATGGAAATCATCGATTCTGATATAAAAGATAAGGTCCTTGCCCTGATGAAGGACTACGATCCTTCTGTTTACACTGCAAAGGAAGTCATGCGCGCCCTCAGCAACGAAAGCTGCTCCATTGAGGATTTCAAGGCACTGCTCTCCCCCGCTGCCGCCCCCTTTCTGGAGCAGATGGCGCGCAAAGCGGAGCTTCTGACCAAAAACCACTTCGGAAATACCGTGTATATTTTTACACCCATTTATATTGCCAATTACTGCCAGAACTACTGCGTCTACTGCGGCTTCAACTGCTACAACAAGATCCGCCGCAAGAAGCTCACCTTCGAGGAAATCGAGCATGAGATGAAGGTCATCGCCGAGACCGGCATGGAGGAAATCCTGATTCTGACCGGCGAGAGCCGCAAATACTCCGACATCGAATACATCGGTGAGGCAGTCAAGATTGCGCGCAAGTATTTCCGCAACATCGGCATCGAGATTTACCCCGTCAACGTTGACGAATACAAGTATCTCCACGAGTGCGGCGTCGACTATGTGACGGTCTTCCAGGAGACCTACGACACAGACAAATACGAGACTCTCCACCTGCTGGGCCACAAACGTGTATGGCCCTATCGTTTTGATGCTCAGGAGCGCGCTCTGATGGGAGGCATGCGGGGCGTGGCCTTCTCTGCCCTGCTGGGTCTCGCCGACTACCGCAAGGACGCGCTTGCAACCGGTCTCCATGCTTATTTCATGAACCGCAAATACCCCCACGCCGAGATTTCACTCAGCTGCCCCCGCCTCCGTCCTATCGTCAACAATGAAAAGATCAATCCCCGTGACGTCGGCGAGCGCCAGCTCTGCCAGGTGCTCTGTGCCTACAGGATCTTCCTGCCTTTCGCAGGCATCACTGTATCCAGCCGCGAGAGCGCAGCTTTCCGCAACGGTATCGCTAAAATCTGCGCGACCAAGGTCTCCGCAGGTGTCTCCACCGGTATCGGCGACCATGAGGAAAAATACGACAGGCAGAAAGAAGAAGGGACTTTTGAGGCACAGTCCGAATCCGCAAACCACCATGTGGAATTTGAAGATCCGTCTGCAGACGGCATAGCTGCCGATCCCGCCTCCGAGGAAGTCGGCGACGAGCAGTTCGAAATCAGCGACAACCGTTCCTTTGCCAGAATGTATGAAGATATGGAGCAGGGCGGCCTGCAGCCCGTTCTCAACGATTATATTTATGTTTAACCTGGGGGTTAACTTGGGGACGGTCCTTTTGTTTCTGTCCCCATGTATCGAGTATCGAGACAGGGGGACAGAAACAAAAGGACCGTCCCCACAAGAGGAAGCCTGCCATGCATCCCTATGAAAATCTGATTGCCGTCACCGACCGCAGCCTGTGCAGCGGTGATTTTCTGGCACAAATCAAAAAAATCGTATCTCTCCATCCCCATTCTCTGATCCTCCGTGAACGGGATCTGCCGGACGAGGAGTATCTGCTGCTGGCCCGGCAGGTGCAGGCCATCTGCGAAAAAGAAGCAGATGTTAAGGTTCCCTTTTTCGTCCACTCCAGGATAGGGATCGCCAGACAAATCGGCTGCCCCAATCTTCACCTGCCCCTCCCTGCGCTGTCTGCCCTTGGATCACGCCCGGAAGGCTTTGCCTGTGTCAGCACCACCTCCCACAGCATGGAGGACATGCAGCAGGCCCTTGCCCTGGGGGCAGACCTCATCATCCTGGGCACCATCTTTGAAACAGAATGCAAAAAAGGCCTCCGTGGGAGAGGCCTTGCCTTTGTAGAGGAAATCTGCTCCGCCTGCCCTGTCCCTGTCTACGCCATCGGCGGCATCAAAGAATCCAATATCGATGCCGTCATGGCGGCCGGCGCCGCAGGCGGCTGCATGATGTCCGGATTCATGAAGAAGCAGTGAACCAGGCGGACGCAGGGATGGACGTGCCCGCACGGACAGTCATGCGGACAAGAAATCATAGATTGTGCGGCACATAAAGATTACCAGAACGCTCAACATGACCGGGCGCACAATCTTCGATCCCCTGCTGTCAAAAAAGGACACACCAAGATAATTTCCGGCAATTCCACAAATTCCGGCTAACAATCCAAGGGGAATCAAAACCTGCCCGTGAAGCAGGTAGACCGTCAGCGAAGCAATATTTGTCGAGATGTTAATCGCCTTTGTAAGTCCGTTCGCGTCCTGCAGTGACATATGTGCCAGGCCTGTCAATAACAAGATCAGGAAAGTTCCTGTTCCCGGTCCGTAAAACCCGTCATAAACACCGATTCCCAGCGCGATCAGGCAGCTCAGGACAATTGTCTTTTTCATCCCGCAGGGTTCTTTGCCATCCTCAAAATCTTTTTTCCGCAGAACTATGACTGCTGTAACCGGCAGAATCACCAACATGAGCTTTTTAAATACATCGTTGCTGATCATCAGATTCAGACTGGAGCCCGCCCATGAGCCTGCAAGCGCACAAGGTACCGCAAACAAGGCTGTCTGCAGATGTATATAGCCGGAAATTGCAAAACGGATCGTAGAGAGGGCTGTCCCCAGACTGGAACTCATCTTGTTCGTGGCTATTGCCTGATGAGGAGGCAGTCCTGCAATCATATAAGCAGGAAGTGATATGAGCCCCCCGCCTCCTGCGATTGCATCGATGAGGCCGGCTAAAAAAACCAGGGGGAAAACCGGCCAGTACATTTTCAGGAGCTGCAATACTTGTAATATCTTCATTCTGGATCTCAGTTTTTTGGTTACTAATATCTTAATACCTGTGTCCTTAAATGGCTACCGCAAACGTACAAAACAGTCGCCGGCAGGCATAACTATATGCTGCCGGTGACTGTTTTCGTTACATGGGTTGCATGGGGACGGTTCTTTTGTTTCTGTCCCCATGTATCGAGCATCGAGACAGGGGGACAGAAACAAAAGGACTGTCCCCAAAGCCTGCCCAAAACCTTATACTCTGGAACCCTTGTTGTAAGGCACACCGTTGGCTTTGGGGGCAGAGGCGCGTCCGACAAAGAGGATCAGGATAATGATTGTGAGAACGTAGGGAAGCATTGCAAGGATTTCTGAAGGAACTGCAAAGCTGCCCCCGCCGAGGGCGACGGTGAGAGCCTGCGCGAAACCGAAAAGCAGGCATGCCAGGTAACCGCCGTGCGGTGTCCATTTACCGAAAATAACAGCTGCGATGGCAATGAAGCCCTGGCCGCTGATCGCTGTCGGCATGAACTGGGGGACTATGGCGAGGGTCATGGCCGCGCCGCCCAGACCTGCGAAGAGTCCGGAAAAAATAACGCAGATGTAACGGACCTTGTAAACATTGATGCCCAGGGTATCTGCAGCCGCAGGGTGTTCACCGACTGCACGCAGATGCAGGCCCCATGTGGTCCCGTAGAAAATCCAGATCATGATAATCGTCAGGATCAGGGCCAGCACGGTGGTCATATCCACGTTGAGGTTGTTGAGACTTCCCTCGAGTCCCTGGTTGCCGAAGAGCTTGGGGATCTTGTTGGTGACGGGATGGGTCTGCGTTGCGCCTTCAAAAAAGACTCTCGAAAGAAACAGGGCAAGACCGGGACCGATCAGGTTCATGGCGATGCCGCAGACCGTCTGGTCCGCTTTGCATGTCACTGAAGCGAAGGCGTGAAACAGGCCGAAGACTGCGCCGGCGAGACCCGCGCAGACAAAGCCCAGCCAGGGATTTCCGGAAAAATATCCGACTGCGGCGCCCGTGAAAGCACCAATCGTCATCATACCCTCAATACCGATGTTGACAACACCGGCCACCTCGGAAATAACGCTTCCCTGAGCTGCAAAGACCATGGGCGTGGAATACATAAGGGTGATTCCCAGAAGGAGCAGAACGGTATCTGTATTAATTGACATTAGACCCTCCCTTCTTCATCTCTTTCTGCATCTGTTTTTTCCTCTTTTTACTGAGCCTGGCAGCATCTCTGCGGTCCACAAAGCGCGGGATCAGATAGGAAAGAGCGCAGAAGAACACGATGACACCGATGACAATATTGATGATCTCGGTCGGAGCTCCGACTTTGGACTGAAGTCCCGCGCCGCCATAGAGAAGACCACCGAAAAGAAGACCGGCAAAAAGGCATCCTATCGGAGAACTGAAGGCAATGAATGCTACCGAGAGACCATTAAAACCGACATTTTCAAACGCGGAGAGTGTCGAGACAGTGTGCGGGGACTGGCCGGTCACATAGAAGGCTGCGCCGAGTCCGCACAGAGCGCCGGAGATCATCATGGCATGCACGATACTCCGATTGACGTTGATACCTGCAAACCGAGCTGCGTGAATGTTCTGACCGACCGCACGCAGTTCATAGCCCTTGCGGGTTCTGTTCAGCAGATGTGTGATGATCAATGCGGCAATGACTGCAACGAGAAAGCCCGCATTGACATCTGTCCTGCCAAGGGTTTCCTTTAGAACAGGATACTGTTCCATAAAAGCCTCTCCTGCTTCCGTGCGCTTCCAGGCAGGAAGGATCATCGTGTAAGTGCAGGGATTGACCGGATACATTCCGATCGTCCCGGGCTTATGGAAAAAGTCCAGGCCGCAGATCCAGTTGGAAAAATACAGAGAGATCCAGTTGAGCATGATGCCGCTGATGACCTCATGAATGCCCAGTTGTGCCTTGAGCAGACCTACGAATCCGGCATAGAGGGCCGAGATCAGCATTGCGGAGATAACAACCATCAGAATCGCCACAGGTTTGGGGAAATCGAGCATACTGCCCACCATTGTGGCTACGACGCAGCCCATGACATACTGTCCCTCTGCACCGATATTGAAAAGCCCGGTCTTGATTGCGAAAGCAACACCCAGACCTGTGAAGATAATGGGCGTCGACCGGATGATCACACTGGAGATATCCTTGGGTCTGCCGATCATGCTCTGCACCAGTGTCCTGATCGATTCCACGGGAGGATAACCCGCCGCAAGCAGGATCAGGCCGGCGACACAAAATCCAAGCACGATTGCGATGATAGTCAGGACAAAAGGATTACTGAAAAATCTCTTTCTTAAAGACATTTATTTTACCTCCTTTCTCCTGATTATTGCATGCCCGCCAGAGCCTTCTGCATATTTTCGATCTGCTTCTGCAGTTCGGCAAGACTCTTCTGCATCTGTGCGAGCGTTTCTTTCATCTGTTCCGTGTTCTGCAGCTCCACGCCTCCGTCCGCTGCAGGTACTGTCGACGTCTCCGGTTCGGGTTCTGTAGGTTCCTCCGCTGCAGACGCAACAGGCTCTTCCGCTTCAGCTTCCGCGGGCTCCTCTGCTGCAGGCCCTGCTGACGTCTCCGGTTCAGCTTCCGCACCTGCCGCAGTATTCGCGTCACCTGCCTTCCGAATCTGCTCCAGCTCGGCTTCTTCCAGAGATCCGCCTGCCATCACACGGCCGAGTGTCCGGTTATCGACAGTACCGTGGGGGAAGATCTGCTGGATATGTCCGTCGTAAATAACTGCGATCCGGTCAGAGACATTCATGACTTCATCCAGTTCGAAGGAAATCAGAAGGACAGCAACGCCCTTATCCCTCTCCCGGATCAGCATTTTGTGTACATTTTCGATAGCGCCGACATCCAGGCCCCGGGTAGGCTGGATAGCGATCAGGAGCTTTGGCTCCTGCGCAATCTCACGTCCGATAATAATCTTCTGCTGATTACCGCCGGAAAGACCGCCCGCGAGTTTGGGACCGCAGTCCTCGGGACGCACATCGTAAGCCTTAATCAGTTCCTCGGCAAAGCTGCGCATCTTTTTGCGGTTGATGCGGCCTCCGGGTGAGAACTCCTCTGTGCGGTATTTCTCCATAATCGTGTTTTCGTACACAGAGAATCCGAGAACCAGACCGTCTTTGTGACGGTCTGCGGGGATGGTCGCCATACCGTGGTCAATGCCGTACTTGGGATTTTTATTCTGGATCTCCTCCCCGCACAGAAGAATCCTGCCCTTGCACTTCTTGAGGTTGTTGACCGCCTCCATGAGTTCCTGCTGGCCGTTACCGTCAATACCGGCAATACCGACGATCTCGCCGGCGCGGACCTGCAGGTTCAGATCCTTGACTGCATCAATCCCCTGCTCGTTCTTGACATACAGGTTCTGAATATCCAGCACAACATCCCCGGGGGATGCCGGAGGCTTGTCAACGACCAGTTGAACTGCACGGCCTACCATCATGGTTGCCAGATCGTCTTCACTGACACCTTTTACCGGAACGGTGCCGATATACTTGCCGCGCCGAATAATGGTGCAGGTATCTGAAGAAGCCTGGATTTCCTTGAGTTTGTGGGTGATGATGATAATCGTCTTACCGTCGTTGACCAGATTTTTCATGATCCCGAGTAGTTCATCGATTTCCTGCTCTGTCAGCACCGCCGTGGGCTCATCCAGGATCAGGATCTCCGCTCCCCGGTACAGGGCTTTGAGAATCTCCACACGCTGCTGCATACCGACCGAAATATCCCGTATCAGCTTGTCCGGTTCGACATCCAGACCATATTTTTTGACGATGTCCAGAACATTCTGACGAGCCTTGCGCATATTCAGGCCGATGGGCCCTCTGGTAGGCTCAGAGCCCAGAACAATATTCTGTGTGACTGTAAAATTCTCCACCAGCATGAAATGCTGATGCACCATACCGATGCCGTTTTCGATGGCTGCGGTGGGATTTTTGATATTGACTTTTTTTCCGTTGATGTAGATATCGCCCTCATCCGCCTGGTAAAGACCGTAGAGGACATTCATCAGCGTACTTTTTCCTGCGCCGTTCTCACCGAGGATAGAGTGGATCGTCCCACGTTCCACGTCGAGATTGACATCGGTCAGCGCATAGAAGGAACCGAACCGCTTGGTGATTCCATGCATCTGGACAGCATATTTGCTGCTGACTTCTGCCGCCATAATTACCTCCCTTTATTTCAACGTTTCCTTGTAGGCTTTCAGTTCTTTGGCAGTTGCAGGCGGTACAATCGCACCGCGTTTGATCTGCTCTCCGATTTCGATGGCCGCCTGGTAGATTTCGTCGGAATAATTCTCATGGTGTTCAGGAATTCCCACTGCATCGTCGATGAGGCCGAATCCCATATTCTGACCGCCGATCCTGCGTCCTGCGATGTGCTGTCTGGAGACAAGGTCCACAGCGACATCCACGTTTTTGAGGGAGGATGTCAGCACATTTTCGGGAGCCAGATATGCCTGGTCGCGGTCGACACCGATGGCAAATTTACCGGCTTCTTTTGCCGCCTCGATGACACCTGTTCCTGTGCCGCCCGCTGCGTGGTAGACGATATCACAGCCATCGGTGAACATCTTGTTGGCAATGCTCTTGCCTTTTGCCGCATCCGAGAAGCTCTCTGCGTACTGGGAGGTGACCTGAACTTTTTTGCCGAGCATATTGTTGGCATAGGCGACACCGGCCTCATATCCGTACTGGAACTGCTCGATGACCTCACTGGAGATACCGCCGACAAAACCGACCTTGTTCGTCTTGGAGACTGCAGCGGCAATATAGCCTACCATGAAGGAGGACTCCTGTGCCCGGAATACGACGCCGGTCACATTTGGCAGCGGGTCGCCGAAGGCGTTGTCCACACAGGCAAAGTTTACATCCGGATTGGATGCGGCCGCTTCCACAACGGCATCCGCGCAGGCATAACCGATTCCCCAGCAGAGTGTGCTGCCGTTGTCGACCAGGGTCTCAAGGTTGGTCGGGAAATCGCCGCTCTGTTTGGATTCGATATAGGCTACGTCCGCGCCGGTCTCGTCCCGGAGCTTTTGCAGGCCTTCCCAGGCACTCTGGTTGAAGGACTGGTCATTGATGCCGCCGGTATCGGTGATCATAGCAATCCTGGACCCGGTTCCATCCACATCGGAGAAGTCGTTGGCCTTTTTGAGAAGCTCCTCAACTGAGGTCTGCTCAAGGTAAATCTTAAATTCTTCAAAATCGTCTTCATTTCCGGGAGGCGTAAGGATTCCCGCCTTGATCTTCTCTCCGCACTCCAGTGCAGCCTCATAGACAGCGTCAGGATAATTGCTGTGGTCTTCGGGAATGCCGACCGCTCCTTCTGAAAGTCCGAAGGAAAGTGTCTGCCCGCCGATCTCCATTCCTGCAATATGGCGCTTGGAAACCGCATTGACAGCAACATTTACATTCTTGAGAGAGGATGTCAGCACATTTTCGGGAGCCAGGTATGCCTGGTCACGGTCGACACCGATGGCAAACCTGCCGGCCTCTTTGGCCGCCTCAATGACACCGGTCCCTGTGCCGCCTGCCGCGTGGTAGACGATATCACAGCCATCGGTAAACATCTTGTTGGCGATACTCTTGCCTTTTGCCGCATCCGAGAAACTCTCCGCGTACTGGGAAGTGACAACAACATTCTTGTCCAGAACCCGGTTGGCATAGGCAACACCGGCCTTATATCCGTATTCAAACTGGGCAATGACATCGCTGGCGATACCGCCGACGAAACCGACCTTGCCGGTCTCGGAGGATGCCGCCGCAATGTATCCGACCATAAAGGAGGATTCCTCCGCGCGGAAGACAACGCCCGTTACATTTTCAGGAGAGTCCGCAAAAGCATTGTCCACACAGGCAAAGCTCACATCCGGATTGGACTGGGCTGCTTCCAGGACAGCATCCGCACAGGCAAATCCAATACCCCAGCAGAGTGTATTACCGTTGTCCACCAATGTCTCAAAGTTGGTCGGGAAATCGCCGCTCTGTTTGGACTCAATATAAGCAACTTCCGCCCCCGTTTCCTCCTTGAGCTCCTGAAGCCCTTCCCAGGCACTCTGATTGAAGGACTGGTCATTGATGCCGCCGGTATCGGTGATCATGGCGATCTTCCAACCGGTTCCATCCACGTTTTCCATAGCCAGGTCAATGGATGATGTCGCTCCGCTTGCGCCGCCCGTACCCGAACCGCCTGTCAGCTCGCCCGGCCGGACAAACCGGCAGGCAGGGAGCAGCAGGATCAGGCACAGGCAGAGAGCAATCAAGGCCCTTCTGGTGCACTTTTCCATAATTCCCTCCTTTTAATGAAACACAGTTGTATAAATAGCTTATAGAACTTACTTGTGGAATCTCTGAAGAAATCAGAAGATATGTAAAAAGGGATAATCCATCCGGAAAGAGCATAAAAAACTATCCGGAAAGGATTCTTTTTACCGCAGACGGTTTTTAATGAAATCCACGACCATCTGCATTGCAGCCTGGTTCCTGCCGCCTTCCGGGATGATAATATTGGCTTTTCTTTTGCTGGGTTCAACAAACTGATCATGCATAGGTTTGACAGTCTCACGGTACTGACGCATCACACTCTCCAGGGAGCGGCCGCGCTCATTTACATCGCGCTTGATCCTCCGCAGAATCCGCTCATCCGCATCCGTATCGACAAAGATGCGGAAATCCATCAGATCCACCAGTTCCGGCTCCGCAAAGATCAAAATGCCTTCCAGAATGATGACAGGATTGGGAAGGACAGGAGTTGTTTTGTCCGAGCGGTTATGTACAGAATAGTCATAGACCGGCATCTCAATCCTGTGTCCCGCCTTCAGCTGCCGGATATGGGCACACAGAAGTTCTGTGTCAAACGCATCCGGGTGATCATAATTGAGACGGCTGCGCTCCTCGTAGCTCATCTCATCATGCCGCTTATAATAGTTATCATGCCGCAGAATACTGACTTCATTTTCTCCAAAATAATTCACCAGGTTATTGGCCAGCGTAGTCTTGCCGCTGCCGCTGCCGCCCGCGATCCCGATCAGAATAGTGCCCATGTGCATGATCCTCCAGTCCTCATTTCAATGAAAAACACACGATTTTATTATATCAGAATAATCGACCAGTGAAACGCGGTGGGATAAATAATTTTCATTATTATTGTATTGCATAGTTTATATTTGGTATAATAAATATTGATGTAATAAAAAAGCTTTGAATAGATGGTTACTTTACAAGATTCACCTGAAACCTTTGGTGTCTTAGGCGCTTTTTCGCGAAATTTAAGCCTCTTAGGGAAAATGTGGGATGCAGCAGCAATAGAGAATGTCGGAAACTCCAAATCAATCACAGAAAAAAAGGAATCAAAACTATGAATATCACTGTCTTTCTTGGAGCCAACATGGGCGATGACCAGATGTTTCTATTCGAAGCAAAAGCACTGGGAAAATGGATCGGTGAAAAGGGACACAAGCTGGTCTACGGCGGAAGCAAGATCGGTCTGATGGGTGTCCTTGCAGATGCTGTGCTGGAGCACAACGGAGAAGTGATCGGTGTTGAACCCACCTTCTTCCTGGAGCAGAAAATGCAGCATGAACGTCTCACCCAGCTGATCGAAACCGAGACCATCGAAGAGCGGCGCGCGAAAATGATCGAGCTGGGCGATGCCTTTATCGCCTTCCCCGGGGGAACAGGAACCCTGGGGGAGATCGCAGAAGTCATCTCACAGAAAAAACTCGGACGCACGGAAAAGCCCGCTGTTCTTCTCAACATCGAGGGATTCTATGATCCGCTCAAGGCCATGCTGAGCAAAATGGTCGAAGAGGGCTTCCTGGACAAAACCGATTTCCAGAAAGTCTTTTTCGCCAAGAACGTCGATTCTGCTGCATGGCACATTGAGCACTCACTTCCCCGCCAGCGCAGAAATCCCAGGTGATCAGCATCATCGACACATCGACAGACCTGCCCGTGTCCGCCGCAAGGCATAAAGCACAGTACACGGGCGTATCATAACAGGCATGTTATAACAAAAGAAAGCAGTGCACCTGTCTGACAGGACGCACTGCTTTCTTTCTTTTTTGGTATTTCTCAGTTATACGGTTTTCCCGGCTGTTCAAATTATTCTGCTGTTCGGATTATTCTGCTGTTCGGATTATGCAGTTAATCGGTTTTATCAGTTATTTCTGCAGATCTCGCGGACGCGGTAGACGCCGGGGACTTTGCGGATCTCGTTGAGCAGATCTTCAGCGGGAGCATTGTCCAGATCAAAGAGTGTGTACTCCACTTCACCCTTGGATTTACTGGCCATACCGGCGATATTGACGTCGGAACTGCCGATGATGCCGGTGAAACGGGTGATCATATTGGCCTTGTTCTCGTGGAAGACACAGATACGGTTCCCTGTCTCGCATTTTCCCAGGTCACAGTTGGGATAATTGACACTGTTTTTGATATTTCCGTTCTCCAGAAAATCAGAGAGCTGCTCGACTGCCATGACGGCGCAGTTGTCCTCTGCCTCTTCTGTGGAAGCCCCCAGGTGCGGGATAGTGATACATCCGCGGCGGCCGGCGACTGTCGAATTCGGGAAATCGGAGACATAGCGGCGGATCTTTCCTGCGCGGAGCGCAAGGACAACCGCCTCCTCATCGACCAGGACATCGCGTGCCATGTTGATCAGGATCACACCGGTCTTCATCATGGCGATGGCATGGTCATCGATCATTCCCTTCGTAGAAGGAAGGGCGGGAACATGGATCGTAATATAATCGCAGACATCATAGATATCCTCGATGCGGATCACATGGTGGATGCGGCTGGACAGGTGCCAGGCGGAATCGACAGAGACATAAGGGTCGTATCCGTAGACCTGCATGCCGAGGTTGACGGCAGTGTTGGCAACCTGCACACCGATGGCGCCCAGTCCGATAATACCGAGTTTTTTGCCCTGCAGCTCTGTGCCGGCAAATCTTTTTTTCTCTTTCTCGGCGATCCTGGCGATGTCTTCGTTGTTCCAGTTGGCGCGGACCCAGTCGACACCTTCCACGATATCGCGGGAAGCCAGAAGCATGCCGGCAAAAACAAGTTCCTTGACGCCGTTCGCGTTGGCACCGGGCGTATTAAAGACAACAATGCCCTTTTTTGCGCATTCGTCGATCGGAATATTGTTGACACCTGCGCCTGCGCGGGCGATGGCAAGTGTCTCGTCAGAGAACTCCATTCCGTGCATGGAAGCACTGCGGACCAGAATACCGTTTGCTTCCTGTACATTGTCAGTCATCTGGTACTGATCGGTAAATTTGCTGAGTCCTTTTTGAGAAATATTATTGAGACAGGCATATTTAAACATGTTTCTTTTTGTTCCTTCCTGATGATCTGCTGTCAGTCTTTTTCATAGATAAAAAAACATTTACCGGCTGTATCTGCCGGTCGGCAGCAGTTTTTCAGTCAACACAGTCTATATTTTAACTGATTAACGCTGCAAAGTGCATAATAGCGCTTTGCGCTCGGACTGTCAATAGCCACTAAAGGAAGCTGGCGCATTATTATAAATCATTTTTGATAATGTCCCACTATACCACAAATGAAAATGTCCCGACATATGATACAATAACCTCCCTGAAGGGAGGTGATCAATATCAGGA
>CACZFF010000025.1 GCA_902780385.1 uncultured Lachnospiraceae bacterium
TGCAGAGATCGTCAAGAATGAGACCACTACGGTCGATTTCGAGGACGACTTCACCAGCAAGCCCGGTATCCTCGAGCTGACCAAGACCATCCTCGGCGATATCACCGAGGAAGAGGCCGAAGGTGCCCTGACCTTCGTCATCACTACAAAGGTCACTGAAGGCGGAAATGAAACCACGAAGTATCTCAAAGCCGACGGCACGCTAAGCGATACCGAGGTCAAACTTACACTTAATGACTTTGAACATGACAAAGGAACCGACAAGTACACCCTGACGATCACGACCTTCGAACTCGGAAGCTACACAGTGACTGAGACCACCAAGGACGTCGACGGAAAGGATGTCACCGTCGAGTACAGCATCAACGGAAGCGACAGGGCGGAAGGCACGGAAGCTGAAACAGCTATCGAAGCCGGAAAGACCACTGAAGTTGCATTCGAAGATGATTACACCGACAAGCCCGAACCCAGGAAGGGCAACCTCGAGCTGGTGAAGACCATCAAGGGCGACATCACCGAGGAAGAAGCCAACGGAGCCCTGACCTTCGTCGTAGCAACTACAGTTACCGAAGGTGACCAGACGGCCACGAAGTACCTCAAGGCAGACGGAAGCCTCAGCGACACAGAAGTCAGGCTCACGCTCAATGACTTCGCACACGATGAAGGATCCGACGAGTACATCCTGAAACTCGAGAACATCGACCTCGGAAATTACACCGTGACCGAGACCACAAAAGACATCGACGGAAAGGATGTCACCGTCACCTACAGCGTGGACGGAGGAGAGAAGACCGAAGGCACAGAAACAGAGGCAGCAGTCGAAGACGGAAAGACCACCAGGGTCGAATTCCAGAACGACTACACGGAGCAGACCGGAAATCTTGAACTGACCAAGACCATCCTCGGCGACATCACCGAGGAAGAGGCAGAAGGTGCCCTGACCTTCGTCATCACCACAAAGGTCACTGAAGGCGGAAACGAAGTCACGAAGTACCTCAAGGCAGACGGAACGCTCAGCGATACCGAGGCCAAACTTACGCTCAAGGACTTCGACCATGAAGAAGAGACAGACAAGTACACCCTGACGATCACGACCTCCGAACTCGGCAGCTACACCGTGACCGAGACCACCAAGGACGTCGATGGAAAGGATGTCACAGTCGAGTACAGCATCAACGGAAGTGACAGGACGGAAGGCACAGAGGCCGGAACAGCCATCGAAGCCGGAAAGACCACCAGGGTTGAATTCCAGAACAATTATGAGAATACTTTCAACAAGAAGGTCCTCAGAGTAGATCCGAAGACCCAGGAGCCTCTGCCGGGAGCTGTGATCCAGCTGCTCGATGAGGATGGAACGGTACTGAAGGAATGGACATCTTCCGACGAAACGCCGGAGATCCTGGAAGGACTGAAACCCGGAAGGACCTACACGATCCACGAGGAAACAGCGCCTGAGGGATATCCGCAGGCACCGGACAGCAAGGTTGTGCTGAATAAGGACGGAAGCCTCAACGTGGAGAAATCCGATGTCATAGAAGCTCCGGACGGAACCCTGCTGCTCACAGAAACCGAGGAACCCGAAGAAACCTTCGAGAAGAAGATCATCAGAGTTGATCCCGAAACTCAGGAGCCTCTGCCGGGAGCTGTCATCCAGCTGCTTGATGAGGAAGGAAATGTTCTGAGAGAATGGATATCTTCTGATCAAGCACCGGAGATCCTTGAAGGACTGAAGCCGGGAACAGCCTATGTGATTCATGAAATAACAGCACCTGAAGGATATCCGCTTGCACCGGACAGCAGGTTTGTCTTGAATGAAGACGGAAGTATCGACGAAGAAAAATCCAACGTTACCGAGAGACCGGATGGAACATTGCTTCTGACAGAGCCTGAGGATAAACCTGAGGCAGGAATCCTCGAACTGACCAAGACCATCCTCGGCGACATCACTGAGGAAGAGGCCGAAGGTGCACTGACCTTCGTCATCACCACAAAGGTCACTGAAGGCGGAGAGGAAGTCACTAAGTATCTCAAGGCCGACGGAACCCTCAGCGATACTGAAATCAAACTGACGCTCAAAGACTTTGAGCACGACAAAGGAACCGACAAGTACACCCTGACGATCACCACCTCCGAGCTCGGAAGCTACACCGTGACCGAGACCACGAAGGATATCGACGGGAAGGACGTCACCGTCACCCACAGCGTGGACGGCGGCGAGAAGACCGAAGGAACTGAAACAGAAGCAGCAGTTGAAGACGGAAAGACCACCAGGGTCGAATTCCAGAACGACTACAAGATGCAGACAACCCCTGAAGAAACAGGCAAACTGGTGATCACGAAGACCATAGACGGTCTGACAATCACCGAATCCGAATTTGAAGGCGCACTGACATTTGAGGTGAAGACCGAAGATGGCAAGTGGCTGGATAAGGATGGAAATATTTCCGAGACCGAAGTCAAGCTGACCCTCAAGGACGGCGGCTTCGTCAAGGGAGAAGACGGCACTTACACCAAGACATTTGAGAACGTTGCACCCGGCAAGTACACCGTAGTTGAGACTAACAGCGACGTTGAAGGCTACAAACTTGTCGCAGACAAGAGCGTGACTGAAGGCAATGCAACAGTCGAAGCCGGAAAGACGGCGGCAATCGAACTCAAAGACGTCTATGAAAAGACAGAAGATACCCCTGGTGAGAATCCCGGAACAGAAGATGATGGAAAGAAAGATGACGATCATGGCGGTTCTAACGGTACAAATCCCGGCGGTACTTCAACAAAGGACGACGATAATACGGGCAAAAAGCCTGCATCGTCCACTGTCAAGAGAGGATCGTCTTCAGGAGGAGGCTCTGCAAAGAGCTCTGCTGGCACAAGATCCAGAGGATCAGTTGGCACTGGTGATGATACGGATGTAGCAACACCGGCCATTACTGCAATCCTTGCTCTCGGAGCAATTCTGGCAATTCTTCGCAGGAAGAGAAATCAGAACATGGAATAAAAGCAGCAGATTTTCTTGAAAATAAGTAAATCTCCTCAAAAAAACAGCTATCAACAGAGCACCCGAAGGATGATATTCCTCGGGAGCCAACAGCAAAGGCAGAATCATAAGTAATACGATTTATGCTTATAAATGCCCGGTGACATGGAGAACCGCAGAAGGCAATCCATGTTATCGGGCATTTTCCATTTTCAAAAATGCAATTCATACTGCAGGGCATTTTCTGATTTATTAACAAAACAAATTGGCATTGCCGGGATTTTCCGGTTTTTTGATTTTTCCATTATTTGTTTTTTTTCAAAGAAATCCTTCCTGTTTTACAAAGCCGGGAAATGTTTTATAATGAAATTAAGAGAATTAGAGAAAATGAAACTTTTTTTAACGAGCAGTCCTACGGGAGCCTACCGAAGTGATGAACCGCCGGCATTCAGGGGATTTGACCCGGCCAACGGAATGGTGGAAGAACTGAAAAGGTACTGGAAACCTGATTCGCGGTGTCTTTTGATTGCGGCCTTCCCGGACGCCTTTGAGGAAAATGAGGTCATGCGGTCGTACTTTGAAGGCGTTATAGAGGATACAGGGCTTTCCGCAGTCTGTCTGGATCTGTGCGACGGCAGGAACGGTAAAGAGGCGGTGCAGGATCTGCACAGCTACGACATGATCATTCTCAGCGGCGGCCATGTGCCCACGGAGAACGACTTTTTTATGGAAATCGGACTCCCGGAACAGATCCGGGATTTCGACGGCATCGTGATGGGCATCAGTGCCGGTACCATGAACTGTGCTGAAATTGTTTACGCTCAGCCGGAGGAACCGGGAGAGGCAGACAGCGAGACATACCGGAAGTTTATCCCCGGACTGGGCCTGACAAAATATAATATTCTTCCCCATTACCAGGCTGTGAAAGATGATTATGTGGATGGAAAAAGACTGTTTGAGGACATTACATTTCCGGACAGCATAGGACATATTTTTTACGCGATCGTTGATGGAACCTACTTGCTGCAGACGGAGGACCGCGCAGAAATCCACGGCGAGGCTTACAGGATCAGCGATGGAACAATGACCAGGATTGGCAGCGAAGGAGATATTATTCCCCTGTATTAAATAATAAAAGTGTTGACGCCCCAGTGAGCGGATGAGAGGTAAAAATGACTATCAGCGGAAAAATTTTTGAACTTATTAAAGAAAAAGGGATGACCCAGAAGGAATTCGGACGGAGGACAGGGATTCCGCAGAGCACGATCAGCGACTGGAAGGGCAAGCAGCTGAATCCGGCTTCAGATAAGATCCTGATCATCTGTGACGTGCTCGAAGTCTCGCCATATGAATTGCTGGGTGCTGCAGAGAGCAGCAAGTATGTGATCCCGGATCATGTCATCGTGCAAAAAGACACAGAGGAGTATGTGCTGATTGAAAGATACCGCAAACTGGGCAAAGATCAGAGGGAACGGCTTTTGGGCTATATGGAAGCCATCAGGAATCTGTGATACTGAGCCTGCGGTTACTCTACAGGAGTACAAATCTGCAGATCGAAAGGAAATATAAATAATGACAGACTACACTCTGCTTGTGGAACAGGCCGCATCCATGATTGAAACGGAGCCGTATTATGTGGCTGCGCTCTCGAATATATCTGCGCTGATCTATGAATCCATGGACCGCCTCAACTGGGCAGGCTTTTATCTGATGGATAAGGGAAGTCTTCTGGTCGGTCCTTTTCAGGGACTGCCGGCTTGCATACGGATCGAGATTGGAAAAGGCGTCTGCGGCACAGCTGTAAAAGAAGAAAAGATTCAGCGGGTGGCAGATGTCCATGCTTTTCCTGGTCACATTGCCTGCGATGCGGCATCCAGGTCGGAAATTGTCCTTCCCATCCGCAGTGACGGAAGGATCGTGGGTGTCCTGGACATCGACAGCCCCGAAGCGGAGCGCTTTTCCATAGAGGATGAAAAGGGCCTGGCTTTGCTGTCGGATCTGATCGGAGCAAAGGCGGACTTTGCAGGTCTGCGGACCTGATCGGAGCAAAGGTGAATTTTGCAGGTCTGCGGACCTGATCGGAGCAAAGGTGAATTTTGCAGGTCTGAGGATCTGATCGGAGCAAAGGCGGACTTTGCAGGGCAGAGGTGGTGATCCGGCTTTTTCGGCTGTACATCTCGCGGTGCAGTGGTTGATGCAGAAACCCTTTTAATGTAAATTATTGTATATACATGTTTGCAAGTACATGGGCATGTCAGCACGGTTATCGAACATGCCAACACAGGGGAGATATTGTCTGTTTCAAGATTACAGCACTATGCAGACAAAGCGGAAAGCAGGGGAGCTGATGAGACGTTACGAAGAAAAAGAGCTGCAGCAGGAAATGGAGCTGGTGGAAAAATATCTGTCAGAATACCTGCGCGACCCGGGATACGGGGGTGCAGTGGGAAATATTCTCCGCGATATGGAGAATTCAAAAGGAAAGCGCCTGCGTCCGCGCCTCTTACTGATGGCCAGCCGATATGGGAAGGGTCTGGATCCTGCAGTGCGTGAGCGCCTATGTCGTCTGGGAGCCCTGGTGGAACTGGTCCATATGGCATCGCTGATCCACGATGATATTGTCGATGATGCTCCGCTTCGCCGCGGACTTCCGACCACGCAGTCAAAGTATGGAAAGGATATGGCAGTCTATGCCGGTGACCTTATTCTGAGCCGGATCGTCCAGAGTCTCTTCCGGGACGGTTTCTATCAGGTCGGGGCCCTGTTCGGTGATGCTGTTGAGTCCATGTGCCTGGGAGAACTGGGACAGATGGAGTGCCGCGGCCGTGATGATGTTACAGTAGAGCAGTACCTGCGCAATATTTACGGGAAAACTGCCGCCCTATGCAGACTTGCCTGCCTGGCGGGCGCGGTAGAGAGCGGGTGCAGTGAAGAAGTGCAGGCACAGCTGGAACAACTGGGCATCAATTTCGGTTATATGTTCCAGATTAGGGATGATCTGCTGGATTTTATTTCCGATACAGAAGAGGAAGGCAAACTCACGCAGATGGATTTCAGGGAAGGAATCCTGACACTGCCGGTTCTTTATGCCATGCAGGACCAGCAGGCAAGGAAACGTATCACTGGTCTTTTACAGGCGGCAAGGGAAGGCGCGTTCGGCGCAGACCAGGCCCGCGATTTGAAAACGATCGTAGCAGCTTCCGGCGGCCTTGCGAAGGCTGCAGCGGATATGGAAATGTACGCGGAGCGCGCCCTGCAGGCAATTGAAACACTGCCTGACCACGGTGTGAGCGCAGTATTCCGGGAACTTCTGCAGGCCAAGTGCAAAGTGTCGGCAGCAGGTTGAGAAAAACACGAAATTGTTTAAAATGAAATTGCTCGGGATGAAAAAACAGGCGGGATCGAAACAGATGAATGGTTTCGGTCGCGCCTGTTCTTTATTTGAAATTTGATATTTCAAATGTGAAATGTGAAATCAGAGAAAAACTTTGTTTTCCGCCGGCCTCTCATAATGCTGCTCCAGCATGCGCGTGTGGGACAGCATGACCGGGTCATCAAAAAACTTGGCGTGCACAGGGCAGGACTTGACACAGGCCTGGCACTTGATACAGATTCCGGTGACAGTCCTGTAATCTTCCGGACTGATCGATCCCATGGGACATACCCGGGCACAGATCCCGCAGTCGTTGCAGCTGTCGGAGGTCTTTGGCTTTGCCTTGAGGAAATTGGCGGGAGAGCCGTCCTCCTGCAGGGGCCTGTAATAAGCGGGAACAGGCTCGATCCCCTTTACGGCAGCCGGTGCGGGAATCTCTGCCATTCCGTCCAGAGGACCTTCTTCAAGACCCTTGATTTTCTCCGCCACATCTCCCGCGAACCGGCGGATTAGCTCAAGATCTTTTTCATCTGGCCTTCCGGCGGCCAGCTTGTTTGAAAAAACGTGCTCTGCCACAAAGGCTGCGCCCGCTACTGTGTGAAAGCCGTGCTGCTCCAGCTCGATGCGCAGCTCGATCAGGGCGTTGTCAAAGCTGCGGTTGCCGAAAGTGACGACCGGAACCGCCAGCGCACCGTTCCCTTCGAACAGCGTCTGGACCGCAGGCAGGATCTTGTTGGGGATTCTGCCCGCATAGACCGGCGTTCCGAAGATGACTAATTCCCCGGCTTCAAATTTTCTGACTTCCTCCCTTGCCCTGGGAAGCGTGAAATCTATTTCACGTACCGCGATACCTTCCCTGTGGGCAATTACATCTGCTATTTCCACAACTGCTTTCCTGGTATTTCCTGTCGGACTGAAAAAAACTGCGGCAATGCCTTTTAATTTCATGCCCCTACCCTCCTTATGCTTTTTTCTTTCACATCCGTTTCGTGTAGTTCTATATCCTTTCTGCCGGTTTAATGTCCCTCCTGCCGCTCTTATGTTCCTTTTTCCGGAGCCGGCTTGAGCAGGCTTCAGCCTGTTCCAGCAGGTTTCGACCGGTATGACTGCCGGTCGGAACCTTTCTGTGTCTGAGCCGGTTTGAGCAGGAACTATTTGACATGTATCGAATCATAAAGATATGCTATAATATTTTAGCTCTCATATAATCTTTATAAGCCGTATAAAATATGCTTTAAATATAAATACTGCTGTAAAGATATATATGATGTAAGTATCAAAAGACAGCCCGGTCTGTGCAATTGAGAATCTTTTGGCTTCAGCACCATTATATTCTTTATTCTGTTTAAGGAAAACCAAATGTGCTGCTTATTGATCGGAATGTTTTTCAACAAAAAGGTTCCGAAACGGAGATATTAGTGGAAAAAGAATCAAAAAAGGGGACAGCAGGAATAAAGCCTGCAGCTGAGAAGACAAGTGTGCCCGCCAGGAAAACCCCTGCAGGGAAAAAGAAAGTGACACGAAAAAAAGCCGCACTCACAAAAGATCAGAAGCTCCGTAAGGAACTCGCCCTGCAAGTGATTGAACGGCTCAAGAAGGAATACCCCATTGCGGAGTGCACACTGGACTACGAAAAGGCCTGGCAGCTCCTGGTGAGTGTCCGCCTCGCGGCTCAGTGTACCGACGCCCGCGTCGACCAGATCACACCTCTTCTATACGAAAAATTTCCTGACGTTGCGGCACTCGCAGCAGCGGAACCGGAGGAGATTGAAGAGATCGTCCGTCCATGCGGACTCGGGCGAAGCAAGGCACGCGACATCAGTGCCTGCATGCGAGTTCTTCACGAGCAATATGATGACCATGTGCCTGAGACCTTCGATGAACTCCTGGCTCTGCCCGGTGTCGGTCGAAAGAGCGCCAACCTCATTATGGGCGATGTCTTCGGCAAACCCGCTATCGTCACCGATACCCACTGCATCCGCCTGTGCAACCTGATCGGCCTCGTTGACAACATCAAAGAACCCGCGAAAGTGGAGCGCGAACTGTGGAAGATCATTCCTCCCGAAGAAGGCAATGACCTCTGCCACCGCTTCGTACACCACGGCCGCGCCGTCTGCGTCGCCCGCCGCCCGCAGTGCACTGCCTGCTGCCTCTGCGACATCTGCCGCCACGGCAGGAACCGTCCCCCTGACACCATTGGAGAATCGCAAATATGAAGATGATCGATTACCTGGAAAAAGACCGTGATAACGTGATGAACGGGCTTCGCACTGCGTCGACCCCCGCCGATGCGCAGAAGATACTGGAAAAGGAGACTGACCGTCTGCTTCTGCAGTATAATGAGGACTGTACCAGTGTCCGCATGCGTGATGCAGCGGCAGGAATGGTCCAGGCACTGCGCAGCAGTGTCCCCCTTCTCGACACCATGGGAGAACCCCGTGTCTGGCACCGGGACGGCGGCAGCGGAAATGCGGCTTGCAGGTCCGCCGGAAAAAATCTGTCCCATATACTGCTTGGAATCGGCATTGTCCTGACGGTCGCGGCATTTGCGGTTCCTGCGCTTACTGCGGGCGGAACAGCTGCCGTGGGAGCCCTTATGAAGGGAATCCTTCTTCCGATAGCGGGCGGCGGATGCATGTATTTTGCCGGAAAGAGCTCGGCAGCAGATACCCGGATCGGTATCGGCAGTACCCAAAACACAGGACCCGGCAGCGCAGGTGTACCTGCCCAACGCATCGAGATCACGATCGATCCTGAGAAGCTCTGGAGTTCCCTGCGGGGAGCAGTCATGGTCATTGACCGCAACCTTGAGATCGCCGGGGAAGAGGAAAAATACGAGCGGCAGAAGGAACTCTCCGCCGCAGTGGGCGCCAAAGGCATCTCCGCCGAGGAGATTGAGCTGTTTTCGGGACTCCTGGAAATGGCCGACGCGGACAGCCCCCAGATGGCCGCTGACATCCGTTATTACCTTCATAAAAAAGATGTCGATGTCCTTTCCTGGAGCGCACAGAATGCCGCATGGTTTGAGATGCTGCCTTCTATGCCGGGCAGAATTCCCGCTTCAAAGTCTGATTCTTCCCTGGAAGACACCGTCATGACCATCCGTCCTGCTCTCGCGCAGAACGGCAGACTTCTGAAAAAAGGCACTGCAGTCCGTTAAGGAGGAGACAGGGAGACAAGGGACGGTTCTCTGTCTCCTTTTCCCCAAGGAGACAGGAGGAGACAGCGAACCGTCCCCTGTCTCCTCCCCTGTCTGCTCTTGAACCATGAACCATATGAAACATGTGAGGTTTTATAATGGATCGCTATTATGGATTTGATCTGGGTGACGCGGAGAGCGCGGTCACCTATCTGAAAAAAGATGAAAAGGGCGAGCCGAATGTGGTGCCTGTCCGGGAGGCGGGCAGCTTTATCACGGCTTATGCCCGCCTGCGCACCGGGGAACTTCTCATCGGAGAGGAAGCCTGCTACACACCGGACGCCACGGAGCGCAGACTCCGCTTCAAGAGCCGTTTTCTCACGGATCCTTCCAGTGCACGCGATGTCAAAAGCTTCGCGGGCGGCGTTCTGGGCGAGCTGTATATGTCCGGCGGCCTGATCAAGGGAGAGGACTGCTGCTTTTATATCGGATGCCCGGCCGGCTGGGACCGCGCCCAGCGTGAGCGCTACCGCGAAATTTTCGAGGCTGCAGGCTATCCGCCTGTGCGGGTCATTTCCGAGTCCCGCGCAGCGCTGATCAGCGCCTGCCAGTCCCGCCACTTCCAGGTCGGCTACGACATCTTGTCCCGCCCCGTCCTTGTCGTTGATATGGGCTCATCGACAACCGACTTTGCCTATATCAGCAGCGGGCGCGAAGTCGAGCTGCAGACGGCCGGAGAGGTCGCTCTGGGCGGCGGTATCATGGACGAGCTTTTATTGGACGCTTCCGTGGAGGCTTCCCCGGACCGGGAAGAACTCCGCAGAGTTTTTGACCAGAGCCCGCCCTGGCGCACATATTGTGAGTTTGCAGCCCGCAGATTAAAAGAAAAATATTTTTCCGATGAGGAGTACTGGAGTCAGAATGGCTGCACCCAGACCGTGACGGTCATGGGCAGAAAGAGACTGCGTCTGGAACTCAAGATGGATGCAAAGCTGGCAGAGCGCATTCTGGAATCTTCCGCGCCCCAGCTGGCAGGCAGATCTTTCCGCGATGTATTCAGCGGCAGCCTGCAGGAGATCCGTCACAGCCTCGAAGCACAGGAAAAAGCCTCAGGAAAGAAATTCGATAATAAATCCGGAAAGAATACTGGGCAGGAATCAGAAAAGGGATTTCTCAAAGAGATTGGAAAAGATCCGGAAAAGGAATCCGCGAAAGAAGGGAAAAAAAGCACTGCGGATGATACCGAAGGTCATGGCCGTCTGCCGGAGCTCCTCTTCCTCACCGGCGGTGTCTCCAGAATGCCTGCCCTGCGCACATGGTGCCGGGAAGCCTTTCCCGAGGCGATCGTCATCACCGGAGCGGAGCCGGAATACTCTGTTTCCAGAGGACTTGCCTACAGCGGCCGTGTCGACGAGGAAATCCGGGCCTTTCGCCAGGAGGTCCGCGAACTCGTAGATTCCAGTATCGTGGAGCGCATTGTCGAGGAGCATGTGGAAGACCTTTTCCACAGGACAGTGGACATCCTGGTGGAACCTATTCTACGAAATGCTGCGATTCCGGTTTTCGACCGCTGGCGCAGCGGGGAGATCCGAAGACTGGCTGATATAGACGGAGAAATGGAACGTGAAATTGACGCCTGGCTCCACTCTCCAGAGGCCGCCGAACTCCTTGTAAAACCCATCACTGCATGGCTCCGGCCTGTTGCCTATCGGCTTGAGGAATATACTATGCCGATCTGTGTGCGCCACAACGTTCCCTATCGAGCCCTCAGCCTGACATCCTACCTGTCCCTTGCCGAGATCGACGTGCAGATCAACGCGCGCGACGTCTTTGCAGTGGAAGAACTCACCTGGATGGTCAACACCATTATTTCCATCCTCGTGGGCCTTCTTTGCGGCGGCAGCGGCATCGCCCTGATCTCCAGCGGAATCTCCGGCATCGTCGCAGGCGCCATGGTCACGCTTCTCCTCCTTTTCCTGGGGCGGGAGAAGATGGAATCTGCCGTTATGCACATGGACTTCCCCGGCGTCGTCCGTAAACTTGTCCCCCGCGGCTACTTTGAGTCCCGCATGGAGAAGATCAGCGGCGAAGTCAAAAAGACCTGTTTCGAGACCCTCGAAAAGGACAAAAGCGAAGAAGTCTCCCGCCGCATGATCAGCGAGATCTCCACCCAGATCGAGGAATGCCTCATGCGCATGGCCGAAGTCGTCGAAATCCCCCTGGGAAAATGAGTCACGACAGGTGTCACGGGGACGGTTCCAATGACAATGTTATGTTGTCACCGGGGACGGTTCCATTGACAATGTTACGAGGGGCATCTCCGATCAGCTCCTTGCACGCAATGTTTCGGCGGACAAAAAACTCGATGGGCTTATCAACTCAGCAGGCTATCAACTGCTATCAACTCAGCAGGCTATCAACTGCTATCAACTCAGTAGGCTATAAACTCAATAGGTTATAAACTCGGTGGGCTATAAACTCAATAGGTTATAAACTCAGTGGGTGATAAATGAATATGTACCATAATTGACAGAATAGAACATGCATTTTTGAGAAGAGGATTTGATTATGTTTCGTGAGATGAGACGGAAAGGACAGCAGATTTCAGCAAAGGAATGTGCGGAGATTTTATCGAATGCAAAGAGCGGTGTGCTGGGACTGCACGGGGATGACGGATATCCCTATACAGTACCTGTGAGTTTCGTCTATACGCCCGGCCCCGGTATAGAAGAGGCAGGTGCACAGACAGAAGGAATAAAGGCGGAGCAGCTTCCGGCGGGAACCCTTGGAACCATCGGATTCCACTGTGCCAAAACCGGCCACAAGATCGACGCTATCCGCCGGAATGAAAAGGTCTCTTTTACCGTTGTTGCCATGGATGAGATCATGCCCAAAGAGCGCACGACGAAATTCTGCAGCGTCATCGTTTTCGGAAAGGCCAGGATCCTGGAGGGGGACGAGAATCTCCGCCGCGCGGCCAATGCGGTCGGCGCCAAGTATTCCTCGGGGTATGAAGACCTCTACAAGGAAGAGACGGAAGACACGATCCGCAGAGGAACCCTTTGCTGTGTGGAAATCACGATCGACCACATGACCGGCAAGATCGGAAAGGAACTTCTGAAGGAAAGAAATCTCAGGAAAAAAGAGCAGTAAACATAACAAGTTAAAGCAAAAGGTAAAGATGCAGTAAACACAAGGAATAAAAAGGAGGCCATTATGAAAAAACTCAGGGTATATGATATCAATCTTTCTCCGGAAACACAGGCAATTGACACGGAAATCGGTGCAGCTTACCGCCGCGTGACCACCATGCTGTACACACTCAATGCGCGCGGTGCAGATGCAAAGTATCTGAATCTGCACAGGGATTCTTTGATTTTCATGGAAAGCCCTGCGGTGCAGCAGATCATGCGCACAGACGGAATGGACGGATTCCCCTGCATGACCGCAGACGATGAAATCGTGATTTCCGGACGCTACCCCTCCAATGAGGAGATTCTGGAGCAGCTTGATGCCGATATGCTTTCCCTTCTCGCAAATCCTTCCGGGGCGTTTGCGGGCAGCGGCTGCAATGGTGTATGTTCCTCCTGTCACAGCGCATGCGGTGTTCCTTCGGGAGCTCAGCAGTCATGATCCGATATATTCTGAACGAACGGAAAGAATCATAAAGCAGAAAGAATCATAAAGCAGAAAGAATCATAAAGCGGAAAGAATCACAATACAAAGAAAAAAGATTCATTATTTAGAAAAAGATATGACGAAAAGAACTACTACAGGCCATTCTGCAGTGAGACCCTCCACAGCATGGCTTGTTCGCTGTATTTCCATCCTTACCGACAATACCGGAGCGCCTTTGCGCGACGGTTGCGAGAGGAGAATTCGCGGAGGTGAATTCTCCGAGCGGTCACAGGAGGTTTGGGCCGCTTCGCGGCACAAACCTCTGATAGTGAAAAATATCGTATCGACGATATTTTTCACTATTCTGGTCTGTGTCCTGCTGTCCGGATGCGGCATTCCGGGCGGCTCCAAAAGCTCTGAGGAAATAATGAAAGAGTCTGGAACAGCGCAATCGGAAGAGATGGAGAAAGTGACTGAAAAGGCAGAGAAGACCGAAATAACGGAACCGGCAGAAACAGCGGAAAAGACGGGAACAGCAGAAAAGGCCGAAACAGCGGAAACGGTGAAAGGGTCGGAAACGGCAGAAACAGTCGAAAAAGCGGATACTTCCGAAAAAGCAGAAAAGGCCGAAGCCGAAGCGGCAGAGCAGGCAGGCGCCTCCGCAGAGATGGCCGGAGCGGCGCAGACTTCTGAATCTGCCGAACCGCAGCCGGAGTCTCTGACCGGGGAAGAATCTGCCGAACCGCAGCCGAAGCCCCTGACCGGGGAACAGAAGACGGAAAAAATGATTCGCGATTACCTCGAGACCTTGTCGCTTGAAGACAAAGTCAGCGGCCTTTTTATCATCACACCTGAACAGTTAACGGGATATGACGTGGTTACCGAGGCAGATGACCTGGTGCAGGAATCCCTGGAGAAATACCCTGCTGCCGGTCTGATCTTTTTCGGACAAAATATCGTAGATCGTGACCAGGTGCAGAATATGCTGGCATCCACTAAAGAGTGGGGGAGTGCTTTCCCTGAGAAAGAAAGTACAGCAGTGATGGCTGCTGAAGGCTCAGAAGAAGCAGATATATCATCTACTATTGCTGAAAACGCAGCGTCAGAGGAAGAGACTTCAGAACCGACAGCTGCTGAAAACGCAGTGGTAGAGGAAGAGCCCGAACCTGAAACAGTATTCCCGCCCTTTCTTGCCATTGATGAGGAAGGCGGAAATGTCATGCGCATCGGCAGCAGTGCAATCGAAGTGCCCTATGTCGGCAGTATGGGAAGTGTAGGTGCGGCCGGAGATCCCGAAGCGGCGTACCAAGCCGGCAGTACCATCGGCGCCTATCTGCATGAACTCGGTTTCAACCTGGATCTTGCTCCGGACGCGGACGTACTGGTGGATCCGGGCAATGTGACTATAGGCGACCGTTCCTTCGGCAGCGATCCTGAGCTCTGCGGACAGATGGTTCACCGTTATGTGGACGGCCTTCATGAAAACGGGATTGCGTCCTGCCTCAAACATTTCCCGGGTCTCGGAGACACAGAGTCGGACACCCACACTGGTGCCGCATGGTCCTCCAGAACCATTGAGGACTATCGCAGCACAGAATTCCTCTCCTTTGGAGGAGGCATCGATGCCGGGACAGAAATGGTGATGATCTCCCACCTGAGCAATTCTGAATTATCCGGCTCGGACCTTCCTGCCTCCCTCAATAAAACGATCATCGCGGATCTCCTCCGCACAGAGCTGGGATTTAAAGGTATCGTGATCACGGATTCTCTGCGGATGGGCGCTGTCACAGAGCAATTTGGCAGCGCAGAGGCTGCAGTTACGGCCCTTGAAGCAGGCGTAGATATACTCCTGATGCCCGCTGATTTTCATGCGGCCCGGCAGGGAATCCTGGATGCCGTTCATGACGGACGAATCAGCGAAGAAAGAATTGATGAGTCTCTCTTCCGTATTCTGCGCGCACGAGCAGCCCTGGCAGAGTCGTGAGAAAAGCAGGAGAAACGAGAAGAAAACACGAAGAAACGTTATAATGCCATCAAGTTATAAAATGAACAAGCAATCACTCAAAAAACAAAAAAACGGCAGTGTTGAGTTACTGCGTTTTTTGTTTACATCAATCATTATTTTCTTTCATATCAATCTGGATCTGTGGGATCAGAAAAAAATAATTGCCGTGATCGGGGATATCCCGGTTACATTTTTTAATCACGGGAATATCGGCGTGGAGTTTTTCTTTCTGGTAACGGGCTGGCTGATGGCAAAATCCATCTACTCCCGGTATATTCAGACAAAGACAACCTCTTATACAGGCGGCACCGTGACAGGACTTTTCACGGAAACAATAAATTTCGTGACCCACAAAGCGCGCACAATTTTTCCCTATTACCTGCTTGCCTGTGCCCTGACCCCCCTTGTCCGTGTGATGACTGACCGTATGCTGACATTCAGCTATTTTTTGAACAGACTCCCCTCGCTTTTTTTCCTGCAGAGGGTCGGAATCGGGAAACCATTCATCGGATGCACCTGGTATCTGAGCTCCATGCTGATCGCCCTTGTGGCAGCCTATCCCCTGTGCAGGCGTTTTTACAAGGCCTATACACTGTTCATCGCTCCTGTGCTGTGCGCGGTGCTTCTGGGGGCGATTATTGTTTTCACAGGTTCTCTGGGAGACATTGACGACTGGTTCTTTTTTACTTACAAGACAAATATCCGGGCCTTTGCGGAGATTTCCATGGGAGCGACGGCCTTTGAAATCAGCCGCCGGATGCAGGGCCGCGTTTATCCCGCGGCAGTGCGTATCCTGCTCTCGCTGACAGCCCTGACATGTATGAGCCTTTCCATCGCCTATATGTGCAGCGCAATGGAAGGAAGATTAGGAATTGGCGTCTTTTATCTTTTATTTGTCCTGGTTGTGATTGCCTTCAGCGGAGAGGGAATCCTGTGCCACACGGGCTGTTTCAGCCATCCCCTCTTTTCATATCTGGGCAGGATCAGCCTTCCCATGTATGTGACCCAGACCCTGCTGCGCAGGAGCGTGCCCTGGTATTTTGCCGGGAGTTCACAGTGGACGCAATGCGTTCTCATTTATCTGGGAATTTTCGGACTGGCAGTTTTTCTGGACTCGGCATCTGCTTTCATGCACAGGCACCCTGTGCTGCAGCCGCTTGCAAAACGTCAGACACAGCATACCTGAGACGGGCAGATGCAATCGCTGCGCAGACGCAGCCGCCGCGCAGACGCAATAACTTCCCGGACGGATTAGCCGCACAGATGGATTGGCTGCGCAGACGGATTAAATGCACAGACAGATTAGCTGCGCAGATGTAATGGCCGTGCAGTGTTTCACGCGGGGAGCATTGTTTTATGCATTGATCACCTGCTTTCGGGAAACAGCAGATTTCTGATGCCGACAAAAATCATCCGCAGGATGGCAAAGATTATGAAGAGGAGCATGAATCCGGCCAGGCCGGAAATGACATCTTCCAGATCCATGTTTCCGGTATCGGTGATTCCCTGACCGATTTCAATCGCGAAGGACAGCATTACCATCACTGTAAACACATAAATCCAGGCAATCGTGAGCACATGCCTTTTGGATAACAAAAGGAACAGCGGATAGATGACCAACAGCAATCCCATTCCCAACAGACCCATGACTGCAAAGTGCAGCTGCTTGTCTGTAAGGAAAAGAGCCGAGGAATCGTTGATCTGCAGCAGTTTATCATGTATGCGTGCGACGCCTTCTACCATAAAATATAAAAATCTGACCATTGCTAATACCTCATCTAAAAAATATTTCATCAAAAATATTTATTCCAAAAAACGGAATCGGATGCTGTTGTGTATACCCTGTCGAAGGGCGTGCACAGCAGCATTTTTATATCCGGCAGAACATCAGTCTGCCGAAATTCCCGTCTGTTTACTATAAAATTAACTGCTAAAATACCATAAATGCGCCGAAAGGGACATCCTTTTCAGGCGCATTTCGTTTATTTTTCACTTTTTCCCAACATACGAGGGAGACAGGAGGGAGACAGGGGACGGTTCTTTGTCTCCCAAAATCCTCCCCGGCGGCGCATTTTTGACAGATGCTGTTTTCTCATGTATCATAATTATTACAAATATTACGAAATTTTTAAATCTTGATGCTTTTCTTTTCAGAAAGGGCTTTTCTATGCTGGATATTCGCAGACAGAATGGCATGCAAAATCAAATGAAAAAGACGGATCACACAGGGCACTGCAGGGCATCTGCCGTGCTCCTTGCAGCAGTAACGGCGCTTTCGCCGCTATCTGTCTCTGTTCGGGGGGCGATGCTGAACGGCTTTTTGCCCGCAACGGGCATGCCCGTAATTATGGCTGCTGATGCAGATTCTTCCGGATCTTCAGGGGGCAGGGAAATCTATGTGCATCTTGCAGATGCGCCGCAGGACCCGGTGCCGTCAAAAGTGATGGACACAGACACAGCAAGCCTGCTGAAGCTGATCAGCGAGGGCCTGGTGGTCCTGGATGAAAACAACAGACCTGCTCCGGGCTGCGCTGAATCCTGGGAGGTCTCAAAGGACGGCCTGAAGTGGACCTTCCATCTTCGAGATAACCTGAAGTGGTCCGACGGTTTTTCCATGAAAGCCTCTGACTTCGTATTACTTTTCAGAAAGACGGCCGACACTTCGACGGAAGCGCTGTACGGCAGCCAGCTGACACAGAACATTGCCGGCTATGAAGATGTCCTGAACGGTGACGTATCCGCCCTTCAGGTACACGCACCGGATGACAGGACGTTTGTGGTGGAACTGACGACCCCCGATCCGGACTTTGCAAGAACCTGTGCGTCCTGGTCCCTTCTTCCCCTCCGCGAACAGATTCGGGAGGATTTTGACGGTGACGTGACGCCGGACTGGAACTCCGCGACCGGAAACGGACCCTACTATGTCGATTCTGTCACTTATGAAAAAGAATTTATTCTGAAGAAAAATCCTTATTACAGGCAGGCTGATCCAGAAGCGGAAACGGCCGGTGATACTGACGCAGATCAGTCTACTGACATGGCATGGACAGCATTTGACACCGTTCACTGGATTCTGGACGGGGACATCAACGAGGAATATTCCGATTTCCTCAACGGGGGGATCGATGCGATTTCCGCTCTTCCGGAAGAGGAAGAGAGGCTGCTCGAAACAGAGAAGCTGATTCAGCAAAAGACTCTTCCCGACACAATGGGAATATGTTTTAACTGCCGCCATGAAGTCCTGGGAGATGCCCGTGTACGCAGGGCGCTCTCCATGGCAGTGGACCGCACCTTTATCGCCTCGACAGTTCTGCAGGAAGTCTATCTGCCGCAGGGAGGAGACGGCCTGAACGATCAGGGAGATCTGGAGGATCATATTCCGGAGGCAAAAGAGCTGTTGGAGAAAGCCGGGTATAAGGACGGAAAAGGGATTCCCACTCTGACCTGCATCGCGGAGGAAAAGGGCGGAGCCCTTCTGACCGCGGAATATCTGGCGTCTGCATGGAGAGACCTCGGAATCAATGTGCGGGTGGAAGCAGAAAACGCGGATGACCTTGCCCAGGAAAAAACAGCGGGAACCTTCGATATTTTCTGCGGCAGCATTTTCCTGGCGTCAGATCTCCCGGCCGCAGAACTTGCCAATTTTACAACTGATCATGAAAATAATGTCAGCGGTTTTTCTCTGGAAAAATACGATCTCCTGATCCAAGAAGCTTCGGAAATGTCGGATGAAGAAGACTATACGAAGGCTTTAGAGAAGGCATTTGACATTCTCAGAGAGGAAATGCCCGTGGTGCCGCTTGTTACGCGGTGTGTCTCCTGGCTGCGCAAAGACGAATATCCGGGAATCACCTGTGACAGCACAGGCTGCTGGCAGCTCAAGGACATCCGGCCGGGCTATGCTGTTAATAGAATGGCAAACGACGGCCTATCGGGAAATCGGGATGCATCGGATGATGCATTTCCTGCGGAAAACCAGGATGGAGGCGGGACAGAAAACGGGACTGCCTCCCTCTCCGGAAGCCGGACCGGAAATCGTATAAAGGAAGTATCCGTCACTGCACAAATGCCTGCGGGAAGATCTGCAGCAGTACAGGCCGGCAATCCCAAAACACTCCCGCAAATCGGATCACCCGGATCACCCGGAGCAGCCGAATCAGCCGGATCAACAGGAGAAGCTGAAGAAGGCGGAGCATCCGGATCTTCCGGAACAAGCGTATCTTCCGAAGCAGTCAGGCCGGAGAGACAGGGCAGCACAAAGGCCGCAACAGGTCTTGACCTTATCCGCCAGTCCGATGCTTATTTTGAAAGGACAAATCAGCAGGCATATCTGACCCGTCAGGCCTGGGTCTATGATGCAGTCGGTGAAAACGCTCAGCGTATTATTTCTCTTCCCAAATACTCCGAGGTACACCTGACCGGAACAGGCAACTCCCGTCTTGTACGTATTACACAGGACGGAAAATCCTGCTATCTGGAGTCGAACAGGGTATCTCCGGACACCGGGGTGATTGACAGAATCCATGAAGAGGAGAGAGAGGAACTTGCGGAAAAAGCCATTCTCACCGCATCTCTGCATTCTGTAAAAGAGAATGAGCTCCAGGACCGCGCCGCAGATGTGCGGGCAAAAACGGATGAGATTCTGGCTGCAATCGCCCACCGCGAGATGATTCGCACCCAGACGCGGAATCCCAACTGGAACGGACCTGTCCTTTCCCGCGGACGAGGCTCTGTCATGGGTCCCAGCGGAAAGGAGACTTACTATAATCTCAATATGAGCGGTGTCGTAAACATTATGCGCCGCATGGGCAATACGGATGAATACTGGGTCCGCGATGACGGCTGCAAAATGCTGGGAGACTATATCATGTGCGCGGCAAACCTCGGCGTTCACCCCCGCGGCTCGCTTGTCGAGTGCAGTCTGGGCACCTGCATTGTATGTGACACAGGCGGATTTGCCAGCGGCAATCCACATCAGCTGGACATTGCTGTCACATGGTGAATTGATCAGCCTGAACTGCTGCCGCATGGTGAATACTGATCAGCTGGACATTGCTGTCACATGGTAAATATTGATCAGCTGGACACTGCTGTTGCGCAGCGAATGCTGAAATTTCTGAAGTTAAATACATAATACATAACGAAAAACCCTTCACAATGAATCCGGGGAATCAGGTTCATTGTGAAGGGTTTTTCTACATAAAGGGGGAGTATGAAAATCTATGGTTTGAAACGAAATAACGAAGGGGGAAAGTCTGTCGTTCTCTTTCGCTTACAGTAGTTATCATACACTATGATTCTAAAATGGTGATTTCCGAATTGTAAAAAGATAATAAAATAAGCAGGTAATTAAACTAAAATCAGTATCGGGTCAGGAAGGATTCTCAGCACAAATTTTTTGAATGCACAAGTGTAGTAAAGTGCTCGGATGTGTTATGATATTGCTATATAGGCGCATTTGCAGTACAAATGTGCACTTTTAGCTGGCATGGAGGGAAGTAAGATGAAAAAAGGACTGGTTCTGGAAGGCGGCGGCATCCGCGGTATTTTCTCCGCAGGCGTTATGGATGTTCTGATGGAGGAAGGGATTGAATTTGACGGTGCGATCGGTGTTTCTGCCGGTGCGGCTTTCGGCTGCAACTATAAATCACGGCAGCCTCGCCGTGCGATCCGTTACAATTTGAAATATGCGAAAGACCCCCGTTATTCCAGTGTTCGTTCACTTCTGAAGACAGGTGATCTTTTTAATGCCCAGTTCTGCTATCACGATATTCCTGAAAAGCTGTATCCCTTTGACTGGAAAGCATTTCGTGAGAATCCCATGCAGTTCTTTCTGGTCTGCACAGATGTAGAAACAGGCAAGCCGGTCTACCATTTGTGCGACAATGACAGCGACTGGCAGATGCTGGAGTGGTTCCGCGCGTCCGGATCCATGCCGCTTGTTTCCAGAGTTGTAGAAATCGGCAGCCAGAAGCTTCTGGATGGCGGGATCTCTGATTCGATACCGCTGCGTTTTATGGAAAATAAGGGTTACGACCGCAATGTGGTCATTCTGACTCGTCCCGCAGGTTATGTCAAAGAGCGTGCTCCTATGATGCGCGTGATCAGCCGTGTACTGCAGCAGTATCCCGAGGCTGTGAAGGCGATGGAAAACAGACACAATGTCTACAATGAGACTCTGGCCTATATCCGCCAGCGCGAGGCAGGCAAATTTGCTTTCGTAATCCGTCCCGAGGAAGACCTGGATGTCGGCCGTATCGAACACGACCGGTTTAAGATCCGTGAAGCCTATAAGGCAGGAAGAAGGGCTGCGCGAAAACGTCTCAATGCTCTGCGCCGTTTCCTCGATGCTGCCGACAATGAAGTGTTTGAGGACGGCACATATTCGACCAACGCTTCCATCATTGCGAATGCACCCGGTGCAGAAACCCTCCCTTCCGATGACTTCCTTACTGATGAGGAGAAGACTGCTGCGGAAGCAGCTCCTGCAGGAGAAGAGAAAGCTGCAGAAAAAGCTCCTTCCTATGTGGGAACGATCGAAGAAGCAATCCCCGCTCCCGCAGAAGAAAAGAAGGATGAAAAGGATGCATCATCCTTCCGTGCACAGGTTTTCGGGGAGGCTATAGACGAGCAGGCAGGATTTGAAAAGCCCGTTTCCTTTGTGGACCGGCAGGAAGCTGCGCTGAGAAGAGAGCGCGAAAGCGCAATGGAAGCCGAGGAAGCTGCCGAGAAAGAGGCGGCTGAGAAGGCAGAAGCCGAGCGGATTGCCGCTGAGAAGGCGGAAGCAGAGCGCATTGCCGCTGAGAAGGCGGAAGCAGAGCGCATTGCTGCAGAAAAAGCCGAAGCCGAAAGAATTGCCGCTGAGAAGGCGGAGGCAGAACGCATTGCCGCTGAGAAAGCGGAAGCCGAAAGAATAGCCGCCGAAAAAGCCGAAGCGGAGCGCATTGCTGCAGAGAAAGCGGAAGCAGAACGCATTGCTGCCGAGAAAGCCGAAGCCGAAAGAATCGCCGCCGAAAAAGCTGAAGCGGAGCGCATAGCCGCCGAGAAAGCCGAGGCAGAGCGAATTGCCGCTGAGAAGGCGGAGGCAGAAAGAATCGCCGCCGAGAAGGCCGAGGCGGAAAGAATCGCTGCAGAGAAAGCAGAAGCCGCGCGAATTGCCGCCGAGAAGAGAGCGGCCGAAAAGGCGGAAGCAGAGCGTATTGCTGCAGAGAAAAGAGCTGCTGCCAGAAAAGCCCGCGAGGACATGATTGCTGCAGAAAAGGCAGCTGCCGAGAAAGCCGCCGAGGAGAAGGCCGCAGCGATGAAGGCGGCGATGGAAAGAGCAGCGGCAGCAAAAGCCTCTGCAGTGACTGGTGCTAAGGATATCGCAGAGAATATATCCGAAGCGAATTCTCCCCTCATGCTTCGCGGACGCAGACAGAAAAAGACCTGGAAGCCCGGCAATATGACCAGCCTCAAGAAACAGGAAGGTGAAGAAGAATAAGGAATTGGCGGTCTTTGGTTCAGGGAACAAATCTGTCTTTATTTATTACATCGACACATGTATTCAACTGATCCCGAACTGCTTCTGCAAGGCCGGCTTAGTTCCCTTTTCCATGGTGTGATAGGCAAAGTAGAAAGCTTCCTCCATGGAGACAGTTCCTGAATCCAGCAGCTGCAGCAGCATCTCGATGTAACCGCTCATTACACTGTCCAGAATGATGTACTCGGGGCTGCCTTCCGGATAGTCAGGGAAGCGTCCATCCCTTTTCAGGGCATCCTTGAGCATTTGCCGATAGGCGCGGGAAAAGGAACTGCTGTGATAGTCGATCACGAGTGGCTTGAGGAAGATGCGGTTTTCTTCATAGACCTCCCGGAGAGCATTCAGCAGGCCGATAAAGCGGTCATTTCCCTCGCCCTCTGTGGCGAGTACCTCCTGCAGCAGGGAGAGCTGGCGCTCCTTGATAGCAGAGAAGATATCCTCGACAGCCTGAAAGTAAATATAGAAAGTGGAACGGTGGATTCCGGCGCGCTGTACGATCTCTTGTACGGTAACGCGCCGGAATTTTTTTTCCAGATACAGATCCCAGAATGCGCGTTCAATTTTTGCTCTTGTGCGGTTTCGTGCTGCAGTATATTCGGACATAAGATCTCTCCCTGGTGGTTTTTGGATTATTACAGTCCAGTCAGTCTTTTACGCAACGTTACATGTACAGGCCCTTCGAGGAGGGAGTACGGTAACAGTATAGCAGAAAATCCGACATTATGGCGGATTTTGTTCATTGATGTGCCTTACAGACGGATGTTAGAATGGGAAACAGAAGACGTTCCGTTTTATGCGATTCGGGGAGGAAATAATGGCAGAGAGAACGACAGAAAATTACTTCCGCATGCTGCGGGAGATGAGAGATGTGGTTTTTTCTACGGTGGCAGAGGATGGGACGCCCCGTGCCCGCATCATCGATGTCATGCTGGTCGAGGGAGAAAAACTCTATTTTCTGACGGCAGCGGGGAAGGATTTTTATGAGGAACTGATGCGGAACGGCCGGGTGGCAATAGCCGGCCTGAACAGCAGCTGGGAGACCATCCGTGTCTGGGGCAGGGTCAGAAATGTCGGGCAGGATCTGCTTGGACGAATTTTCGAGGAAAATCCTTCCATGAACAATGTGTATCCCGGCGACAGCCGCTATATCCTCGAAGTGTTCTGTCTGGAGGAGGGCGAAGGAGAGTATTTCTGTCTCGGAACGGAACCTATCACACGCCATCCTTTTTCTTTTGGGAAAAAGACTTTCCGTAAAAAAGGCTTTGAGATCACGGATGCCTGTATCGGGTGCGGGACATGCGCGGCTGCCTGTCCTCAACAGGCCATTGATGAGGGGAGTCCCTATACGATCCGGCAGGAGAACTGCCTGCACTGCGGGCTCTGTTTCCGGGACTGCCCCGCAGAGGCGGTCATCCGGAGAAGCGGAGAGGCAGAGCAATAGAAACAACAGCAGGAAGGTATTTATAACTTGTCATGTGCCTCTACGGAGCAGAGACCGGCAGAGGCAGAGAGGCGGCCGCGGCTGACAGGTGATTCTATGTGGGAAAAAATGATTGCATATATCATGACGCACGGGGACGCCCTCCTCGTTCAGATCGGAACGCATCTGTGGATCAGTCTGGCAGCACTTGCCGCCGCGATATTGATCGGGGCTCCCTGCGGTTATCTTGCGGCCGATTCGCCCGGGATCGAAAAATGGATCTCAGCGCCTTTTCATGTTCTGCGCGTGATCCCGTCGCTGGCGATCCTGGTCCTGCTGATCCCGATTGCGGGTACGGGTGCCCTGCCGGCGGTCATTGCCCTGACCATCCTGGCAGTTCCTCCGGTCCTGCTCAATACCATTGTGGGCTTTCGCGACGTGCCTCCTTTTATGACGGAATCCGCGGCAGGCATTGGCATGACGGATCGGGAGATCCTGTGGAAAGTCCGCATACCCCTTGCCCTGCCCATGATCTTTGCGGGGATTCGGACCGCCCTGGTGGAAGTGATCGCCAGTGCCGCTCTCGCCGCCAGGATCGGCGCGGGCGGATTGGGAGAGGTCATCTTCACAGGCCTGGGCCTCAACCGGATGGACCTGCTCCTGCTGGGCGGGACCCTGGTCGCAGCGCTCTCCCTTCTGTGCGGAGGCCTGTTTGATGCCCTGACGAGACGCCTTATGCCCTACAGACAACTCTGAAAACAGCGATTCAGGGGTCCAATGGTCCCAATGGTCCAATAGCCATGTCAGCGTGAGTAAGGTCTGTGTGAGTAAGGTCTGGGAGAGTAAGGTCTGGGAGAGTAAGGTCTGCGGGAGAGTGAAGCGTGGAACAATTCGTGACATCACTTTTGAACTTAGCATCACTCGATCGGAAAGGAGTGAAACGAAATGACGAAAAAGGGTATAGCACTTGTCATATGCATCTGCATCATGACGGCACTCTGTGCCTGCGGCGGGAGCGGCACAGGTGGTGCGGGAAACAGCGCTGACAGCCAGGCGGCAGCAGGTAAAGGGAGTTCAGCGGCAGCGGGTTCGGAAGCCGGTGAAAATGCTGCGGATTCGGAGACTTCTGCAGACAGTGCACAGGAGGCAGGCAGGATCATCGTAGGCTCCAAGGATTTTACCGAAAATGAGATCGTCGCGGAAATCTATGCGCTTGCACTGGAGGATGCGGGATTTACCGTGGAGCGCCGGATGAATATCGCTTCTTCCGTGATCCATACAAGTCTTGTCAACAAGGAGGTCGAGCTCTATCCCGAGTATACCGGTACAGGCCTTCTTTCCATCCTGCAGATGGATCTCATCACAGATCCGAATCAGGTATATGAAACGGTCAAAGCGGCTTACAAGAAAGAGTTCGGAGTTACCTGGCTGGATTATGCGCCTGCCAATGACGGACAGGGAATCTTTGTCAGCCGCAAGGTTTCTGACGAATACGGAATCACAACGATCTCCGATCTGCAGGCACATGCCTCGGACATCCGTTTTGCCTCCCAGGGTGAATTCGACGAGCGCGAGGACGGGATCCCGGGACTGGAAAAGGTATATGGCCCCTTTGACTGGAAATCCAGCAAGGTCTATGACAATGGCCTGAAATACCAGGTCGTGGAAAATGACGAGGCGGATGCCGCCCCTGCCTACACTACAGAGGGAAGACTCGTGGAAACCGACAAATTTGTCCTTCTGGAGGATGACAAACAGGTCTGGCCTCCCTACAACATTGCCCCTGTTGTGCGGGATGAAGTGCTGGAAGCCTATCCGCAGATTGCGGAGATCCTCAATTCCATCAGCACCGCTCTGGATACGGAGACAGTCACTTCTCTCAACGCAAAGGTGGACATCGACCAGGAAGAATACGAGGACGTTGCGTTGGATTTTTACGAGAGCATAAAGAATATTGTGGAATAGGAAATAACTATGAATCCTTATTCTGAAAAGAAAAGCACGGGTGCGGTCCCCGCAATCGAGTACCGGAATGTGTGCAAGCGCTTTGAACGCACGGAAGGGAAACAGGGCCGCGGACTCCATGTTCATGTCCGCAAGGACGGTCCTTCCAATCCCGGCTCATCAAAGCAGGAGGACGGTTTTTTCGCGGTCAATGACCTGAGTGCCGCTGTCCGGGACGGAGAGTTGATCACAATCCTGGGCTCCTCCGGATGCGGCAAGACCACCCTTTTGAAGATGACAAACCGCCTGTATGAACCGGACGGGGGATCGATCCTTCTGTTCGGAGAGGATATACAGAAGCAGGATCCGGTGCAGCTGCGCCGGAAGATGGGCTATGTCATACAGCAGGCGGGTCTTTTTCCCCATATGACAGTGGAGGACAATATCAGCGTGATCCCGCGGCTGCTCAAATGGGAACCGGCAAGATGCCATGACCGCGTAACGGAACTGCTGAATCTGGTCGGGCTGGAGCCGGACCAGTACCGAAACCGCTACCCCTCCCAGCTCTCGGGAGGTCAGCAGCAACGCGTCGGCCTTGCCCGTGCCCTGGCGACGAAACCGAGGGTCATGCTGCTGGATGAGCCCTTTGGCGCTGTCGATGCCATCACCCGCCTCAACCTGCAGAACGAGCTGCTCCGCATCCACCGGGAGACCGGTGGGACTTTCCTCTTTGTCACCCATGACATCCACGAAGCCTTCCGCCTGGGAAACCGGGTCATGATCATGAACGCCGGAAGACTCCTGCAGATAGACACACCTGAAACCATTGTCCGGAATCCGGCAGACCCTTTTGTGGAGACATTGATCAGGTCCGCATTAGAGCAGGAGCGATTTTGGAGCAGCACTCCGGCAGAATAAGAATAACGTCTGTGGATCTTGCGCGCCGAAGCATAGAATGCTTGTGAATCCTGCGCGCCGAAGCATAGAATGCCAGTGAGTCCTCCGTGCCGAAGAAAAAGAATAAAATGCTTGTAAATCCTGCGTGCCGAAGAATAAACAGGGATGATTTCAATGATAAAATTTCTGACCCGTCATCCGGAAAAAATCTATATTCCCCTCCTGGAGCACATCCAGCTGGTCTTTCTGACCCTGGTCATTTCCGTAGCGATCGCATCCATACTTACCCTGTTGTGCATGCGCAGTGAGCGCCTGTCCATATGGCTGCAGCAGCTTCTGGCCGTCGTCTATTCCATCCCCTCGCTGGCCCTTTTTGCCATCCTGATCCCTGTCACGGGATTGGGCAGGACGACGGCAGTGATCGCGCTGACCGCCTATAATCAATACCTGTTGCTGCGCAATTTTACTACCGGTCTGCAGGAGGTGGATTCCGCAGTGACAGATGCGGCGAAGGGAATCGGGATGACCTGGCTGCAGGTTCTCACCAGGGTACAGATTCCTCTCGCAAAGCGGGCGCTTTTTGCCGGAATCAGGCTGGCAGTCGTCTCCACGATCGGGATCGGGACGATCGCCGCCTCCATCAATGCCGGAGGCCTGGGGACGCTTTTATTTGACGGTCTGCGCACCATGAACATGCCCAGGATCCTGTGGGGAAGCATACTTTCCGCAGGACTTGCCATTGTGACCAATGCCCTGCTGAAAGCGGTGGAAGACCACTTGTAATTCATCGGAGACCTGATCGGATCCTTTTTGCAGGTACGTAAAAACAGGCGGCGATGAAGCTGTGAGAAATCCCATGAAGCCCCATGAAAATCCATGGAAAACCATCAGAAGAAAGGATTCTATGAAAGCAATTGTGATCCATGAGCCCGGCGGACCGGAGAAACTGTGTTATGAAGAAGTGCCTGTGCCGGCTGTACGGGAAGGCTGGTCCCTGGTCCGAGTCCGCGGCTTCGGAATCAACCATTCGGAGATCTTTACCAGAAAAGGATTCTCACCAAGTGTGACTTTCCCCAGGATTTTGGGGATCGAATGTGTCGGTGAGATTGCGGAGACAACAGACCCCGCACGTCTTCCGGTCGGACAGAAGGTCATTTCCATTATGGGAGAAATGGGCCGCGCCTTTGACGGCGGCTATGCCGAGTACACGCTGCTGCCAAACAGGCAGATCTGTCCGGTGCAGACGGATCTGGACTGGAAAACCCTGGCAGCCCTTCCGGAAACTTACTATACCGCCTATGGATCCCTGCTGAATCTG
Source organism: uncultured Lachnospiraceae bacterium (assembly GCA_902780385.1). Lineage (GTDB taxonomy): Bacteria > Bacillota > Clostridia > Lachnospirales > Lachnospiraceae > CAG-791. The sequence continues at coordinate 28,214 of CACZFF010000025.1, forward strand.
CGGATCGCAGATTCTGTCGGAGATGGTATACCGCCCCGGATCCTCGTCCGCGGCGCCACGAGCGGTGTGGGAGTTGCCTTCCTGCGCCTGTTAAAAGGAAGGTGGCCGGAACTTGCTGTTGCCGGCTCGACCCGGAATATGAAAAAGGAGACGCAGCTGCGGGAGGCGGGCTTTGATGAAGTGATTCTTGATGCGGACGGCATCCTGCAGACGAAGCACCAGTTTGACCGCGTGCTGGAGCTGATCGGTCCCGCTGCCCTGCGAAATACTTTTTCTCATGTCGCGGAAGGCGGCATTGTCTGCAGTACAGGGCAGCTGGGCGGGCAATGGACTCTCAACGAATTTGATCCCATCATGGAACTGCCTGCCAACGGGTACCTTACAAGCTTTTACTCCGGGAACGTGGATCCGGAGCGGCTTCAGTCCCTGCTCGACTATGTCGAAAAGTACGGAATCGATCCGGCGCCCGAGCGTGTTTTTTCTCTGGCTCAGGTACCGGAGGCACATGCATATCTGGAGAGTGCCCATAGTTTTGGAAAAGTAATCGTGGTGATCTGACAGAAAATTTTAAGACTTGCGTGCGGGCACGCGGCACCCCCGGTCGCTTGACCGGAGCTTTTACAGAAAAGGGGGAGGTTTTTATGATCCAGGAACTGAGCAACAATGAAGTTTATTCGAATGAATATCGAAACATTGCCCCCAAAGCGGGCGATCTGGCAGCTGTTTTCGAAAAGAATGGAAGAAAGCTGCTGATGCGGCTGGATGCGGAGGGAGCCATGTCTCTCCCGCAGGCGGTGCTTTTTGCCGATTACTGGTTTGATCCGGAGGATGCTGAGGCAGATCAGAAAGCGGCGGAAAAGGGAGGCAGGCTGGTTTATCTGTTTACTATCGGAGAAACAGGGTACTATAGCTTTCTCTACATGGGGGAGAAGGCCCCGGATTTTGCCTTTACGGGGATGACCTTTCTGCCCTTCGGATTTGAAAATAAACCCATTCCGAAGAATATCTATTTCGGCGCGGAGACTGCTTTCCAGCTCTCCTCCTGGTACAACGGAAACCGCTTCTGCGGCCGCTGCGGCGGTCATATGAGTGTGCATCCCGGGATGCGCTGCGTCCGGTGTACCTCCTGCGGAAATATGGATTTCCCCCGCGTTATGCCGGCGGTGACCATTGCGGTGGAGCACGAGGACAGGCTCCTGATGATCCGTTATAAACCGCGTGAAGAGGACGGCTATGCCGGGACTTCCCTGATCGCGGGATTTATCGAGGTCGGGGAGACAATTGAAGATGCTGTGCGCCGGGAGGTCATGGAGGAGGCAGGGATCAAGGTCACCAATATACGCTATTACAAATCCCAGCCATGGGGTTTTGCCTCCAATCTGATGATCGGAGTCATCTGCGACCTCGACGGAAGTGATGAGATTGCCGTGCACGATACCAATGAAGTGGCGGAAGCGGTCTGGATTCCCAGGGAGGAGATCCAGGTTCACGACAACGGCGTTTCCCTGACTTTTGAGATGATCGCCCGGTTTAAAGAAGGGGCATTATGAGACTTGACATATGAAGGGAGACACTCTTTCCGACCATGCCGGAGCAAATACGAATGCAGTAATCAACCAAACCTGTATGCAGTAATAATCAAAGCCGTGAATACTGCAAAATTATTTACAACAGCTCAGTAATTTCCGCAAGAGAAGGAAGAATGATGTCGGGTCGAAAATCGTATTGTTCCAGATCGTCCAGCTGTGTCTCGCCGGTGAGGACCATGATGGAAAGAGCTTTGGTTCCGTTGGCGATGGCAATGTCTGTGTAGATCCGGTCGCCGACGACGGCAATTTCTTCTTCCCTGAACCCTGTATGGCGGATGATATAGTCCAGGGCGTGCCGGGAAGGCTTTCCGTAGAAATCCGGAAACCGTCCGGTGGAGCGCTCGACCAGCTTTGCGATGGAGCCGCAGTCAGGAATGTAATCCAGCACACCATTATCGTCGACGGGACAGTTGTAGTCCATGTTGACACCGTAATAGGCGGACCCGTGCCGCAGGTATTTGCAGGCGAGGGAGATCCGCTCATAGGTCAGGGTCGTATCAAAGCCCAGGATGACAACGTCCGGCATATTCCCGGGCGCTTCCAGCTCCGGATCAAAGATCCTCAGACCGGCTCGCCGGAATGCTTCGACCAGATTGGGGGTTCCGACTATGAAGAAGGAATCCTCCCGGTGCAGGTTCTGCATCTCTTCGAGGATGACCTGCGTCGACAAAAAGACCTGGCTTTCCGTGACGGGAATTCCCATTCCGGACAGCTTATCAAGATAGTCCTGCTGGTGTTTGGTAGAGTTATTGGTGAAAAAACAATAACTGCGTCCGGTCTCATCCAGTTTTTTCAAAAACGGCTTTGTGAAAGGGAAAAGGCGGTTGCTCAGATAGATGGTCCCGTCCATGTCGAGGACAAAACAGCGGATCCGCTGCAGACGACGGACATCCCCTTCTTTTTTCCATTGGAAATAAGTCTTCTGTATAGAGGAACGCATCTTTGGCTGCAGTTCAGAACCCGAACCTTCCCGCACATCTTCCGGGCCGGATCGTCCGATGGTATAGTCCATAGCAGCGGATCCGGCGGAAGCAGTTTCCATGGTCAGGCCCTGCGGCGAATAATAGGCCGTGAGCCGGTCAGCAAATTCCTCAGACAGTCCCAGATCCGATAACAGGCGGAGCAGGGTATAGCGGTCCCTGACCTCCTTCGCGTACAGAACCGCCCCTCTTACCTCCTGCAGGGAGACGCCGATCTGCTCCGGATGGACCGGGGCATCCAGTGAGAGCAGGAGCTCCTCAATCTCGGAAACAGCCGGGAGATCATGGCGGATAGCCCAGAGAATTTCCTTTCGGCGATTCCGAATCGCGTCCAGACGTATATTTCGAAATGCCGGGTCGTTTTTACAGGACTTTTCTTCGAGCGCAATAATACCGTCCGCGGCCTCGTCGAAGACAGCGCGGATCTCTTCTTCCCAGGCGGATTTATCAAAAGGCTTTGCGGCTGCAGCGGTAAAGAGATCTTGATCGACAGCGGAAAGAATCCTTTCAGAACCTTTGACGGAATCAACTTGCGCATCTTGCAGAATTTCAGCCAGCATATCATACATTTTCAGGCAGGCGATCGCGGCGACACCGACTTTGGCTCCGTGGAGGACTGCCTTTTTTCCATGCATGAGAAACTGCATTTCCCAGAAGTGCGACATATGGTGCTCACAGCCGGAGGCAGGCCGGGAGTTTCCGACGAACTTCATTGCAATTCCAGTAAGAACCAGTGCTTCAGTGATTGCACCGATGACTTCGGGATCACGTTCCCTGATCCGGCTGCTCTGCGACAGCATAGTCCGCAGGGCAGTCCGCACCATGCCCTCTACATGTTCGCAATAATATTCCCCGGTGATGAGATGTGCCAGTTTCCAGTCCAGCAGGCAGGTGTATTTGCCCAGCATATCCCCCAGACCTGCAGTGATCATTTCCATCGGCGCCTGCGTCAGGATGTCAGTGTCTGCCATGAAAGCCGCCGGTCCCTGAGCATCATAGGTGACCTTGACATGGTCGACGATCAATGCAGCCCCTGAGGAAACAAAGCCGTCCATGGAAGGTGCAGTCGCCAGAATGACATAGGGCAGGCCTTTCAGCCGGCTGATATATTTGCAGAGATCGTTGATGGTGCCGGTGCCGATGGCGAGGACCACATCGGCATCCTCAGGCAGATGAAGCAGGAGAGCACCGACAGACGACTCGTCAGGTACAAGTTCTGGATCCTGCAGGACAAAGGATTCGAAGGCAAAGTCCGAGGAAACCAGAATGGAAGCGGCTTGATGACCCGCAGCCTCCCAGGTGTTTACATCCGCGGCAAGATATGCTTTATGAAATCCCAGTCCGCGCAGCATCTCCGGGAGCCTCTGCAGTGCCCCGCGTCCGATGTCGATCACTTTCAAGTCTGTACTGTGCACGCGGCCGCAGCTGCAGTGCATCTCTTTTTCCAGGATGGGTTGGAAATTCATATCAGCAGTAAAAACCTCCTGTTCACAGATGCGATTCCCGAATGCATTCCTAAGGGATTCCTGTGCAGTCGGGATTATAACTTTCTGTTCGTAGTTTATCGCAAACCTTCCGGAAAGAAAAGCCGCTCCGCGACACCGGAATAAATCCGGGAAAAACTCTACATTAATGAATGCGGTGCGGCTGGTGGAAAAGGTCTCCGTAAGAGCCGCGAGATCATGCAGGATCAGCCGGGGATATTGGCGATATTAGCATAAATAAAAGCTTGCATTCCTCAATCAAAATAGCATATAATAGGGAACGTGCTTTTGAGACCGTTCCGAAAAACCATCTGCCGGGTTTTACGGAAACGGTGGAGGCACACTATACAGAATCAGGAGACGTATCGAAGCGGTCATAACGAGCTCGACTCGAAATCGAGTTGTCGGTTAGTCCCGGCACGTGGGTTCGAATCCCACCGTCTCCGCGAATTGTGAGACCCGCGTAAGTGATGGCTGGAGAATGAAGGCCAATATTTGCGCGGGTCTTATTTTTTTATTCTTCATCGCGAAATACCTATGACTACAGCAGCATTCACCTGTATTCCATCAAATCCCGTTCCCGGCAGCCCAGAGCGTTTGCCAGTCGTTGAAGAGTGACTGCCTGGGCTTTGTTGATATCCTTTCTCTGTTGTTCATACATCTGGATTGAGCGAAGAGAGACATCTGCTTTTTTCGCAAGAGCAGACTGAGTCAGATTGGCATAGCTGCGCAGTCTTTGAAGCTGGGTCTGTCTTTGACTCCTTTCTATCCTGCCTCGCAGTACGGAGGCGGCTTTCTGTTCGGATGTCTCATGCAGAACAGGATATAGAGAGAGCAGATCCTCTGCAGGGCAGCCATTGCAGATCCAACGGAAAGTCCAGCCTGTTTCCCACTGCAGATAAGCCAGAATCCAGCCGCACCAGTATTCCGCACTTCGTTCAGGGCGAAAAACAGAGGGCGGGATTTCACAGGTCAGCCCGCTTTTCTGTATAACGAAAATGGCCAGCTCCTCCCCTGACATTCCGGAGATCAGAGACGGATTGCCGCATTCAAACAGTTCTGCCTTTCCGGAGAGGATAAACATCTCCAGAAAAGTTCTCATGGAGATGGAACAGTCATTGACTGCATAATCCAGCATTCCCCCGAGATTTCGCATCGCATCGGATAAATACAGATCACTATAAGCGCTCATTGCTATTTTTTCCTCACACAGGTTTTGTTTAAACAGATATACCGGCAAGCCTCTGTCCGATTTATTGTTTATCCAGTCTTTTATCTCCCGGCATGATCTTATCCCGCAGGATGTCCCGCATATAAATCCCGTCCAGGTCTGTCTGCATTGCCAGCTGCCGGTACTTCAATCGGGCACTCTCATCCCGCTGCTTTCTTTTCGGATAATAGATGCTGCCGTCCGCAGGCTCAAATCCTTCGAAGAGGATCCGCTCAAAGGCTGCTTCACTGTGCAGGACAATCTGCTCACCGAGCTCTCCAAGATACATGGCTTCTGACAACTGACGGTAAGAAATTGCATTCCCTGCGAAGGCGCGCGTAAAGGAAAAATAAGAGTCATCTGCTCTATATCCGCGGATCAGGTCATATTGATCCAAATCCGGCAGAAAATATGTCTGCAGATAAACTAATCCCTGTTGGGACAGAGCGGTTTCCGGCTGGAATTTCCTGTTCGCAGACAGGACAGCAAGCCAATGAAGTACAGTATAGGGCGGCTCCTGAAGATTCAGAATCTTCAGGCCGGACACATCGATCTGATAACGGTTGGCATATCCGCCCGGAAGTTCCATACAAGCCCATTCTTTTGCAAGTTCCTCATGTTCCGTGCAGTAAAACCCTTGTCCGTAATCATTAAAACGCTTTCCGGCACCGTAACGGGGATGCTCTATAATCTTTGACGAGCCATGCCACAGGATCATCTTTTTCACGGGTATTCTCCAAAAAATGAATAAAAAAGTATCACCACAGTGATAGTATATCACTGTGGTGATACTTTAGGCAAGAGATCTTTTTTTCCCCTGGCGTTCAGCTTTTTAAAAAACTCTTAATCAAACCGGAATTCCGGCGATTCTCATAAACATATTCACCGCTGTTTCAATAATCCGGTCATTGAAATCATATTCTGCCGTGTGCAGAGGCGGATAGTCTTCCCCGTTCCCGATGTAAAACATTGCGCCGTGACAGATCTTTAAATAATGTCCGAAATCTTCTGAAGCCCGCCAGAGCTCCCGCATGGAGATGGCGGGTACTTTGTTTTCCTGTGCCGCATCCAGCACCCGGTCCAGGCAGTCATCGTGATTACGTGTCTCAGGAAAATAGTCGTGGCTGCTGTAGGTCATCTGCAGTCCGGCAGCTGCAGACACTTGGCTGGCGAAGGAGATGATTGATTGTTCCATTGCCAGCATTTCTTCCTCCACCTCGGCGCGCAGCGTCATGCAGATTTCTCCTTCCCCCGGCGATATTCCAAAATCTCCGTCGCCCAGCCGGATTCCGGTGATGGTGCATAGACGCATGGGCGAATCCAGTGTCCCGGACTTAAATCTTGTCAATAAATCATGCTCCGGCGTCTGTGAGGATGGCTCAGAAATGCCATGCACTCTGTTCCCTGCAGAGTCCGCCGCGCGCAGCGCATATTGCACGATCGAGGCAACTGCCCCTGCTGGATTATTGCCTTTTTCCGGGGCGCTCGCGTGGGAAGTCTTGCCGGTCAGGCAGATTCGAAGTCCCTCGGAGGCAGGCTGGGTAAGTCCCCGGCGATAAACCAGGCTCCCCTCCGGATACCCGCCCAGATTATGCATGGCGTAGATTTCTGTAATCCCTTTCTCCCGGATCAGCTCCGCACACTGCCGGGCACCCGCGCCGATTTCCTCGCCGGGTTGGAAAATCAAATACACATCCCGGTCAGTTTCCCGGCTGTCCAATTCCAGCGCCAGCCCGCACAGGACTGCGCAGTGGCCGTCGTGCCCGCACTTGTGAGAGATGCCCTCATTTTGTGATTCATAGGGCAGTTTGATGGATTCCGGGATCGGCAGCGCATCCATGTCTGCCCGGAAAGCGATCGGTTCAGTTCTGTTTAGTCCTGCGTTGCTGCCAGTGGATGGGCAAGAGGCGAGACCTTTTTTCAGCGCATAGAACCAGCCGTCTCTTATATGTATTTCAAGCGACGTATTTTCACGCAGAAAAGTCTGCAGGATTTTCATTGTCTCTTTTTCCTGCATGGAGAGTTCCGGGTGCTGATGGAGGTTATGACGAAGCTGTGTGATTACAGATAACTGTACCGGGGTCATGGTATTAATCCTCTTGGGCTGTATATATAAGTTGAGCGATATTACGCAGATGTACTGTCATCTGTAAGTGATATCATAGACTATATTATATAGCTAATTTTAACAAGTCTTAAATTATATCTATGATTTTTACTGGTTATTTTGTATAATAAATAATAGCTTTTAACAGGGGAGGGAACCCCTGTGTAATTCTATAATTATTATTTATCAGCATTTTACAGGAGGCGGCTTATGTTACGTATCGGCTTTTTAACTTCCGGCGGCGACTGCCAGGCTCTGAACGCTGCAATGCGCGGTGTCTTCAAGGCAGTTACACGCAATGCAAAAGAACCCGTCGAGTTCTATGGCTTTGAAGACGGCTACAAAGGTCTGATCTACAGCAAGTTCAGGCTTTTGGACGGCAGAGATTTCAAGGGCATCCTGACCCGCGGCGGTACAATGCTCGGCACCAGCAGGTGCCCCTTCAAGACCATCCGCGATCCCGATGAGAACGGACTGGACAAGGTCGAGGCCATGAAGCAGACCTATCATAAGCTGCAGCTTGACTGCCTGGTCATGGGCGGCGGCAACGGCTCTACCAAGACAGCAAATCTCCTCAGCGAGGAGGGACTCAATGTCATTACCCTGCCGAAGACCATCGACAATGACCTCTATGGCACAGATATGACTTTCGGTTTCCACAGCGCTCTGGATATCGCCACCAAGTGCATTGATGATATCCACACCACTGCTTCCTCCCACGGCCGCGTCTTCATCGTTGAGATCATGGGCCACAAGGTAGGCTGGCTGCCTCTGTATGCCGGCATCGCAGGCGGCGCGGACATCATTCTTCTGCCCGAGATTCCTTATGACATCAACAAGGTTGTCGATGCGATCGAGGCCAGAGATAAAGGCGGCAGCCGTTTCACCGTTATCGCTGTTGCAGAGGGCGCAATCTCCAAAGAGGATGCCAAGCTCTCCAAAAAAGAATATAAGAAAAAAATGGCCAACTACGAGTATCCGTCAGTCTCCTATGAGATCGCTGCCAAGATCCAGCAGGCGACCGGACGTGAAGTCCGCGTAACGGTCCCCGGCCACACACAGCGAGGCGGTGCTCCCGATGCTTACGACCGCGTCTTCTCTACCCAGGTCGGCGCGGCAGCAGGCAAGCTGATCCTGAAGCAGCAGTACGGATATATGGTCGCTCTTAAAGACGGCGAGATTATAAAGGTTCCGCTTTCCGAGGTCGCAGGCAAGCTTAAGACTGTCGATCCCAATGCACAGATCATCAAGCATGCCAAGCTCGTCGGCATCTCCTTCGGCGACTGATTTCTGGAAAATGTTTTTTACGGGGGCATAGCCGGAGTATTTATGTCAGGTTGACGTCTGCCGAAAAACAGGTAAAATACTAAATACAGGCAGGGTGTGCCGTTGTCGCGGCGCGCCCTGTTTTTTAACCCTTTCCCGATAATGTGGTACTCTTTGACCCGGAGAGGATTGTACTTTTTCTAAATTGTAATAATTGTAAAATAAAATAAGAGGCAGACCTATGCCGGATGAAAAATACCTGGCGCTGTATCGCAAATACCGCCCCAATGACTTTGACGATGTCCGCGGGCGCGACGCGATCGTGCGCACACTAAAAAACCAGATCATCTCCGGGAGAATCGGACACAGCTACCTGTTCTGCGGGACACGCGGAACGGGTAAGACGACGATCGCCCGTATTTTTGCGCGTGCGGCCAACTGTGAAAACCAGCACGACGGTAATCCCTGCGGAGAGTGTCCGACCTGCCGGGCCATTCAGGCGGAGGCCAATCTCAATGTGACCGAGCTGGATGCGGCGTCCAACAACAGTGTCGACGATATCCGGTCCATCGTTGATCAGGTGGAGTATTCCCCGACCCAGGGACGCTTCCGCGTGTTCATCATCGACGAGGTCCACATGCTGTCCAACGCGGCCTTCAATGCTTTACTCAAAACGCTCGAAGAACCGCCCTCCTACGTGATTTTCATTCTCGCAACAACGGAACCCAACAAGCTCCCTGTTACGATTTTGTCCCGCTGCCAGCGCTATGATTTCGGCAGGCTGGCAACGGATGTGATCGAGGGACGTCTGCGGGAAGTGGCGCAGATGGAAGGACTTGAGGTCGAGGATAAGGCTTTCCGCTATATTGCCGGCGCAGCCGACGGTTCCATGCGTGACGGCTTAAGTCTTCTGGATCAGTGCAATGCCTTCAATTACGGCGGCGGCACACTGACCTATGAACGCACACTGGAGATTCTGGGCGCAGTGGACACCGGCGTGTTCGGAGACCTCTACCGCAATATCCACAATGGAAAAGTGGCAGACGCGCTCAAGGTTCTTGATGAGATTCTGCTCCAGGGCAGAGAACTCATGCAGTTTGTCACGGACTTCACCTGGTATCTCCGCAACCTCATGCTGCTCAAGGCTTCTGAAGAGACTGCGAAATCTCTGGATATTTCTGCGGACAACCTGCGTCTCATGATCGATCAGGCCCGCATGTCGGATATGGAAGAGATCATGCGTTATATCAAGGTGTTTTCGGCACTGCCGGACCTCATCCGCTATTCTCCCAACCGCCGTATCCTGACCGAGATGACGATCATCCGGGCATGCCGTTCTGCTATGGATGACGGGGCAGAGGGCGGCGAATCTTTGCTCCTTGATAAGATCAAAAACCGTGTCCGTGAAATGGAGACGCGTCTCTATAATAATGAGATGACAATCGAAGAGCTTGCGGCAGGCGGGGCCGGACCGACAGGGTCTGCCGGCGCGGGCGGCGGTTTTGGAGGAGGCGCATCCGGCCTTCCCGGCGGCGCACATAATAGCCCGGGCGGAGCAGCAGGCTCATCTGCGGCTTCTGCCGGGAGCGGATCAAAGCAGCCCGCTGTTGCGCAGGAGCTCCCTCCTGCACTGCCCGATGAAATACAGAAGATTGTCGCCAACTGGTCCCGGTATGCATCCGAAGCGCCGCAAGGTTCCAGGCGTCTTGCCCTGCGCAATGCCCGGCTCAGTCTGGGAGACCACGGCCAGCTGCTCATTATTTTTGAAAAAGAATACGGCAATCCGTATTTATACCAGCGCAAAGACAACAATGGAGAATCCACTGCCCGCGTGGACAACGACCGCCGCGAGCTTCAGCAGTTCCTGCAGGGGAAGGTCGGCAAAGCGATTGAAATCGAATATCGGGTACTTGACAGAGGCGGACGGATAACAGACAATTATGTCGATTTGCTGTCTCTCGTAGAACCGGGAGCAATTCAAATGTCTGTCGAAACAGATGATACGTGACAGCGGGAGATTTGCTTGTTGGTGATACATGGCAGCGGAAGACTTGCCTGCTGATGATACGTGACGGCAGCAGAGTTGTATGTCGAATACAGGTTTTGAATCCTTGGAAAGATATACATTTTTATCATATTAATTATTAAACGGAGGAAAAAATGGCCAGAAGAGGTGGATTTGCAGGCGGAATGCCCGGAAACATGAATAACCTGATGAAACAGGCGCAGCGCATGCAGCGCCAGATGGAAGAGAACAAGAAGGCGCTTGAGGAGAAGGAATTCAAGGCGACCGCGGGCGGCGGTGCTGTCGAAGTCGTCATGACCGGCGCACATGAGATGAAAGCCATCACGATCGATCCCGATGCAGTGGATCCCGATGATGTTGAGACTCTCCAGGACATGATCATCGTTGCCGTCAATGACGTACTCGGTCAGATAACTGAAGAGAGCGGCAAGCTGATGGGCGGCATGGGCATGGGCTTCTGAGGTGCAAAGTGGATCTATATTCCGGCTATATTAACAGGCTGATCGACGAGCTCGCTGCCCTGCCGGGCATCGGCAATAAATCAGCGCAGCGTCTCGCGTTTCATATCATAGGTATGTCCCCTGCGCGGGTAAACCGCCTGGCGGACACCATCCGCAGCGCCAAGGAGCACGTGACTTTCTGTAAAGTCTGCCAGAATCTGACAGATGAGGAGATCTGCCCGATCTGCAAAAATCCGGCGCGCGACAAGACCACAATCATGGTTGTTGAAAATCCCCGCGACCTGGCGGCTTACGAGCGGACAGGTCGTTTTCAGGGACTCTATCATGTGCTGCACGGAGCGATCTCACCCATGCTGGGCGTCGGTCCCGCAGACATCCGTCTGAAGGAACTCATGGAAAGGCTGCGCGACGAGGAAGTGAAGGAAGTCATCATCGCCACCAACTCCAGTCTTGAGGGTGAGACTACTGCCATGTATATCAGCAAGCTGGTCAAGCCGGCAGGCATCAAAGTGACCCGGATCGCCAGCGGTGTCCCGGTCGGCGGGGATCTCGAGAATATCGACGAGGTCACGCTTCTGCGTGCCCTTGAAGGCAGGACTGAACTTTAAAACACAAGCTCTTCTGTAACCGAATGGAATCAAAAAGATACCATTATAATAAAGTGCCGCTCTGAAGAGCGGCATAAGTTATAAGATACCGACCGTAAGAGCGACATATCTTATAAAATGCCGCTCTGAAGAGCGGTATGATCAGAAAGAGGAAAAATGAAAAAAGAACGTTTTGGCTATATGCCCGACGGCACGGAAATCTCTCTTTACACTCTGGAAAATGACAGGATATCTCTGTCTGTCTCGGACCTCGGCGCGCTTTTAGTGCGTCTCTGTGTGCCGGACAAAAACGGCAGGAAGGCGGACATTGTTCTCGGTTTCGATTCCGGGGAGGAATATCTTGATAATCCCAACTGTCTCGGCGCAATTGTCGTGCCGGTTGCCAACCGCACAAGAAACGCGAGTGTTGTGATTGACGGAACAGAGTACCATATGACAGTCAATGAGGGCAGCAACAACCTTCATTCCGACAAGAAATCCTTTGTCACCATGTGGGATATTGCCGCGCAGGGCGAGGACTTTATCACTTTTGCCCAGGAGCGCGCGGACATGTCGGACGGTCTTCCCGGAGACCGCCGCTTTGAGGTCACCTATACCCTCCTCGCGGACGGCGTCCGTGTGGCTTATCATGTGACTTCTACCCGGCCGACATACATCAATCCCACCAACCATTCCTATTTTAATCTTGCGGGAGAGGCATCCGGCAGTATCCTGGATCAGACTCTGCGCATGTATGCCGCTGAATATACACCGCTGGCAGAGGGGCAGATTCCTTCGGGCCAAATCATCCCTGTCAAGGGCACGGCTTTTGACTTCCTGGCTCCCAAGACCTTCGGCCTTGAAATGGAGAGCACCGAGCCCCAGATGGTACTTGCCGGCGGATATGATCACAACTTTGTAATCGAAGGATATAGCGGCGACGGCAGTATGCTTACTGCTGCCTGCGCGGCGGATCCCGCCAGCGGCCGTGTTATGACGGTCATGACTGACATGCCCGGAGTCCAGCTCTACACAGCAAATTTCACAGACGTCAAAAACGGCAAGAACGGAGTACACTACGGAAAGCGCAGCGGATTCTGCCTGGAGACACAGTTTTTCCCGGACAATGTCCACCATGACAACTTCCGAAAAGCAATTTTCGGCGGAGATACAGATCTTCGCACAGCTACTGAGTTCCGTTTCTCTGCCGCAGAATGACCCGCAATATTTACAGCAACTGAGGATACCTGCACACGGAGGGTGCCTGCGCACTGACGATATCTGCGCACCGACGTGCTGCGACATGTATGGAAGTGGATAAAATGTCTGATTTTTCTCCTGATATGGAAAAAAACAATTCTTCCAAACTGAATACAGAGTCTGCGGATACCGGTGTAAAAAAACCGGGCCTCCGCAAAGAGAAGCCCAACCCTGCCGGACCTGCAGAAAAACCCACAGGGGATACTATGCCTTACCGCATACCGGGAGTTGATTCAACAGATTCAACAGATCCGAAAGAGCCGACAGGAAAGGTAAAGAAGGCAGGGAAAGCAGAGAAGGCAGAAAAGACACAGAAGGCAGAGAAGGCAGAAAAGACACAGAAGGCAGAAAAGGCAGAGAAGACACAGAAGGCAGAAAAGGCAGAGAAGATGGATGCTGTCGGAGATTCCGGAACTGCCTCCGGACAGGAAGAAAATCCTGCAGACGATCCGGTCTCTGCACAGGAAGAAACTTCCGCAGATAATTCCGCCTCCGGACAGGGAGAAACTTCCGGGGACGATTCTGCTTCCGCGCAGAAAGAAAATTCTGCAGACGGCTCGGCCTCCGCTCAGGAAGGCACTTCCGCAGACGGTTCAGCCACTGGGCAGGAAAAGGATGAGAAAGCAGATCCTGCCGCGTCTGCAGACAAGAAGAAGGCCGCAAAATCCAAAACGGCTTCCTATAAGGACAAGATCCTGCGTCACAAAAGAAGAAGATACCGCCGCACCATCATAGTGGTTGTTCTCGCTATGATCATTCTTGTCTCTGCGGTGATCCTCTGGATGCGGCGCGGATATACACGCGCGGAACTGATCCGGATATCTGCACTTTCATCGGACGACACTGCCTCTTACGAAAACCTTGGCGGAAATGTTGTCCAGTATGGCAACAACGGGGCTGTCTGTGTTGACCAGCGCGGAAACACCCTGTGGAATGTCACCTATGAAATGCAGCAGCCCATCACCAGTGTCAGTGGGAATGTGATCGCAATCGCCAGCCGCGGCGGATACTATATTTATGTGATGGACACCCGGGGCCTGATGGGGACGATCCAGACCACGCTTCCGATCCACAGCATTGCGGCTGCGGAAAACGGCGAAGTCGCGGTCATCATGAATGACACCAGGGCGACCTGGATCCGTCTGTACACCGCGGAAGGAAGGGAGATTGCTTATCTGGTCCGCACCATGGAGGAAAATGGCTATCCCATTGCCGCGGCTGTGTCTCCGGACGGAGAAACACTCTGTCTGTCCAGCGTATCGCTGTCGAATGCTGCTGTAAAGACGGATATTTCCTTCTATAATTTCGGAAGTTCCGGCCAGAAGAGGAGTGATTACCGGGTGCAGCATTCTGAATCCATTGATGAAGTGTTTCCTTACCTGCACTATATGGACAACACTACCTGCCTCTGTGTCTCCGACAGGCGGCTGCTCTGCTTCTGGAGCACCTTTATCCGCAGGTCCGGCAGCTCCTATGCTGAGTTTTCTGATAATATCCTGGGCGTTTTCGGCGGAGACAGCTTTATCGGCGTCCTTTCTACCAATACAAAAGGAGACAGCCATTATACCCTGAGTCTCTATAACAAACGCGGCAAAAAAGCAGGCAGCGTAAACTTTACCATGCAGTACACGGATATAGACCTGGCAGGTGACAAGGTTTATATCCACAACGAACAGGAATGCCAGATCTTCACGATCAGCGGCCGCTGCCTGTTCGATGGCAAATTTGACAAATCCATCCGCGCCATGATTCCGGGTGCCGGGCTCAGTGACCTGCTCGTTGTCACAGACGGCGAAGTGGACAGTGTCCGCCTGCATTGATATTCCGGATCGCGGCAGTCCGGGCATTCCACTCCGGGCAATCTGGTTCAGGCATTCCGCTCCGGGCAATCCAGTCCGGGCATTCCGGGCGCTCAGGGAATTCCGGTTCATGCAATCCAGCCTGGGCAGTCCGGGCATTCCGGGACTTCCGGTAAGGAGACAAGACATTGAATCTCTATTTCTGGCTGATTATATTTATATCGATCATTATTCTGATTATCGGTGCTGTCCGCGGATACCGCAATGGATTTGTGGCAGAACTGGAAGGGCTCGTTGCCCTGATTTTAGCCCTGGTATCCCTGATCATCATCAGCGGACTGGTCAGAGGCTCCGCAGGAAATGGGATCAGCACAATAGCACTGGCAATTGCCCTTCTAATCGTAATCGGTGCACTTTATTCGCTGTGCCGCATTATATTCGGATCGCTCAAATTGTTTGCCGGACTCCCCGTGATCAAGTTCGTCGACGAGGCGCTCGGCCTCATTGCAGGGGCTGCTAAGGCCTTCATGCTACTATATGTAGTGGACTATATTGTCAAAATCTGGCTTAATTTGTAATTGGAAAAAAACATAAAAAAAGTTAAAATTTTGCTTGCAATTCCATCAGCCACGTGATATTATAATATTCGCCGTTGAAAAACAGCGGTCTTCAACAGTCGAAAAACAAGGTTTTTGATAAAAAGAAAATAAAAAATCTTAAAAAACTGTTGACAGCCAAAAGAAAAAGCGATATAATGTCAAAGTTGTCGCACGAAATTCGAGAGAAATTCGAGGCAATGATAATCAGCTGATTTGAGGCTGAAAATTGCATCCCTGCCCTGCAGGATCGGTGCAAAACATTTCCAATCTTATATGAGTACTAGACAGAAATGCAACCCTGAATATATTCCTTTATATTTGAGGTCATCAATGAACGGCATACGCTGTTCATG
>CACZFF010000026.1 GCA_902780385.1 uncultured Lachnospiraceae bacterium
CAGGCTGTATAGAGGAAAGGCAGTCCGAACCCCGAAAGGGGGACCTGCCGCAAGGCAGGCAGTAGGAAGCACGCGACTTAAGTCGTGTGAGGCTTCACGTGGACCACGGCAAATGGAGCCTGAGCTACGAACCCAAAAACAAACTTCCCATCGAGGATTTCCTGCGCCCCCAGGGACGCTTCAAGCACCTCTTCAAACCCGGCAATGAGCATCTCCTGGCCCTGTTCCAGGAGGAGATCGACCGCCGCTGGGAAGACCTGCAGTATCTCTGCGCAAGGTGACATAAGGGGACGGTCCTTTTGTTTCCGTCCCCCTGTTTTGAGAATTGACGGGGGACGGGAACAAAAGGACCGTTCCCATGAACACCAGCTGTTTTGAGAATTGACAAGGGGACGGATACAAAAGGACCGTCCCCATGAAGGAGCCGCAAATGACTTTACTGACATACCAGATTTTCAAAACTGTATCCGAGGCAGGCAGCTTTCACAAGGCGGCGGACCTGCTGGGCCTGACGCCGTCTGCCATCAGTCATGCGGTTTCCGGCATGGAAAAAGAACTCGGCTTCTCGGTATTTACCAGAGGAAAGTCCGGTGTCAGCCTGACCAGCTCCGGAAGCCGTCTGCTGCCCTATATCAATGCGGTTCTGAACAGTGATGAAAGCCTGCAGCAGGCTGTGTCCGAGATGAACGGCCTGCAGCAGGGCACCGTCAAGGTGGGCGCCTTTTCCAGTGTCTGCACCAACTGGATGCCGGATATCATTACTTCCTTCGGAAAAATGTATCCTGCCGTCGAGATCGAACTCTTCCAGGGAACCTATGACGATGTGGTCTATTGGATCAAAAACGGCGTCGTGGATTTCGGATTTCTCTCGACCTCCAGCGCAAAGGATCTGCCCATTGAGCCCTTCTATCGGGATCCCCTTCTTTGCATTGTACCCGGGGATTATGAAAAAGAGGAAGCCGGCGAGAGCATGACAATTTCGGAGATGTCCCGCCGCCGCTTCGTAGTACAGCGTGAATCGACGGATGCCGATATCCAGAACTACCTCAAGCAGAATCATCTGGATATTTCCACCCGCTACCATGTTGTAGATGACCTTGCCACAGTTGTCATGGTGCAGGCAGGATTCGGTATCTGTATCATGCCTGAACTGGTCATGACCGATATTCCCTACAACGTGCGCATGTATCCCATGGAGCCTGAAGCTGCAAGGATCATCGGACTTGCCGTCCGCGGACCCGGCCAGATGGCCCCCGCCGTACGAACTCTTTACAAGCACATTCTGGATACTTATAGAAATATTTAAAACGCCATAAATCAACCTCTAAATATAGCAAGGCCGGATCATCCATCAGGAGATCCGGCCTTGCTGTTGGGGACGGTCCTTTTGTATCTGTCCCTCTGTTCTGTGACATATGGGGGGAGGACCCTGTTGCATCTGTCCCGTTGTTTTGAGAATAAACGAGGGGACGGAAACAAAAGGACCGTCCCCATGTTTCTATGGCTGCAGAAGGATTTTTGCGGCCTGTTTTTCTCTGGCACAGAGTTTTTCGAAAGCAGCTTTTCCCTCTTCAACGGGGAAAATATCCGTGATGATGGGGGAGACATCGACGCGGTGGGAGGCAATGAGATCTGCCGCAGTTTCCAGATCCTCCCTGTCATAGCAGTTGCAGCCGATCAGGGTGATCTGCGAGCATACCAGGAGATTGGCGTCGATCGTGATGTTTTCCTCGAAGACACTGACGACAAGGACAGTGCCGTTTGCACGGACTGATTCCAGGGCGATCTGCAGGGTTGCAGGATTTCCGGCCGATTCAACGACCTTATCAAAACGCTGTCCTTCCGGAAGGGCGGCAGCAGCCTTCAGGCCCAGCTCTTCGGCAATCCGGCGTCTTGTTTGAGACCGGTTCACGACAGTGATATCCTGTACATTGTATACGCTGCGGGCTATGACCGCTGTCAGCAGACCTATGGGACCGGCCCCGATGATCGCGAGGCTGTCCTCAGGCTTCAGAGATGCTCTTTTACAGACGTTGACAGCTACGGCAAGGGGCTCTGCAAGTGCCATCTGTTTCATGTCTGCATCCCCTGAAACGCGGATCAGACGGTCGGCGGGGAGTGCGATATAGCGGGTAAAACATCCCTGGCGGACCTCTCCGATAAAGCCCAGATTTTCGCAGGTGTTAAAACTGCCGCACAGGCAGCTCTCGCAGCTGCCGCAGGGAACCATGGGATTTGCGATCACACAGTCTCCCGGCGCAAAGCCGCTTCCTTCAAAAGCCTCCTCCACGACTCCGCAGAATTCGTGTCCCATGGTTTCGGGCACGTTCTGGATAAACATGCCTTTATTGTAAATATGCAGGTCCGAGCCGCAGATGCCGGCGTAGAGCACGCGGACCAGGACTTCCCCCGCTGCCGGGACGGGTTTGTCGATTTCCTCCGCCCTGACATCATGAATTCCGTACCAGCGCAGTGCTTTCATTTTCATAAAATACCTCCTGTAAAAAAATCCTTGTGAGAGGCCTTAAAAAAGCGGCGATCGTCAGCTTGCCAGCCAGCCGCCGTCCACTTTGATCGTGGCGCCGGTGACATAGTTGCTGGCGTCGGAAGCGAGAAAGAGCATGGGGCCGGCGAGGTCCTTTACGGTACCCCAGTTGTGCAGAGGGATGCGGCTCTCGATCCAGGCGCGGTGTTCCGCATCATCGTAGAAGGGCTGTGTCATGGGCGTAATAAAATAGCCGGGTGCGACGCAGTTTACCTGGATGTTATCCGGTCCGAGTTCGATCGACATAGTCTTGGACATCTGGATCACGCCGCCTTTTGTCGTGCAGTAGACGCTGGATTCCGCGAGTCCGATATAGCTGCCGAGGGAACCGATATTGATGATCTTGCCGCCGCCCTGTTTCCGCATGATCTTGGCAATTTCCTGTGCGACAAAAAAGACGCCCTTGAGATTGACGGAAGTGATGAAATCGTAGTGTTCTTCGCTCACATCTGTGAAGGGTTCGATATGTTCGACACCGGCATTATTGACGAGGACATCGATGCGGCCGTATGTCTCCAGAATTTCAGCAGCCATTTTCCGGATACTCTTCTGAC
This sequence comes from uncultured Lachnospiraceae bacterium, assembly GCA_902780385.1. Lineage (GTDB taxonomy): Bacteria > Bacillota > Clostridia > Lachnospirales > Lachnospiraceae > CAG-791. The sequence goes on from CACZFF010000026.1 coordinate 3,100, forward strand.
TGGTAACATCGACTTCGAAGGCCTTTGCCTCAAGGCCTTGGGCGCAGATATCTTCCGCGGTCTGACAGACCTTTTCAAACTGTATGTCCGCGCAGGCGACTTTACATCCGGATTCCGCGAAAATATGCGCATACCCTTCCCCGAGCCCTGTTGCAGCCCCTGTGATGAGTACGACTTTTCCGCTCACATCAAAAAGGTTCTGTCCCTTCAAAATATTCATTGACATCCTCCATTCACTTGATGTTTCTCGTATCTTTTATCATGATGGATTCAAGAGTATCTTTTATCATGCTGGATCCAGAAGCGCCAAAGCGCCAGGCATAGCACAAGAGGCGATCGATCTGATCAGGAATCCCTGGTGGCGATCACATTGCAGCCGGTTCCGCAGAGGTCGCGGATCAGGATATCGCCGCGATGAACAGGCGCCTCAGGGTGCGTGCGGTAGATTTCCGAGGCGCATTCAAAAAGCTTTGCCCTGGGCACCGGGCGGTCAGTCTTTACACTGACCGGTTTTTCCGTGTCCTGCAGGCGCATAAGAGCAGTCAGGACACGCACGGGATTGGTGAGTTCCTGCCGCCCGTATTCCTCGCCGCGCGGACAGAAGTTTCCGCTGATCTCAATTCCGCTTTCTGTCTCCTGCGCAGTCAGAAGGCAGCCCCTCGGGCAGGTGATACAGACGAGCTCTTCTTTTTTCTTTTCCGATGTCATGGTCATTTTCTTCTCCATGTTTTTATTCTTTATTGCGCAATACCCGTGGCTTCAGCCGCGGGGAACGCGCGCAAAAAGGGAAACTTGCTTCATCGCGCAATACCCGTGGCTTCAGCCGCGGGGAACACGCGCAAGATCCGCGGACGGGTCTTGAATTTCTGCAATTGGAACATTATCACGCAATCGGCATCAGACCATGGTCCCCTCTACCGAAAACCGGATTTCCGAAGCTTGTGCGAGCTTTTCGGCCGGGATGGTCACGCGGCACATTTCGCCCGGTGTGAGGGCGATGGCCTTTTTCCGGATCAGCTCGTCCCTGCCGGAGCTTGCTGTGATGACGGCATCCCTGAAACGGTTCTTGGGACGGAACATGAAAGAAATCTCTTTCTTTGCTGTTCCGCGGCGGACAAACTGGGGAACAATGCCGCCGACACCGTCTCCGGAGACAGCGGGGACAATATCATCGGCCAGATCCGACTGAGAAAAAACACTTTCAGGAGAGGGATCTGCTGTGCTTTCCGTGCTTGTGCTGCCGGGAAGCGAGCGATTTTCGGAAAGCCAGACAGCGGCGTTCTGCCCTGCCTCTTCCGCTTCCTCGCTGACGAAATCGACGAGGTCGTGTACGTGGAGAACGTTGCCGCAGGAGAAGACACCGGGAATGCTGGTCTCAAGCTCCTCGGATACTTCTGCGCCCCTGGTGGCCCGGCTCAGTCTGATACCGGCCTGTTCGGTGAGCTCATTCTCCGGGATCAGTCCGGCGGAGATGAGAAGGGTGTCGCAGGGAATCTCGAATTCCGTGCCGGGAATGAGCCGGCGGTTTTCGTCTACTTTGGCGACGAGGACAGAACTGACGCGCTCTTTGCCGCGCACCTGCGCGATGACGGAATTGTAATAGACAGGGATATCAAAATCTTCTATGCACTGTTTCATATTGCGGGGCAGTCCGCCCGACCAGGGCATGATCTCCACGACAGCGGCGACCTGGCAGCCCTCCAAAACGAACTGGCGGGCCATGATCAGGCCGATGTCACCGGAGCCGACGATCACGATCCTGTGGCCGGGCAGGTATCCGTCGATGTTCAGATAACGCTGGGCTGTGCCGGCTGTCATGATGCCGGCGCCGCGGGCACCGGGGATCAGGAGCGCATTGCGGCTGCGCTCCCGGCAGCCCATGGCGAGAATAATGCTCTGCGCACGGATCTCGATCAGACCCTGCTCCGGATTAACAGCGGTGATGGTCTTATCGGGCTTCAGCTCGATGACAAATGTATTGAGAAGGAAGGGGATTTGCATTTCCCGGACCATATCTTCGTATTTGGCGGCAAATTCCACACCGGTCAGGTCCTCTTTGAAGCGGTGAAGGCCGAAACCGTTGTGGATGCACTGCCGCAGGACGCCTCCCAGGGAGTCGTTCCGCTCAAGGATCAGGATATCCTGCACCCCGTTTCTGCGCGCGCTGACAGCGGCAGCCATACCGGCGGCGCCGCCGCCGATGACAACAAGTTGTACTTCTCTCATGTACGTTTCCTCATGGAATGAAAAAATTCCGTCTTCTTTTTCATGTTTTTTATGGCGCACAGGCTGTCAGAGTCCCTGGCAGGCCCTGCCGGAAAGGATCGTCGATCTGCCGCCGCACTGGGTGACTTCCAGCGGGCTGATGCCCAGCTCTTCGCTCAGGATTTCCAGGACGCGGGGGCTGCAGAAGCCTCCCTGACAGCGCCCCATGCCGGCGCGGGTACGCAGCTTGACCTCCGAGACGGAGCGCGCGCCCAGGGGACGGCGGATCGCGTCGCGGATCTCGGCTTCCGTGACCATTTCACAGCGGCAGACGATTTTGGCGTAATCGGGATTCTCGGCGATGGCGGCGCGTCTCTCTTCGTTTGTCATGTCGCGGAAGGACTTTTTCATCTTCCGGTAAGGATCAAAAGAAGGATTCTTTTCCGGTTTGAGACGGTCGATGCAGATGCCGGCCACGTGCTGCGCAATGGCGACACAGGCAGTGAAGGCGGGGGATTCCGTACCTCCGGCGTTTACAAAGCCGGGCGCGTCCTCCGCTTCGCCGATCACGAAATCATTGGTGTCCGCATGGGGGCGGCAGCCTCCGAAGATGGAGATGATCGCGTCCTCGGGGAAAGGAGAGCCGTCGCTTCCTGTGGGAAGGTCCTTCCATGCGGCTTTGAAATAGTCGACGATCTGCTCGATGGATTCACGGCGTGTATCTGTAAAATCCGGGTCGCCGACTTCGGTCGCGTCACAGCCCAGGAGCATAGTCCCGCCCAGGGTGGGGATGATCGCCATTCCCTTGGTGTGCCCGCCTCCGGGCAGATCATGCGGAGTCTCCATGAGGGTTGTGGTGAGCTTTTCGGAAAGCTTGCGGTCCAGTACCACATGGGCGCCGAAACGGGGGATGATATGAAAATGTCTGGCGGATACCATGTTGTTGATCACATCGGAATGGCCGCCTGCACAGTTGATGATCATGCGGGTCTCAAAGCTGCAGATGACAGAGCTGCCATCTTCGGCAGAAATGCTTTCTGATGATGTCTCTTCAAAGGAGACAGGGGATGCCTGTGAAGATATGCAGGCTGGATCCAGTGTGGACCGGGCTGTCACGGTAAAGCCGCTGTCGGTTTTCCGGATATGGGTGACTTCGGTCTCTTTGAGGAATTGAACGCCGTTGTGAAAGGCATTTTCCGCCAGCGCAAAAGTGACGGAAAAAGGATTGGTGACACCGCCGTCCGGCACCCAGAGGACGCCGAGCACATCTTTGCCGATGTCCGGCTGCAGGTCGTAAAGCCCGGGGGGAGTCACGATCTCGGCGCGCACATGGTTGAGTTCGGCATAATGCAGAAGCTTCTGCAGTTCCTTCATGCCGTTGTCGTCCGTCGCGAAGATGGTCGTACCGTTTTTCAGATAGGGAACATCCAGTTCATCGCAGATCTGGTACATAAGGGAACATCCGGGAGCGTTAAACTTTGCCTCATTTGTCCCCGGGATGGGGTCATAGCCCGCGTGGATCATGCCGGAATTGCATTTGCTGGCACCTGCGCACAGATCATGCCCTTTTTCCAGAACCAGCACATTGAGCCGGTAGCGGGAAAGCTCGCGGGCGGCTGCGCTGCCGACGCTTCCCGCGCCGACAATGATGACGTCATACATAGTTTTTCTCCATGTTTCAAAAACGTGCAGTAATAAGCGTGTGTTTGTATTTGTGCAGACTTGACGGCAGCAGCAGCCCCGTCTGTGAGAGCCTGTACGATTTAACTTCTCAAATAATAAAGGGGATGCATGGCGGCGGTCAAGGAAAAGGACGCCATTTTGCATGAAAAAAAGCAAAACAATTGCGCTGTTTTTCGATTTCAGTTATAATATATAAGCTTTTTCTTGGTTTAATAAGTTAAAGCGGTGATTTGGTAAAAGGATAAAGACGCTGGTTTTTTCTCCGCAGCAGACTGCTTGTAACATACTGCCTGCAGCAGACTGTTTTCGAAAGAGATTCCGAAAGCTGCAGATAAATGCTGCAGATAAATAAAGATAAATATAGATAAAATACAGGTAAATGCAGGTAAATAAAGGTAAATGCAGATCAATTCAGATCAACGCAGATAGATGCTGAAGGATGCTTAAGGACACGATTGCAATGAAATATATTCTCACGGCAGATATAGGGACCACGGCGCTGAAGACGGCGCTGTACAGTCAGGACGGGGACTTTATTGCCGGCTGCTCGCGGGAATACGCGTTTGTGACACCGGAGCCCGGGCAGGCGGAACTGGCCGCGGAAGTCTATACAGAGACATTCGCTGCAGGCATACAGAGCCTGCTGTCGGATACGGGGATCGATCCGTCAGATATAGGGGTGATCGGATTCTCGACTCAGGGAGAGACCATGCTCCTTCTCGATGAGCAGGATCGTCCGCTTCGCAGAGCAGTCCTCTGGTGCGATACCAGGGCGACAGCAGAGGCGGCGGAGATCGCGGAGCATTTCGGACTGAAAGAAATCCGCGAGCACACCGGGCAGGTGGGCGCGGACCCGATCTGGCCGGGCGCAAAGCTTCTGTGGATCAGAAGGCATGAGCCGGAAGTGTTTGAAAAGACAGCCCGTATCGTCCAGCTGGAGGGCTGGTTCTCCCTTCTTCTGACCGGAAGGGCGGCCGGAGAGGATTCTATCCTGGGATCTTCGGTCTATTTTGATATCCGCACGCGGACTTACTGGCAGCAGATGCTGGAATATCTCGGAATCCGCAGGGAACAGCTCCCGGATATCCTTCTGCCGGGCGCGATCGTCGGACAGGTCACGGCAGAGGGGGCGGAGCGCTTCGGCCTGGCAAAAGGGACGCAGGTCAGCATCGGCGGCATCGATCTGGCGGTCGGAGCCGTGGGAGTCGGAAATATCCGCCCGGGCAATTTTTCTGATGTGACGGGCTCCGCTCTGTGCACAATGGCCATGACAGACCATATTATCCTTGATCCGGCAGGAGAGATGCCCTGCTACTGCAGCGCTGTGCCGGGACTGTATATGATCCATGCCTATGCGACAGGCGGCATGTGCCTGCGCTGGTTCAGGGATGTTTTTTACAAAGAATCAGAAAAACAATCGGAAAAAGAATCAGAAAAAGAAGCGGAAGCTCAAGGAGAAGGCACAGAAGACGAAGGAATGAAAGACCAGGACAGGGACGGCGGGGGATTCAATGCCTATGACCGCATGGATCTTCTGGCAGCGGATTGTCCTGCCGGGGCGGAAGGCCTCCTGGCACTGCCGCACCTGACGGGTTCCGGACCGCCGGATCTGTGCCCGGAAATGAAGGGCTCCCTGATCGGGCTGACCCCGGCGCACGGGCAGAAACATATCATCCGGGCCCTCATGGAGGGCGTCGCTATGATCCTGTGCCGGGTTCTTGAAGCAACAGAGGGACTGGGGCTCACAGCCGACCGCATTGTATGTCTGGGCGGAGGCGCAAAAAGCCCTGTGTGGTGCCAGATCAAGGCGGACGCCACGGGGCGTGAGATCGTCACGACGGACGGATATGAAAATGCCGGATGTCTGGGGGCTGCAATGCTGGCGGGCACGGCGGCGGGCATGTTCCCGAGTCTGGAGGAGGCTGTGGACCGGCTGGTACGGGAGGATCGGCGTTATCTTCCCGATCCGGACAAGGCTGCTGTCTATCAGAAGCTCCGCACGCAATATCATGAACTGATGAAGTGCCTTTTGCCGGTATTCCGTAGGTAAGCGCTGTTTGATAGTGACAGGTAAGCGCTGTTTGATCAGGAAGGAATCTGACTAGATATGTCTCACACAGAAAACAGTGCGGCGCCGGCGGCGCTGTCGCTTAAAAATATCACAAAGCTCTATGCCGGAACGGTTGCGCTGCGGGATGTGAGCCTGACAGTACGCCGCGGAGAGGTGCACGGACTGATCGGCAAGAACGGAGCCGGTAAATCCACCCTGGTCGGCGTCATGTCCGGTCTGGTCACACCCAGCAGCGGAGAGATCCTGCTGGACGGGGAACAGTATCACACGCTCACACCGATCGAGGCAAAGCGCCATCACATTTCCATAATCACACAGGAACCTCAGGTCATTGAGGAGTCCACGGTGGCAGAAAACCTTTTCTTTCCCCGCTATCTTGAGGGAAAGGAAGTCATTGACTGGAAGGAACTCTCCAGGCAGGCCGACAGTATCCTGCGGGATGCCGGAATGGTCCTGGATCCGCAAATGAAGGTGCGTGATCTGTCGGTCAGCGAGCGTCAGCTGCTCCTTGTCATCAAAGCGTGCTTTGTGGAAAAGGGGGAACTCATCATTATGGATGAGGTCTCGGCGTCTCTGTCCAACAGAGATCAGCACATTCTCTACGAAATCATCCGGAAACTGACCCGGGACGGGAAGACGGTCATTTTTATATCCCACCACACCAAAGAACTGCTTGAAGTCTGTGACGTGGTCACGGTGATCCGCGACGGGCGGGCAGTGCGCAGTGTGCGCCGCGATGAACTGGACCTGAAGATCCTGGCCGGCCTGATCGTAGGAGACGAAAGCTATGAGGCCCGAAAAGGCGAGGACCTGTCGTCGCTGGTCACGGAGGAGGAGATTTTTTCACTGCAGGGATTTACAAGCTACGGGAAATTCCGCAGCATCAGCCTTACCCTCCATAAAGGAGAGATCGTCGGACTGGCGGGCCTGAGAGGGAGCGGGCGGACCGAGCTCTTCCGCAGCATTATAGGGGCGGATCCCCATGACAGCGGGGTCATGACTCTGTGCGGCAGGGAGGTCTCTTATTCCTCCCCTTCAAAGGCGGCAAGAGACGGGGTGGTCTATCTCACGGAAGAGCGCGAGGCGGAAGGCCTTGTCCCGATCGCTTCCGTGCGGCAGAACCTTACAATGAGTATTTTGAAAAAGATTACCCGCCGCGGACTTCTGCACAGCCAGACCGAAAAAGAAACAGCGGCGCGCAGTATTGAGAAGCTGGATATCAAAGTGGCATCGCAGCAGCAGGAAGTGCAGCAGCTCTCGGGCGGCAACAAGCAGAAGGTCCTGGTCGGCCGCGTCATGGAACAGAAGCCCCGGGTCTGCCTGCTGGATGAACCTACCCGAGGGGTGGATATCGAGGCCAAGGACAGTATTCTGCACAGTATCAACCATGGATTTCGAGATAATGCATGTGCGCTCATCACATCGCCCGGAGTTGATGACCTCATGAAGATCTGTGACCGCATCCTGATCCTGTATCAGGGACGTATCACTGAAGAATTTACCAGAAAAGAGTTTTCCGAGGAGGACATTTACCGGGCTATGCAGGGAGAACTTCTGCACAGCGAATCAGTCCGCGGAGGGGAGGCTGAATCATGAGACGCACAACAAAAATACAGCTCGCACTGCTTGATAACCTGGTGTGGGTCATGGTCGCAGTGTTTTTTATCATAAACGCTGCATTCACACCCCAGTTTATGAGTTCCAGGAACCTCCTGAATATACTGTTTCAGTCGGCGACGCTGGGACTTATGGTCCTTGGACAGGGTATTGTCATGATGGTCGGAGAACTGGATCTTTCCATGGAGGCGACACTGGGTTTTGCTCCCGGAATTGCCATCCTCCTGGGAAATGCGTTCGGGCTGCCGGCCGTGATCTGTGTGATCCTGACACTGGTCATCGGTGCCGCAGTCGGATGGTTTAACGGGATCTGCCTGGTGAAACTCCAGACCAACTCCTTCCTGCTGACCATGTCGACGCAGATCGTCATGCGCGGCCTGGTCCTGTTCCTGGTCCCTTTCTCATTGGCGAAACTGGATTCATTTTATACCTGGCTGGGCCGCGGAAGGATCGGCCCCCTGCAGGTGGCGGTTTTAGCGCTCATCGTAATCTACGCGGCATTTGAATTTTTCTTCCGAAAGACGACCGCAGGCAGGCGCTTTCTTCTGACCGGCGGCAACCGCAGAGCGTCCTTTATTTCGGGTATCAATACGGAAAAAGTCGTGATCATGGCCTTTGTGCTGGCGGGATTCCTTTCTGCCATTGCCGGACTGATCACGGCGGGCAGACAGAACGCGGTCTCCAACAACATGGGATCCGGTCTGGTCATGATGGCCTTTGCAGGAGCGATCCTGGGCGGCTGCAGCTTCAACGGCGGCATGGGCAAGCCTGTCGGCATGCTGGGCGGCACGCTCCTTCTGGGGATGCTGGACAACGCACTCACACTGAACGGCGTCGATGTCAACCTGGTCAGCGCCACCAAAGGAGCCCTGATCTTCCTGGCCATCCTTCTGGATCACCTGCGTCACCGCCTGACAGCCTGGATCATGCACCGCGAGAATGTGCGGAGACTGATGAGGTCATCAGGCAGAGGGGCATCCTCTTCCGGACAGACAGAAGACAAGGCCGGTTCCGGTCAAAAGCAGAGTACATAACTTATTTTATCTGTTTCGAACTTGAAAGAATAAGTCACATATTATTGCAACCCATTGACAGCGGCCCATGAATGCCGCACAGAATTTTCGGGAGGAAACATTGGTATGAAAGGAAAATTTGTAAAAAGAATTCTGGGAACTGTTCTTGCAGTGACCATGGGCGCCATGCTGCTTGCAGGCTGCGGCGGTTCCGGGAGCAGCTCTTCCGGCGCGGCTGAGCAGACTCAGACCGATGCCGCCGATGCGCAGTCAACCGGCGCGGCAGCCGCAGAAGCTGCAGTGAATGCCGCTGATAACTCTGGTGCAGAGGGCGGCAAGAAGACCATCGGCATGGTCATCAAGCACGCCCAGACTGAGTTCATCCAGGCTTTTGTCATCGGTGCGACCGACACATGCAACAAATACGGTTATGAACTGAAAGTCGTGGACGCGCAGGCCAATACCGACCAGATCCTGAACGCCATTGACAACTTCATTACTCAGGATATCGATGCCTTCATCATGGCAGGTGCGGAAGACCTCGTCTCGCTGGTTCCCGGTATTGAACGTCTGAATGAAGAGGGAATCCCTGTATTCGCACTGGATACCTGCCCCGAGGGCGGCAAGGTTGAAATGTTTATCACCAACGACATCAAGGAGTCCACTGCCAAGGCTGCGACCCAGATGATCGAAGGAATCAAGGAGAAGAACGGCGGCGAGGTTCCCGAAGGTGTCATCATCGAGATCACCGGCGCGCTTGTCGATATGTATACCACAGACTGCCACGAAGGCCTTATGTCTGTCCTGGACCAGTATCCCCAGCTCACCGTCGAGCAGGGCGAAGGCAACTGGAACAACGACGATTCCTATGCCCGCTGCAGTGACCTTCTGGCCCGCTATGGCGATCAGGTTGTCGGTATCTATGTCCACACCCCCGATATCATGGGATCCGGTGTCGTCTCTGCGGTAGAGAACGCGGGTCTGAATCCTGCGGATTACTTCATCTCCGGCATCTGCATCGGCAAGGAAGGCATCGGCCTTCTGCAGGAAGGCAAGCTTTACGCTGTCGTTGAGCAGCCCGCACTGGATGCTGCCATTCTGGCTGTCGAGTATATCCATGACCTGTTCGAGGGAGAAGCCCTTCCCGAGATTGGCGAAACTGTCGAAGAAGAGGGCGCTCTCTGGTCACCTGCCCAGGTGATTGAGAACACTTACTGCGACGAAGGAAAGACCCTGCTCATCCAGGCTCCTCTGATCCCTCAGGAATGCGATCCCTCCGACCCTCAGCTGTGGGAGAACCGCATCGAATAATAAGCAGTGATATGCGGGCGTAAATGTCCGGTCATTTGAATTTTGCAATACGAAATATCGAGAGGACTGTCGCAATAAGAGAAAGATAGTCCCCTTAACAAAAATCGGAAAAATCCGGCTTCGGCCGGATTTTTTCATTCTTCCGAAACGATGCCGGAGAACTTCCGTGCACAGGAACTGGCAATATTTTTACTCTTCGAACTTTTTTAATTGCTGAAGCTTCTGTTGGATTTTTTGAAAATCCACCGCACAGGATCCCCCGGAAATCCCTATCGGCACTCTCTCCCGGAAAGAATACGCATCCGGCATTGTTTCGAAAGAGCTGTGTCCTTCATTATCAAATCGGAAGGCGTACACCTTTTCCGCCATAGGATCAATGATCCAGTATTCCCGTACGCCATGTCTTTGATACAACTCCCTTTTTCTCCACAGGTCATTTTCCGGGTTGGATGGCGAGAGTACCTCAACTATAAAATCAGGAGTCTTATGAAGCAGTCCTGCTTTCCTTTTTTCTTCCCTTCCATCTTCTTCATGAACCCTGCAATGCACATAAATGTCAGGCTGAACAACAGTCTTTTTTTGATCTCCGAGCGGAACATCCGACGGCGCTATGAAAGCAAAACAGGGCGCGCCATGTTCCTCAATGCAATCCACAATCTGTCTGATAATCTCTAATACCGCTGTTTGATGAATCCCTGTGGGTGATGCCATGGCGTAAAAACTACCGTCAATCAGTTCAACCCGCAGATCATTTGGAAGAGCGTAGTATTCCTCTTCCGTGTGTCCTCCGCCCTCCGGGATTCCGGGATCCGCCAGCAGGTCTTCCTTTCCGGCATTCTGTATATATGCGGCGGCAGCGGATGGTTCCTGCACGATTCCGTCCGCTTTTAGTCCTGTCCCAACCTGTTGAGCTTCTTTTGCTTTTTCTTTTGCTTTTTCTTCTCCATTCTTTGCCTCTTCTGTACGATCCATTTCCTGTCCCTCTTTCTGCAATACTATTTTTTTTGAAAAATATTTTCCATACTTCAGTGCCATGACTTCTTGTTCACAAACATATATGATGAAAACTGCGCGTGCTGTCGCGCTTACACGCTCCCAGCCCGCTCCAACCACTCGGATTCCGCTCATTTTGCATGCCCTGGCATGCAAAATGGCTCCTTCCTCGTGTTAGGCGGTCTGCGTCAAATGTCCGCAAATGCTCGAGCGAGCTCGGCATTTGCGGCCGCTTGACTCGCTGTTTTCATCATACTGGTAATATCCGGCAATATTATGAAACTCTTCAGCTCAGCCATTCATTATTCGGATCCATACCTTAAGCGGGAGTCTCTTTAACATTCAACTATACGTGTTTGCGAATTAATTGCTTTACATGAATATATTACAAAGGTTGTTTGTGTTTGTCAATATGATTTAATTCGTTTATTCGAATAACCGGAATGGTGTTGCCCTTTACACATGCGACATTGTTTGAGATAGTAAAGAAAACATGGTAGAGTGGTACTTGCACTTGCATTTACAGATGTGCGCTGCGGATGTGGATGCAGGAAACGATTGTAATAGAGAAGCCTCTGTCTGAATCTTTTTCAGGCAGGAGAAAGCCTCTGCGGAGCAAGAGGAAGATCAACCACGACACAGACTGTTAAGGAATGTGAAGAAAAATCACTGTGTTTGTTCTGAAGGATGAAGGAGCGCCTTCAATGAAAATCATGGTCAGCGCCTGTCTGGCAGGCGAAAACTGTAAATATAATGGCGGGAACAACCGCAATGAAAAAGTCCTGAAGCTGATGGCGGACAACGAGGTGTTCACTGTCTGCCCGGAAGAGCTGGGCGGGCTTCCCACACCGCGCATACCTTCGGAGATCAGAGACGGAATGGTTATGACAAGAGACGGGCGGATCGTAGATGCGGAATTCCGTGCGGGCGCGGCCAGGTGTCTGGAGCTTGCCCTGCAAGTGCAGCCGGATCTGGTCGTGCTGCAGTCACGCAGTCCCAGCTGCGGGGTAAAGCAGCGGTACGACGGCACATTCAGCGGAAGACTGGTGAATCAAGCCGGCGTTACCGCACAGCTTCTGATGAAAAAGAGATTCCGGTGCATGGATGTGGAAGATCTGGTCACGATCTATGGGAGTTTTTTGATACGGAAACTATGCGTGGAAGAATTCGGCATTCTGAAGGATTTCCTGTACGAGGCGATTTTCATTCCCCAAGGAGTGGAGGCTCCGGCCAGGGATATCGTGGAAGGCCCGGAACTGCGGATCTATTATGAAGATTTTGGCAGCCGCCCCGGGGATCTTTGTCTTGCAGCCGAAACAGCGGGGCGTGTCGTGGGGGCGGTATGGACGAGGATCATGGATGATTACGGCCATGTGGATGATGAAACCCCATCCTTTGCCATATCCTTACTTCCTGAATACAGGAATCAGGGAATCGGGACCAGGCTGATGAAGGAAATGCTTTCCCTGCTGAAAGAGCATGGTTTCAGACAGGCCTCCCTCGCTGTACAGAAGGTGAACTATGCGGTACGGATGTACAAAGAGGTCGGCTTTGAGATCATAGATGAAAATGAAGAAGAATATATTATGGTGTGCTGGTTATGAAAAATCATCAATATTATTGTTATAAAAAATACAGTTTGATTTTGATTGCGGCTGTCTTGCTCCTGTTCACAGCCTGTTCTTCCGGCGGTCCGATCAAGGACGTTATGGACGGGGAGGACATGGTCCGAAGCTATACAATGATCTCTCAGGATGAAGCCAGGGAAATGATGGAGAAGCAGGACGGACATATCATCATTGATGTCCGCAGGCAGGACGAATTCGAGACCGGCCATATTCCCGGGGCGGTCTGCATTCCCAATGAGAGCATTGGCACGGAGCAGCCGGAGGAACTGCCGGATCTTGATCAGATCATCCTGGTTTACTGCCGGAGCGGGAATCGGAGCAAGCAGGCGGCCCAGAAACTTTTTGATATGGGCTACACCAATGTGTACGAATTCGGCGGGATCATCGACTGGACCGGCGAGATCGAGTAGGTCTTTATTCCATGAACGCTTGCATTAATGCTATACTTGAGGAAAGACAGCAGCTGCTGTGGCTTTGAAAAGCAGGTTTTGGAAGCGAGGTGATTTTATGAGCAAGGATAATACAACCATACTGCGAGCAATCCGGGGTGACATTACAAAAATTACTGATGTCGATGCAATCGTAAATGCGGCAAACACCTCTCTCCTTGGAGGCGGAGGCGTGGACGGTGCCATTCATAGGGCGGCGGGACCTAAGCTTCTGGAGGAGTGCAGGAAATTTCACGGATGTGATACCGGCGAAGCCAGGCTGACCGGTGCTTACAATCTTCCCTGCAAATATGTCATCCATACACCCGGCCCTGTATGGTGCGGAGGAAACAGGAGAGAGCCGGAGCTTCTGGCAAACTGTTACAGAAACTCCCTGCAGACAGCGGTGGACCACAAGATCCGAAGCGTGGCATTTCCTTCTATTTCGACCGGCATCTACAGCTATCCGGTCGACCAGGCTGCTCAAATTGCGGTGTCTACGGTGAGGCGCTTTATCGAGGACCATCCCGGTCAGCTGGACCTTGTAGAATGGGTGCTTTTTGACCAGAGGACATACGACGCATATGACAATGCATTGAGGCAGTAGGGTTGTCAAGGGGGTGTCAGAGGAACCGTCCCCTTGACAACCCCTTTTTTTATGCTGCGAGCTCTTTTCCGTACTGGGTACGGTAGAGTTCGCTGTAGATGCTTTCGTTTCCGAGAAGTTCGGCATGGGTGCCCTGCTCGACAATTCGCCCGCCCTTGACGACGAGGATCTTGTCGGCTGCCAGGATGGTGGAAAGCCGGTGGGCGATCAGGATGCTGGTCCTGGTGCGGATCAGGGGATCGATGGCTCTCTGGATCGAGGCCTCCGAAATGGAATCCAGGGCAGAGGTCGCCTCATCAAAAATGAGGAGGGCAGGATCCTTAAGAAGGACACGGGCGATGGAAATGCGCTGGCGCTCGCCGCCCGAGAGCTTGAGTCCGCGGTTGCCGACAAGGGTATCGAACCCCTGTGGGAGAGCACGGATCATCTCGTAGATGTTGGCTTTTTTGCAGACTTCAATGAGCTCCTCTTCGGACGCGTCGGGCTTTGCATAGAGCAGGTTATCACGAAGAGAACCGTTGAAGAGATAGGTGTCCTGGGTCACAATGCCTATATTGGCGCGCAGCCAGGAAAGGTCCAGCTTCCTCACGTCGATGCCGTCCACGCAGACACTTCCGCCAAGGACGTCATACAGGCGGGGAATCAGGCTGACAATGGTGCTCTTGCCGGCACCGGAGGGACCGACGATCGCGATACTTTTTCCGGGTTCCAGGGAGAAGCTGACATCGTGGAGGATGAGATTGTCTCCCGGATTTTGCAAAGAAGAAGCAATTTTATCGGCATTTTCCTGTTCGTTGACGTTATCCTGTCCGGCCTTGTTTTTCTTACCGGTGTCCTCTTTTTTCTCATAGGCAAAATCTACATGGGAGAAGGTGACAGCACCGGCGGCTTTTTCAGGGATGACGGCATCGGCAGGGGATTCGATCTCGACGGGCATGTCGAGATAATTGAAAATTCTGGTGAAAAGAGCCATGGCCCGGATCCAGTCGACCTGGATGTTCAGGAGCTGGTTGACGGGGCCGTACATTCTGGAGAGCAGGGTGACGAGTACGGTGATATCACCGACCGTGAGACCGCTCCCGCCGCGGATCATGAGGATCCCGCCGGCCAGATAGAGCAGCATGGGCCCCACGCTGGCGAAGGTGCTGATGGCGACTCTGAACCAGCGGCCGGCCATCCGCTCGCGGATGTGATAGGAGATCATCTCTTTGTTTTCGTGTACATAGCGGTCATATTCATAGTCCTCCCGCCCGAAGAGCTTGACCAGGAGCTGGCCGCTGACGGACATGGTCTCGCCCAGGATCCCGTTGATGCGGTCATTGCAGGCCTGTGCCTCACGGGTGAGCGTCCAGCGGGTTTTGCCGGCCTTGCGGGTGGGTATGACGAACAGAGGCACGACCAGCATGCCCAGGACGGCCATGAGAACATTTTTATGCATCATGGCGACAATAGCTGCGGTCAGTGTAATGGCATTGGAGAGGATGCTGGTGAAGGTGTTGGAAATGACCGATTCGACGCCGTCGATATCGCTTGTCATTCGTGTGATGATATCCCCCTGGCTGCCGGAGGTAAAAAACTGCTGGGGCATCTTTTCCAGATGCCGGAACATGCGGTTGCGCATGTCAAAGGTGACATGCTGGGAGATCCAGGCGTTCAGCCAGCTCTCCAGAACGCCTATCAGATTTGCGCTGAATGTCACTCCCAGGGAGAGGACGATCAGCTGTACCAGAACCGGAAGATCCTGCCCGATCAGGCCTTCATCAATGATCCGGCCTGTCAGGATCGCGGGATACAGGTTCAGAATCGAAGAGGCGGTCACACAGAGGAGTGCCAGAAAGAGCTGCTTCCAGTAGGGGACAAGGTGTGTCCCGATCCGGGTCAGCAGTTCCCTGGTGACCTTAGGACGGGAAGCATTCTCTTCCTCTGTCAGAAAACGACCGCCGGGACCATGCATCATTCTAACGGGCATATCATCACCTCCTTTTTATCATACATGTTTGCGGGGCATGCCCATGACTACACGTATGGAAAAATCTGTATATCAGCGAAGGTTTTCAATCCTTTTATTTTGTGTATTTTCTTTATTCAATTTGTTTTAATCTTCTTAATCTTCTGAGCGGCGCTGAAGCTTATTCAAGAGCCGGAAGAGTTCCTTTTGCTCATCTTCCGTAAGCGGGCTGAACAGCTGATCCAGCTTTTCTTTCCGCTCGTCCTGCAGCTCATGGGCGCGGGCTCTGCCTTTTTCCGTCAGGGTGATCAGAGTCGCTCTCTTGTCCGACGGGTCAATATTTCTCTCTACAAATCCATCAGTTTCCAGATGACTGATAAACTCGGACATAGTTGATGCGTTGATGCGCATTTCTTCCGTGAGCTGTTTTTGACGAAGGCCCACACCGATAGTTCCTTCCTTTTCCGCAGCGGCCCTTTCATCAGCCGGTCCGGCTGTCTCCTCTGCATCATCCTGCCGGGGTTCATGCTCCAGGAGGAGTGTCAGGATCCGCTCCCTGGCAAAAACGGGAGACCGATGACCGTGGGGGCGGCGGGGCGGTCTGCCGGGCGGACAAGCCGGTCCGCAGGAAAATGCCGGCTCTTCCGGACGCGTACCTTCTCCGTGCAGGTATCTCCTTGCGCCTCTGGTAAAGTGAATCAATTCCATAAAAAGCATTTCTGCATTTGTTTTTTTCAATCTTCTTTTTCCCCTTTGCTTCCGTCTGCCATCTGTTTTTTGTGATTTTGTTTTGGTACCGAAATAATAATACTTCCAGCAGACCCTGCTGTCAATTTATTTCGGTACCAAAACAATGAATACTTTATGTCCTGTCTGAGAAGCAAGCTTTTGCCTTCTTCCTATGATTTTTCATTTGATAAATTTCGCAGCTTATCATACGCAGGATACTCCCGAAAGGGACAGCCTTTAATGATCTTACCCAGAAAGATGTGTCCCTGATGATGAGCCACATCAACTCTTACAAAAGAAAAAAGCTGGGCAACCGGTCCGCCAACCAGCTGTTCAGCTTTTTACATGGTGAGGAAATCCTGAGATCCCTTGGGATCACCGAGATTCCTTCTGATCAGATCAACCTCACACCTCTGCTGCTGAAAAAATAATGTGCGACTACGCCATCCGGCAATCCCTATAACCCATTCTTGGGGGCGGAACTTACTCTTGGAAAAAAAGACAGCTAAGTTCGGCCACTGTTTGGGATGCGCTTTTTTCAGGCAGAAAATTGATCTGATACAAGCCTGCCATAAAGCCTGCTGGCAGTTCAATATATTTGGTTAAGTAACTTCCGGTTTGGAATTGTAAGTTCCAGATAAATCAGCATTTCCTGTATTTCTGGAATTTACTCTTGCAGGAAATCCCAGGATGTAGAAGTAACTTTTGCAAACTGGAACTTAGATTTCCAATTCAGCTCTTATCAGCCGGAGGCTTATCTCGATGGCAAAATGTAAATAAAAAATATAAATATGTAAAATATAATTGACAAAATGCTAATCGAGTGCTATTATCCATTATAGAAGATTATAGAAGCTGAGTTGAAGCAGGACGAGATTGATTACACAAGGGCTTGCAGATTCTTATAGAAAGCTGAGTATTTAGCGACAGCTGAGCCATTAATTGACTTATAAAATCAGGCGAAGATTTGTAATAGGTATTTCAAACGAGGAGGATGCGCTATGTATAATCTTGGACGTATTTTGGGGGTGGTTTCCGGTGTTTTGATCGGACTCGTGATTGCGGTGATCGTTCTTCGTTTTGTTAACAAGAACAAAAAGATGACCGCTGAATATGATGAGATGCAGAAGCTGGTCCGCGGCAGAGGATATATGTATTCTTTTTACACGGTACTGATTTATGAGGCGCTGATGTGTGTTTTATCTATGGGGGTGGAGCTTCCGGCGGAACAGAGTGTGATACACTTTGTCGCGATCATTGTCGGGGTGACATTGCACGCGTGCTACTGCATCTGGCATAATGCCTATGTCGGGCTCAACATGAATCTGAAGAGATATGTCATTATCATGGCTGTCGTATCTGTATTCAACCTGTGGGTCGCGTTCACGGCCTGGAGAGAGGGAGAACTGTTTTCAGACGGAATGTTTCGGGCGCAGACCATCAACCTGCTCTGCGGACTGATGTTTGCAGTGATTGGCATGGTCGGACTTGTTAAAATGATCATCGGCCGGGAGGAAGACGCATGAAAAATCTGAAATTGAAGGCCGCCAGGGCGGAAAAGGATTTATCACAGGCGGACCTGGCAGAAAAAGTCGGGGTATCCAGGCAGACAATCAGCGCAATCGAAAAAGGAGATTACAATCCGACCATCAACCTGTGTATCAGAATCTGCAAGGTCCTGGAAAGGACATTGGATGAATTATTCTGGGTAGAATAACTTCGCGGTGTCAAGGGGACGGTTCTTCTGACACCTTGCGTGCAAGGTGTCAGAGGAACCGTCCCCTTGACATTTGCGAGCTCAACACATATGACTTCATTTGTGTTGAAAGAATCCGGGGTATGTGCTATACTTTTATCAAAGGGAACGGTCTTCAAATACAGGATTTGCATAGGTCAAGGCAGGAATGCATTGGATGAAGGAAAGGAGAAACAGATGGCTACCAGTACGATTCGCCTGGATGATGGTGTGAGGGAAGAAACAACCCGCATCGCTTCGCAAATGGGGCTGTCTTTTAATGCGGTCATGAACATTATGGCCAGAAAGTTTAACGAGGTAAAGGGATTTCCTTTTCCGGTCAGACTGGAGACGGCAGAAAAGACCATTTTTGATCTTTCTTCCGATGACTTTGAGCAGGTATGCCGCAATGCGGTTGCAGAGCGCGATGACACAGTTCCTGTTACAGATTATATAACGCGGTTTGACACAGAAACAGGCAAGGTTGTAAAGGTGTATGCAGACGGAAGGAAGGAATATGTTCTCTGAAAAAAAGCAGGATGGCCGTCCTTCAATCCTTGTCATTGCAGGCCCGAATGGATCGGGCAAAAGCACAGTTACAAAGGGTCTGCCCGTCATCGGTCTCTATGTAAATGCAGATGAGATCAAGAAAGCTTCAAAATGTTCGGACCTGGAGGCAGCGCAGGAGGCAGAGATGATTCGCCAGGCGCTTCTCGAGGCAAGACAGGATTTTACATTTGAGACGATTCTTTCTACGGACCGGAATCTTCTTCTCCTGGAAGAGGCGAAAAAAGCCGGGTATCAAATCTGTGCTGTATTTGTACTTACAAAGGACAGTGTCATCAATGTCCGGCGTGTTCGGAACCGGGTAAAGATGGGCGGACACGATGTACCGGAAGATAAAATTATCAGCCGGTATGAAAAATCCTTACAGAATCTGTCAAAGCTGGTGCGGATAGCGGATCTGACACGGATCGTTGACAACAGCACAGATGTACCATCTGTCATCTGCGAGGTCTCTGATGGGAAAGCCAGGATTTGGGAGAGCGAAGTCTGGAGCACGGCAGAGATCTTGAAAATTTTGGCATAGGAAAAAAGCCCGGTCTGCTGTTTGGAGAATACCTTATGTTTTTCAGCAAATAGAATCACGAGTACTATTACAAAAAATACCATCATGTATCAGGAGGACAAAATATGAAGGTTTTAATGCTCAACGGAAGCAGAAACGCGAAGGGATGCACATTCACGGCCCTTTCCGAGATTGCGAAAGAACTGACAGCAGAAGGAATTGATTCAGAGATCGTTCATATCGGCAAAGATGCGATGAACGGGAATATTGACGCGGCCGTGAAGGATGTTGCGGTCAAGCTGAAAGAGTCAGACGGCCTGGTGATCGGTTCTCCTGTCTATTATGCATCCGCATCAGGTGAAGTCGTTGCTTTCCTCGACAGACTTTTCTGGACAGCAGGAGATGACCTTCGCCACAAACCCGGCGCAGCGATTGCTTCCGCACGGCGTGCGGGCACGACAGCGACCCTGGATGTCCTCAATAAATACATCCAGTACTGTGAGATGCCTCTTGTGACCTCCAACTACTGGCCCATGGTCCATGGCTTCTCCCCCAAGGATGTCATGGAGGACAAGGAAGGTCTGCAGATCATGCACACACTGGGCAGAAATATGGCCTGGCTTCTCAAGTGCATTGAGGCCGGCAAAAAGGCGGGTGTGCAGGAGCCTGCGGCTGAGCAGAAGGTGTTTACAAACTTTATTCGATAATTTCGGAGGTTGTCAAGGGGACGGTTCCTCTGACACCTTGTGCGCAAGGTGTCAGAGGAACCGTCCCCTTGACAACCTGGGCGGCTTTTACTTATGGGCAATTTTGAACAGAAGAGAAAGAATAAGGATTATTCATTCGGGAGCGCAGTGGAATCTGTGCTCTCTCTTCTGCGTGCAGTAAAAACAACCCCCGCGTCAAAAAGACCTGCAGATAAGTATCCAAAAGGACGAGCGGAAAAACTCTCGGATAAACACAGACGCTCCCGGTTTCCACGCCGCAGCCTTTCAGAGCTTCCGGAGGATCTTCAGGAGGTATTCCGGCTGAAGAAGTGGCTGGAAAAGCTGGAGCAGGAGAATGGATACATTTCAGCCGGCACCTGGCAAGGGCTGCTGCAGACAGGACAGAAGGAACTACAGGATCTGCAGGTCCTGCGGGAGAAGCAGATGCTGGATCTTTACTGCCAAAAGAACGGACTTCATTCTGCCCGACGAGTAGAAGAGGTCCTTGATCTATGCGGTTTTACAGGGAAAAAACATGCGGACTTGATTGCCGCAGAGAAACTGAATCAGCAGGGTGGAGACTATACTGCGAGAGAGAAACCCGGGCGTCAGGGGTCGGACTCCGCTGCGGCAGATGGGTTGAGAAAGGGAGCTCCGGATTCGAAGGGTGAAGCGAGCGGAGAAGCCAATAGTGAGATCAGCGGGGCTGGATCCGGCCAGCCGGCCTGGGTGCGCGCCCACAATGCCCGGTATCTTGAACGCGCCCTGGAGGAGGAGCGTGACTACCTCGATCATGTGCTCGACGCAGTGGATCCGCAGATAAGACTGGACCAAGCGCAGAGGCGGATGGTCCTGACGGATGAGGACAACTGTCTGGTCATCGCCGGTGCCGGCGCAGGCAAGACGACCTCTGTTGCAGCCAAAGTCAAATATCTGGTGGATCGTAAAGGTGTGAAGCCGGAGGAGATTTTAGTTATCTCATTTACAAATAAGGCTGTGGAGGAACTGCGGGCACGTATTCAGAAAGATCTGGGGATTCCCTGTCCCATCTGCACATTTCACTCAGCGGGAAATGCTGTGCTGCACATGCAGAATCCGGAGAGGGTCAACATAGTGGACGCTGACAAAAAGTTCTTTGTTGTGCGGGATTATCTGCGTGGCAAGATCCTGCAGGACCCGCGGCTGGTCCACAGCCTGATCCTCTTTTTTGCCTCTTACTTTGACGCACCTCTGGATGAAAAAAACCTGGAGGCCTTTTTCCGCGGAATCGCCCAAATGCGCTACACTACTATGCGCAGTGAACTGGACGAATACTGCGCCGAGATCATGGATGCCCAGCGGAAAAAGAAGATCACCATCCGCAATGAAGTGCTGCGGTCTGCCCAGGAAGTGGAAATCGCCAATTTCCTTTACCGCAACGGGATCGACTATGTCTATGAACCCGTCTACCGCTACCATATCGAGATGGCGAGAAAGCCCTATACGCCGGATTTCATGATCAGACAGGGAGACCGGGAAATCTATATTGAACATTTCGGGATCACGCGGGACGGACGAAACAGCCGCTATGACGAGAAGCGGCTCCGGGCCTATAAGGACGCAGTCAATGAAAAGGTCCTGCTCCACCGCAGGCACGGGACGGAGCTGATCTACACTTTCTCCGGCTACGGGGACGGCCGTTCCCTGACAGAGCACCTGGAGGAGGAACTGCGGACGCACGGCGTGATCTTCCACCCGCGTTCCGATGAGGAGATCCTCAGGAAGATCCTGCAGAATGAGGGCAACCGCTACATCCGCAGGCTTGTGATGCTGATCTGCCGATTTATTACAAATTTCAAGACCGACGGTTACACAGAGATGCAGTTTGCGGTCATGAAGGAATCCACACAGAACGTCCGCACAAAGCTGTTTCTGGAAATCTGCCAGGCATGCTATCTCGAGTACCAGAAAGCCCTGCAGGAAATACAGGCGGTGGATTTTGAAGACATGATCAATGAATCCGCCCGCGCTTTGCGCGAGTGTGCAGAGATGAAACAGCGCCTGGGTTTCAAATACATCATTGTGGACGAGTATCAGGACATCTCCCGACAGCGCTTTGACCTGACCAAGGCTCTGCGCGAGGTGTGCGACGCAAAGGTCATCGCTGTCGGCGACGACTGGCAGTCCATCTATGCTTTCAGCGGCTCCGACATCACCCTCTTCACACAGTTTCAGGAAAAGATGGGACCTGCCGTTATGCTGCGGATCGAAAATACCTACCGCAACGCCCAGGAACTGATCGATATCGCCGGAAGTTTTGTCCAGAAAAATCCTGCCCAGATCACCAAGACCCTCCACTCAGCCAAACGGATCGAAGATCCGGTCATCATCTATTCCTACGACGCGTCCTATAAGCGGTACGGCATGGACAGCCGCTCCGGGGCCAACTACAACAGGGGCAGAGCCATCGAAGCTGCCCTGGATCATATTGTGGAGTCCAGGGGGCTGCGGACGCAGGAAGCGGCTCAGGAAGATGTCCCTGCCCGGAAATGTGATTCGGGGAAAACAAAGGCGGATCCCGTCCGGGTTCTCATTCTGGGCCGTTACAATTTTGACGGCTATAAGCTGGAGCAGACGGACCTCTTTACCTACCGCGGCAAGGGCAAGGGCCGTCGCATTGTATCCAAAAAGTATCCGGAGCTTCAGATCACCTTTATGACAGCTCACGCCTCGAAAGGTCTCGGATATGACGAGGTGATCGTCATCAACGGACAGGGCGGGACTTATGGCTTTCCCTCCAAGATTGAGGATGACCCGGTGCTCTCCCTGGTTCTTCGGGAGGACCGGGTCTACGCCTACGCAGAGGAGCGCCGCCTCTTCTATGTAGCCATGACCCGTACCAAAAACCGCGTGTATTTTATCGCCCCTCTGCAGGAGCCGTCAGAGTTCCTGCTGGAGTTGCTCCGCGACTACAAAAATGTCCGCCTGGATGATAGCACGGACTTGGTAGGGGAGGAGCCGGATGGGAAAGAGCGGTTCCTTCATCAGACTGAAACCGGCTTTGCCATGGACAGGAAAAAATGTCCTCTCTGCGGCTACCCCCTCCAGCTGCGCTA
Organism: uncultured Lachnospiraceae bacterium; assembly: GCA_902780385.1. Lineage (GTDB taxonomy): Bacteria > Bacillota > Clostridia > Lachnospirales > Lachnospiraceae > CAG-791. The sequence continues at coordinate 25,939 of CACZFF010000026.1, forward strand.
CAAAGCTGCCTACGGCCTGCGCCTCTACTTGTGTACAAATGATTCGGAGATCTGCGGCTTCATGACCAATGACCTGCGAGGCGGCCGCATGTCCATTCTCAAGTGTGACCGCTGCGCCGACGGATATCTGATCGTCCGCACAAGACGTAAAACCGGCGAAGCTTTTCTGGGATGCACAAACTTCACACGGGATGGCAAAGGCTGCGGCCGCACAATGGGGTGGCCGGAATACCAGCAGAAGATGCGGTATGAGCCGGGATATCGGAATATGTGAGGATTGTCAAGGTTGTCAAGGGGACGGTTCTTCCTGCATGGAGATGGCCAGGATGTGGTTGGTCTTCTCTGTCATAAGAACAGACTCGTTGACAAAGACCCGCCCCAGCTTTGTATCCATTCCCAGGAAGAGATCCTTGATGAAATCCTCCTCCACATTGATGTATTGATAAAAAAGCTCACTCAGGTATTTCTGATCAATATCACCCCGGGTCCGCATCAGGGAGAATTCGAAAAAGCCGATCATGGGCGGGGGAAGGACAAACTTGCGCACTCCGCGGTCATAGGAGTCTACCAGAAGCCCTTTCTCACAGAGACGGTCCAGGAGCTTCTCCGCTTTGGCCTCCGATGTGCCCCAGAGCTGGGCGGCTTTTTTCAGGGAAAAGGGACGGATGGGAAGTTTGGCAACCCATTTTGCCTCTTTCTCTGTAAAAAGCACCTGCAGGATTTTTGTCAGCGTCTCAGAGGCCGGCGCGCCCTGCGTGAACCAGTTGATTCTGTCTTCCAGATTTCTATATGCATCTCTCGATGTCAGATGTCCCATATTCCAATCTCCATTCTTTCACGCAGGAGGAAGGGGACGGTTCTCTGTCTCCTTTTACCTATCAGGAGACAGAGAACCGTCCCCTGTCTTCTTCCGTCCTGTCTTCTTCCGTCCTGTCTCCGTGATTATCATATCATATCCGACTCTTTTTCAGGAGATGCCTTTTACCCTATGGGCTGCCCTATAGGGATCTGGGAATCTTGGATCTGGGGTGCGGGGTGGGGTCCTGATTTTACCATCCTGGTTCCCGAAATTTCTACATTTCTCGGCTTTTCGGCCATGGAATGACAAAAAAGACCTAAAACAGGCCTTTTTTATTTGTCCAAATCTTTATCAAAGCTGTCCCGAATGATATTTTCCGGACACGCTTGCGATGATACTATGTAGGCAGATCAAGGGAAACGACCTGATCAAATAACTCTTACAAAAACAAGAACTACCATTCAAAATCATCCGAAAGAAAACAAGAAAAGATTCAGTAAGAGAAAGGAAACAAGCGGATGATGAGCCGTTTCAGCGGCAGGAGGTTTATATATTATGAAGATCAGAACAGCAAACGAACTCAAAGAACTCAACGCAGCACTTAACAATTGCACTGATACCGTATGGCTCATGGGGCCCAACGATGAGTGCTACAATATGAAGAACGAGGAAGAGTACATCGAAGGTATCATCAGACTGGCCGAAGACAACGACGAGCAGCTCGGTTTCTTCACCGCTTCCTATGAAGATGAGAAGACCATGATGCACTTCCTGGAGAAGATGGCAGCATAATATAAGTCTGCATAACTAAAATGCTAAAATGTCTCCCCAATAAGGAGTACCCCCCCTATTTTATATATACACAAGCCAAGAGACCGCCGTACTGGACATAAGCGTCAGTGCGGCGGTTTTCTTTTTGTGAAAAACAGGTATGAAAAATGTATGGGAATTGAGCTGAATTGAACCGATTTAGTCCATATCCTTATAATATTTTGGCTGAAAACATATTAATTTCTAAAATACTGCTGTAAAATGCAGGAAAACGTACTTTTCACAGGTCCTGTTCTTTATAAATCATGTCCATAAGCTGCCTTATTTCCATGTGATCCGGATGGTACTATATACTCAGATCAAGGGAAAACATGATCAGAAAACATAAGATCTGTCGTGCGGACAGATATCAAAAAATATAACAATCATCCGAAAAGGAAATCAAAAAAGGAGGAAAAGACCATGACAACAAGGACACAGAACGAAGTAAAGAATTTCAACGAAGCGATCAGCAGATGCAGGATGCCTGTTTTTCTGGTCTCTTCCGACGGTACACAGTATAATATGAAGTCCGCAGACCAGAACAAGGCCGGCATGGACAGATGGATCAAGGACCGAAACAATGAGATGGAAATCTTTACCTGCGACCTGGAAGATGAGATGATCATGATGAGTTTTCTTCTCAATAAGGCTGCATGAAAGACCGGCGGATATTCTGCAGTGATCAGGCAGACAGCTGTATCAACAAGTGATTGTTGTAACTAAATAGTTGAGAGTATAAAAAACGAGCCAGAGGGAGCTGTTACCAGCGGCCTTTGGCTCGTATTATTTTCTCTATCTATTTTTTCATGCATAGTTTCCGCCAGAAAAACCCGAGTTGTTACGCGCGCGGTGCATGCAAAGCATCTAACAAAGCTTCGCATTGTTGAATCACCGCGCGCTGCGTTACATGTACACGCCCTTCGAGAGGCCGTGTATTGTAACTTTAGGGCAGCAGACTCATGTTCAGCTTGTGCAGGTGACTTGTTCGATAAGAGATTGTCCGATAAAATATGATATATCAATAAAAAAACTATTGATATAAAACTGATCGATAAAGGAAAAAGGCCAGAGGGCACAACCGCTTTCTGCGGATGATTGACGCATTCCGCAGAAGATACATGATACGTGCATATTGACTTACGTATAGGCCCGTATAAGCCACAGGAGCGCACGCTTTTTTAAACCATGAAGAAAAAGAGAAACAAAAAAAACAACAGAGCTAATGAAGTTCATGGAACCCATGGAACCGCTGAAGAGAAAACAGATAAGCAGCCAATGTCTGTAAATCCGGCGGCCGATTTGGAACAGTCCCTGAAAAGCAGGATGGACGTCATGAAGTACCGCGGGCAGATCAGGGATATCCGGGTCAGTGAGAGCAAAAGCGGCAGGAGTCTGATCGTGACGATTCTTCCGGAGGGAGAAATCGTGTCCTTCGGCACGATCACTGTCGATTTAAGCGGTATTGACAGTGCCGCAAAATGGAAGAGAAAGAAAAAAACGGTCTACGGCAATGTAAACGGACTCACACCGCGCGTGAATCCCGCCTTTTATCAAAAGCTTCGGGAAGAGGTCAATGCCGCACTGCAGAGATGGAGACAGGCGCATCCTTTTTCCGATGAGATGAGAGACGCGCTTCACTCCGGGGCTGCCAGGGAGTTTTTCGGCTCCCGCAGGATGGAGACACTTCGCTTTCTGGCCGGAAAAGGCATGCCCGGCTCCGTCAATATGCGGACAACATTTACTGCAAATGCCCTGGAAGCAGAATGGAAAAGCCATCCCTACAAAGCGGTATGTGATTTTCGGACAGGGAAGATCACCTTTTCCCTGTCGAGAGCGGACTCACTGTATGAGCGTTTTTCCCGCTCCATGAAAGAAATCAGGATGCTGGGAGAAATCAATGCTTATCTGAAGGAAAAAGAGATCCCGGCCAAGGTATCCTATGCGGGGAAGCCGGGGAGTTTTCAGCTTACATTTCCCTTTGCATTGTCCACGGAAACCGAGACGGTGGCCGTCGAAAAATCCTATAAAAGGATCGTTCTGGCCGCATACCGCAGCGCCCGGGAGAAGGCGGATCAAAAAGAAAAGGAAGCAGAAAACCTCTTAAAGACCTGTCCGTATTACGGCACTTATATAGCCCAGGCTGCCATGACCACGATTGAGGAGAATGGAAACAGGCTGACAAGGGCACAGACTGTGAATCTCCTGCGGGGGACCAATATCTCGGATGATTACGTGATCGGGGAATATGCAGGAAAATACAACCTGATCCCCAAGGCAGAACTGGCAGAGATTCTGAATGTTCTGACCCAGTTCGATATCATCCGTGAGAAGCGCGTGCACGGGGAGTACCAGGATTATTATGTCTGCTATGTCTCGGCACGGGGTAAGCTCCTTGAGCGCCTGCAGAGTGAGCCTGCTCTCAAAAAGAATCCGGTTACAGAGCAGGAATACCATCTGGTCTTAAAGGCGGTCCGGGAAGATATTCCCATCCTTTCTGCCAGAGAAAGGCAGAAGCTTCTGAAGGCCATTGTGGAAAAGCCTGGTCTTTTCCTGACTGATCCGGCACTTGTTCTGGACTGTGTCGAGCGGATGGGGGAGCCGGCCGCCGATTACCTGAAGACATATTTCAAAGAAGAGGGAGACAGAAATAACAGAAAAATCCTGAAGCTGCTTGTGAATGCAGCTGACGGCAAGGGGAAAGAACTTCCCAAAAACGGCGCGGATGTTTTCCGGGAGAGAAGGGAACAGAAACGGCGGGAGAAGGAGGAGGCACAGAGAAGGGACAGGCGGCTCTTTGACCTGGTGCTGACAGGGATCCCCGACAATTACGTTGACCTCTATCCTGCCGCCAGGATGATGCACAGGAAGTTTGTGCTCCATATAGGACCGACCAATTCCGGCAAGACCCACGATGCCATTGAAGAACTCATGCGGGCGGAAACCGGAATCTATCTGGCCCCGCTGCGCCTTCTGGCCTACGAGCAGTATGAGAGACTGAACCGGGCGGAATGCCCCTGTTCCCTGGTGACCGGAGAGGAACAGTATCTGATCGAGCGCGCGCGGCATCAGTCATCCACTATCGAGATGCTCAGCTTCAAGACCTATTATGATGTGGCGGTCATTGACGAGGCCCAGATGATTGCGGACAGAGCCCGCGGCGGCGCCTGGACAGCCGCCATCATGGGCGTCTGCGCGGAGACCGTGCATATCTGCGCCGCCCCGGAAGCGGAACAGAGGCTGATCGGGATCATCAAAGACTGCGGGGACGAGTACAGCATAGTCCGCCACAAGAGGATGACACCCCTGGTCTATGAAGATAAAATTGTCTCCTTCCCGGAAGATGTGAGGGCAGGAGATGCCCTGATCGTTTTTTCCAGAAGGAATGTTCATGCTGTCGCCGCCCAGCTGCGGAAAAAACATGTCAAGTGCAGTATAATCTATGGTGCCCTTCCCTATGACGTTCGCCACAGACAGGCGGAGCTGTTCGCGGAAAAGAAAACCGACGTGGTGGTTGCCACGGACGCGATCGGCATGGGCATGAACCTGCCCATCCGGCGCGTGGTCCTGATGGAGACTGTCAAATACGACGGCTTTAACAGACGCCATCTGAACTATGGAGAAATTGCCCAGATCATCGGCAGGGCGGGAAGATTCGGCATTTACGACGTGGGTTACTGCGCGACCGCCAACGGCGATATGACAGTAAAAAAAGCCGTCAACAGGAACCTGGATCCCATTGAGAAAGCCGTGATCGACTTTCCGGAAACCCTTCTGACAGTGGATGCTCCCATCCTGGACCTGATCAGGAAATGGGAGCAGGTCATACCTGCAGAGGGATGGCAGAAAGAATCTGTCGAGCAGATCCTCCGCCTGGCGGAAATGACCGACAGCCTGCATGCGCCCAAACGCCTGGCCTACGACTTCCTGACCGTCCCTTTTGAGGACGACAACAACGAACTGCTGGATATCTGGTATGATATTTTCAAACTGGAAGTCAGGGGCGAAAAATACAGCATCTATGACCGGGTCGCTGCGATTACCCTGAAAAATCCTGCTTCCGCTGACTCGATCGATGCCCTGGAACAGCAGCACCATGTGCTGGACCTCTACTTTGCCCTGGCCCGCAAGTTCCAGCCGGAGGAAAGCACACTTGGCTTTATCATGGACAAAAAGAGGGACTGCTCGGAGCGGATCATGAAGGTTCTGGAGCGCCAGGGCTTCAAGGAGAAGCGATGCAAATCCTGCGGCAGGATGCTGCCCTGGAATCATCCCTACGGAATCTGTGACCGCTGCTGGAACCCATACTAAAGAGGGAGGAGACAGAGGGGAGGTTCTGGCTGTCCCATTGAATAGAATGGGACAGTCAGAACCGTCCCCAGTGTCCCAAGCAAGGGAGTATATAAAAATGACTGAAAAAGAAAAAATGCTCCGGCAGGAGCTGTATGATGCCAATTATGATGAGAGTCTGATTGCGGACAGGACGCGCTGCAAGGTCCTCTGTCAGAAATACAACAACCTCCCCATCGATGACTTCGAGGCGCGGGAAAAATTGATCAAGGAGATCCTGGGCAAGACCGGGAAGGCAGTGTACATCGAACCGGATTTCTGGTGCGACTACGGATGGAACATCAAGGTCGGGGAGAATTTCTATGCCAACCACGGGCTGGTCATTCTGGACGGGGGCGGAGTCACTTTCGGTGACAATGTCTTCATTGCGCCTTCCTGCGGTTTTCATACGGCGGGACATCCGATTGACTATGAGCGCCGGAACAAGGGACTGGAATATGCCTATCCCATTAAAGTCGGCGACAATGTCTGGATCGGGGCGGGGGTGCAGGTCATGCCCGGCGTGACGATCGGCAGCGATGTCGTGATCGGCGGCGGAAGTGTCGTGACAAAAGACATTCCGGATCACAGTGTGGCAGTCGGCAATCCCTGCAGGGTGATTCGGAAAACAGAGTGAATAGTATTGTCAATACGATATTTTTCACTCCGGTATGTTCGGAAAGGAAGGAAAAAACGTGAAACTGATACAGTTGGAGGACAGACAATGAAAGAATACAAAATCGCAGTAGTCGCCGGCGACGGGATCGGCCCCGAAGTCATGGCGGAATGCAAAAAGGTACTTACAGCAGCGGCGGAACTGAACGGCGGATTCCGCTTTGTTTTCACAGATTTTCCCTGGGGATGCCAGTATTATCTAAAGACCGGGCAGATGATGCCGGAGGACGGCATTGAGACCTTGCGCGGATATGATGCCATCCTGTTGGGGGCCGTGGGCTATCCCGGAGTTCCGGACAATATCTCCCTCCGTGACCTTTTGATCCGGATCCGCCACGACTTTGACCAGTACATCAATCTCCGTCCGGTCAGGCTTCTCAAGGGAGCAGACTGCCCGCTGAAGGATGTGAAGATCGAAGATGTCAACATGACATTTATCCGCGAGAACACCGAGGGTGAGTACTCCGGACAGGGAGCATGGCTCTATAAGGGACAGCCGGGCGAAGTGGTCATTCAGGACAGTGTTTTCTCCAGAAAAGGGACCGAGCGGGTCATCCGCTATGCTTATGAACTGGCAAAAAAAGAGGGCAAGACCCTGACCAGTATCAGCAAGGCCAATGCCCTCAACTATTCCATGGTCTTCTGGGACCAGATTTTCCGCGAAGTCGGACAGGAATATCCTGAAGTGGAGACACATTCCCTCCTGGTGGATGCAGCCTCCATGTTCATGGTCAAGGATCCTTCCCGATTCCAGATCGTGGTCACTTCCAACCTCTTCGGCGACATTCTTACCGACCTGGGAGCTGCCATTGCCGGCGGCATGGGCCTGGCGGCGGGCGCCAACCTGAACCCGGAACGGAAATTCCCCTCCATGTTCGAGCCCATTCACGGCTCCGCTCCGGATATCGCGGGAACACAGACTGCCAACCCGCTGGCAGCCATCTGGTCCGCCTCCCAGCTCCTCGATTTCTTCGGACATGAAGACCTGGGCAGAAAGATCCTGGACACCATGGAAGAAATGCTGACTGACCACAGAGAATCCCTTACCCCCGACCAGGGCGGAAATGCGACGACATCCGCCTGCGGCGATGCATTTGTGGAATTATTAAAATAAGGGTTGTCAACCGCCTCCCCTCGCCCCCGTCAGGCATGAATCATGGCGTAGCGGTTGCTGCCCAGCACGCGCAGCATATGTGCCATGGGGGTGATGTTTCCGTCGAACTTATAGCTCATTGTATGGGTGGCGGCTCCGCTGGACAGGGCAGTTCCGCGGGTGTGCGCGGTGACGGGTGTCTGCATCTGCCAGCTGTTCACATTGTGGAATACCACTGCAGGCATCTGATAGCCAAAGGCTTCAAAGAGTTCCCGGGCGTTTTCATATACGGTTTTGTCTGCATTGCGCATGCAGCAGTTGAATTCCATATCTGAAAAAATGTAGATCACCTTGGGGAGCTCTTCCTGAGGAACCTCATATTTTACAGCTGTCTCCAGAATCAGATTGAACACTGCTTCCAGGTTTGTGCTGCCGCCCCAGGATAATGTCGATATATATCTCAGTTTGTCTCTCAGAGAAGCCCCGTGGATCTCTGCCAGGTGCGGAGTGCTCTCAAACGTGATCAGATGATTATGAAAAATGCCCCTGCATCTCTCGGCGCAATATAAGCCCATGGCCTGGGAGATCAGCGCCGGCACCGGACCTTTCGTATTCCAACTACAATACATGGAACCGGAAGTGTCCACTACAGAGATGGCATTTGCGTCTCCGACTGCACCGGGAAGAAGTTTCCACAGCTGTTCAAGGACATCTGTACCCTCAGGGAATGCCTGAAAGTAGTTGTCTTTGAAAAACGGTCTGAGCACTTCATAGGGAAACAGTGTTTCCGTGTGCATCCGCTTTTCACCGGAACCCACGCCGAGCAGATATTCTGTAAACCGATTGCTGTCGTTTTTTATAAAGGCACTGCGGTATTTGAGCATTGCCTGGGCAGGCACCGCTTCGTAGTTGATTTTTTCCGGGTGCCTTGCAGTCAGGCTGCGTTCCACCAGGCCGATGCGGGCGCGAAGAGCGGTTACCAGAGTGCGGTATTCCCCCTGCTTCATTCCCAGGGCATTGATCAGGCGTGCCGCAGTCCGGCGCGTGCGGGGGCTGGAGGCATTGTCAGAAGGCAGCCATTTTGCCAGCAGCGAAATGTGAGCATCTTCCTCACCTGCCTGCCGGCGCTCCAGGGCTTCTTTGTCCTCAGCCAGCTGTTTCCGAATGACTTTTACAGCTTCTTTTTCCGCAGGTGTTTTCAGAAGACAGAGCAGATCGTCCCAGCGGCCGAACTCTGCAATATAAGAAACATTCTTTCGGGCAGATTCCGGCCATGTAAATGCGACATGACGGAGCAAAGTACGGAAGAGTTTTCTCTCGCCCATTCCGCCGCGGATGTCCCGCAGATGGAAGAGCAGCTTCATGGCGAGATCAGGAGTTTCGATGTAGGCTCTGTCGAACAGATTGATTTGATCAAGAGGGCGGCGATAGCGCATACCGCCTGCCACTGCAAAGAAATCCAGACAGGCGTCTCCTGTGCTGCCATGTGTTTTCGCACCGTTCAGAGTACGGGTATAATTGGCTTCTGTTTTCAGATTATCCAGATAACTCATTTCTTTCCTCATTCCTCCTTTCCTCCGTGCTGACGGCATTTCAGCCGCCGCGAGGATGACGATCCACGCTTCTTGAAAGTGCCCGGGAAGGCGTTTTCCCGGGAATTGATCTGTCCGGAGCATGCGGTTTCGCCTCAACATGCTTCCGCCAGCAGACAGCCGCTGTACCTCCTTCGCCCTCAGAGGGACACGACATGATAGACGTCTCAGCCCTCATGTCGCTGCAGAATGCCTGCGGAGGACCTTTATCGCCCCCCGATACCTTTTTCGATTTGTGTATTGCCTTCCTCCCCGTTTCGGGAAAAATATAAAATACTTCTTCCTTGCAATTGGGAATTCAATTGAGAATTCAATTGGGAAAAAGATGCGGCAGAGAATGCTCTGCGATGAGCGGATCGATTTAGTCCGCCTCCTGTGTTTGGGGTGACCGCCCTTTGTACCGTTCCATTTCCTCGGGGCTGATCCACAGTCGGTTTTCTGCCTCTCCTCAAACTGCATCGCTTTGCACGCCGGTCGTGGCGGGCGCCATGATGAACGCAGTAAAATCACCGGGTATTAGGGTCAGACGCTCTGATTGATTAGATCTATTCTTTTACCGCCTGATTACCATTTCGACTGTACCTCTCATTCCGGAGCGGTTATAGTGCATGGTTAATGGGTGCCGCACGACCTGGGAGTTTCCCTTCTCTTTTTTCTTACGGGTCTGCCCTGTTCACGCGTTTCCTCTTAAAAAATCCCCATTATTGGCGGCGCTGCTGTATGCGCCTGAACCCGGCAGGAAATCCTTTGTCCACCGGAAGTTGGTTCTCTGCCTGACTTCCTGAGCGGGAATTGTTTGTTCCCTGTCGATGAACTAATCATATCAGCACTGGATAGGGGCTGTCATTGAAGCGGTAGTTTAAAAAGAAGTCACGTTTTCCTCCTTTTGCCGGCAATTGTATTCTCAGGCGGCAAGATTAGAAAACTTGTCATATGACAAGAAAAATGCTAAAATCTATCTGTCTGGATCTTTTACAGGAGGAGATGGAAGGAGATGGAAGGAGATGAAAGACCGGAAAGTCATTACGCAATTAAATGATTTACGTCATTTGGACTGGACGAAGACCCGCCGCTCTTCGGGAACAGCAGGATCCTTTCTGAAAGCCTCGGAGACAAGAAAAGGAGTACATTGGTATTACAAATTGTCTGATTATGATGCCTGGCGCGGAATCGTCGGTCATGAATGCATCAACGAGATCATTGTGGACCGGCTTCTGACACTGCTGAAAATTCCGCATCTCTCTTACCAGCTCATTTATGCAAAGATTATTATTGACGGGAAGGAATACATTACTTGGCTTTGCAGATCTGCAGATTTTAAAAAAGCAGGCGACAGTAAGATTGCACTGGATGCTTACTATCAAATGGAGAGGATTCACGGGGAAAGTCCACTGGAGTTCTGCCTTCGGCAGGGGTGGGCGGAGTACATTTATCAAATGTTGATTATCGATTTTCTGATCCTGAATCGGGACCGCCACGGCGCAAACATGGAGGTGCTTCGCAATCGTTCACATAAGACAGTGCGGCTTGCACCCCTTTTTGATCACGGGTTATCACTGTATTTTTCAGCACATGAAGAAAAACAGCTGGTCAGCGCAGATCCCCTGTCGGACAAAAGGGTTCAATGCTTCGTGGGGTCACATTCGGCAGCAGAGAATCTCCTGCTGATTCCGGATGAATACCGCAGGCTTCCCGGGTGCCTGACAAAAGAATCCCGTGCATATCTTTTTGCAGACCTGGAAGACGCACTTCCAGGCCCATGGAGAGATGCAATCTGGGAGATGCTCTGGAAGAGATGGGAATACTATGAAGATTTTTGCAATTCGTGACGCTTCTATTGCCAGGGACCGTGATCTGGCATGGCTGCTTTATTATCCTGCAGCAGATGAATTCCATATTGAAATTTGTGACGGAGTGGATGAGTGGGAGGCACCTCTTCTTATCTCCTCTTTTGTAAAGCGCGGGAAAAAAAGCATGGATTCCGATTCCAGCAGGCTCTGGGCAGAACTGAGGATCATTCCTCCGGACCGCCAGAACCTGGGTATGATCCTGCGGGATAACGGGCTGGACAGTTATGATCCATTCCGCCTTTTGGTTCTTGCCGGGGGAAGATGTGCCCAGGATGATTGTTTTCTTGTTCCTCTTAGAGAAGATAACTTGCCGGAGGAACTGGGAAAACGCCTGCAAAGGACAATCCAGTCTTTTCTTCCCTCACAAAACAACATCAAAACTGACAGCTGCGATGTCCTCTTTTTTTTCCGTGACGGAATGATCCGACGATTGTCCGGGGCAGAGCTTTTCTCTGAAACAAGTCTGCATCAAAAACAAAGGGAGCGCCTTTCTCTCTACCGGAATTCTTTTTCAGAGATTTCGCTGACAGCGGGAGGCCACGGGGTGCGTCTCGGCGAGAAGGTATTCCTCTCTGCAGATGAGCTGCGCAAAAAAGGGATGCTTCTCCCACTGACAAAGGGAGATTTCCGTTCCTATATCGAGAGTAATGTGATTGACACTGCCACAGCTGCTGAACTCCTGCACTGTACCCGTCAGAATATCCAGGACCTGGTCCGGAGAGGAAAGCTGCATCCGGTATTGACACTCAAAAACAACTTTCTGTTTTTGAGAGATGATATTCTGAAGTGAAATATAATGAATCAAAAAAGGCGGATCATGTGAATCCTTGCGGCTCACATGATCCGTCTTCTGTTTTCCAAAAAAAATGGCCTCCTGGTCCTCACAGACCAGGAGGTCTTCCATCCTCACGTGGAGGATCCTGGACAGGGCCAGGAGATTATCCACTGTGGGCAGGCACTCCCCGTGCTGCCATTTGTAAATGGCCTGCGGGTACTCGAAGCCGAAGTAGGCCTGCAGCTCCCGCACGCTCATGCCCGCATCGCGGCGGCAACGCTCAATGTTGCGGCCGGTCAGAGGCAGATTAATTACCGGAAAATCTGCGTTTGTCATCATAATCATTACCTCCAAGCTGTTACTGCAATTTTATAACATACGAGCAGAGTATTTTGAAAAATGACTCCAGATTTCTGTTTTTCGAACTTTTGTGGATTCGGTCGGGACGCGATTCGCCATGCCGACAGGCTCGCAAACGCTTCGCTTTTTGCTCGCTGTCGCGGCATTCGCCGTATACATCCAAATCAACAGATCGCCGCTTACGAGCCAGCTCGACGCGTCTCACTGTTGCTTTGTCTGTGCATGGCTCATTGCTATCGCGCAAATCAAAACAGGGTCACAGAAAAAAGGCAGCTTCAGGCACGGGGGTTGGCATCGAAACCGGCCACACCGGCTGCAAGAATCATTATACTAATTATTTTAAATAAAATCTATAAACTACTGGTTGAAAATCTGTTTTTCGGGAGACAGGAGGAGACAGGGGACGGTTCTGTGTCTTCTATCCGCGAGAAGGAGACACAGAACCGTCCCCTTCCTATCTCCGAGCGCGCCAAAGAAGTCATGCACAATCACTTCGGCGAAGGTGCGGATTTCTATATCGGCCTTGACCCCGCAGTCCTTCTCGGCGATCCTGAAGTTGTTACCGCCGGTATCCTCTTCATCCCGATCACCCTGCTCATCGCGATCATCATGCCCGGCAACAAGATCCTTCCCTTCGGCGATCTTGCAACCATCGGATTCTTCATCGCCATTGCAGTCGCTGTCCACAAGGGCAACCTCTTCCGTACTCTGATTTCCGGCAGTGCCATCATGGCAATGACCATCTGGATCACCAACCAGACTGTGGCATGGACAACAGCTCTGGGCACCAGCGTCGGCGCAATTGAAAAGGGCGCACAACTCGCAGCTATGGACCAGGGCGGCTGCCCCATCACCTACATCTTTGTACAGCTGTTCACCAGAGAGAATATCATGGGCCTTATCGCGATCGGCGCAATGTACGTTGTCTGCATGTTCTTTGCAGTCATGCACTCCAGACAGAGGGCCATCGAAGTTGCTGCCAACAGAGATGAGGATGACGAGTAATACTCCGGAAATATATTTTAAGCAGTAAAGTATAAGAAGCTGAACCATTTCAGAATAGGAGCAATTGATTCCCCATTACGCCCATTGATTGCTCATTGCACCCCCCATTGCCCCCAAATTGACCCCCCATTAAACCAGCCCCGGAAACAGGTTTTGAACCGTTTCCGGGGCTGGTTTTGCTTCGAAAAGCTGTTGCGTAACAGATTCAGGACAGGATTCGTTCACATTCTGAAAAAGCAGGTGACATCCTGCTCTGCTCATTTTTGGCAATATGATATTTATCCGCAAGAAGTGGCCAGTGCTTTTTAATCGTTTCCTGGATTTGCCCGGCAATATTCTCAGCCTGCGAAGAAGTCAGACGGAAATAATCTGCGACATCCAGAGCATGCCGGAGATCACGTGAAGGGTCATCGAAGTCAACGGCAAGAGACAACCATGCCTGATCAGGGACTGGATTGAGGTCATAGGCCGGGGAAAGGTTCCAATAACTTCCCGAAAGAAGAAAACCATGATTTCTGAGATGGTCATCGGTATTGCTGATACAGATGGAAAATACGAGCCTTCTCCATAGTTGCTGGAGATCTTTATCCACAGAGTCACCAAGGGATTCAATCAATCCAACCAGATCCGGATAGCTGTGCTGGTCAGAAGATCCGTCTGTCTCGCCCAGAAGGTTCATTGCGGATGAAAAGTGTATCCGAAAGAGAGAATGATCTTTGTACAGTCGGTCGAATCGTTTGACAAGAAAGGTATCTCCATAATCTGAAAAGTGTTCCAGCATTGCAGCAGGGACGTTTAGCCCGCATAAAACAGCCAGATCATGGGCAACCATTTCCCATGCTCCGATATTCATATTGTCATGTCTGGAAGGAAACTTTGCAATCCAAAGAGAACCGTCTGTATTGATTACATTGGCCTTTGGTCTCGCACCTCCCAGGGAAGAACCGGGTTCTACAAGGGCATGCAGCCACTTATCTTCTTCGGGGAGATTGTTTTCTACAGAGAACACAGCACTTTGCAGTTTTCGAAGTTCAGTGATAGGCGGTGCAGCCAGTGTTTGACGATCTGCCAGGAAAGCTCCGTCATCTTTCTGAAAGCGAAGGCCTCCCATGCGTCCCCCGTCATGCACACCCAAAATGTAGTCGCTTTCCATCAGCTTGCGTATAGAACGGTTTTCTGATCTTGCATCTGCAGCTTCCCTACGCTCCATCAGTTTTCTGCCCCAGCGGTCCGGCGCGGCATCTGACAGGAAACCAAAACAGGATTTTCCTCTCGGAGTATACTGTCGCCCCGGCATTGGCCGAAGATCCGGATCAATAAAAAGATCAGGATATCTGGAAATCCAGCTTCGTTCATATTCAAAAGAGAAGACTTCCGTTCCACGCGCTCTGTCAATATAACATGTTCCGATCTGAGGCTGGCTGGGAAGCCAGCCTGCGACGACTTTAAAATGATCAGTTTTATTCATATTCGATGAAGATTTCCTCTATTTTTTATATCGGTCCAGGGCAGCATCCTGCAGTACTCTTCCCAGCACATCGTCCTTTGCCAGAAGCAGGAGATCTTCCTGGAGGCCTATTGCAGCCAGAACTTTTGCGTAGATTCCGATTGCAACAGAGGAATTGCCCTTTTCCACTTTCCAGACTGTCTGTCGGCTGACGCCGGCGCGTTCTGCCACCAGGGCAACAGACAGCTTTCTGCGAAGCCTGGCAAGTCGGATCTGTTCCCCTACAGTTTCCAGGATTTTTGCTGTTTTGGGTGCCAGCAGGATCTTTTTTTGATTAGGAGCTGCTCTTTTCATTTCTATCCTCATTTCGGTCTCTATTTCTGTGCTTTCCAATACAGTTGCTTATTATAAACTAGATCGCCATAAATGTAAATAATAAACAACACTTTGGCTGAGCATTTGTGCTCCACTGTTACAAACCAGAAAAGTCTGAAATGTAACGCGATATATTGCTGAATTTTGGTTTCCGAGAAAAAAGCCTCGAGCTTCAGGCGGGCTGAACTGCATCGGTCGAAATCTTTGCAAAAAAGTTGAAAAACCCTTGACTTTTTCAACCTGCTTTACACGGCTACAATTAAGTCAGAACAAAGGAAACAAGCAACAGGAAAAAGCGCATGCAGGAAAGAAGCTGAAAGAAAAAAAGGAAAAAGAGCAGTAGAAAACGCAGCAAAAGAAACAGGAATAAGAGAAAAAAGGAAAAAGAAAAAGGAAGGGAGAAAGAGCATGATCTGGGAAGAACTCAAGACAAAACTGATTTTCATCGATCTTGACGCGAAGGACACAAAGGAGGTCTTTGAGCAGGTGGGAGGAGCCTTTATCAAAGAAGGATACGCCAAGGAAACCTACATCCAGGGCCTGATCGACCGCGAAGCGGAATTTCCGACAGGGCTTGATATCGACGGCTTCGGTGTCGCAATCCCCCACACACCTGTCGAGCATGTCAACAAGACCGGCACCGCGATCGCAGTTCTGAGAAATCCCGTCACCTTCCACGAGATGGGTGGTGATGATGAAGATACGGTCGAAGCCAGGCTGATCATCATGTTCTGTGTTGACCAGCCCTCTGCACACATTGACAAGCTGCAGCGGACAATCACGATCATTCAGGACAAGGAGGTCCTGGGAAAGATCGAAAAAGCCAAAGAGCCACAGGAGATTATCAACATTATCAAAGATAAAGAAGCGGCAATGGACGAATGAAAAATGCTTGCTGCATTTTATAGTAAGCGAAGAAAGCAATTACGGTTTGAGCTTGCTCAAACCCGCAAGTATTCTCTGAGCGAGAATATCGTAAACGAAATATGTTTAATTCGTTTACGATAGCAGGCGTTACCATCAAAGGGGGCTGTGCAGAGCGGCCTTAGCAAGTCAGATAATAATGACGGCAAACCCGTTGTTATCAATGAAAAGGAAAAAGAGACACAGGAAAAAGGAAAAGGAAAAAAGGAAGAAAAAGGAGAAAAACATCATGGCTGACTATCTCAGAAACATCGTGAAATTGCAGAAACAGGGCAAACCCGTTGGAATCTATTCCGCCTGCACGGGAAATCGTCTGGTACTTGAGGCGTGCATGCGTCACGCCATGGAGACCGGCACAGTTCTGCTGATCGAGTCAACAGCAAACCAGGTCGACCAGTACGGCGGATATACCGGAATGAAGCCCGCAGACTTCATGGAGATGTGCAAAGAGCTGGCAAAGGAAGTCGGGATGCCCATGGAGCGCATCATCCTGGGCGGCGATCATCTGGGGCCTCTTACTTTCGCCGGTTATGATGAGGAGAAAGCCATGTCTGAGGCGCGGGAGCTGATCCGCCAGTATGTGGCAGCCGGTTTCACCAAGATCCATATCGATACCAGCATGAAGGTAGCCAGCGATGATCCCGATACCCGCCTGGCGGATGAAGTGATCGCCCGCCGCGGTGCCGAACTTGCAAAGGTTGCGGAGGATACCTACGCAGAGCTCGAAAAGCAGAATCCCGAAGCCGTGCATCCTGTCTATATCGTCGGCAGTGAGGTGCCGATTTCCGGAGGATCCCAGGATGCGGTGGACCAGGGTGTGCAGGTCACAAAAGTCTCTGATTTCAAGGCCACGGTGGAGACATTCAAAAAAGCTTTTGCGGAACATGACATCGCGGATGCATGGAATTATGTGATCGCTGTTGTCGTTCAGCCCGGCGTTGAAGAGAAGGATGCCGGCTGCACCGAGTATATCAGGGAAAAGGCAACCGAACTGTCCGCTGCCATCCGGGAATTCCCCAATCTCGTATTTGAGGCGCACTCCACAGATTACCAGACCAAGTTTAAACTCCGCGAGCTCGTAGAGGACGGCGCGGGCATCCTGAAAGTAGGTCCCGGACTCACCCTGGCCCTACGCGAAGGCCTCTTCGCACTCGCCAATGCCGAGCGCGAGCTCTATAAGGACGAGCCGGAGAAACAGAGCTACTTCATCGAAATCCTCGACAGAAGCATGCTCAAAAACCCTAAATATTTTGCCAAGTACTATTATGGAACTCCCGGAGAGATCGCCTACAAGCGCAAATATTCATTCTCCGACCGCTGCCGTTATTACTATGCAAATCCCGAAGTGGAGGAAGCGGTTGACAAACTCTTCGACAACTTCAAAGACGGCGTTCCGCTCGGACTTCTGAGTCAGTTCATGCCCATCCAGTACACAAAGGTACGCGAAGGGCAGCTTAAGAACGATCCCAAGGAACTGGTTATGGACCGCGTCATGAACTGCATCGACGAGTACCTGTACGGCTCTCAGCAGCAGATGCTGGGCTGACAGCAGATTAAGATGTAAAGGGAGGAAAAAGATGGCACTTGTAACATCAAAGGAATTATTGCTGGATGCGCAGAAAAACGGCTATGCCGTAGGCGCTTTCAACGTTGAAAATATGGAAATGGTCATGGCGGTGCTGGCGGCGGCAGAGAAGACAAAGTCCCCTGTTATCATGCAGACGACTCCCGGCACGGTCAAATATGCAGGCCTGGACTACTACCTGGCAAATGTTAAGGCTGCAGCCGACAGAGCTTCTGTACCGGTGGTCATGCATCTCGACCACGGCGACAGCTTTGAAATGGCCATGAAAGCCTATCACACAGGTTATACCTCGATCATGATCGACGGGTCGAAACTTCCCTTTGAGGACAATATCGCCCTGACCCGCCGCGTCACGGATGCCTGCCATCCCGGCGGTATCCCCGTCGAGGGAGAGTTGGGGCGCGTCGGCGGCAAAGAGGATGACCTTGAAAACGCGGACGAGAATCCCTACACCGATCCTGAAGAAGCCAGAACTTTTGTGGAAAAGACTAATGTTGACTTTCTGGCAGTGGGAATCGGAACCAGCCACGGCGTCTACAAGGGCGTACCCAGGGTCAATGTGGAGCGTCTCTCCGAAATCCGCGCGCTCGTAGATATACCCCTCGTTCTGCACGGCACCAGCGGTGTTCCGGACGAACAGGTGCGCGACTGCGTGAGCCGCGGCATCTGCAAAGTCAACTACGCGACGGATCTGCGCATCGCCTTCACAAAAGGCGTCAAGGCCTATATGCAGGAAAACCCGGATGCCTTCGATCCGAAAAAATACTCCGCCAGGGGTATGGAAGAAGTGAAGGCTTATGTCATGCAGAAGATGGAAGTGGTCGGAAGCATCGGAAAAGCAGCAAACTGAACCGGCTCTACCGCAGAATACTTCTGAATAATAACAGGACGGAATGAAACAAAGAGAAAGCTCCGAGTCCCGGTTGACTCGGAGCTTTCTCTTTTTGACACTTTTCTCTCAAGGAGGAGGAGATAGGGGACGGTTCTGAGGGAGACAGGGGACGGTTCTGTGTCCCCTTCTCGCGAAAAGGAGACACAGAACCGTCCCCTGTCTCCTTGTCTCCTCCAGAACCGTCCCCTGTCTCCCCCTTTTCAGGTTTATTCGTCGATTGCAGTCAAGTGATAGAGGAAGGCAGTGTATTCAGGAATTTCCCGGGGAATGGGAAGGCCGGCGTGCATGAGTGCCATGCCGCTTGCGATCAGGGTGTTTCCGTCTCCTTCGACACGGTAACGGGTGTTGGGAGAGAGACCCTTGCACTTGATGTATTCCTGGGGGCCGTTGACGGTCAGGTTGACCGTGATCACGGTTACCAGGGCTTCGCTCTTATCTTTTGCGACACTCTCCCAGGCAACCAGATTGACCTGCTCGAAGGGGTTTGCCAGGCGGTAGTAATCGCCGAAGAAATTGAGGTCGTAATATTTGTGGTAGAGGTCACTCATTTTTTTGCAGGAACGGATCTCTTTCTTTTTCAGCTTTGTCGCGTCCAGCTCATATCCAAAGGTGCCGCACATGGCAATGGCAGCTTTTGTCTCGAAGGGAACCATGGGGCTGGCTTCCGAGACATGGGCACCCATGGTGCATACTGGGTAGAGGAAGGAGGAGCCGTAGTGGAGTTTGAGGTTGTCCAACGGCTTGGTGTTATCAGAACTCCAGTACTGGACAAAATAGGTCAGCATGGCGGTATCGAAGCGTCCGCCGCCTCCGGCGCAGCCCTCGAACATGATGTCCGGATGGGTCTTGATGATGCCGTCCATGACGCGGTAGAGGCCCAGGACGTAGCGGTGGGAGACCTCTCCCTGACATTCCGGCGGGAGTGCATTGGACCACAGATCCGTGATGGCACGGTTGATGTCCCATTTCACATAATAGATGTTGGCGCTGTCCAGGATCCGGTTGATGCTCTCGATCAGGTAGTCCTGGACTTCCTTTCTGCCCACATCGAGGGCCAGCTGGTTGCGGCTCCGGACCGCCCTTCGTCCGGGAATCTCCATAGCCCAGTCGGGATGAGCGCGGAAGAGGTCGGAGTCCTCGGAGACCATCTCGGGCTCGAACCAGATGCCGAATTTCATGCCCAGATCATTGATCTGGCGGACCAGCTCTGTGAGGCCGCACTTGATCTTCTTTTCGTTGACATACCAGTCGCCCAGGCCGGAATTGTCGTCGTCGCGTTTGCCGAACCACCCGTCATCCATGACGATCATTTCGACGCCCATGCCTTTGGCGGCCTTTGCGATCTCGATGAGCTTCTCATCATCGAAGTCAAAGAAAGCCGCCTCCCAGGTGTTGATCAGGACGGGACGCCGCACATCGCGGACAAACTTACTCCTGTTCAGATTGTTCCGGATAAAGTTGTGGTAGTTGTGGCTCATCCGGGTCAGACCCTTGTGGGTGTAGGTCATGAGCACAGCGGGGGTGTCAAAGTCCTCGCCGGGACCTACCGGATAGCTGAACAGGCGGTCGTTGATGCCCATTACCAGACGGGCCTGGTCGTACTGGTCAAGCTCGGCCTCTGCCAGAAAACTTCCGGAATACATGAGTGCGAAGCCGTAGCAGGCGCCGAAATCTTCGGTCGTTGTTCTCTCTGCCAGAGCGATGAAGGGATTCTGCTGGTGGGAGGAGATGCCTCGTCCGCTGCGGATCTTGTGCACATGGTGAGTCAGGGGCTGGCGCTCAACCTGCCTCTCCTGGCCGTACCTGCCCGGCAGGGAGATCAGATCCAGATTCTGCCCGTTCATGTAGTCCATGTTCATAGACATGATCCGCTTGAGCTGGATGGCCTCTTTTCCGCCGTTGTGGACCCTGGCGGCGCGCATGATGATGTCCGCCTCCTCAAAGACAGAATACAGGAGAGTGACCTGGACATTGGTCACCGCATCCTCTATGGTCAGCTCCAGAGTATCGACAGTGTCGTTTTCTGTTGCAAAGGCAGTCGGCAGCCCCTGCAGAGTAAAGGGACCCTCATACATCCTGTGCGAGACATATCTTCCGTTGAAGGAGAAGCTTCCGTCTGAATTCTGTACTTCGATCGAATTGATCCGGAAATCTCCCTGCTGCTGTGTTGTAAATTCCTGCGGCTGGGCATCCAGCGAGAAAGTACGCTCCTGCAGAGATTCATAGGGATTGCCCGAGAATCCGCGGTCATATTGCCGGATCAGATAGACCAGGTCCTCATCGCGGATGGTTGCCCCGTAGTAGAGATGTTTTACATAGTTGAGATTGCCGACCTTCAACTGGTAGGTCGTTTTGGCAGTATGAAGGGAAAAGGTCTTTTTGGTTTCGTTGTACACAATGGCCATGGCAAACTCCTTATACTTGCTGGCAGAGGCAGCTGCGCTGCCCGTTTTTTGTTAAAATACTCCATTTTCAGGATACTACCAGAGCCTGTGTTTTCCTATATAGCAATGTATGCTATTTATGGATTATTCTGCGGTATTTTGTATTTGCTGTACCTTGGCTGAATACATATCTCGTGGCTTATCGAGAGGGTAATCAGAATATCAATCATCTGCAAAAGTACTTTTTTTGGTCAAACGCCGGGGAGAGATGATTTTCGACCAGGAAAATCTTGGGCTTACTGCTTTTAGTTAAGGATTCAGGTGATTTTTGGTAAGACAGGCCGTGGATTCACCTTTTTTTACGGGGCAGGTGTGACCTTTTCTTTTAAGGGAATCTCAGTCACTTTGCCTTTTCGAAACACGTGTGATTTTTTTTCTGCTGTGCTCTCCGGTCGCTTTGTGCCAGCCAACACAGTGGTGATCTTTTGATCTTGAAGCACTTCTATCGCTTCGCTTCTTTGGCAACATGGGATGACGTTTGACCAGACGGTCCATGGATATACCTTTAAAAAGACGAACTGGTCAAAAAAATGATTTAAAACTGGTTAAAAACATGATTTAGAACATTGACACTGCGGATCAATCCATGCTACACTGCGTTAAACCGTTGAAGAAGAGTGAGTAAGCAATGCTTCCTTCATTCCAGAGAGCTGCAGGTGCTGAGATTGCAGTATGAAGCGTATTGTTGAATGGACTTCTGAGGGCGACCTGAAATACAGAAATACAGATCTGTAAAGTATGGGAGACGGAGTGATGGACCTCCGTAAGCAAAGTTCAGCATATGTTGGTATGCAGCAATTTTTTATAGACGATGCATCCCTACGTATGGCAGAGTGGGCGCAAAATTGCGTCAAGCCGGGTGGCACCGCAGGATGAATTTATCAGCCTGTCCCAGCAGCAAATGTATAAAGCTGCAGGGACAGGCTGTTTTGCGCGTAGCAATGAGCCATGCACGTACAAATCAAAAGACGGTCGCGTCGAGCTCGCTCGAAAGCGAAAGGATTTTGATTTGGACGTATACGGCGAACGCCGCGACAGTGAGCAGCCGAAGGCTGCGAACCTGTCGGCATGGCGAATTGCGACCGTAAAGAAGCGTGCACGTACAAATCAAAAGACGGTCGCGTCGAGCTCGCTTGTAAGCAAAGGTACCAACAAGTTCCTGTCCCGGAAAACACCAGTCTCAGCGCTTACGCGCTTCAACGAAAGGAGAAAAACTATGGCAGACAAAAAGATTCCTTACAAGATCTATCTCAACGAAGACGAGATGCCTAAGAGCTGGTATAATCTGCGCGCGGATATGAAGAATAAGCCCGCGCCGCTGCTGAATCCCGGGACACTCCAGCCGCTGAAGGCGGAGGAACTGGCACCGATTTTCTGTGAGGAACTGGTCGCCCAGGAACTGGATGAGACGACTCCTTACATCGAGATTCCGGCAGAAATCCGTGATTTTTACAAGATGTACCGCCCTTCACCCCTGGTACGTGCTTACTGCCTGGAGGAAAAACTGCAGACACCGGCAAAGATTTATTATAAGTTCGAAGGCAACAACACCAGCGGCAGCCACAAGCTCAATTCCGCCATTGCTCAGGCTTATTATGCCAAGAAGCAGGGCCTCAAGGGCGTGACGACAGAGACCGGTGCCGGCCAGTGGGGCACTGCCCTGTCCATGGCCTGCTCCTATTTTGACCTGGACTGCAAGGTATACATGGTCAAGGTCTCCTATGAGCAGAAGCCTTTCCGCCGCGAAGTCATGCGCACTTACGGAGCCTCTGTAGTGCCGTCTCCTTCCGAGACGACCGAAGTCGGCAGGAAGATCCTCGCCGAGCACCCCGGAACGACCGGAAGCCTTGGCTGCGCGATTTCCGAGGCAGTGGAAGTTGCTACAAAGAATCCCGGATACCGCTATGTTCTGGGCAGCGTCCTGAACCAGGTCCTGCTGCACCAGTCCGTCATCGGTCTGGAGACCAAGATCGCACTGGATAAATACGGCATCAAGCCCGATATGATCATCGGCTGCGCCGGCGGCGGCTCCAACCTGGGCGGCCTGATCGCTCCTTTCATGGGCGAAAAGCTCCGAGGCGAGGCAGACTACCGAATCATCGCGGTCGAGCCCGCTTCCTGCCCCAGCTTCACCCGCGGAACTTTCGCATATGACTTCTGCGATACAGGCATGATCTGCCCGCTGGCCAAGATGTACACACTGGGCAGCGGCTTCATCCCCTCCCCCAACCATGCGGGCGGTCTGCGCTTCCACGGTATGAGCACAACCCTTTCACAGCTCTACCATGATGGCTTCATGGAAGCCGTGA
The DNA here is from genome assembly GCA_902780385.1 of uncultured Lachnospiraceae bacterium. Taxonomy (GTDB): domain Bacteria; phylum Bacillota; class Clostridia; order Lachnospirales; family Lachnospiraceae; genus CAG-791. Next base: position 49,203 of record CACZFF010000026.1, read on the forward strand.
GCGTGGAACAGAGCAGCGTCTTCGAGGCTGCCGAGCAGTTTGCGCGTGTCGAGGGCATTCTCCCTGCCCCCGAGAGCTCCCATGCCATCCGTGTTGCGATCGATGAAGCTCTTAAGTGCAAAGAAACCGGCGAAGAGAAGACAATCGTCTTTGGCCTGACCGGCACCGGATACTTTGACCTGGTCGCTTACCAGAAATACAACGACGGCGAGATGACCGATGAAATCCCGACTGACGAGCAGATTGCCGCATCTGTTGCGAAGCTGCCCAAGGTGTGAGTTGTCAGGGGGACGGTACCTTTGACAACACGAAGGTGCCGGAGGAAACGTTATATTGACAAGCAATAAACTCACCCGAAAACCGAAAAACCCGGACGGCATACGTGTGAAATGATGAGCACACCAGGTGTCGGATCTTTCCGGATGGATATTGTATAATTTGCAAGCTGTGCCCCCTTTCCTTTCGGTCTCTCTCTGCAATGCCCTGAAAGGAAAAGGGGGTGCTATGTGTTCTACAATGTGGAATCATGTCGTACAGACAGTCTGGATAATCGAGGTGTTCTCTTGCATGACATATCCTCGACAGGGTGTAACATGAGGTCTGCACTGCACACGGCAAAAAAACTTTGTCAGGTTTTATTAAAGGACTTTTTTCAGAAAGGGAGTATAATATATCCGAATGCGTAGTTTCATAATACACGGGTAGGAATATAGGGGACAAAATCTCGTATTTACAAACATGCTGTTTGGGAACACGTATGTTATGAACATTGCAGAAAGCAGACAAAATAAACAGAGCAGACAGCAGGAAAGGAGACAACAATGGATAACTCGATTATGTTCAAACTGACATACGGACTTTTTGTCCTGACAGCAAAAGACGGAGAGAAAGCCAACGGCTGTATTATCAACACGGCAATGCAGCAGACTTCTACTCCCAATGTGATTTCCATCACTGTCAACAAGCAGAACTACACAGAGCAGATGGTAAAAAAGAGCGGAAGATTCAATGTTTCTTTCCTCGATGAGAGCGTGAAATTCGATACCTTCAAGCACTTCGGATTCCAGAGCGGCAGGGATGTGGACAAGTTTGAGGACTTCGCGGATGCAAAGACTGCGGCAAACGGGATTCCTTATATTACAAAGGGCGCAAATGCCTATCTGTCCTGCGAGGTGAAGCAGTCCCTGGATCTGGGCACACATACACTTTTCCTTGCGGAAGTGATTGACGGGGAAATCCTTTCTGATCAGCCTTCAATCACATATACCTACTACCAGGCAAACGTGAAGCCGAAGCCCCAGAAAGTGGAAGAGAAGAAGGCCGGCAAGGTCTGGGTCTGCAAGATCTGCGGCTATGAGTATGACGAAGAAGAGGAAGGAGTTCCTTTCGAGGATCTTCCCGCGGATTGGACCTGCCCTTGGTGCAAGCACGGAAAACAGGATTTTGAACTGAAAGCATAAAAAGTGTCAGGGGGACGGTTCCTTTGGCAACACAAAGTTGTCAGAGGAACCGTCCCCCTGTCAATTGACATTTTATGTTGTCAAAGGAACCGTCCCCTTGACAACGACATTTATCTGCTGTACTTACCTTTGCGCTTGGCTTTGCTTCCGCCGAGGATATCCGGCAGGGGGCGGCCCTGTTTGCGCCACTCTGCATACTCGGCAGTGGCGGCAAAGAGAACGTCACCGGAGGAGTTGAGGGCGGTCTCGACACTATCCTGGACAACGCCGATGATGAAGCCGACACCGACAACCTGCATGGCGATATCCGGAGAGATGCCGAACAGGGAGCAGGCCATGGGGATCAGGAGAAGGGATCCGCCGGCAACGCCCGATGCGCCGCAGGCTGCAAGGGCGGAAAGAACGGACAGAATAAGCGCGGTTCCGAAGCTTACATTCACGCCGACAGTGTTGGCAGCGGCGAGAGTCATAACGGTGATCGTGATCGCGGCGCCGTCCATGTTGATGGTTGCGCCCAGAGGGATGGAGACGGAATAGACGTCTTTATCCAGACCGAGTTCTTCGCAGAGTTCCATATTGACGGGAATATTCGCGGCGGAGCTTCTGGTAAAGAAAGCAGTGAAGCCGCTCTGGCGCAGACATTTCCATACCAGGGGGTAGGGGTTTGTCTTGAGAATGAATCCGACAATGATCGGGTTGATGATCAGGGAGACGGTCAGCATGCAGCCTACCAGTACTGCGAGGAGCTTTCCGTAACCCATGAAGGCCTTGAAGCCGCTGCCGGTGACGGTGGAGTAAACCAGACCGCAGATACCGAAGGGAGCAAGATTGATGATCCAGCGCACGCCCTGGGATACAGCTTCAGCGATATCGCTGAGGAACTGCCTGGTTGAATCCGAGGCGAAGCCTTTGAGGGCCATGCCCATGATTGCGGACCAGAAGAGGATGCCCATATAGTTGGCACTGACCGTAGCCTGGAGCGGGTTGACGATGATGTTCATGAGAAGATTGTAAAGGACTTCTCCGAGACCGCCGGGAGCTGCCTGTTCAACACTTTCGACAGCCAGATCGAGAGTCTGGGGGAAAGCAAAGCTGAAAAGGACAGCGATAAAGGCAGCCAGAAATGTGGTCAGCATGTACAGGAAGATGACCAGTCCGAAACGGCTGTCGAGCTTGGAAGAGCCCTGGCACAGAGAGCTCATGACGAGCACGGCGACCAGGACCGGAGCGATTGCCTTCAGGGCGCCGACAAACAGATCACCGAAGATTCCGATGAAGGCTGCCTTGGGAAGTGCTACGGCGAGAATGGCGCCGATGACGATTCCGATTGCAATCCGAAGGATCAGACTGGTTTCGGAATATTTTTTCGCGATGGATTTTAATGCATTCATGAAGCGGTAAACCCCCTTTAAGTTATAGAATTTCTTTCTGCTCTTTTAATAGCCGGGAGATGATCAATAATAGCGGCAGTAAAAGAGACAGCCGCCAGGCCTTACGAACTGACGGCTTTGTCTATTATAACCAGATGATTTTTTTTCGTCAACTGCATGTGCACCGGCTGGATTTCAACGGGATTTCAGATTCCGGAAACATCCCCCGGTGTCCCATGAAAACCATCCCTGGTGATCCATGAGAACCGTCCCCGGTGTCCCGGTCGGCGAGGCGGGGGCAGGAGCTTCAGAGTTCCAGGACCAGGGTGCGGTATCCGGAAAGGGTGACTGCGCTGTTCGTGACCGACAGATCATTTCCCTCACAGTTATCAAGCAGGATTTTCTTTACGGGTGCAGGCAGAGGGAGGGTGCGCGTCTCTTTTCCATAGTTGGAGAGAACCAGGATGGTCTGGCCGGAGGAACGGCGCAGATAGGAGATGACGCGGGATCGGTCCTCAAGACAGGGCTCGAAGGAACCGTAAATCAGAGTCTGGCAGTATTGTGGGTTTTTGCGCAGGGCGATCAGCTTTTTATAATAGCAGAAGACAGATGAGGAATCTGCAGCCTGCTGTTCCAGATTGATTTTTGTGTAATTCGGGTTGACCTGCAGCCAGGGACTGCCGGCAGTGAAGCCGGCGTTGGCAGCTGCGCTCCACTGGAAAGGAGTGCGGGCATTGTCGCGGCCGTTGCGTTCGATGGCGCGCAGCGCCTCTTCTTCAGGGACGCCCTGTCTGAGCATGACATTCCAGGCATCCAGAGAGGCGATATCATCAACCTCGTCGATGCTATGCAGGGGGTAATTCTCCATACCGATCTCCTGTCCCTGGTAGATCCAGGGCAGGCCTTTTACGAAGAAATAAACAGCGGCGAGAGCCTTTTTTGCCGTGACCCGCATCTGCTCATCCATGCTCTGCATATCCTGCGGTGGGATGTAACGGCTGACCCCCCGGGGCTCATCGTGGTTTTCGATGATGTTGGAGATAATGCCGATGTCCGAGACCTTTTTCTGGGTATCGAAGAGACACTGTCTGTAATCATCGGGCATGATGCATTTGTTTTTGTGCCAGCCGGCATGAGAACTTCCCCAGACAGTCTCCGAGAAGTCAAACATGGAGGAAAAATAGCCATTGTCTCCGATGAAGGCGGGGAGCTCCTCCGCTTTTTCATTGAAGACTTCGCCGACGGTAAAAGCCTGATGGGGCTTAAATGTACGGTCGCGCATTTCGCCCAGGAATTCACCTACGCCGGAGGCCTCCTGCAGCATGCGGCCTATGGTGCACAGCCCGTCCGCCCGGTCGGGTGCATAGTTGTGGAAAGGCAGGGCTTTTTTGATATTGATGATGGCGTCAATCCGGAAACCTGCAAGTCCTCTGTCCAGCCACCAGTTGATCATGGTATAGATTTCTTCACGGACTCCGGGATTTTCCCAGTTGAGATCGGGCTGTTTTTTGTGGAAAACATGCAGATAGAACCAGTCCTCGTGACCGGGGAGTTTTTCCCAGACGGGCCCGCCGAAATAAGAGCGCCAGTTGCAGGGCAGGACATAGCCGTCGGGAGAACAGACAGCGAATGCCTCACCTCCATCCGCAGTGCGGTTTTCAACGGCAGCTGTAAGGGCTGTCCCGAACGATTCTCCGGCTGCTCCGTCTTTTTCAGATTCCCTGACATCTCCGGCTGCTCCGTCTTTTTCAGATTCCCTGACTTCCCCGGCTGCCTCTGAATTTGTGTCGGTCTTCAGTTCTGCGGCTTTTCTCAGTTTTCGCAGATAGAAATACTGCCCGTATTTTCCCTCCGGATCGGCGCAGGCCTTTTTGAACCACTCGTGTTCGTCGGAGCAGTGATTGACGACCAGGTCCATGACGATATGCAGATCTCTTTTTCCGGCCTCCGCCAGCAGGCGGTCCATATCTTCCATCGTTCCGAAGCGTGGATCTATATTGTAGTAATCAGAGATATCGTAGCCCTGGTCCGCAAGGGGAGAACGATAGACCGGTGAGAGCCAGATAATGTCCACACCGAGATCCTTGAGATAGTCGAGTTTTTCGATTATGCCCGGGATATCCCCGATTCCGTCTGCGTTGGAATCGTAGAAGCTTTTGGGATAAATCTGATAGGCGACTTTGTCGTGCCACCACTGCTTATTCATTACATGAACCTCCCTACTTTTTATAAAAAAACGCTGCAGATTACCGCTGCTTCCCGGCTGACAGAGCAGGCGGCGGAAAGTTCACGGAATACCGGATAGTTATATAATGCTATTATAACAGAACATCTCTCTGGAAATACAGAATTCCCTGCAGGTTGAACTTGAAAAAGTATTGCCGTATTATTTTATAAGTATGAATGCAATCATTAACTGATTGCCGAATTTTGGGTACACAAACCAAAGTCCCTTGAAAACAAAGGAAACTTTTACAAAATGCGCCAGGTATAG
>CACZFF010000027.1 GCA_902780385.1 uncultured Lachnospiraceae bacterium
CGATCTGAAGGGGCATTCATCATCGTTTGTGCCGAAGGAGGTCGGGACGACTGTAAAGGAGGGCCGGGCTCCGCCCGGCATGAACTGAAGTATGAAAAAATATGACGCTTCAAACATCGTGGAAGTCAACGGAGTGCGCCTTCATTATGCCGTAGAGGGAGAGGGGAGACCGGTCCTTCTGGTCCACGGCAACGCGGAAGATCACGATCTTTTTGATGTGGAGATCGGCCAGCTTGTCCGGGCCGGATTTCGTGTCTTTGCACCCGATTCCAGAGGCCACGGAGCAAATGAGCCGCTGCAGGAATATCACTTCGACGATATGGCTGAAGACATGTATCAGTTCATCAAAGCCATGAATATGGACAAGCCCGCTTTCTACGGCCACAGTGACGGCGGTATTATCGGACTTCTTCTGGAGATGAAGCATCCTGGTACACTGGGGGTCATGGCTGTCAGCGGTGTCAATCTCGTGCCGGAGGGCATTGTGCCTGAATTTATTGAAGAGTATACACAGATCAATGAAAAAGAGCACGATCCTCTGATCACCCTGATGCTGACCGAGCCTCATATTGATCCGGAATCCCTGAGGGAGATTTCCATTCCGGTCCTTGTGACGGCAGGGGAAAATGATCTGATCCTGCCAAGTGAGACGGACCGTATCTATTCGAATCTTCCGGATGCGGAACTTGTGATCGTTGAGGGGGCGGATCACGGAAGTTATATCGTGGAGAGCGAGATAATGGGAAATCTTCTCCTTGACTTTTTTGCCAGAAGGTGGGAAGAATAGACAGAGGTATCATTTATCTCGGTTCTTTGTTAAAAATAATGGTATAATGAAATTCCAGCGGCCGCGGTGCTGCAGCTCTGCCGCAGCCTGCAATTTCTGTGCGGAGACAGCTCAGACGGCTGCATAAGCTGTACAAGTCATTCATGAGGAGGAAACAGCATATGTCTATCTTTAAGGGATCCGGTGTAGCTCTTGTCACACCTATGAAGGAAAACGGAGAGATCAATTACGATTCTCTCGAGAGGCTGATCGAGGATCAGATCAAAAACAGCACGGATGCTCTGGTCGTGGTGGGTACTTCCGGCGAAGCGCCTACACTGGACGATCCGGAACATCTGGAAGCGATCCGTTTTTCTGCGGAAGTAACGAAAGGGAGAGTCCCTGTTGTCGCAGGAACCGGTTCCAATAATACAGCCCATGCGGTGATGATGTCCGAAGAAGCGGAAAAGCTCGGTGCGGACGGCCTGCTGCTGGTCACACCTTACTACAATAAGGCCACCCAGGACGGTCTCTATCAGCATTACCGCACGATCGCTTCCGCGACAAAGCTTCCCTGCATTGTCTACAATGTGCCGTCCAGGACCGGTACCAACATCCTGCCTGAGACCATGGCAAAACTGGCCAAGGACCAGCCCAACATCGTGGGTATCAAGGAAGCGACCGGCAATATCAGCCAGGTGGCAAAGCTCGCCAGCCTTGTGGACGGAAAGATCGATATTTATTCGGGAAATGACGACCAGATCGTGCCTCTGTGTTCATTGGGCGGTTCCGGTGTCATCTCAGTTCTCGCAAATGTCGCGCCTCAGCAGACTCATGATCTTGTGATGCACTGTCTGGAGGGAAGATACGAGGAGGCAAAGAAACTCCAGCTTAAGGCACTCCCCCTGATCGAGCAGCTATTTATCGAAGTCAATCCCATCCCCGTAAAGGCCGCACTGAACATGCAGGGCTTTGACGTCGGCTCTCCCAGACTTCCTCTGACTGAGCTGACAGATGCCCACAAGGAGTCTCTGAGGAAGGCAATGATCGAATTCGGCTGCCTCTGATATATTTCCCTGTTATTTTAAAAGATCCCATAAAATGTGTATCGAATAAAAATGTGCCGGAACAAAATGATTCCGGCACATTTTATGTGTCCTGTACATGCAGAAAAGGCAGGGCTTATTTGAATGCTGTATCTTTAAATTTTCATCCTACAGCGTAACCGTGCTATATCACAATGCTGACAGCATCTGGTATAATCAACAAAGATTTTTTACAAGTCCTTATGCCCTGCAGAGGGTCTGTCTGTAACCGATAGTGTCCTGAATTGGAGAGATGAATGAAAAAAGGTGAAATCCTGGAAGGGATCGTAAAACGGGTAGACTATCCCGGAAAAGGAGTTGTTGAGACTCCGGAAGGAATATGTATTGTAAAAAACGTACTGCCCGGGCAGCGGGTGTCGCTTCGTGTGTCCAAAAAACGCCGCGGCAGGGCGGAGGGGACCCTGCAGGAAGTGCTGGAAAAGGCTCCCGGGGAAAGGACCGCACCCTGTCCGCACTTCGGTAAGTGCGGTGGATGCATATATCTGAATCTTCCTTTCGAGGAAGAGCTGGAACTAAAGCGCAGCCAGGTAGTGCGCCTTCTGGAGAGTGCAGTGGACCAGGCAGCACAGCTTTGCGGAGTTCCGGCAGAGCAGCTGGCCGTCTCCAAATGGTTCGAGGGAATCAGGCCCAGCCCGCAGGAATATGAATACCGCAACAAGATGGAGTATACCTTCGGGGATGAATACAAGGATGGTCCGCTTGCCCTGGGCATGCATAAGCGGGGCGGGTTTTATGATATCGTCACGGTCGACGGCTGCAGGATCACGGATCCCGATTTTTCCCTGATCCTGAAGACCACCCTGCAGTATTTCAGCAAGGCGGAGCTCCCTTTTTACCATCGACTGCGTCACACAGGCTATCTCCGACATCTGCTGGTACGCAAGGCTGCCTTTACAGGTGAGATCCTGGTGGACCTTGTGACGACGACCCAGCTGCAGCCGGATCTCTCTGCTTATGTGAATGAACTGGTACAGCTGCAGGAAAAGGGGCTTTTGAAAGGCCGTTTTGCAGGAATTCTGCACACTGATAACGATTCTTTAGCGGATGTCGTTGCAGACCAGGGGACGGAAATCCTGTACGGAAAGGATTTCTTTACGGAGAAACTGCTGGGGCTCCGTTTTAATGTAACACCTTTTTCCTTTTTCCAGACCAACAGCCACGGGGCGGAAGTCCTCTATGATACGGCCAGGAAGTATCTTTCCGAAGGAACAATGGCAGGAAAAGAAAAAGGAATTGTCTATGACCTCTACAGCGGAACCGGAACCATAGCCCAGCTCATGGCACCCACGGCCGAAAAAGTGATCGGCGTCGAGATAGTGGAAGAGGCCGTCGAGGCCGCCAAAGTCAATGCCGAAAGGAATGGTCTGACCAACTGCTCTTTCCTTGCCGGAGATGTTTTCAAGGTTCTCGATACCATTGAGGAAAAGCCCGACACTATTATTCTCGACCCGCCCCGTGACGGAATCCACCCCAAGGCTCTGCCCCGGATCCTGTCCTACGGTGTTGAGAACATTCTCTACATATCCTGTAAGCCGACAAGCCTTGCGCGTGACCTGCCCTCATTCATAGCTGCCGGTTACAGGCCTGTCAGAGGCGTCTGCGTGGATCAGTTCCCATGGACCAGCAGTGTCGAGACTGTAGTTCTTTTAAGCAGGGAAAAAGTGAACGCATATGCCGATATCGATCCGGATATGTAAAAATACAGGCCTTGCCATGCGCAAGGCCTGTATTTTTGTAAGGAGAAGATGATGAAAGCAAAAGAGATGGCAGAAGAATAACTTTATCCCGGTCCGGATAGGAGAAAACTATCGGTTCTTTACCTTCAAAAACGCTTCCCGGTATAGTTGCGCAGAAGTCGATGGTGCAGACCCGGTAAACCGTATCTTACTCCTCCACTTCCTCCGGGGTCTTTCCCGGGTTGCCCCAGTTATGAAGCTCATAATATAGTATTGAATTTTATATTCCTCTAAGAATAGATATACCGCATGGTTTCAAATAGGAAATACAGACAACAAATTAATAAGGCTTTCAATACTACCCTCGGCTACCCTCAGTAAGGAGAAAATAATGTTTTGTGGAATTGACAAACCGGTTTGTGTTTCGTATTATAAGAATTCCTGAAATTTTATTTTCACCACTGCGGTATCTGCAGAAAGCTGTAAATGTGCCGCAGAAATAAACTGGGAGGAAAAAAATGAAAAAGACACTGAGTATCTTACTCGCATTAGTTCTTGCAATGGGCCTTCTCGCAGGATGCGACGGCGGCGGTAAAAAAACGGAAAATAATGGCGATGATATCGCACCCAATTCCGTTACAGCTGAGGCTCAGGGTGAACAGCCCGGCGATGACGATTTTCTGCCTGCTGACCAGGTAAAGGTCGGATTCATCACACTGCATGATGAGAACTCCACCTATGACCTCAACTTCATCAATGCTGCAAAGGCTGCATGCGAGAATCTCGGCATCAGCGAAGACAATTATCTCATCCGCACCAACATCCCTGAGGGTCAGGAGTGCTATGACACCGCATGTGATCTGGCTGATGCAGGCTGCAATATCATCTTTGCAGATTCTTTCGGCCATGAAGATTTCATGATCCAGGCCGCAAAGGAATTCCCTGATGTCCAGTTCTGCCACGCCACAGGTACAAAGGCTCACACTGAGGGACTTCCCAACTATCACAACGCATTTGCTTCCATCTATGAAGGCCGTTATCTTGCAGGCGTTGCTGCAGGCATGAAGCTCAATGAGATGATCGAGAACGGCGACATCAAGGAAGACGAAGCAAAGATCGGTTATGTCGGTGCATTCACATATGCAGAGGTTATCTCCGGTTACACATCCTTCTTCCTCGGCGCACGCTCCATCTGCCCTTCCGCAACCATGGAAGTTACTTTCACAGGTTCCTGGTATGATGAGACTGCCGAAAAAGAAGGCGCCAATACTCTGATCCATGACGGCTGTGTCCTGATCAGCCAGCATGCCGATTCCATGGGCGCTCCCACTGCATGTGAGACAGCAGGCGTCCCCAACGTTTCCTACAACGGCTCCACAGTATCTGCATGCCCCAATACCTTCATTGTTTCTTCCAGGATCGACTGGACACCTTACTATGAGTATGCAATCTCTGCAGTCGCTGCAGGCGAAGAAATCGATGTAGACTATACCGGCACTATCAGCACCGAGTCTGTTGTCCTCACAGAGGTCAATGAGCAGGCAGCTGCACCGGGAACTGCCGAGAAGATCGCGGAAGTCAGACAGCAGCTCATCGACGAGCAGGTTTATGTTTTCGACACTTCCAAGTTCACAGTTGACGGCAAGACTCTTGATTCCTACATGGCAGATGTTGATACCGACGCCAACTTCGAAGGCGATACCGAAGTCATATCTGACGGCTATTTCCACGAGTCTGAGTACCGCAGCGCTCCTTATTTCGACCTGCGGATCGATGGTATCACTCTGAAAGACGAGAAGTTCTGATGAACTGATTTTGTGATTATGTGCACTGCCGTAAGCTTTCAGCGAACGTCAGATTTATGACTGCACAATGTAAACAAACGATCCGGGCTGTCACATGAGCAACATGTGGCAGCCCTTCTTGCATCATTCTGACTGTACAGGCTTTATTGTAGATACAGAAACTTGTTCAATCAGCCTAATGCGTATTTTTATCTTCTGTGATAAATTATTAATGTAATTTTTTTAACTTCTGAATCCGGCGGAGGAACTGCTTTGGATAACACTACACCCGCTGTCGCCCTGCGCGGCATTACCAAGACTTTCGGCACTGTTGTGGCTAATCATCACGTAGATCTGGATATACGGAAAGGAGAGATCCTTGCCCTTCTGGGAGAAAACGGAAGCGGAAAGACCACCCTCATGAATATGCTGTCCGGTATCTATTATCCTGACGAGGGACAGATTTTCATCAACGGAGAGGAAGTCACGATACAGTCACCCAGAGATGCCTTCCGCTACGGAATCGGTATGATCCATCAGCACTTCAAGCTGGTAGATGTCTTCACAGCGACGGAGAATATCATTCTCGGTCTGGAGGAAAAGGGACGCCTGGACCGTGCTGCTGCATCCAGAAAGATCCGGGAGATCTGTGATCTGTACGGCTTTTCCATCGATCCCGACCGCAAGATCTATCAGATGTCGGTCTCGCAGAAACAGACAGTAGAGATCGTAAAGGCTCTTTACAGGGGAGCTGATATCCTGATCCTGGATGAACCTACCGCTGTCCTGACTCCCCAGGAGACAGAAAAGCTTTTTGCCGTGCTCCGGAATATGCGTGCCGACGGCAAGGCCATTATCATCATTACCCATAAACTCCATGAAGTACAGGCGCTCTCTGACAGAGTTGCTGTCCTCCGCAAGGGGGCCTATATCGGTGAGATGATGACCAGGGACACCAATCCACAGGAAATGACCAATATGATGGTAGGCCATCAGGTCTCACTCAACATCCGCAGGCCTGACCCCGTGGATCCAAAGCCCCGCATTGAGATCAAGGGCCTTACGGTCACTTCTCCGGAAGGAGTGCTCAAGCTGGACCACATTTATTTTGATATCCGCGGCGGCGAGATACTCGGCATTGCGGGTATTTCCGGAAGCGGACAGAAGGAGCTGCTCGAGGCCATTGCAGGACTGCAGCGCGTGGAGTCAGGTCAGATCCTCTACCTGCATGATGACGGCAGAAAAGAGGAACTGGTCGGCAGAGATCCCCTGGAGATCCAGAAGCTGGGTGTTGCTCTTTCTTTCGTGCCTGAAGATCGTCTGGGTATGGGTCTTGTCGGCAACATGGATCTGTCAGAAAATATGATGCTGCGCTCCTTCCGCGCAGGCCATTCCGTTTTCACGGACCGCAAACATCCCCATGAACTGGCGGAAAAAGTTGTCGAGGAACTCGAAGTAAACACACCCGGTGTCTCCACGCCTGTCCGACGTCTGTCAGGCGGCAATGTTCAGAAAGTCCTTGTCGGCAGAGAGATCGCATCTTCACCCAAGGTACTTCTGACTGCCTATGCAGTACGAGGACTGGATATCAATTCTTCCTATACGATCTATGATCTTCTCAACCAGCAGAAAGAGGCCGGTGTGGCAGTTGTCTATGTCGGTGAAGATCTCGATGTGCTCCTGGAGCTGGCAGACCGGATCGTCGTTCTCTGCGGCGGACGAGTCAGCGGAATCCTGGACGGCCGCACAGCTGATAAAAATGAAGTCGGCATGATGATGACTGAGCTGGGAGGCTCCGAGAGAATCAAAGCGAAGGAAAGAGAAGAGTAAATGCGTATTTCCCGTTGACCTGCCTGTGCACCGGAGTGCTCCGGCATGTCGGGAAGAGTAAAAAGTACGCCGGATCAGCACGCCTTGCTGCCGCTGAACTGTTTCGGAAGGAGAAGGACTTGCATAACAAACCGAAAGAAGCACTTATACATATGTCAAAGCGCAAAGCGCTCACCTGGTATCAGGCCTGGGGAATCCGCCTGATCGCCATCGTGGCCGCTCTGGTCGTCTGCGCTGTCATCACGTCCCTCACGACTGGACTGAATCCGATCGAGGTCTATGCGACTATGTTCGCGGGAGCCTTCGGCACGACCAGGCGTATGTGGATCCTGGGCAAAGAGGTGGCAATTCTGCTCTGCATCTCACTGGCTCTTACGCCTGCTTTCCGCATGCGTTTCTGGAATCTGGGCGGCGAAGGCCAGATCCTGATCGGTGCACTGGGAACAGCCGCCTGCATGATCGTATTGGGGGATACGCTTCCGAATGTGATCCTCATTCCTGTAAGTATCATTGCTGCTATAGGCTGCGGCGCGGTCTGGGCTCTGATTCCGGCACTGTGCAAGGCAAAATGGAACACCAATGAGACCCTTTTCACCCTCATGATGAACTATGTGGCAACACAGCTTGTCGCTTATTACGTCATTGTATGGGAAGTCCCCAAGGGTTCCGGCAAGATCGGCATTATCAACCAGTCCACAGAAGCCGGCTGGCTTCCTGTCATTGCCGGAAACCGTTACCTGCTCAATATCCTCTGTGTTGCCATCATGACGATCGGCATGTATATATACCTGACCTATTCCAAACACGGATATGAGATTTCGGTCGTCGGTGAGAGTGTTGCGACAGCGCGCTATGTCGGAATTAAGGTCGGCTGGACCATCATCCGCACCCTCATGCTTTCAGGCGCCATCTGCGGATTTACCGGTTACCTTCTTGTTGCCGGAACAGACCATACCCTGACCACAACTCTGGCCGGCGGCCAGGGATTTACGGCTGTCATGGTCGCCTGGCTGGCCAAATTCAACCCGCTTGGCATGGTCCTTTCCTCGCTGCTGCTGATCTTTCTGGGCAGAGGAGCAGGAGAAATCGCCACGGCATTTTCGCTCAACCAGTCCTTCGGCGATATCCTTACCGGCGTGATCCTCTTCTTCATTATCGGCAGTGAGTTCTTTATCAGCTACAAGCTGCATTTCAGGGGAAGCGGTCATAAGGACAAGGATGTTCCTGAAACGTCACCGAACTCTGTGACTTCCGGGACGTCCGATGGGCAGGATTCCGAAAACAGCAAGGAGAAGAGGGAGGATTCGGCAAATGTTTGATATTGTTGCTTTTATCCCGCGTATGGTCGCCCAGAGTATTCCGCTTATGCTGGGCAGCACCGGTGAAACAATTACACAGAAATCCGGCAACCTGAACCTGGGTATTCCCGGTGTCATGTATGTCGGCGCGATCTCGGGTGTCATCGGTTCCTTCCTGTATGAGCATTCCTGCGGCGGTTCTGCAGAGGCCATGAATCCCTTTCTGACGATCGCCATTCCTCTGTTCTGCTGCCTGCTGGGCTCTTTTCTGATGGGACTTTTGTACTGTATTCTGACAGTAACACTGCGCGCCAACCAGAATGTCACCGGCCTTGCCATGACCACCTTCGGCGTTGGCTTCGGCAATTTCTTCGGAGGATCCCTGATCAAACTGACCGGTTCGGATATCCCCTCCATTGCCCTGAGCGCGACTTCCAACGCTTTCCGCACGACACTTCCCTTTGCGTCAGCAGCCGGAACTGTCGGGAAGCTGTTCTTTTCCTATGGTTTTCTTGCTTACGCCGCGATCATTATTTCCCTGGCTGCCGCTTATGTGATACGAAGCACCAGAGTAGGGCTGCACCTTCGCGCGGTGGGAGAGAGTCCCGCGACTGCTGATGCTGCCGGCATCAACATCACCAAATACAAATATGTCGCCACCATCCTGGGATGTATGATCGCAGGACTGGGCGGCCTCTACTATGTCATGGATTATGCCAACGGCGTCTGGTCCAACGACGCCTTCGGCGACCGCGGATGGCTGGCCATTGCCCTGGTTATCTTTACCATCTGGCGTCCCGACATAGGTATTCTCTCATCCTTCCTTTTCGGAGGACTTTACATTCTGTATCTGTATATTCCCACCGGAGTGAATCTGGCTGTCAAGGAACTGTACAAAATGCTTCCCTACATCGTAACGATCATTGTCCTGATCATCACAAGCATGAGGAACAAGAGAGAAAACCAGCCACCGGCCAGTCTTGGACAATCGTATTTCAGAGAAGAGAGATAAGCGGTACTGAACGGATCTTTGGAAGTTTCTTTTGGGAACCGATCATCCTATCCCGCCATTGTTCAAATAATGTTCATATTGTTGTTAATAAATATTTTGAATTGTTGATTTACAATGGACAGGGAATGGCGGAGAAGCCGATATTTGTGCGGCAGCAGACTACATGACAGCCTGCTGCCGTTTTTCATAAACAGCAGGAGGAGTTTATGGGCAGTTTATGGCAGTCTTTGATCAATAACAGGATTCTGCTGACCGGTGGGGCCGCCTGGGCCTTGTCACAGGTCCTGAAGATTCTGATTCATATGGCTGTACACAGAGAATTTGTCCTGGAGCGTCTTTTCGGAGACGGAGGGATGCCGAGCAGTCATTCGGCTACGGTCTCCAGTGTGGCCGTGAAGACAGGACTTTTGTGCGGCTGGGATTCCCCCGTGTTTGCTCTTGCGGCGATCCTGGCGATCATTGTGATGCATGATGCCATGGGTGTCCGGCTGGAGACCGGGAAACAGGCCAAAGCCATCAATGAGATCATAGAGCATCTGATCAGCGAAGAGGATATGTCCTTCGGCCCTGACCAGGCGCTGAAGGAGTTTGTGGGTCACACTCCCCTGCAGGTGGCCGGAGGCTGTCTGCTCGGAATCATCGTAGGGCTTTTTGTCATGTAGTGTTAATAAGATGATGTTGAGGTCAAAAGGTGGTTAAGGGAACACCGTCTCGTCAAGCTGCACAAACGCCTTGGGCACGCTCTCGCTCTACCCTCGCTGGCAGTGGTACTATGGCCGCTAAGGGTATTCTGAGCCGTCGGGACAGTAATCGTGCATTGAATAAACAAGCTCGAAAAACAAGCTTTTAAAATGTAATCTTTTCAAAGGAACTTTAATCTGTTAAAATACTAAATTGGCAGTCGGGGTAAGCCCGCTGGTCTAAGTTACTTCACTTTTATTACAGGAGATTAAAGGAATGAGCAATACAGAGCGCAGAGTAGGTACAGTATCCAGAGGCATTCGATGCCCTATCATCCGTCAGGGCGATGATCTCGGCGAGATCGTTACAAACAGCGTACTGGAAGCAGCGGAATATGAAGGGTTTTCCATTCGCGACAGAGATGTCATTGCAGTGACAGAGTCCATTGTCGCGCGTTCACAGGGCAATTACTGCAGTGTCGATGATATTGCGGCAGATGTAAGGGCCAAGCTGGGCGGTGAGACCGTAGGTGTGATCTTCCCCATTCTTTCCAGAAACCGCTTTGCAATCTGCCTGCGCGGTATCGCTATGGGCGCAAAGAAGATCGTCCTCATGCTTAGCTATCCTTCCGACGAAGTCGGCAATGAGCTGGTCAGCCTGGATAAGATTGATGCCGCCGGCGTCAATCCCTACAGTGATGTCCTGACCCTTGAAAAATACAGAGAGCTCTTCGGTGTGAACCGCCACGAGTTTACCGGTGTTGACTACGTCGAGTATTACGGTGACCTGATCCGCTCCTGCGGCGCCGAGGCGGAGATCATCTTTGCAAATCAGCCCGCTGCGATCCTGCCTTACGCTGACCATATTCTCAACTGCGATATCCACACCCGCAAGCGCACCAAGAGGATCCTGCTGGCAGCAGGCGCAAAGGTTGTCTGCAGCCTGGATGAGATCATGACTGCTCCCGTGAACGGCAGCGGCTGCAACGAGCTGTACGGACTTCTGGGCTCCAACAAGTCCACTGAAGACAAGATCAAACTCTTCCCCCGTGATGCCAGAGATCTCGTTCTGGATATCCAGAAGAAGGTCCTTGACAGGACCGGCAAACATGTCGAAGTCATGGTCTACGGGGACGGCGCTTTCAAAGATCCGCAGGGTAAGATCTGGGAGCTCGCTGATCCGGTTGTCTCCCCCTTCTTCACAGACGGCCTCATCGGCACACCCAATGAGCTCAAGCTCAAATATCTGGCTGACAACGACTACAAAGACCTCTCCGGCGATGCGCTTCGCGAAGCTATCTCCGAGAGTATCCGCCAAAAAGATGCCGACCTTAAGGGCAGTATGGCCTCTCAGGGAACAACTCCCCGCCAGCTGACTGACCTGATCGGCTCCCTCTGCGACCTCACCAGCGGTTCAGGCGATAAGGGAACCCCTGTTGTACTCGTCCAGGGCTATTTCGATAACTACACAAATGACTGATTCCAGCCGGCTTCTGAATAAGTACAAGTCAGAAGTAGTAATTGCCGGAATAAATGGTTCTGTATCCGCAGAAAAGTACAGCAGGCAGAGGATGATTCCTCTGCCTGCTTTTTATGCATTCATATTTCTCCGTAAATTTTTGTTCCAAAATGTGGCTGTAAAAGAGGAAAAGCAGGGGCGTCTCACTCCTGCTTTTCTTTTTATGACACGGTCAGTGAAAGGTATTATTTCAGAGAAAACTGCCTATGATACGGACGATCAGGGCAGCGATCCAGGCGATGGCGCACTGCCAGACAATCAGGGAGGCAGCCCATTTCATGCCGAGTTCGCGGCGCACGGCGGCAACAGCTGCGACGCAGGGGGTGTAGAGCAGGGAAAAAACCAGCAGTCCTGCAGCCATCAGGGGTGTCATGACAGAGGTGACACCGCCTTCGTATAAGATCTCCAGCGTGGAGACGACACTTTCCTTTGCCATGAAACCGCTGATCAGGGAGGTGCAGATCCGCCAGTCCCCCAGACCGATCGGTTTAAAAAGGGGTACGAGCAGACCGGAAACCATAGCCAGAATGCTATCAGCGGAATTGTCCACCATGTTGAGGTGCAGATTGAAGTTCTGCAGGAACCAGATCAGGATGGTGGCGATCAGGATGACCGAGAAGGCGCGCTGCAGGAAATCCCTGGCCTTTTCCCACAGAAGCTGCAGGGTGTTGCGCAGACCGGGGAGCCGGTAATTGGGCAGTTCCATTACGAAGGGGACTGCTTCACCGCGGAAGAGGGTTCCCTTGTAGAGAAATGCCGCGAGAATACCGGTCAGGATCCCCAGCACATAGAGGCCTGTCATGATGAGGCCTCCCCGTCCGGGGAAAAAGGCATTGACAAAAAAAGCATAGATTGGGATTTTTGCCGTGCAGCTCATAAAGGGCGTCAGCAGGATCGTCATGCGGCGGTCGCGGTCACTGGGCAGTGTCCTGGTGGCCATGACGGCGGGGACGCTGCATCCGAATCCGATCAGCATGGGGACGATGCTTCGTCCCGAAAGTCCGATGCGGCGCAGCATGTGGTCCATGACAAAAGCTACACGCGCGATGTAGCCGCTGTCTTCCAGAAGAGAGAGGAAGAGGAACATGATCACAATGATCGGAATGAAACTCAGTACACTGCCGACACCTGCGAAAATACCGTCAACGATCAGGCTGTGAATGGCAGGATTGACATTTGCGGCGGTCAGGATATTGTCTATCGAGACAGTCAGGGATTCGATCCCTGTCTCCAACAGTCCCTGCAGCCAGGCGCCGATCACATTGAAGGTCAGATAGAAGACGGCCGCCATGATCAGGACGAATACTGGGATTGCCGTGTACCTGCCTGTCAGGACCCTATCAATTTTGCGGCTCCGAACATGCTCACGGCTCTCCCGGGCACGGTAGACAGTCTGCCCGCAGATCTTGAAGATAAAAGCGTAGCGCATGTCAGCGATTGCAGCACTCTTGTCCATCCCGCGCTCATTTTCCATCTGGACAATGATGTGATTGAGCAGCTGCTTCTCATTCTGATCGAGGCCGAGTTTTTCAAGCAGGAGGCTATCGCCTTCGATGATCTTGGAGGAGGCAAATCGAACAGGCAGGTCTGCGCGCTCTGCGTGGTCTTCGATCAGGTGGGCGACAGCATGGAGACAACGATGTACGGCACCGCCGTGATCGTTTTCATCGCAGAAATCCTGCCGCAGGGGACGTTCCTGATAGTGGGCGACATGGATGGCGTGATCCACCAGTTCTTCAATGCCTTCTCCGCGTGCAGCGGAGATCGGGATGACCGGAACTCCCAGCAGAGACTCGAGTTTGTTGATGTCAATGGATCCCCCGTTGCCGCGGACTTCATCCATCATATTGAGGGCCACGACCATGGGTATGTTCATTTCAAGCAGCTGGATGGTCAGATACATGTTGCGCTCAATATTGGTCGCATCGATGATATTGATGATGGCCCTGGGCTTTTCCTCCAGCACATAATTGCGGGAGATGAGCTCTTCACTGCTGTAGGGTGACATGGAGTAAATGCCGGGAAGATCGGTGACCAGAGTATTGGGATGACGGCGGATCGCGCCGTCCTTGCGGCTGACTGTGACACCCGGGAAATTGCCGACATGCTGATTGGAACCGGTGAGCTGGTTGAAGAGGGTGGTCTTGCCGCTGTTCTGGTTGCCCACGAGGGCGAAGGTCAGAAGAGTATCGTCCGGAAGCGGATCGCCGTCTCCGGGCTGATGGAAGCGTCCGGCCTCGCCGAGACCGGGATGTTCGGTCTTTGGGCGGAGGGCAGTTTTTTTACTCTCGGCGTTTTCCTCCCTTTTGTTTGCGTGGGAAGCATTCTCATATGCGGCGCGCGCATAGGAGGACGGAGCGCTGCTGTCGTCAGCGGACATAGCGCTGTCCCTTTCACTCACGGATTCGGAAGCTGTCTGTGAACCGGTATGATGCCCGGCAGGTATGACAGTGATCTGTTGGGCATCGGCGATGCGGATCGTGAGTTCATAACCATGTATACGCAGCTCCATAGGGTCTCCCATGGGAGCCAGCTGCACAACCGTCACTTCAGAACCGGGTATAACACCCATATCCAGAAAGTGCTGACGAAGGGCCCCTTCGCCTCCGACCTTCGTGATGATTGCGGACTGTCCGACGGGAGTTTCGCTGAGTGTGATCGCTCCCGGAATTTTCTGAGGGGAGGCAGATTGTTTTTTCTTCTTTCTGTTACTGTTTTTATGTTCGAAAGCCAATGAAGGGTTCTCCTTGTCTGTTATGCCCCGGAATCTGTCAGAAAAACACGGGGAATGATATTTGCTTTTAGTAGCAGTAGTTTCCGGTAGAAGATAGTTAGCTAAGACAAATAATATAACGCTTTCGGAAATAATGCAAGAAAAAAGTCTTTTTTTACATTGTGTTAATCACATGCTATAATAAGGCAGACTTTTTCCATCGCATTTTCTTTATATATGCGGAATCGTTACGGAATTACATCTGCCGCTGTATTATTCGCTGCATGTTCCGGCACTTTACAGGACATCAACTGTTCCCCTAAAGCGGCAGTGAGCACATAGAAACCCGGATAAAAAAATGAGAAGGAAGATACATGGAAACAATAACTGAAACTGAAACAAAAAAAAGCAGGAGTGTTCTGCTCTGGATCCTGATCGTTCTGGCTCCTCTTATAGCCGGATGGCTGATCGGACTGATTTCCGGCACGAGTCCGCTGAAACTGGATGCCTGGAACACGACATGGAGTGATGAGAACGGTTATTACAGAGTGATCCGCACAATGAGATACTACGGAGTCCCTCAGGGAATGACGGGATTCAACGAGATCACCTCCGGCAATGTACCGTTCGGACCTTACAACCTTTTTTCCTATATTCCCTATTATCTTCTTTCCTTTGCCACGGGATGTACTTCGCACAATTATATTTATATTTGCAACATTATCATGGCTGTGCTGGCAAATGTTTTCTTTGTCGTCCTTGTCCGTCCGGGCAGGAGGCAGTCATTTCTGACGGCACTCTTTTTCCTCACCCAGCTGATCGCTGCCAGGTACACCTGGTCGGGAATGGCGGAGGCAAGCTATCACTTTTATATAGTAGTGTTCATGGGACTGGTCATCTGGTATCTGCGAAATCCTGATGCTTCCGGCCTGAAAAAAACGCTGGCCCTGATCGCAATGGTGGCCCTCACCTTTGCATTCGGTGTCATGCGCCCCTACTTTGCGGCCATGTTCCTGATCCCGCTCTATCTGCTGGTCTTCCGCAACAACAGGATCGGCGAGGTGTCACGTTTTATCAGCTCCCTGCTGATTCTTGCGGCCATGTTCGGAACAGTGATCCTGATGTATTATTTCATGGGCTTTGTTGCAGAGTATTTTGAAGCCGCACCGGCCATGAAGCTGGCTCAGATTATCCGCGGCGGACAGATCCGGGACATAGTCATGGGGCTTGTACAGGCCAACAAAGACGGTGTCCATGCTGCTCTCGACCTGGTGAAAGATAACCGCTGGGCAGGCGGGATCACCTTCCTGTTTTACTTTGAATGGATCATGCTTTTCGCAGAATACCTCTATTCACTGGTCAGCAAAAAGAAGGACGGCTCCGCGGCAGTCCTGTTTCTGCTGCTTCTGTCGGGCGCAATGATCTACGAGGCGGCCATACTGCTCTACAAGGCTTATCAGCTGCACAGAATGCTTCTAGCCATCACGATCGCCTATTCGCTTTTCCTGATCGAGTTCGGGCATATTCTGTCATGGGTGAATGCGGCAGCTGTGATCGCCTGTGTCGCCTTCTATATCATCATGAAGCCCGCTGCCTTTGCGCTTCCCCAGGTCAATGAGGCCAGTATTTCCGCTGAACAGCTCGCTCAATACAAAGGTGAGATGAAAAAGCAGATGCCCATGTACAAGGTGCCGGAAAACGGGATTTTTGAGAGGCCCGATTCTCTGGAACCTTACTGGCAGAATACAATTGCCAAGATTACGGAAGACGAACAGATCCAGCTGTATTTTGTACTGCCGGATTATCTGTCCCTGAATTTCTGCTCCGAGAAATACATGAAACAGTGTATCAAAAATGATGGATTCAGCAGCAGATATATTATGGTCAAAACAGATTCCGAGCTCGACGAAATGTGCGAAAGACAATACAAACTCCTTTGGGAAGGAGTCAACCATTCCATTTATGACTGCAGCATGAGCACTGCAGAATGACGTAGATACGACTGAGAACCTGTACACTCCTGATCAGGCTGTATCCGGGATCATTACGGCTGACATTTTTGCACCCGATCACTACGTTATTTCACATAATTGATATTGGCAGGATATTTTTTTGAATACATTTAAGATTACAGGAAATGAGGACAATTCCGATAAGGAGTCAGTCCGTTTGACGTCCATGAAGGAGACTCTCATGGGCGGTGCAGAAAATGAATATGAAAAAGATAGCAGGGAAAATATCATAAAGGGTTCTGTAAAGAAATGCAGACCGGAAACAGTTATGGACCATCCGGGACAACGGAAGAAGAAACCTGTGTACGGCGGCTGCAGGGCTGCCGCAGCAGGTCTTGCCGGGGCATTGCTGACTGTCAATACAGTCGGGGCGGTTTCGGCATGGCAGAGACCCGGTACTGCAGATCTTTCTCCGTCCGTCGGGCAGAGCCGGGTCAGGGCCGGCAGCAGCTGGTGGGGAAAGGATAAAACGGATCAAGAGGAAGAGGGAGAAGGCCGGGATACAGAGGCCCTGAACAGATCTGTCTGCTTCTGGGATGAAGAGGAGATCCTGGACCGCTGGAACCTGGATCCGGAAGATTTCCCTGCGGATGAAGAGGAGCAGACACCTGATATCCCGGATGAATATGTTCCTTATTTTCAGGAAGTGACATCAGAGGCTATGGCCTGGTATGCCGAAGATACTCCTCCGGAAGCAGATCTGTCCAAGTATTCTCCCCGGGCGGACGCAATCCGGAAGGCTGCAGTCCATGCTGCAGAGGAATCAGTAAGAAGTACAGCGGACCGGTTTCTGGAAATATCGAAAAGCATGATATCCTCCGCAGGCGGCGAGGCGGGACAAAACCTGGTCGGCGCCCTGCAGGACGGAGTATACAGCAGGGGCGTGCATGCAGGAACGCTTGTGTTCGGCACAAACGGCTTCGGGCATACAGACGGTCCTGATTCCCTGATGACGGCGGGAAAACCCAGAAATGACCGGACCAACGGACCGTCTTCCGTGACATGGTTTCTGCAGAGACAGAGCAATACGTCTCTGCAGGAAACAGCAGCAGATCCCAACGATCCTTCTGTGCAGACAAATGAGAGCTCTGACCAGGAGAATTCTGCTCAAAAAGAGAATTCTGCCAAAAATGAGAATTCTGTTCAAAAGGAGGATTCCGCAAGACAGAATATACCGGTTGTTTCTCCGGCTTTCCGCTATCTTCTGACGGCTCCCTTTGCCTATGACACAGAACCCGGAGTCTATTTGTCACAGAGTCCGGATTCGCTTCCGCTTCCGCCGGGTATCTATCCCTATCCGAAACCGGATCAGGCGTCCTCGAAAGACCCTTACCATGAAAGACAGGAGCAGTCCGATGATGGTGACTCCGGCAGCTACGATGACCTTGATTCCGATGGCTTATACGATGATGCCTACGCAGAGCATCATGATCCGGATAATGAAAATAACGAGAGCAATGAGGGTACCCGCAGAAAGCTGACGGCGGACGGCAATATCATTCCCTTCCGTTTTTATACCGGCTCCGGTGACAGCTCCAGGGATTTCCATGAGGGACGAAGGACGATCTTCATCGGCGATTCCAGAACGGTCGGTATGGAAATGTTCTGCGGCGGGATGCCGGAGGAGTACTGGTCTGCCAAGAACAGCATGGGCTACAGCTGGATGGTCAGCACCGGGATTCCCAATGTCGAACATCTCATCGACCAGAACTCGGATGTTGTGATCCTGATGGGTGTAAATGACCTGGGAAACGTGTATAGTTATATTGATCACATCAATATGAAAGCGGCGGAATGGAAGAAGCTGGGTGCGCGCACATTCTTTGTCTCGGTGACACCTGTGGATGATTCGCGCAGTCCCAACGCCAAAAACTCCCGGATCGAGTCTTTTAATGCATATGCACAGGAAAATCTTCAGGATGTCTACTATATAGATGCCTACAGCAGGATCCGGCATTCCTTCGGCTCTCCGGACGGCATCCATTTTGACGCCGCCACATATCGGGAGATTTACCGGATCATAGAATTCAGTCTTTACCGTGGCTGGTATGAACAGAATGGCCTGTGGTTCTATTTTGACTGCGGGAAACCGCTGACAGGATGGCAGTACCTGGACGGTCAATGGCAGTATATGGACGGATACGGCGTGCGATGGGTCAAGGACGGGCACGTCGGCGACATGAGCTATATCCCCCTGCCGGACTTTGATATGTCCGGGGAGAAAATCATCGGTCTTTCCTTTTGATGAAAACAGCCGTCAGACTATTTTGGTGTGTTTTCATAGGGCCGTGACGTAAGGACCTGTTTCGTTTTTATGGCAGACCATGGTCTGCTCAATTATATGAGATTAACAGGAGGTAGAACGATGCTGCAGGATAAAAAAATCTGGGTCGCCAACAATGAAGCGGGAGAGAAGATCTATCTTTTGCCTTCCAAAGCCAACCGGCACGGACTGATCGCCGGCGCGACCGGAACAGGCAAGACTGTCACAGCCCGCGTGCTGGCGGAGGCCTTCAGTGATATGGGCGTTCCGGTCTTCATGGCGGACGTCAAGGGCGATCTGGCCGGAATCATGAGCGCCGGGACGGATTCTGCCGATATGCAGGAGAGGATCAGCCGTTTCGGTCTGGCTGATGCGGGATTTTCCTTTAGCGGATATCCTGTAAACTTCTGGGATATTTACGGAAAGAACGGTATTCCGCTCCGCACTACGATTTCCGAGATGGGGCCGATCCTGATGTCAAGGATCCTGCAGCTCAATGATCTGCAGTCCGATATTCTGAGTATCGTTTACAGGATCGCCGATGACGAGGGGCTGCTCCTGGTGGATATCAAAGACCTGAAAGCCATGCTCAATTACGTGCAGTCACACGCCAAGGACTATGCGGAGCAGTACGGACGGATGAGCAGCGCTTCCATAGGCG
Source organism: uncultured Lachnospiraceae bacterium (assembly GCA_902780385.1). Classification (GTDB taxonomy): domain Bacteria; phylum Bacillota; class Clostridia; order Lachnospirales; family Lachnospiraceae; genus CAG-791. Next base: position 19,321 of record CACZFF010000027.1, read on the forward strand.
CCATTCTTCGTGCCCTGGTGGCACTGGAGGGAGAAGGCGGAGATCTTTTCTTCGGGGAGACTGCACTCAACATTGCTGACTGGATGTCGACTTTTGACGGAAGGGGAGTCATCAATATTCTGGATTCCCAGATCCTTTTCAGCAATGGAAGACTGTATGCGACATTCCTTCTGTGGCTGCTTTCCGAACTTTTCGAGCAGATGCCCGAAGTCGGCGACCTTGACAAGCCCAAGATGGTATTTTTCTTTGACGAGGCACACCTGCTTTTCAAGGATGCCTCCAAGGTCCTTCTTGAAAAAATCGAGCAGGTCGTAAGGCTGATCCGCTCCAAGGGTGTCGGTGTCTATTTCTGCACTCAGGTTCCGGGTGATATTCCTGACAGCGTACTGGCTCAGCTGGGCAACCGCGTGCAGCATGCACTGCGTGCCTATACGCCCAAGGACCAGAAAGCTGTCCGCGCTGCAGCCCAGTCCTTCCGCAAAAACCCTGCTTTTGACACGGAGACTACGCTGCAGGCACTGGGTACCGGAGAAGCCCTGATCTCCTTCCTGGACGAGGACGGCATTCCCACTGTCGTCGAGAAAGCTTTTGTCCTGCCGCCCCGGAGCCGCATGGGAACGATCTCGGATACAGAGAGAGAGCAGAGCGTAAAGGGCAGTATACTATATACAAAGTATTCCCACGCCTATGATCCGGATTCTGCCTATGAATTCCTGGAGAGACGCGGTATGGAAGAAGCTGCGGAAGCGGAAAAAGCCAAAGCCGAAGCCCTCGCTGCAAAAGAACAGGCCAAAGAAGAAGCCAAAGCTGCTGCCGCCGCAGAGAGAGAGGCACAAAGGGCAGAGAATGCCAAAAAGCGCGCAGCAAAGCAGGTCGGCAGCACAGTGGCAGGAACAGTGGGACGTGAAGCCGGCAAGGCACTTGGCGGATCCTTCGGCAAATTCGGCAAGACCATCGGCGGAAATCTGGGCGCCAGCCTTGGCCGCGGGATTTTCGGCACACTGTTTAAAAACTGATTGCGCAGCTTATTTGTACATGCTTGTACATGCCCCCACCTGAGGGGCGTGTACAGTAATATTAGATCCGGGCTGCCCCGGAATGAATTGCTTCTATTATTCTATTCACTTAAAGGAGAAAAAAATGACTTATCAGGATATTCTTGAAAATGCACGCACATGTATCGGACCTCACTGCAAGGCATGTCCTGTGTGCAACGGCAAAGCCTGCGGTTCTAAAATGCCCGGCCCCGGTGCCAAGGGCGTGGGAGATACGGCCATCCGCAACTATGACGCATGGAAGAAGATCCGTATAAACATGGACACGATCAGTAAAAATGTGAAACCGGATACGACACTGGATTTCTTCGGGCACACGGTGAAATATCCCTTCTTTGCAGGCCCCGTCGGTGCAGTCAAGCTTCACTACGGCGATAAACTGGATGATGTCGCCTACAATGACATTCTGGTATCCGCCTGTGCGGACGCCGGAATCGCCGCCTTTACCGGTGACGGCACCAATCCCGCTGTCATGGAGGCTGCCTGTGCGGCTATCAAGGCAAAAGACGGTTTCGGAATTCCCACTGTAAAGCCCTGGGATGTAAATACCCTCAAAGAGAAATTCGCTCTCGTACAGTCCTCCGGATGTTTCGCAGTTGCCATGGACATTGATGCTGCAGGCCTTCCTTTCCTGCAGAACCTTCAGCCGCCCGCGGGCAGCAAGACTGTCGAGGAACTGGCCCAGGTCATCAGCGATGCAGGAAAGCCCTTTATCGTCAAGGGCATCATGACTGTTGATGCTGCCAGGAAGGCAATGCAGGCAGGAGCTGCAGGCATTGTTGTCTCCAACCACGGCGGACGTGTCCTCGATCAGTGCCCTGCCACTGCAGAGGTTCTCTATGAGATCGCTCAGGCTGTGGGCGGACAGATGAAGATATTCGTGGACGGCGGGATCCGTACCGGCACGGATGTTTTCAAGGCGCTCTGTCTGGGTGCAGACGGCGTCCTCATCGCCCGTCCCTATGTCACCGCTGTTTACGGCGGCGGCGAAGATGGAGTCGCGGTCGTCACCGAAAAGATCGGCGCAGAGCTTGTCGACACCATGAAGATGTGCGGCGCAGGCAAGCTGTCCGACCTGTCCGAAAAATATCTCTACAGGCCCTCGAATCCCTTCCTGGCATGGTAAAAAGAGCGCTAAAAACGCTCGATACAAAATGAAACGTGATTAACGCGGTACCGGATATCATCGGATATCCGGTACTTTTTTGTACAGATTCATAATAATACATGACAATTTCACTTATTTGTGATAACCTTATTTTTACTGCGCTGTTCTACTGAATATTCATCTGAAATCTTCAGCGCATGGTAAGAAAGGGGGAAACTTAAAACATGGACACCAATGATACAGAACGGAAAGGATTTTCGGGAAAACTGGGATATGTGCTCTCTGCGGCAGGCGCGTCTGTGGGTCTGGGCAATATCTGGCGTTTCCCGTATCTGGCAGCCAAATACGGCGGCGGAATCTTTTTGCTCGTCTATATCCTGCTGGCACTTACTTTCGGTTATACGATGATCATCGCTGAGACAGCGATCGGACGCGCGACCGGCAAGAGTCCCGTCGGCGCCTTCAATGCTTATGGAAAAACACCGGCGACCAGATTCGGAGGCTGGATTAACGCGATCATTCCCATGCTGATCTGCCCTTATTATTCCGTCATCGGCGGCTGGGTCTGCAAATATCTTTTTGAATATCTGCGCGGAAATGTGAAGGAAGTGGCAGACAGCGGTTATTTTGGCGGCTTTATTTCCAGCGGCTATTCCGCTGAGATCTGGTTCATAGTCTTTGTGGCTATGATCCTGATCGTCATCCTGCTGGGAGTGGAGAACGGAATCGAACGTGTCTCGCGCATCATGATGCCCATCCTGATCGTGCTTGCGATCATGATCTGTATCTATTCCATCTCCCGCCCAGGAGCTTCAGAGGGTGTAAAGTACTTCCTGATCCCCAATGTCAGACATTTTTCATGGATGACAGTCATTTCGGCTATGGGGCAGATGTTCTACTCCCTTTCCATTGCGATGGGCATTCTGATCACCTTCGGCTCCTATATGAAAAAAGAAGTCTCTGTCGAGGAATCCACGGTCCAGGTTGAAATATTTGATACCGGCATCGCCATGCTGGCCGGTCTGATGATCATCCCGGCTGTCTTCGCTTTTTCCGGAGGAGATCCGGAGGCGCTGAGTGCAGGCCCTTCCCTGATGTTTATCACCATGCCCAAGATTTTTGCCAGCATGGGCTTCGGTCTGCCCATCGGTATCGCCTTCTTTGCCCTGGTCCTTTTCGCGGCGCTCACGAGCGCGATCGCTCTCACGGAGAGCGCAGTGGCGACCTTTGCGGATGAATTCCACTGGAACCGCACTGCCTGCACGCTGCTGATCGGAGTGGAAATGATCTTTTTGGGAACCCTGTCCTGCCTGGGCTACGGACCTCTCGCCAATGTGACGATCATCGGCATGCAGTTCCTGGATTTCTTTGATTTCCTGACCAATTCTGTCATGATGCCCATAGCTGCTCTGTGCATCTGCCTGTTTGTAACCCGCCGCATGACCATCGCCGCAGCGGTGGCGGAGGTACAGCAGGACGGGCATATATTCCGCAGAAGAGGGATCTTCGAGTTCATGATCAAATACATCTGCCCTGTATTTATCATCATCATCCTGGCAAGCTCGATCGCCAATGTGTTCGGATTTATTTCCATGTAAATGCAGCCTTGCCTGTTCACGCCCTGTCGCTGGGGGGGCTGTACTGTGAAAAATGCGCTCAATAATAAGTGTGCATTGTTCAAAATTCAGCAATTGTATATCAATTCGGGGCCGCAAGAGCCCCGGCAAAGGGCAAATATTTACGAAAGCACTTGTAATGCCATATTATATTTAGTAAAATGGACAAGGACTTTTTTTGAAAGGCTTATTTTTCGTGCGCTTTTCATAAAAATACGCCTTTCATAAAAATAAAAGTAAGAATAATATGTAGTGGAGGTCAGCAATGAAAGTTTACACAACTGATAAAATCAGAAATGTCGTTCTGCTCGGTCACGGCGGAGCAGGTAAGACAACCCTGGCAGAGGCAATGTGCCATCTGACAGGCGTAACATCCAGAATGGGTAAGGTCGAGGATGGAAACTCCATCTCCGATTACACGAAGGAGGAGCAGAAGAGAGGTTTCTCGATCAAGACTTCCCTGATCCCTGTAGAATGGAAGAACTGCAAGATCAACATTCTGGACACACCCGGATATTTCGATTTTGTCGGCGAAGTGGAAGAGGCTATCAGCGTTGCGGATGCAGCCATCATCGTTGTTTCCGGCAAGGCCGGCGTCGAAGTCGGTGCCGAGCGCGCATGGGATCTCTGCGACAAATATAATCTGCCCAGAATGATCTATGTCTCCGACATGGACCTGAACGACACCAACTATGGCCGTACCATTGAAGCTCTTACCGAGCTGTACGGACCCAAGATCGTTCCTTTCCATTTCGCGATCCACGAAGGCGACAAGACCACCGGCTGTGTCAGCGTGATCGAGCAGAAGGGCTACAAGTGGGACGGCAAGAAGTCCACTCCCTGCGATGTTCCCGCAGACTGCCAGGATGACCTTGAGCAGTACCACGAGACTCTGATGGAGACTGTGGCAGAGACCAACGAAGAGTTTATGGAGCGCTATTTCGGCGGCGATACCTTCACAGTAGAGGAAGTCGGCGAAGCTGTCAGAGCAAACATCCTTGACGGTTCCGTGATCCCTGTAGAGTGCGGCATTTCCACACAGTGCAGCGGCATTGAGAATGTTCTCGATGATATCGTGCGCTACATGCCCAACCCCGCAGGCCACACCATGACCGGCAAAGATATGAAGTCAGGCGAGGAATTCGTTGCCAAGTTTGACGACGCACAGCCCAAGTCCGCATTCATCTTCAAGACCATCGTGGATCCTTTCATCGGCCGCTACAGCCTGATCAAGGTCTGCTCCGGTACCTTCAAGACTGATGAGACCGTCTATGATTCCGGTATGGAGTCCGAACTCAGGATCGGCAAGCTCTACATCATGATGGGCAATAAGACCAGTGAGATCGGCGAGGTACACGCAGGCGATATCTGCGCACTTGCAAAGCTCGGCGATGCAAAGACAGGTGACACTCTGTCCACAAAGGCTCAGCAGATCGTCTATCCTCAGATGGATATTTCCACACCTTATACTTATGTCCGCTACAATGCGAAGAATAAAAACGATATCGACAAGATCGCACAGGCAATGGCGAAGATCTCCTCCGAGGACCTCACCTTCAAGATGGTCAACGATTCCGAGAACCGCCAGACTCTGATCTACGGTATCGGCGACATGCAGCTTGAAGTTGTCAAGAGCATGCTCAAGAACGAGTACAAGGTCGAGATCGATACTGTCCAGCCCAAGGTCGCTTACCGCGAGACCATCCGCAAGACTGCTGATATCGATTCCAAGTACAAGAAGCAGTCCGGCGGACACGGCCAGTACGGTCACGTCAAGATCAAATTCGCTCCCTCCGGAAATCTCGAGGAAGCTTATGAGTTCGACGAAGAGGTCGTCGGCGGCAGCGTACCGAAGAACTACTTCCCCGCTGTTGAAAAGGGTATTGCCGAGACCGTCCTCAAGGGACCTCTTGCTGCATATCCTGTTGTCGGCCTGAAGGCTACACTGTATGATGGATCCTACCACCCGGTAGACTCCTCCGAAATGGCATTCAAGACCGCTGCCAGCCAGGCAGTCAAGAAGGGCATCATGGACGCTACACCCGTCCTGCTCGAGCCCATCGTCTCCCTCAAGGTCACCATCCCGGATTCCTACACCGGTGATGTCATGGGCGATCTGAACAAGCGCCGCGGCAGAGTTCTGGGTATGAACCCCATTGCCGGCGGCAAGCAGGTTGTCGAGGCGGAAGTTCCCATGTCCGAGCTCTTCGACTACTGCACAGTCCTCCGCTCCATGACCGGCGGGCGCGGCGATTATATGTATGAGTTTGCCCGCTATGAGCAGGCTCCCGCAGATGTCCAGGCCAAGGAAGTTGCAGCCCGCGCAGCAGCTCTTGAGGAAGGCAGCGACGACTGATTATGGATCATAGATCATAGAGCATTCGCTTCATGATCCAACTCAATTATAAATAATTGCGGATATAATGAGAGCGCACCGGTTTTTCCGGTGCGCTCTTTCTGCGCGGACGCGACTCGTTCGCGAACCTGTCGACATGGCGAATGCCGCTTATTATTTTCCGCTCAGTCCATTGATCCCGTTAAAGGTAAGGATGCTGAGATTGCGGGACAATTCTTCGATATCCTGTTTACGCCCTGTATTGAACCATCTCTGGTAGACAGCAATCATGCCGGAAATGGTATATTCGAGCAGGAACTCAAAACCTTCAGCCTCGGGTCCAATCTGGTCGGCAAAACTCTCCCAGAGCTGCTGTTTGAGGGGGGCGACGATCTTCTGGAGCAGGGAGGTCTGGCCCTCCGCGGCAAATACTCTTGCATAGAATTCCAGATCTTTTTCGATCAGTCTGGCAAGGCGGAGAAAGATATCCGAGGGCTCTCTGCTGATCTCAAGAAAATCGATATTATTAATGGCCGAAGCAAAGTCTGCGGCGATCTCGTCTTCAATCTCATCTACGACCATGGAGACATCCCCATAATAATTGTAGAAGGTTTTGCGGTTGATATCGGCCGCTTTGGAGAGCTCTGTCACAGTGATCTCGCCAAGGGGTTTGGAGGCAAGAAGTTTTGTAAGAGCCATGCGGATGCTTCTTTTGGTACGGATGACACGCCTGTCCGCAGCTGCCGTTTTTTGAACTGTTCTCTTTATTGTTTTTTCTTCTTTTTTTTCCATTCCTGCACCCTCTTCCTTTTGAACGGATATAGTTTTTAAATGGACAAGTTTTCCATAAACTGTGTATTTTTCTACACAAATATGTAAAAGCGAGAAGTAAACCACATTTTCGATAAAGCTTGTTGTTGTAATGAATATACATTCGTATAATAATACACATGTGTTACCTTTGCAAGTAGTGGTTCTTGTCACCTCGATTGAGAAAGGAAAAAGAAGTTGGATAAGCGGAACACTTATGAAATATATGTTGATGCTTCTGTCGACATTGAAAACAGATATATTGAAGAAAATGATATTCATTTTATTCCCATGAAATACATGATCGATGACAAGGAATATGTCATGGACCGACAGCAGACAGAGGAGGAACTGGAGCATTTTTATCAGTGCATGAAAGACGGTGCGGTCACCGGTACAAGCCAGATCACTCCTTATACTTACGATCAGGTTTTCCGGGCGGAAGCCGAAAAAGGCCATGATGTCCTGTACCTGTGTCTTTCAAGCGGCCTGAGCAGCACATATTCGTCCTCTCTCAATGCAGCGCAGGCTGTCATGGAGGATCATCCGAATGTGAAGATTGAGAGCGTGGACACTCTCGGTGCCACAGGCGGTGTTGGACTCCTTTTGATGCAGGCGATCAAAGGGCGCGATGAAGGGAAGACAGTAGAGGAAAACGCTGCTTATCTTAGGAAGATCGCACCTGACATCGGATTCTGGTTCATGGTCGAGGACCTTGAATATCTCAAGCGGGGCGGCCGCATCTCGGCAACGGCGGCTTTTGCAGGAAATGTCCTCAATCTCAAGCCTGTGCTCAAGATCAACGATGAAGGAAAACTGATCAATATCTCAAAACAGCGCGGAGTCCCGCGGGCGGTCAAATATCTGATCGAATGCTATGAGGGCGCCCATGACGATACGATCAGCAGCGATGTGATCGTTGCCCATGCCGTCTGCAGGGAGCGGGCTGAGAAAATGCGCGATGAGATCATGAAGATCAATCCCAACGCAAAAGTCCAGGTCCTGCCCATGGGTCCTGTCATCGGTTCCCACACCGGTCCCGGCTTTGCTGCGATCATCCATTTCGGAAACAGGAATTTCCGCTGAATAAAACATATATTTTTCACTATGAACAATGATGCCCTTACGTCAGCCGCCAATGCTGGCGTCAGGGCATTTTCTGTGACAGTGTTGTTACAGTGATCGGGGCAGTCTTGACGAATATACCTTGATTGGATTATTATATTGAAAGTTTGTTTCTGCTATAAAGTGCAGAAGCAGATATTGATGGTTAACTGGACAAAGGAGCATTAACATGAGATACGATTTTAAGAAGATTGAGCCGAAGTGGCAGAAGAAATGGGAAGATGCCGGTATTTTCAAGGCAGTGGATTTCAGTGATAAGCCCAAATTCTACGGCCTGGTGGAGTTTCCCTATCCCAGCGGAGCCGGAATGCATGTCGGCCATATCAAGGCATATTCCAGCATTGAGGTTATTTCCAGAAAGCGCAGAATGCAGGGTTACAACGTACTGTTTCCCATCGGTTTCGACGCCTTCGGTCTGCCCACTGAGAACTATGCGATCAAGACCAACACCCATCCCCGTATTATCACGGATAAAAATATTGAGAAATTCTCCAATCAGCTCAAGAGTGTCGGTTTCTCCTTTGACTGGGACCGCGTGATCGATACCTCCAGAGATGATTATTATAAGTGGACCCAGTGGATCTTCCGCAAGCTCTTTGACCACGGCCTTGTCTTCCGTGACAAGACCCTCGTCAACTATTGCCCTTCCTGCAAGGTCGTCCTCTCCAATGAGGACAGCCAGGGCGGCAAGTGCGATATCTGCCACAGCGATGTCATTCAGCTCCCCAAGGATGTCTGGTATCTGAAGATCACTGAGTACGCCGACAAGCTCCTGACAGGTCTGGATACTGTTGATTATCCCGAGAATATCCGCCAGCAGGAAGTTAACTGGATCGGCAAGTCCACTGGTGCTTTCGTCAACTTTACCCTCAAGGATATTGATGAGAAGCTTGAGATCTACACCACCCGTGCAGATACACTTTTCGGTGTGACTTTCATGGTCATGGCTCCTGAGCATCCTCTGATCGACAAGTATGCGGACCGCATCACCAATATGGCCGATATCGAAGCTTACCGCGCAGAGTGTGCCAAGAAGACCGAGTTTGAGCGCACCCAGCTGGTCAAGGATAAGACCGGTCTCAAGATCGAGGGAATGTCCGCGATTAACCCCGTAAACGGAGAGGAGATCCCGATCTTTATCGCCGACTATGTCATGATGGGATACGGTACCGGCGCCATTATGGCTGTTCCTGCCCACGACCAGCGTGACTGGGAGTTTGCCACCAAGTTCGGCGTTCCGATCATTGAAGTCATCAAGGGCGGAGATATCTCCAAAGAAGCCTACACGGGCGACGGCGAGATGGTCAACTCCGGCTTCCTCAACGGCCTGACCAACAAGAAAGATTCCATCGCCAGTATGATCGAGTTCCTTGTGGACAAGGGCATCGGTCACGCAGGCGTTCAGTTCAAGATGAAAGACTGGGCTTTCAACCGCCAGCGTTACTGGGGCGAGCCTATTCCGCTCATCCACTGCCCCAAGTGCGGTGTTGTAGGTGTTCCTTATGAGGAACTTCCCCTCCGTCTGCCCGATGTCGAGGACTTCGAGCCCGGTGAAGACGGCCAGTCCCCGCTTGCCAAGATTGATTCCTTCGTCAACTGCACCTGCCCCAAGTGCGGCGGCGCAGCAAAGCGCGAGACAGACACCATGCCCCAGTGGGCAGGTTCTTCCTGGTACTTCCTTCGCTATTGCGATGCCAACAATGACAAGGCCTTCGCGGACCGCAAAAAGATCGATTACTGGATGCCCGTCGACTGGTACAACGGCGGTATGGAGCATGTTACCAGACACCTGATCTATTCCAGATTCTGGCATCATTTCCTCTATGATATCGGTGAGGTCAACACACCCGAGCCCTACATGAAGCGTTCCGCCCAGGGACTTATTCTGGGACCTGACGGCGACAAGATGAGTAAATCCAAGGGCAATGTCGTGGATCCGCTGGATATTGTCGAGCAGTACGGCGCAGACACTCTCCGCGTCTATGTCCTCTTCATGGGCGATTACAGCAGCGCAGCTCCCTGGAGTGACAACTCCGTCAAGGGCTGCCGCAGATTCCTCGAGCGTGTTGCCGGCCTGACCGAGATCATGACAGACGGACCTTCTCCCGCAAGCCTTGAGACCTGCATGCACAAGACCATCAAGAAGGTCTCCGAGGATATCGAGGCGCAGAAGTTCAACACTGCCATTGCAGCCCTGATGACTCTTGTCAACGACATTTACAAGGCAGGCAGCATCTCCAGGGATGACCTTATCACCTTCCTCAAGCTCCTTTCCCCCTTTGCCCCTCACATCACTGAGGAAATCTATGCGGGCATAGCAGGAGAGGACGCCGGCTTCCTCACAGTATCCGCATGGCCGGAGTTCGATCCCGCCAAGACCGTCGACGACATGATCGAAGTCGGCGTCCAGGTCAACGGCAAGGTCCGCGCAGCGGTCCAGATCGCACGTGATTCCGACAAGGAGACTGCTCTTGCGACAGCCAAGGCCAATGAGCGCGTCGCCTCCTTCATGGAAGGCAAAAAGCTGGTCAAGGAGATCTATGTCCCCGGCAAGATCATCAACTTTGTTGTCAAATAATGGGTAAGAATCGTATTTAAAAACAGAATTTAAAAATAGTGCAATTTCGTGACCCCGCATAAGGAGAGAACAGGCCGCCCGGCCGCTGCTTCCTATGCGGGGTTTTTTAGTAAAAATGAAAACAACTTGACTTTATTGTACTAAATGTATACAATAATACATACGCCTGTTATCATTTCTCTACCTGACACAGGACGTCCAGGTTTTACGAATCTGATCTGAAAAGACGTGTCATTACAAAAAGTATTCAGTCGTATATTCCGCATAGCACAATATGCGGGCAGGGGGGCTCAAATGGATGAGTTTGATTTGAAACGTGAAGTAACGGATAAATATTCACTGCGAGGGAGAGTATTTACCAAGATCCGTGAAGACATTCTGAGCGGCAGGTACAAGGAACATGAGGAGCTCAAGGAGATCAAGATCGGAAAAGAGCTCGGTGTTTCCAGGACTCCTGTGCGTGAAGCCCTGCGTCAGCTGGAGCTGGAAGGGCTGGTGCAGATTATCCCGAACCGCGGAGCATTTGTGACCGGCATTTCGGCAAAAGATGTCAAGGATATCTATATGATCCGCGCACGTCTCGAAGCACTGTGTGCCCGCTGGGCTACAGAGAAGATCACGAAGGAACAGATGGAGGCGATGGAAGAGAATGTCTATCTCGCGGAATACCACGCGGGAAAGGGGCATCTCGAACAGATGGTGGATCTGGACAGTCAGTTCCATCATATTCTTTACAGTGCCTGCCATTCCAAGATGCTGGAACATCTGCTGATCGATTATCACCAGTATGTCCACCGTGTCCGCAAGAAAACACTTTCCAGTGTCGGCCGGGGAACAGCGTCGAACAAGGAACACAGGGCGATCATGGAAGCCATCCGGGCAGGAAAAGCGGACCTGGCAGAACGACTCGCATGCGAGCATATGTTCAATGCATACGATAACATGGTCAAAAACGGCCTGTATGAGATTTATCAGGAAGAAGAGCAATAACGGAGATTGTGTTATGACATTTCGAAATGTCCGGGAGGTGCCGGCTGTACTGCGCACTCCAGCCCCCAGGGATGACTCGGAGGAGAGAACAAAAATGAACAAAATTGTGATGAAGACACCGCTTGTGGAGATGGACGGAGATGAGATGACCCGCATCATCTGGAAGATGATCAAAGACGATCTCCTTCTTCCCTATATTGACCTTAAGACAGAGTATTATGACCTCGGACTTCCCAAAAGGGATGAGACCGATGATCAGATCACAATCGACGCGGCCGAGGCAACGAAGAAATACGGTGTAGCCGTCAAGTGTGCGACGATCACTCCCAATGCGGCGCGTGTAAAAGAGTATAACCTGAAGGCCATGTACAAGAGCCCCAACGGCACGATCCGCGCAGCCCTGGACGGAACAGTTTTCCGTGCTCCCATCCTCGTAAACGGGATCGACCCCTATGTCCGCACCTGGAAAAAGCCGATCATAATGGCCCGTCACGCCTACGGCGATGTCTACAAAAACGTAGAGTACCGGGTACCCGGTGTCGGCACAGCCGAGCTTGTCTTCAGGGATGCAGAGGGCAATGAGACACGCCAGGTCATCCATGAGTTCAAGGGCCCCGGTGTCATCCAGGGTCTCCACAATCTGGATCAGTCTATCGAGGGCTTCGCACGTTCCTGCTTTGCCTATGCGCTGGACCAGAAAATGGATCTCTGGTTCTCCACCAAGGATACCATCTCCAAGATCTACGACGGCAATTTCAAGGAAATCTTCGAGAAGATCTATGAGAATGAATACAAAGAAAAATTTGATGCAGAAGGCCTTGAATTTTTCTACACGCTGATCGACGATGCAGTTGCCCGTGTCATGAGGTCCGAGGGCGGATTCCTGTGGGCGCTCAAAAACTATGACGGCGACGTTATGAGCGATATGATGGCGACCAGCTTCGGATCCCTTGCCATGATGACCTCCGTCCTGGTCAGCCCCACCGGCATCTATGAGTACGAGGCTGCCCACGGCACTGTACAGCGCCATTATTACAAGCACCTCAAGGGCGAGACCACATCCACCAACTCCGTGGCGACCATCTTCGCCTGGACCGGCGCCCTGCGCAAGCGCGGTGAGCTCGACGACATTCCGGAGCTCATGGATTTTGCAGACAAGCTTGAGGAAGCGACCCTGAAGACCATTGAGAGCGGAAAGATGACCGGTGACCTGGCTCTGATCACAACAATTAAGAACGTTGAGAAGCTGGACACTGAGGCATTCATTCTCGCGATCCGCGAAAATCTGGACAAGATGTTACAGTAAAGACACACCAGGGCGCGAAGTGTGACGACAAGATTCTCGGCGCAAGATTTTCAAATTTTCAATAATAAAGCCCGTCCGGTCAGTCCTGGAATACAGGACTGACCGGACGGGCTTTTTACAACACTCGATTCTGTTACGATTATGCCGTCGCTTTTTTCTGTATGGTTTATTCCTCTTCAGCCAGTTCGCTGAGGCTTTCCCATTGTTCATAGAGAGAGGCAAGCTTTTCGTCAACAGCTTCCCGCTTTGCTGTAAGTTCGCGGAGCTTGTCGGGATCCGTGCTGTTCTCGGGAAGGGAGATTTCCGTGTCGAGGGATTCGCCCTCGGCTTCCAGCCGGGAAATCTCGTTTTCGCACTTTTTGAGGTCGTTGGCGATCTTGCGGCGGCGCGCCTGTTCCTCCTTGCGGCTTTTCCAGTCTTCCGCGCCTGCGGCGTTAGAGACTGCCGCAGAGGACCGGGGGGCTGCCGGGGAAGCCGCAGGACCTGCAGGGCTGCCTGAGGCCGAACCCAAGGGTGAGGCTGCCTGCGGAGCCGTGTCTTTACGGGAAGGGCTGCCGGCATTTCCTGCAGAGGCGGGAAGGCTGCTGTGCAGATCTGCGATCAGCTTGTCGCCGACCTGAGCGGATTTTTCCACATAGAAGTCGTAATTGCCGATGAAGCGGTCCGGTACGGATTCGGAATTATTTCCGTGATAATTGACCAGGACTTTCTGTGTGAGTTCCAGGATACGGCTGGCTGTGCGGTTTATAAAGTAGCGGTCGTGGGAGACATAGAGGACGGTGCCGTCATAGGAGTTGAGGGCATTTTCCAGAACCTCTCTGGAGACGATGTCCAGGTGGTTGGTCGGCTCATCGAGGATGAGCAGATTTGCCTCGGAGAGCATGAGCTTGGCAAGGGATACACGGCCCTTTTCTCCGCCGGAGAGCTCGCCGATCAGCTTGAAGACGTCGTCGCCGGTGAAGAGGAAGGAGGCCAGAAGGTTCCTCACCTCGGTGTTGGTCATGGAAGGATAGGCGTAGGCAATCTCTTCAAAGACCGTATTGCGATCGTCGAGGACGTGGTGCTCCTGGTCATAGTATCCGATGTGGACATTGGTGCCCAGGCGGATATGGCCCTGGTCCTGCCCCAGAAGACCGTTCAGGATCTTCAGGATGGTGGTCTTGCCCGTTCCGTTGTCGCCGATCAGGGCGACATGTTCGCCGCGGCGGATGTGGAAGCTGAGGCCTGAAAAAAGTGAGACGCCGTCAAAGGATTTGGCAAGGTTTTCCACGGTCAGGACTTCACGGCCGCTGCGGATACAGGGAGTCAGTTTGAGATGCATGTCGTCGTGCAGGGTGAAGGGCTTGTCGACCACCTCCATTTTGCTCAGCATCTTTTCACGGCTCTCTGCCCGCTTGATGGATTTTTCGCGGTTGAACTGTTTGAGTTTGGCGATGACCTCCTCCTGGTGCCTGATCTGGGCCTGGTTGTTGAGCCAGGCGTGCTGCTGCTGATCGCGGAGGGCCTTCTTTTTTTCGGCATACACGGTGTAATTGCCGGTAAAGAAAGTGGCGGCAGCATTTTCGATCTCGATGACCTTGGTGACAGTCCGGTCAAGGAAATATCGGTCATGGGACACAATGAGGATGGTGCCCCGATAGTTGGTCAGATAGTTTTCCAGCCAGCGGATACTACCCAGATCAAGATGGTTGGTCGGCTCGTCGAGCATGATCACATCCGGGCTCTGCAGCAGAAGGCGCGCCAGGGCGACGCGGGTCTTCTGGCCGCCGGAGAGGGTCGAGATCTGTTTGTCGAACTCGCTGTCCTCAAAGCCCAGGCCGCGGAGGACACCGGTGATCTCTCCTTTATAGGCATAGCCGTTCAGCATCTCGAAGCGGTGCAGGAGATTGGTGTAGGATTCGATGAGCTCGTTGAGGGCATTGCCCTTGACGGCCTCCATTTCCTGCTCGTACTGTGAGAGCTGTCTTTCCATCTCGATGATGTCGCGCTTTGCTTCGAGGGCCTCCTCATAGATCGTGCTTGAAGCATCCAGCCCCTGGTCCTGGGCGAGATAGCCCAGACGCGCTCCGCCTGACAAGGTGACGGTCCCGCTGTCGGCTTCCATTTCACCGGCCATGATCCGCAGGAGAGTGGTCTTGCCGGCCCCGTTGATCCCCACGATCGCTGCCCGGTCTCCCTTTTCCAGGTGGAAAGTAACATTGGACAAAATCGTTTTTTCAACAAATTCTTTTGTAATATGATGACATGCAATAATCATGTATGCTTCCTGTCAATAATTTTGAAAAAAACAATAATCAGTTCTGTTTCAGCGAATGCACTGTCAATACAGGCACCAAATCAGTTTAATCGGAATCAAATAAGCTGTCAACGGCTGACAGGGGATGGAGACATTGAACCGTCCCCTTCTGTCTCCATAGTCGTTACTATTCACAGTCCCTTCGGAACTGTGATAGTAACTTGCGTTTGCCCATTCCAAATGCTCTTCGAGCATGGGCAAACGCCGTTTTACTCGGGTTCACCTCGAACGCGGAGACTGTGAATAGTAACCCATAGTCCAACTGTCTGCCATATACGTTATGTATATTTGACATGAAAAAAAACTAACCTTATAATGATTTTGGGGTTGTTACTGTTGTGAAGAAGCGCCTTCTGCTTATGTACAGGCACACATAAGGGAACAGGGTACTCGTGATTTAGACAAGGGATAAGTATCCGTCATGACGCTTCTGATTCAGGATTATGAGGTGCTTATTTGGAAGAGAAGGATATTTCACAGGCAGTTATAGGCCGACTACCGAGGTATTATCGTTATCTGAAGGAATTGAAGGATGCGGGGAAAGAGAGGATTTCATCCCAGGAGCTGAGCCGCATCATGAAGGTGACTGCTTCCCAGATCCGGCAGGATTTCAACAATTTCGGAGGATTTGGCCAGCAGGGGTATGGCTACAATACCAATTATCTGTATGATGAGATCGGAAAGATTCTGGGCCTCGATCATACGCATAATATGGTTCTAGTCGGCGCCGGCAATCTGGGCCAGGCGCTGGTGCGTTATCTGAAGTTCAAGCAGAGCGGTTTCAATTTTGTATGCGCATTTGATATCAATCCTCAGCTGTTCGGACAGACGGTCGGAGGGATACCGATTCGTCCGCTTTCGGACCTTCAGGAATACGTGGATGCAAATAATGTGGACATCGTTGTGCTGACGATTCCCAAATCCGAGGCCCGCGAGGTGGCACATTCACTTACGAAAACAAATATTAAAGCAATCTGGAACTTTGCGCATATTGACCTGGAACTTCCTCCCTCCATCCAGGTGGAAAGCGTTCATCTGCAGGACAGTCTGATGAAGCTGTCCTACAATATCCACAGGAATTCAGTTTCCACGGACAAGATGGATAAGGATGACTGATTGATTTGCGCAGGAGTTTTCAGGTGTCTGAGAACAAGGAACAGGATTTGATTATGAATCTGGAATATCTGCTGACAGGGGCGGAAATGGCATCATGTGATGCCAGGACTTCCAATGTGATCGGAATCCCTTCACTCGTGCTGATGGAACGAGCAGCGCTGTCCGTTGCGGACAGCGTTGATGTTTTTTTGCGCAAAATATTCTCTGGGGCGGGACGCGGAAGACGACCTGTGGTGCTTGCTGCCGCAGGACACGGCAATAACGGCGCGGATGCTCTGGCGGCGGGCAGGATTCTGCTGGACCGCGGCTGGGATGTACGCTTTTGCAGGCTTTCCGGAAAAATCTCTCCGGACAGCAGCTTTGCTGTCCAGGAAAATATTTTGCGTCAATACGGCAAAGACGTGGCGGAATTTCCGGACAGTCTCCTGAGTAAAGTTATAAAGCATCAGTATTTAACGGGTAAAGCTTTAACGAATACATCTTTTTCTATGGGAGAGCCGGCCGCGGCGGTACCCGATCTGATCATCGACGGACTTTTCGGAACAGGTCTCTCGCGGGATCTGTCGGGCCAGGCTGCCGAATGTGTGGAGGCCATCAACTTCTGCAGGGATCGTTTTGGAAGCTATGTCGTTGCCGTGGATATCCCGTCCGGCATTTCTTCGGACGACGGGAGCGTGATGGGATGCGCGGTCAGATGCGATGAGACTGCGACCTTTGCCTTTTATAAGCGCGGACATTTCCTCCATCCCGGTACTGTTTATGCAGGCGTCTGCCATCTGGCCCAGATCGGGATCACATGGCGTGCTTTTGAAAAAATGCCCTCTATGTTTACTCTGATGGACGCTGAAGCGGCAGACCTTCTTCCCGTGCGTGATCCGGGCGGCAATAAGGGAACGTTCGGCAAGGTTCTTATCGCGGCCGGACGCCGCAATATGTGCGGAGCGGCCCTGCTGGCGGCAAGGGCATGTATGGCTGCAGGTGCAGGCATGGTCAGGATATTTACTCATGAGGCCAACCGCCTGATCATCCAGCAGGCCATACCGGAAGCTCTTCTGGATACTTTTACAGATGAAGAGACCCCTGCCCGGATAGCCGCAAAACTGCGGGCGTCTCTGGACTGGGCGGATATAGCGGCTGCCGGTCCTGCCATGGGAACGGACGAGACGGCAGCGGCCCTTCTTTGCGAGATTCTGGAATATGTGCAGGCAGATGGATCCCGCAGGCCTCTGCGCGGTCTTGTACTGGACGCGGATGCGCTGCGCCTTCTTGCAAAAGATGATGCCCTTTGCAGTCTTCTGGCGGGACGGCAGCCGGAAATCCCCTGCATCCTCACGCCTCATATGGCTGAATTTGCCGCACTAGCAGGGCAGAGCGTTCCCGAGTGTATTGCAAACCGCGCCAATCTTGTCCAGGAACAGGCGGACCGCCTCAGGTCAACGATCGCCTGCAAGGATGCCCGCACCCTGGTTGCGCAGCCTTCACTGCCGACAAAAAAGGAAGGCGTATCCGGGCAAGGAAGTCAATGCGGAGTGGATCCTGTCTGCAGGCAGTACCTCAATACGACCGGCAACAGCGGAATGGCCGCGGCAGGGAGCGGAGATGTACTGACCGGCATCACTGCGGCTTTCCTTGCTCTCGATTTCAAAAACAGAACGGCAGCAGATTCTTCTGAAAGATCACCTTTAACCCCTTCTGAAGGATCAGATTTATACCCTTCTGAAGGATCACCTTTCTTATCGGGATCCCGGAGTGTATTGTTTACCGACGCCGAATGCTCTGATGGCTTCGCTGCAGCTGTTGCCGCTGCCTGTCTGCACGGCAGGGCAGGAGATCTGGCGGCGGCTGAGTACGGAAAACAGGGGATGACCGCAGGAGATATTGCTGCGCAAATGAGAAAAGCATCTTTCTGGCAAAAGAAGTGAAAAAATTGCCGGAGCAGATCTTTAAACCTTTATGTATCATGAACATGGAAGAAGACTATGAGCAATGAAAGAATCTGTGCGGAGATCGATCTCTCCGCGATCTCTTACAACATGGAGAGCATGCACCGGAATCTGACGCCCGGCACCGGTATGATCGCCGTTGTCAAGACGGACGGCTATGGACACGGGGCCTGCGCGATCGCGAAAAAGATCGAGCATCTGCCTTATCTGTGGGGCTTTGCGGTCGCCACATTTGAAGAGGCAAAAGAACTCAGACAAGATGGTATCACAAAGCCCATCCTGATCCTGGGATATGTTTTCCCTTATTGCTACCAAGAACTTGCCCGGCTGCAGATCCGTCCGGCGGTCTTCCGCGCGGATATGCTGGAACAGCTGGCGCAGGCCGGCAAAGCTGTCGGGCAGCCTGTCCTCATCCACACGGCTGTGGACACCGGAATGAGCAGGATCGGTATCAGGCCTGATGACACGGGCATGGCTTTTATAGGCCGGGCTCTCGCCCTGCAGAAAGAGGGCGGCATCGTTTTGGAGGGGATTTTTACACATTTCTCCCGCGCGGATGAGACGGAACTTGATCATACGCATGGGCAGATCGTCCGTTTTTCCGATTTCTGTGAAAGGATCGAAAAGGAAGCGGGGTACAGGATTCCTTTCCGCCACTGCTCAAACAGTGCAGGTATCATCCGTCTCCCCAGGGCGAATTTCGATCTGGTGCGGGCAGGGATCACTCTCTATGGCCTATGGCCATCTGCGGATGTTCCCAGGGAGCCGGTCCCGCTGCGTCCCGTTATGTCCCTCAGGTCCCATATAGTCTATATCAAGACCGTACCGGGCGGGACCCAGGTCAGCTATGGCGGCACCTATGTGACCAGGAAAGAAGAACGCCTCGCAACCGTGCCCGTGGGCTATGGCGACGGCTATCCCAGAAGTCTTTCCAACAAGGGATATGTACTCATCCGGGGACAGAGGGCACCTATCCGGGGACGGGTCTGCATGGACCAGATGATGGTAGATGTTTCTCAGATTCCCGATGCCCGGGAGGGCGATCTGGTCACCCTGATCGGCCGGGACGGTGACCTGGGCATCACCATGGAAGAGATGGGAGATCTTTCCGGCCGCTTCAATTATGAACTCGCCTGTGATATTTCACCGCGTGTTCCCAGAGTATTCATTGACGATTAAAGCCTGTGATGCTATATTTAAATGTGGCTTTGCATATGTTTTGCATAATTTTTGCTGGATGCAGATCCCAAATATATATTGATAGTGAGGAAATAACATGTCAGGACATTCTAAATTCGCAAATATCAAGCACAAAAAGGAAAAAAACGACGCCGCTAAGGGTAAGATCTTTACCATCATCGGCAGAGAAATCGCTGTCGCTGTCAAGGAGGGCGGCCCCGATCCATCCAACAACTATAAGCTGGCAAAGGTCATTGAGAAGGCAAAATCCAACAACGTTCCCAACGATACCATCGAGCGCGGTATCAAAAAGGCTGCGGGCGATGTCGGCAACGTGAACTACCAGTACAATACCTATGAGGGTTATGGCCCCAGCGGTATCGCTGTCATTGTCGATACACTGACAGACAACCAGAACCGCACTGCCGCCAATGTTCGTGCTGCTTTCGCAAAGGGAGCCGGCAACATCGGTACTCCCGGCTGCGTCTCCTATATGTTTGACAAGCGCGGCCAGATCATCATCGACCGCGAAGAGTGCGAACTGAGCGCAGATGATCTGATGATGATCGCGCTGGATGCAGGCGCCGAGGATCTGAAAGAGGAAGAGGACAGCTTTGAGATCATCACTTCCGAGGATGATTTTGATGCTGTCAAGAAAGCCATCGATGACGCAGGGATCGAGACCGTATCCGCGGAAGTCACTATGATTCCGCAGAACTATGTGACCCTGACCGATGAGAATGCGATCAAGCAGATCCGCCGTATTCTCGATATTCTCGAGGACGACGATGATGTCCAGGCTGTATATCACAACTGGGACGAGGGTGACGACTGATCGGCCTTTAATGAAGATCGTTCATGACAGAACACATCCTTCAATGGAAACAGCGCCTGTCACCGGCCAATGCATGATGATATGTTACAATCACACCTGCACAACCCTCAAAGGGGGTTAAACACATTTGTTATGGGTGTGACCGGTAATGATGCTTTTGACACAGCAGCTTTGCGGTATTTGATACGCGAAGCTGCTATGTCTATATTTATGGAAAGTCTATATTTTCTATTGGTACGGATCTTTTATTGCTTTTGTAAAAATCTTTTATTTTCTGTTGTTTATGGAAAGGATACTGCTTTTCGATGGATGAGGAAAAAACTTTTGATCCCGAAGCTGCGGGAACAGATCGTGACCGCCCCCAACCGGATACAGGGCGCTTTCTCAAAAATCCGCTGCCGGTCCCGAAACGCCGTTCCCATGTGCGGATGGAATTTGATCTGATGGATGATTGGGATATCCCTCGCGGGCAGGATCACTTCGATATTGACATTTCTGATGACGATGATTTTGATATTTAATGTAGGATAAATATGGCACAAACTACCAGGAAAAAGGCGTCCGGAAAAAACACCGGATCCAGATCGAAAACAAGTGCAAACCGCCGTAAAAATACTTCCGGCAGTGCATCCCGCACCAGGTCTTCCAGGTCGTCTGCTTCCGCAGGCACCAGGACTGCTTCTTCCGGGAGATCTTCCTCACGTTCCCGGGGAGCAAGAAAGACAGCTGCCATCGAGAGGGCGCGCATGGAAAAGCAGCAGAGAGACCGCGAGATCCGCATGGATATCGCTTTCTTTCTGATGTTTTTTGCCATGGTCTTTATCTATATCTCTCTGTCGGGATATGGGGCAAATGTCGGAAGGGCAGTCCGCATGATCCTGTTCGGTATTTTCGGGATCGGAGCATGGATCGTACCTTTATGGATATTTGTACTCTGTTTTTTCCTGATTTCTCAGAAGGGAGGCAGGCAGATGCCGGTGCGGCTTTTTGCAGCGGCACTTATCATCCTGCTCATACAGTCTGCCGATCACCTGTATCTGCATACATCCGGCAGGATTTCACTGGATGTGCCCTTTCATGTCAAAGAGACCTTTCATCTCTGTGCGGATAACAGTTTCGGCGGAGGAATTCCGGGAGGCTGGTTTGCCCGTCTTCTTTACAGGGCCTTCGGTGTGATCGGCAGCTGGCTGGTCTATTTCGGAATGCTGGTGATTTCCCTGATCCTGCTGAGCCAGCAGTCTCCTGCAGGAGCGATCAGGACGATGCGGGAACGCCGTGAAGAAAAGGGGATCCCCAGCTTTTCCGAGCGGCGGGAGATCCGCCGCATACGCAGACAGCAGGAGAGAGAAGCGGCGGAAGAA
This sequence comes from uncultured Lachnospiraceae bacterium, assembly GCA_902780385.1. Taxonomy (GTDB): domain Bacteria; phylum Bacillota; class Clostridia; order Lachnospirales; family Lachnospiraceae; genus CAG-791. The sequence continues at coordinate 40,974 of CACZFF010000027.1, forward strand.
GAGCGGGAGCTGCGGGAAGCAGAGCGGATTCTTGAGCGTGAGGACAGAGCCGCCGCCAGAGCCCGGGAGAGAGAAGAAAGAGCACAGGATCAGCGCAGACGCCGCGGAAGCGGCGGTACAAGATCCCTTGATCTTGAACACACCCGTCTGGACAAAGGCCAGTCAGGCAATCGTGCACGCGCGGATTCCAATTCCGGCAAAGGAAGACGCCGCTCCGGCGTTATCAGCAATATGGACAGACGAAGAGATGTCCATGAGATCCAGGTCCTGACAGATGAGGGCAGGGAGCCTCTGACTGTCCTTGCCGCAGGCAACGGTATAGAGCCGGAAGGGACCGTCTACCGAAGATCCAGGCAGTCTGCTTTCGGCAGTTCTGCTCAGGGAGAAGCCTCCGTGCAGACAGCCGATGATCTTTATACAGGCAATGAAGGTGTACCCGTAGCAGCAGGGACTGACGCCGGAACATACAATACCGGCATTACTGAAGTGACCGCCGGTATGGGGGATCCGGATGATAATGCCCTTGATTTCATAACTGCCGGACATGCCGGACAGGAAGATCCTTCCGACATGCCCTCCGCAGAGACCGCAAAAACAGGCCGGCTGCTTACTGCCGCGCCTGGCAGGACCGGCAGGGAACTTACCGCATCACCAGGCGGGGAGCCTGCCGCAGTGCCCGGAAGGGAGCTTAGCGCAGTTTCCGGCTTGGAACTTAGCGCAGTGTCCGGCAGGGAATTAACTGCAGCGTCCGGCAGGGAATTAACTGCAGCGTCCGGACAGGAAGATTCTGCCGGTCAAAGTTCCTCCGTCCGGAATGCCGGCGGCCAGCCAGAGGCACAAAGACCGGGCGGGAATACTTTTACTCCTTCTGAGGAGGATCTTCAGGGCATTTCCGTTCACAGGGAGACAGAGGAAGAAAAGAAGGGGAGCAAGTCTTCCGGACCTTCTTCTGCCGTCCGCAAGGCCGCCAGCTATGTTCCCCCGACATTCACTCTTCTTGAGAGGGGCAGCAGCGGAAAAAACGAGGAGACGGAACGCGAGCTGAAGGAGACAGCTTACCGTCTGCAGGAGACACTGAGGACATTCGGTGTGCAGGTCACGATCACAGATATCAGCCAGGGCCCTTCCGTTACGCGCTATGAGCTCAAACCGGATAAGGGCGTCAAGGTCAGCAAGATCGTGAACCTCTCGGATGATATCAAGCTGCGTCTGGCAGCGACTGACATCCGGATCGAGGCACCGATCCCGGGCAAATCTGCCATCGGCATTGAAGTCCCCAACAAGAAGGAGACAACTGTCTGCCTGCGTGATCTTCTCGCAACAGAGGAATTCCGAAACTTTAAGGGAAAACTTCCTTTTGCAGTCGGCAAAGATATAGGCGGCAAGAATGTCATCGCGGACATTGCCCGCATGCCCCATATTCTGATCGCAGGTGCCACCGGCTCCGGAAAATCCGTCTGCATTAACACCATTATCCTGAGTATTCTCTACAGGACGACACCCGACCAGGTCCGTCTTCTCATGATCGATCCCAAGGTGGTCGAGCTGAGCGTCTACAAGAAGATCCCGCATCTGATCATTCCTGTGGTCACCGACCCCCGAAAAGCCTCGGCCGCTCTGAACTGGGCGGTTGCAGAGATGGAAAAGAGATACAAGCTCTTTGCAGCAGCCGGCGCCCGGGACCTGAATGGATATAATGCCATGGCCCAGTCATATCGCAATGAGGACGGGGAACTGGAGCGTGAGCCGCTTCCCAGGATCGTCATCATTGTAGATGAGCTGGCGGATCTCATGATGGTAGCCAAGAGTGAAGTGGAGAGTGCCATCTGCCGTCTGGCCCAGCTTGCCCGCGCTGCCGGTATTCACCTGATCATCGCCACACAGCGTCCCTCCGTGGATGTCATCACGGGTCTGATCAAGGCAAATATGCCCAGCCGTATCGCCTTTGCGGTTTCCAGTCAGGTAGACTCCAGGACGATTCTGGACATGGCCGGTGCCGAGAAGCTGATCGGCCGGGGCGATATGCTGTTCTACCCGCAGTATTACCAGAAGCCGGCACGTGTACAGGGGGTCTTTGTCTCAGATGATGAAGTGACCAGGGTTGTGGATTATATCAAAAAGTACAATACTCAGGACAGCCACGATCAGGAAATCGACCGTCAGATCGACGATATCGCTGCCAACGGTATCTCCGATATGTCTTCCGGAGAAGTAAAGACAGATCCGCGCCGGGATGAGCACTTTGCTGAGGCAGGACGTTTTATCATTGAAAAAAACAAGGCTTCCATCGGTCTTCTGCAGCGTGTCTTCAAGATCGGCTTCAACCGCGCCGCACGCATCATGGATCAGCTTGCGGAAGCCGGTGTCGTGAGTGAAGAGAGCAGCACCCGCGCAAGACAGGTCCTTATGACCATGCCTGAGTTTGAGGAATACCTGGATAGAGAAGGCGGTTAAAGACAGGATTTGTATGTGTTCTTTATCGTGATTTATCAGCGGACATACTCAAAGAGCAGCCGGGTATATAAACAGGCCCCATTGACTCATTGATGATCAAAATAAAAGACGATCGCGTAATTCTGTTATTCTCGCGAGCCTGATACGGGCTGCCCTCAGGGCAGCCCGTATCCATGAGAATAAACGCTTTTGATTTTCTGCCGGTCCTCAAAAGCGGCATTTACGGGCAGAAAATAATAATAAAGATAACTTTTTGTTGATTTTTTGGATTGAGTCTGTCACAATATGGTATTATTGTATACATGTTCGTTTTCTCTCTTATTTGACTGATTCAGCGGAGCGTCAGTGCATGAATCCGGATTTTTTCTTTTCGGTTTTTGAGTGTTTTTACTGAATGGAAAGAATCTGCGGTGTATCAGTGCATGGACCCGGATTTCTTCTATTCTGTTTTGAGTGTTTTTACTGAATGGAAAGAACCGGCGGTGCGGCAGTGCATGGACCCGGATTTCTTCTTTTCAGTTTTGAGTGTTTTTACTGAATGGAAAGAACCGGCGGTGTGTCCGTGAGATGGCACATACTTTGCCCGAATCTGCACAAAGCGGGAAAATGGATATGATAATATTTTTACAGAACTTCTATTAACCGGAGTTTTGGATCGGAACCGGATATCTTCAAGATATAAAAATGTATTCAGAGTAGGAGGAAAACATGTTCAGGATTCTTAAAAAAGAAAATCTTGCTCCGAACATCTTTCTGATGGACGTGGAGGCTCCCCGGATCGCGAAGAACGCGCTTCCCGGCCAGTTCCTGATCGTCCGTGTAGATGATGAGGGAGAGAGGGTGCCGCTGACAATCTGTGATTATAATCCAGCTGCAGGCACCGTACAGATCGTATTCCAGGTGGTCGGCGGAGAGACACAGAGAATGTCTCAGCTCAATGAAGGCGACAGCTTCCACGATATCGTAGGACCTCTGGGAAAACCTTCCGATCTGACTGAACTTCCCATCGAAGAACTCAAGAAAATGAAGATCTGCTTCATCGCAGGCGGTGTAGGAACTGCTCCTGTCTACTGCCAGCTGAAGTGGCTCCATGATAACGGCGTGACTGTCGACTGCATCCAGGGTGCCAAGACTAAGGATATCATCATCCTCGAGGATGAGATGCGCGCTGTCTCCAATCTGCATATCTGCACAGATGACGGTTCCTACGGCATCAACGGCAATGTCACAGTTGCCCTCCAGAAGCTGTATGATGACGGAATGCGCTTCGACCGCGTTGTCGCCATCGGCCCCATGATCATGATGAAATTCGTATGTCTTCTGACCAAGAAGCTGGGTATCGAGACCATCGTCAGTATGAACCCCATCATGGTGGACGGCACCGGCATGTGCGGCGCCTGCCGTCTCATGGTCGGCGACAAGGTCCAGTTTGCCTGTGTAGACGGCCCCGAATTTGACGGCCACCTCGTAGATTTCGACCAGGCTATGCAGCGCAGCCGCATGTATGCAACGGAAGAGGGACGTCTGTTCCTGAAGGCCAAGGAAGGCGACACCCACCACGGCGGCTGTGGAAACTGCGGCTGATGCATGTGATTCATGGATTCAGGAAAAGCTTTCGAATATACAAGGAAGGAAAAAGACTATGGCAGCAAATATGATGGTTAAAGTCCCGGTCCGTGAGCAGGATCCCAAAGTCCGTGCCACGAATTTCAAAGAAGTATGTCTGGGATACAATAAAGAAGAGGCGGAAGCCGAAGCGGCAAGATGCCTGAACTGCAAAAATCCCCGCTGTGTCAAAGGTTGCCCCGTTTCGATCGACATCCCCGGATTTATCCAGAAGGTCAAAGAGAGCGATGTAAAGGGTGCTTACGATGTGATCAGCCTTTCCTCCGCGCTTCCCGCTGTCTGCGGACGTGTCTGTCCTCAGGAATCCCAGTGTGAAGGCGTCTGCGTGCGCGGTATCAAGGGCGATGCCGTCTCCATCGGCAAGCTGGAGCGCTATGTCGCCGACACTGCACGCGAGATGGGCATCAAGCCCTCCACTGACGCGGCTCCCAAGGGCAAAAAGGTCGCGATCATCGGCTCCGGCCCGTCCGGACTTACCTGCGCAGGCGACCTGGCCCGCATGGGTTATGATGTCACTATTTTCGAAGCCCTGCACAAGGCAGGCGGCGTTCTGGTCTATGGTATCCCTGAGTTCCGTCTTCCCAAGGATGCGGTCGTGGAGAAGGAGATCGAGAACGTCAAGGCACTGGGTGTCAAGATCGAGACCGACTGTGTCATCGGCAAATCCACCACTGTCGACGCCCTGATGAAGGAAGAGGGCTTTGACGCCGTCTTTATCGGCTCCGGCGCAGGTCTTCCCAAGTTCATGCACATTCCCGGCGAGCAGGCCATGGGCGTCTTCTCCGCAAACGAATACCTCACCAGGAGCAACCTGATGAAGGCTTTCAGCGACGATTCCAGGACCCCGATCATGAAGCCCAAAAAGGCTGTCATCGTCGGCGGCGGCAACGTGGCTATGGACGCAGCCAGGACCGCCCTTCGTCTGGGGGCCGAGACACACATCGTCTACCGCAGAAGTGAGGAAGAGCTCCCCGCAAGACGTGAGGAAGTCCTCCATGCCAAGGAAGAAGGCATCGTATTCAACCTTCTTACCAACCCCGTTGAGATCCACGCGGATGAGAAGGGCTGGGTCAAGGGTATCACCTGCCTGCGCATGGAACTGGGCGAGCCCGATGCCTCCGGCAGACGCAGCCCCGTTGAGATCCCCGGCTCCGAGTTCTACATCGAGTGCGACGCAGTCATCATGTCCCTGGGCACATCTCCCAACCCTCTGATCGCTTCCACGACAGAAGGTCTGGACATCAACCGCCGCAAGTGCATCGTTGCAAACGAAGACAACGGCCAGACCTCCAAGGAAGGCGTCTTCGCAGGCGGCGACGCAGTCACCGGCGCAGCGACTGTCATCCTCGCAATGGGGGCAGGAAAGGCAGCTGCAAAGGGCATCGACGAGTACCTGTCCGGAAAAGCCTGATAAGAAAAATGAACGATGCCCTTCGCATGCAGCCCCGGCAGCTGCAAAGGGCATCGATGAGTATCTTTCCGGCAAGGCGTAAAGCGTAATTGCAGAGGAAATAGTACGAGCCTTCACAGCACACATCCTTTGGAGTTCGGGATTTGTTCGCATGGAATTACTAAGGCTCACTGATGCAAAATAGATGGCCGGGCCAAACTCGTATGTCGCATTGAAGATGCGACATACTCAGACAGGGTGGCCCTAAAACGCCCGTCCGTGTGGGACGGGCGTTTTGCCGTCTTTTTGCAATCAGATTCGCCAAGTAATGGAGGATGCAATAGCTGAGAAGTTCAGTAAAAAAAATCCGGCCTTGGCCGGATTAACATAAATATCGTATCTGGGCTTCTCCGGGCACCCGGCTCAGGATGTAGCCTCTTACAAAAGACATATCCTGCTCGGGAACATAGACGCGAGGTCCGCCGAAGCGTCCTATGAGTTCTATATACTTGCCGGTGACAATCACTGTCCTTGTCTTCTTAAAGCTGAAGATTGCACGGGTCTTGCCGGAGCCGGTTTCGATATATTCATCTGTCAGATGATAGATTTCTCTCATCGTGCCCGGCAGCTTGTTTAATCCCCAGCAGATAAAGAAGGAAATCAGCAGAAAGGCAGCAACACATGCTGCCACTATTGCAAACGACATGAGGTCACTGTTCATCACGGACAGAAAGCCCCCGAAAGCCAGGATAAAGGCTGCAATAGCACCGCAGATTTTCATGGTCAATTCGTAAGCCCTCTGTTCATATTCCTTTTCGACAGCGCATTTCCAGCGAAAGGAACCGTCTTCCTGACGTGTAACCTGATCGGGATATTCATAAAGTGTAAACGGTGTTGCTGCCATTTTATTTCACCCTTTCTACAACAGGTTTTTTTATATTAGAACGCTGGCAGGAACATTTTTATCTTATCATATAAAAAAGTCTCCTGACAGTCACTTCTTAATCACCTGTAAAACTGTCTTTTAATCTGTGTGCTATCTGCCGGGCGATTAATTGGATGCCAGGGAAAGTTGCAATCCTATCCGTAACCCCATCCGTTTTCATTTTATGTTCGTACTTTATCAGATATATTATGTTATTGAACTGAAAGCTGATAGCGGCTTTCCCTTTTCAAGCATGTATTTATATTCAGAATTATTCTATAGGCAAATATAAAGGACTCGGGGCTGCATGCCCTGTGTCTTGGTTTTCTCATTTGAAGATAAGCTGATCTCAGGGCCTGAACGGTATACATCCTGGCGGAGTGAATATTTCGAGCGTTAGATGTACTTGGCGATGATTATGCGGAGGGCGGGTAAATTGTCCTTCTCTCAAAGAAGGACAATTTAGCGCATCGCATGTCTGAGTATTCCGTGTTTTCAACACGGAATACGAGTTAAAGCGGCCCGCCCGCAGCATAAGCAGAGCCCTAGTACATCTTCGCGAAGAAATCCTGAACTCCAAAGGATGTATGCCGCGAAGGCCCGTACCCCCTTGCACTCCAAAGGATGTATACCGCGAAGGCCCGTCCCCAGAATCTCTGCTTACCCGGAAACTGAGGCAGAGGTTTTTTTTGCTTGCATGCAGGCTGTGCTTTGACTATTATAGGAAAAGTGGTATTTTCGCTGTAAAGGTAATTCCGGAGGTTGATTGTATGGAAAAAGAACTGGATTTCAGTGCGGAAATCCAAAGAGATATTTTCGGTATGCAGGATGCGCATGTCCGTAAAATCGAAAAAGAACTTCAGGTCAGTATTGTCTCCCGAAATGGATCCATGAAGGTGATCGGAGAGGACAGGAATGTGGAGGCGGCGGTTGTTCTACTGGAGGACATGGCCGGACTTTCCGAGCACGGTTCCGAGGTGACGTCTCAGCAGGTGGACTATGCGCTGGATATGAAAGATGACGCAGAGCCCGGCATGCTGCAGAAGATGGACGGAGATATTATCTGCCACACTGTGAGCGGAAAGCCTGTCCGTCCCAAGACTGTCGGACAGCAGAAATATATCAATGCGATCCGTGACAATCTGATCGTTTTTGCAAACGGACCCGCCGGCACCGGAAAGACATTTCTTGCCATGGCCATGGCGATCACAGCTTTCATGAACGGGGAAGTGGAGAGGATCATTCTCACCAGACCCGCGATTGAGGCTGGTGAGAAGCTGGGCTTTCTGCCCGGCGATCTTCAGAGCAAGGTCGATCCTTATCTTCGTCCCCTCTATGACGCTCTTTATCAGATCATGGGCGCAGAGAGGTTCCAGGCAAATATGGAGAAGGGCCTGATCGAAGTGGCTCCGCTGGCTTATATGCGCGGGCGTACCCTGGACAATGCCTATATCATTCTGGACGAGGCGCAGAACACGACGCCGGAACAGATGAAAATGTTCCTCACCCGTTTCGGCTTCGGCTCCCACGCAGTCATCACCGGCGATGCCTCACAGAAGGACCTGGCGCCTGACCGCCGTTCCGGTCTGGATGTCGCCATGCAGGTCTTAAAACATGTCGACGGTATCAAATTCATCACCCTTGATGCGCGCGATGTTGTCCGGCACCCTCTGGTGCAGAAGATCGTCAAGGCCTACGAAAATTATGAACTGGCGGCCGCCCGACGCAGCAGAGAACGTCAGGACAAACAGGACCGTTTCGGCGGCAGAATTGAACAGCGGAGAAATAAGCCCGGCAGGAATGATTGAGGGCAGAGGGAATAAGCTATGATAAATCCTGATTTTCATGAGGATGAAAGGATCATTACCGGCGATGCGGAAGGACCTTTTTTTGAACTGGAGGCGGAAATCCTCACCGAGGGTCCTGAAAACCGGAAGTTTGATTTTGATGCGGCGGAGCTGGCACAGCAGGTCTGTAAGACAGTGCTCACAAAAGAGAACTGTCCTTATGACGCAAGTGTCTATCTGCTGGTCACCGATGAAGAAGAAGTGCACCGCATGAATCTTGAGTACCGGGGCATTGACAGGACGACCGATGTCCTGTCCTTTCCGGCCCTTCCCTTTGAGACGGAGTCCGATTTTTCCGCTGTCGAAGAGAACGAGATGGATTATATCGACCCCGATACCGGATTTCTGCAGCTTGGCGATATTGTGATCAATGCCTCCCGCGTCTGGGAGCAGGCGCAGGAATACGGCCACAGCACCCGCAGGGAATTCGCCTTCCTTGTTGCACACAGTATGCTGCATCTTTGCGGATATGATCACATGACACAAGAGGAGAGCGCCCGGATGGAGGAAAAGCAGGAGACTGTCCTGCAGAGCCTGGGAATCACGCGCTCATAAGGTACTTAGAGGGTTTTAGGCTGTTATGCTTATACTGTTATGCCCGGCGGAGGCCAGCTGACCCTGTCAGGATCTGCCGGGGCAGTATTCCGGAAAAAACATAAGTCTAAGGATGGCGGATACCATGGAAAATGCCAGCAGCAGGATTGCCGTGATCGGCGGCGGAGCTTCCGGATGCATGGCCGCAATCGCGGCTGCGCAGGCGGGATGCCGGGTCACGATTTTTGAAAAAAATGAAAAGATCGGGAAGAAGATATATGCAACCGGTAACGGGAGATGTAATCTGACCAATCTTTTTCTGGACAGTTCCTGTTATCACACGCAGGAAAAACAGATTTCCGACGGGGAAACCGGCAGGACGAATAGGGCAAAAACAGACTATGTTTCCAGGATCCTTTCTCTGATCGGACAGTTTTCCCAAGAGGACCTGATTCGTTTTTTCAGGGAGGCAGGCGTGCCGGTGCATGACCGCGATGGATATGTCTATCCGAGAACGGATCAGGCGGAGACAGTCGTTGAGGCTCTGAAAAAATGCATGTGGCAGCTCGGCATACGGATCTGTACCGACTGTACAGTCCTGGGGATCGAGAAAACTGCACAGGGCAAGGGAAGAGATTCATTCTGCATTCAATATAGGATCTCCGGGCAGGAAAAGGCAGTTTCAGGGAATCCCGGGAGGGGGAAGAAAAAAAAGAAGGGTAAAGGCGCAGCCGACACTATTTCTATGAAAGCAGGCCGAAAGCCTGCTGCCAGAGCAGCGGAGCCTGTCGCAGTTGAGAAGCAGGAATCTTTTTACTGTGATGCCGTGATACTTTGTACGGGAGGAATGGCGGGGCCTGCCTTTGGCTGCAGCGGCGATGGCTATCTTTTTGCCGAATCTTTAGACCACAGCCTGGTCCGGCCGCTTCCTGCCCTGACCCGGCTTGAAAGCGGAGACTTTGTCCTGCGCCGTGCCGCAGGTGTCCGCTGCCATGCGTCTGTGATGCTGATGAAGGTATGCGGCAGGGAGTATTCTGTCTTCGGCTTCGAAGACGGCGAACTGCAGATCACGGACAAGAGTATTTCAGGCATTCCGGTTTTTCAGATCAGCGGACAGGCAGCAAGACTCCTTTCACAGGGACAAAAAGTCTGTGTGCGGATCGATTTTATGCCGGAATTTTCACAGGAAGAGTTTGAGGAAGAGCTGGACAACCGTCTGAGGCAGGACCGCAGTCAGATGCTGGGAGATTTCCTGCTTGGGCTGGCACACCGGAAAGTGATCGATTTGATACTTGCCCGCGAGGGGCTGCAGGCGGAAATGAAGGCAAGGCGTTTTTCAGACAGGGAACTGCGTGCGCTCATGCACAAGCTCCGGGCTTTTGATCTGGATGTGACCGGCACGGGAGGCTTTGACCACGCCCAGGTCACCAGCGGCGGCGTACCTCTGTCCGAAGTGGACGATTCCCTGCAGTCGCAGAAGTGCAGGGGCCTGTTTCTGGCAGGAGAACTGCTGGATGTGGACGGGCGATGCGGAGGTTACAACCTGCAGTGGGCCATGACCAGCGGCACTATTGCCGGCCGGTCGGCTGCAAGATTTATTCATAACAGATAATTCAGATAATATATGATCAGAATTTCACAGCTTCGGCTTCCGTGCGGATATGCAGAGGGAGCCCTGGAAAACAAAATACGAAAAACGCTGCGTATGGACGGACGGGCTCTGAGATATACCATCGTGAGGCATTCTGTTGATGCCCGCAAAAAGCCGCAGCTCTTTGATACATATACGGTGGATGTCGACGCGGGTCTTGGAGCGAAAGAGGAGTCTGCCCTGCTGCGGCGACTGAAAAATAAAAACGTATCATTGGCGCAAGGGGCGGAATACCGTTTTCCGGAGAGCGGAACAGAGCCTATGCCGCATCGTCCGGTCGTGATCGGTGCCGGGCCGGCGGGGCTTTTCTGCGCCCTGTTTCTGGCTGAACATGGTTATCAGCCGCTGCTTATTGAACGGGGCAGGAAAATGGAAGACCGCACAGCGGATGTCGAACGATTCTGGGAGACAGGCCGGCTGGACCCTGCGTCCAACGTGCAGTTCGGCGAAGGCGGTGCAGGGACTTTTTCCGACGGAAAACTGAATACGCAGGTGAATGACCGGACCGGCCGGTCTGGCCAGGTTCTGCGCATCTTTGTAGACGCGGGTGCCCCGGAGTCAATTCTCTATGAGGGCATGCCTCACATTGGGACAGACCGCCTGCGGGAGGTGATCCCGCGTATCCGAAGGCGGATCGAAGAGGCCGGCGGACAAGTACGTTTTGAAACAGTCTGTAAAGGCTTTACTTTTGCAGATCCAGATCCGGCAGAAACGGATCCTGTTGCGCCCCGCAGGCTGACGGGCCTTACTCTGCGCCCGGCATATCCGCAGCAGGGAAGCTCTTCTCAGACAGATGAATGGACAGATGAATGGATTCCGGCGGAGGCTGTCGTTTTTGCGGTCGGACACAGTGCCAGGGATACCATAGAAGAGCTTTATCGTGAAAAGATCCCTCTTGAACAAAAGCAGTTCGCGGTAGGATTCCGCGTTGCTCATCCCCAGGCCCTTATCGATGAGAGTCAGTACGGAGTCTCTGATCCGGAAGAGCTGCGCAGGATGCGCCTTACTGCATCCCCCTATAAGCTTACAGCGCGCGCTTCTTCCGGTCATGGCGTCTACTCATTCTGCATGTGCCCCGGCGGTTATATAGTCAATGCATCTTCCGAGCAGGAGCATCTGTGTGTCAATGGCATGAGTGACGAGGGACGTGACAGCGGCTGGGCAAACAGCGCCATTGTGATCACGGTGGGAGAGGCTGAGTTCGGCAGCGACCATGTCCTGGCCGGCATGGCTTTTCAGCGCAAACTGGAAAAAAGAGCCTGGGAGATGGGAAAAGGCGCTGTCCCCATACAGCAATATCAGGACTTTCGCAGCAGTTTTTTTGCTGACGATCTGAAAAAAGATTCAAATGATTTGAAAACGGAAGAAAGCTTTGCAAACAATGCTGTAAAGGGCTCCTGCCGAAAAGCACCCCTGCACAGGCTGCTTCCCCCTGAACTGACGAAAGATTTTATCGAGGGAATGGATCAGTTCGGACGCAGGATCAAGGGCTTTGACGGCCGTGATGCGATTGTGGCCGGTATTGAGAGCCGGACGTCGTCACCGGTCAGGATTCCCCGCGGAGATACCTTGGAGTCCACAGGAGCCGCCGGCCTCTACCCCTGCGGCGAAGGAGCCGGTTATGCGGGCGGGATCATGTCCGCCGCCATGGACGGCATCCGGATCGCGGAGGCGATCGCGCGCAGATACGCGCCTTATACAGCAGAATAAAAAATACGTCTATGCGTGCGAGCACGCCCATCCGCGCAGCCGCTTGATCGAACTTTTACGGTAAACTGCCATGGCAGCGTGACTGCCACCACCAGAAGAGTAAAAGTCGATTGCTCCGCATGGCGAGGCCATGCTCTCGCAATCGCCACCATGTATTCGACAATCGCTCCGCTTGCCTTGCTGCGCGTAGCTTTTTGTCTCATACATGGTGGTCCGATCAAATGTCTGCACGTCTGTGCGTGCGAGCACGCCCATCCGCGCAGCCGCTTGATCGAACTTTTAAGGTTGATAAATTTTTGAATAGAAATGGATGACAAAGCAATGAGCACGAAAGAAAATGACAAAAATGTGCAGAGTGCTGCCGGTGAAGGCAACGTACTCGATGAGAATATGTCTTACAGGCAGGGGCTGAAGAACCGTCAGAGGATCGTCGTCAAGGTCGGCTCCTCCTCTTTGCTGCACAGTTCCACACACCGTCTCGATTACCATAAGATCGATGTCCTGGTCCGCGAGCTCAGTGACCTGAAAAACCGCGGCAAGGATGTGATCCTGGTCAGCTCAGGTGCAACAGCAGTCGGACGCGAGGTAATCCGCCGCACCAGCTCGGGACAGATTCTTGCGGAAGACAGTAAGATCACTGTCAAGCAGGCCTGCGCCGCCATCGGTCAGGCCCGTCTGATGATGATCTATCAGCGTTTTTTCACGGATTATAATCAGATTTCCGCCCAGATCCTGATGGATAAAAACGCGATCACGGAGAATCTGAGCAAATATAATCTCTATAATACATTCAACGAGCTTCTCAAATTCAACTGTATCCCGATTGTAAATGAGAATGACTCCGTAGCAACCTATGAGTATTCTGTCGGCGATAACGACAACCTCTCTGCCATAGTTGCCTCTCTTATGCATGCGGACCTGCTGATCCTCTTGTCCGATGTCGACGGTCTCTACACGGATGATCCCCGTGTCAATCCGGATGCGGAATATATCGAGTATGTCCCTCATCTGGACGAAAGCATGATGAAGATGGCCAAGGGCACTACCGGGAGCGAGAGCGGAACCGGCGGTATGAGCACCAAGCTCCAGGCAGGTGTGATCGCGACTAAGAGCGGATGCGATATGGTGATCGTCAACAGTAAACATATGAGTGTCATCCACGAGGTCGTCCAGGGCCGTAACCACGGAACCATTTTCCGCGCGGACCCTGATCCCCTTTTTGATCTGCAGGATTATCTCAGCTCCTCCTACTGACCGGACAGGAAATAAAAATCCGGCCCAAAAGCGAAGCATTTATCCTGAAGCGGGAATGAATCAGTGAAAAGACCTCGCATTTAAGGCGGGTCTGTACCGTGACAGCAGTTAATAAGCTACTGTACAGACCCACCTGAAACGCGAGGTGTTTTTCGCGCGCTTTTCGCGAAAAACCCGAGTTAAACGGCGAAAATCGCGCGCACAGCGCATTCCCGAGTTAAACGGCGAAAATCGCGCGCACAGCGCATTGGAATGCGATTTTCGCAACGTTACTTGTACACGCCCTCGATAGGGCGTGTACAGTAACGTTAATAATTCTTCGCATTGAATTGTATTTTGCATACCATTTACGGGGGATTTGTGATAAACTGATGTTGAGTCAATTTCTCGACCACAAAGCATCGCAAACAGTATTTGAGATCCGGCATATCCCGGGTTGATCGGCACACTACAGACACAAGGGTGATTTTTTACAGATGCAATAGCCGGATGGCTGCGGAAAGGACGTGCTAAATGACAGAAGCATATGATCAGGAACTGGACCTGTCAAGATACGGGTACGTACCGGGAGACAAGTTTGTTGCTTATGTTTCTTCCTATACCAGGGCCGGAAAGAAAAAGGTCGGCATCCGGGTGTATGATGTCAATGTAGAAGAGGGAACACTGAGCGAAAAGAGTGAGATCTCCATCACGAATTCCTCCTATGTGACAATTTCCCACAATGGCCGTTTCCTGTATTCCATCACGGACTTCGGCGTGGAAGCATTCAAGATCATCCAGGGAGGCAATCTTGAGAAGATCAACCGCGGATCCATCAACGGTATGCGCGGATCGCATCTTTCCACAGATTATAACGATGAATACCTCTTCGTGTGCAGCTATCACGACGGTAAGATCACGGTGCTGCGTCTGGGCGAAGACGGCAGTGTCGGTGAGATCACAGACGAGCTCTTCCTCAAGGGACTGGGCAGTATCGCGGAGCGAAATTTCCGGCCGCATGTACAGTGCGTGAAGATGACGCGCGACAACAAATATCTGTGTGCGGCAGACCTCGGCATGGACCACGTCAATGTCTATTCCTTCAATAATGTCACAGGAAAGATCAGACAGTGTGCGGTCCTGCATTCTGAACTGGAGTCTGCTCCCCGCCATCTGAAGTTTTCCAGCGACGGCCACTATCTCTATGTCGTCCACGAGCTCAAGAACCTGATCGATGTCTATTTCTATCAGGAGATCGACGGAGTTCCGGATTTCGAAAAGATCCAGACAGTACCTACACTCAATGATTATCACGCGACCGGATCCGCCGCCAGTGCCCTGAACTTTTCTTCGGATTTCAAATACCTGGTGAGCTCGAATGCAGGTGACAATTCTGTTGTCATCTTCAAGATCGATCCCGACAACGGATATCTGGAGAAGGTTCTCTGCCTGCCGATCAGCGGCGAGTATCCCAAGGATGCAGCTCTGTTCCCTGATGACAAGCATCTGGTCAGCCTGAACCATGAATCGGATACTATGACTTTCTTCAAGGTCGATATGGAAAAGAAGACAATTATCATGTCCGCGAAGGAGATACAGGTGGATAAGCCCAACTGCATCATCTTCCACAAGCTGCTCCCGGATCAGATCTGAGACACATGAGAGAACCGTGTCCTCAGGCACTTTCGTATCCCGCGGTTCTGCTTCGATGAACAAATAATACGAATCATCAGCAGGCAGGAGAGATCAGAAAACTGATTTCTCCTGCCTTTCAATTTGATTTTCTTGATTGCCGGTTTTTTGAGATTCTTGATGAATCTTATGCAGGGAGGTTGTAAAACAAAACTATGTATGAACTTTTGAAACAGGAAGGACGCGCGAAAAGGGCTCGGATGACTACGGTACACGGCGTGATCGAGACCCCTGTCTTTATGAATGTGGCGACAGCCGGCGCGATCAAGGGAGGTCTTTCCGCGGATGATCTCCGCACCATTGAGACCCAGGTTGCGCTCTGCAACACCTATCATCTCCATGTCCGCCCCGGAGATGCCCTGGTGCACCGCATGGGAGGCCTGCACAGATTTATGCGCTGGGACCGTCCGATCCTGAC
Source organism: uncultured Lachnospiraceae bacterium (assembly GCA_902780385.1). Taxonomy (GTDB): domain Bacteria; phylum Bacillota; class Clostridia; order Lachnospirales; family Lachnospiraceae; genus CAG-791. Next base: position 56,454 of record CACZFF010000027.1, read on the forward strand.
TGACTCCGGCGGTTTTCAGGTCTTTTCCCTGTCGGATCTTCGCAGTATCAAAGAGGAAGGTGTCACATTCCGCTCCCATATAGACGGACACAAGATCTTCATGGGACCGGAAGAGAGCATGCAGATCCAGTCCAATCTGGGATCGACCATAGCCATGGCCTTTGACGAATGCCCTCCTGCACTGGCGGACCGGGAATATGTTACACGTTCCGTGGACAGGACGACCCGCTGGCTTGCCCGATGCAAGACCGAGATGCAGCGCCTCAATCAGCTGGAGACCACCGTCAATCCGCATCAGCTTCTCTTCGGTATCAACCAGGGAGCCATCATACCGGATATCCGTATCGACCATGCAAAGCAGATCTCGGAAATGGAACTCGACGGCTATGCCGTGGGCGGACTTGCGGTGGGTGAGACCCATGAGCAGATGTATGACATCCTGGACCAGACGGTCCCTTACCTGCCGGTCGATAAACCGACCTATCTGATGGGAGTGGGAACGCCCGAAAACATCATAGAAGGCGTAGACCGCGGTATTGACTTCTTTGACTGTGTTTATCCCAGCCGCAATGGAAGGCACGGAAACCTCTACACGAAAAAAGGCACTGTGCACATCAAGAGCGCCCGCTACGCCGAAGACCCCCGTCCGATCGAAGAGGGCTGCGGCTGCCCTGTCTGCCGCGGAGGGTATTCCCGCGCCTATCTCCGCCACTTGTATAAGGCCCAGGAAGCTCTGGGATTGAGGATGGGTGTCCTTCACAACCTTTATTATTACAATCATCTGATGGAAGATATACGAACAGCTCTTGACCAGGGAAGATTTGCCACCTATAAAAAAGCCGCGATCGAAGAAATGCACGAGGGCGAGGACCGTTGATGTTCATACCGGCACCAGCCCCGGAAACGCACGTTTTTAAGTAACGGAACAGGAGCAGAGATCGGGATTGCATGCTACTGTACAGACCCACCTGAAACGCGAGGTGTTTTTCGCGCGCTTTTCGCGAAAAACCCGAGTTAAACGGCGAAAATCGCGCGCACAGCGCATTGGA